>CAJIYH010000001.1 GCA_905181615.1 uncultured Flavobacteriaceae bacterium
AATCAAGCCTTCACGTAAAGTGGGGGCTTTTTTTATTTCCAACACTCACTTAATACTCACTTCAGCAGTCTATTTCATTTGTCGATTAACACCAGTAAAACCGTCTAAATCATCAAAAGACGTCAGATAATGAAAACAAGCTTTAAAAACAGTTTTGTACATTGTATTGATAAATTAGATATTATGAAAAAGCTACTTCTTCTTTTACTGTTAGTTCCTATGGTTTCTTTTGGGCAGAACAATGTTAATGTGAAAAATTCTACCAAGATTGAAGGTCCAAAAACCAACGGTCAAATTATGGTGGAAAATGAAGGGATGAGTTATTTGGGAGAAGGTCTTTATAGGATGCAACAAACGGGGTCAACTGATATGGCTGGCTATAAAAGGCAAGTGAAAAAAGCTTTAGCTTAACTTTAGATTATCGTTAAGGTCTTGGTTTAAATTATAAAATAATTAGTCAAGAAAATCTTGATATAAAAATTCCACATCTATAATTAACTTTATGTTACTCAATAAAGATGGAAGTCCTTATGAAAGTGAAGAAGATAAAAAACTCAAAATTAAAGATGCACAACTTGAAAAAGAATATGCTATTGAACAACTTAAAGAGCTAAAAGGGCTTCTTGACTTAGGTCTATTAACCCAAGAAGAGTTTGACAAGAAAGCAGCTGAATTAAAGAAAGTGATACTAGGCAACTAAATAAAAAACCCCCACCGAAAGCAACTGCTAAGTGAGGGCTAAAAAGAGTAATTACCACTTGACCTTTATTTAAATGGTTTTGTGGGGTATGATTTGAAAGCGTATTAGTAGAGGAAGGACTTTTGAAAGAAAAAGGAAAGGTCTGTTTAAAAGAGACCCTTTAATTAAAATCTGTAAGAATATCCAATACTTGACCACCCCAAACCAATGCCGTCAATTGATGCAGCTTGTAAAGAAAGATTTATTCCGTGAGTTTTTTCCTCACCGAAACCAATTCTACTACCCAGACCATACCACAATATTCCGTCAAAGTCGTAATTAACTTTTAAATTGACATAGTCCATACCAAGTTTGATCCCTGGAGCAACAGCAAATACTCCATTACTTGAAAGAAAATTAGTTCCTACAGCAACTCTAAAATTTGATTCACTCATAAAATCATAGTCTATGTCAGTTTGAAACCCGCCAGATGTTACAGCTACGATACCATCTGATGCAGCTACAGAAGCAAATCCAGCTCCAACCTCTAACTGAGAAAAACCTTTGGTAGTAATTAGTAATAAAAGAAATAAAAGAAATTTTTTCATAATGTGTTTGTTTTTTGTAATGTGTTTGTTTTAAACAATGGTAGTCAAATTATTATTTTATTCCCACTCATTTTAATAATTACAGGTTTGATTTATGTGTTTGAATAAACCACAGGCATATATTTTCAGTAAGTTCGATAACGAAAACAAGCTTTAAAAACAGTTTTGTACATTGTAATATAAACTAGATATTATGAAAAAGCTACTTCTTCTTTTACTGTTAGTTCCTATGGTTTCTTTTGGGCAGACCAAAGAAGAACTTCAATTGTGTTTGGCAATGCAGTCCAGCAACTTTATGTCTGACTCCGAAGCAGAAAATGCTTTAGATAAGATACTAAATACCATTGGTGCATCCGCAAACTTTGTTCTTACTCCTTGTAGTGAAATTAATAATGCAATGGCAACCTCCTATAAAGGCATTAGATATATACTTTATGATAAGGCTTTTATGAAACTAATTAATTCAAGAACTAATGACTGGGCGAGTCTTGCTATACTTGCACACGAAGTAGGTCATCATATTAATGGACATACTCTAGATTTAACAATGTATGCAGGTGGTGTTGTAGAGGCTAAATCTTTAGCAATTAAAAGAAAACAAGAGTTAGAAGCAGATGAGTTTGCAGGATTTATATTAGCAAGGCTGGGAGCTACTTCAGATGAGGCTTTGGCTTTTACAGAAGTTTTTCAAGAAAAAGATGATACTTATGATACTCATCCATCAAAGTCTAAAAGAGTAGCTAGTGTAACAAAGGGTTATATTAAAGCAGGTGGTACTTCATCTGTTGCTAATAGTAGTACACCAAAAGAATTTGCAAAGAAAAAAGCTGCGAAGTCATTAGGCCTAAACGAAAAAGCAAGCCTTCCTACAAATTCACAAATTGATAAAGCTATTGATGATTTTAATAAAGCTATTGAACTAAATCCTGATTTTGCTATGGCTTATAATAACAGAAGCTAAAGCAAGAATTGGTGACCATTATGGAGCGATAGATGATTATTCTAAACTTATTGAATTTGACACTAATAATGCTTACCCCTACGGTCTTAGAGCAAATTCTAAAGAAGAAATAAATGATATAAAAGGAGCGATAGATGATTATTCTAAATCATTTGATTTAAAACCTGACTGTTTTATTATTTATAGGCTAGGCTCTTTAAAAAATCAAGTAGAGGAGTATTTTGGAGCTATCGAAGCCTTTACCAAAGGCATTAAGCTATGCCAAGAAACTGCAGATTTATTTTATGGTGAAAGAGGATGGGCTAAAAGTTTTTTAGATGATGGTAAAGGAGCTGTTACAGACTTTACTAAAGGGATAGAACTTAATCCCAAAAGTCATTGGCTTTTTTATTCTAGAGGAAAGACAAAAGCATATCTACTAAATGATAATTATGGTGCTATTGCTGACTTTACAAAGGCTACAGAATTAGAAACAAATATGAGCATTGCTTATTTTGAGAGAGGTGCTATAAAGAAAGATTTAGGTGATTTAAACGGTGCTTGTGCTGATTGGAGAAAAGCAGCTAGTTTAGGAGATAAAGACGCAGCTCAATGGGTCAGAGACCAATGCAACTAAATCACAGGCATATCCTCCTAAGTAAATTCAGGTATTTATAATACACTTTTACCTTTGTTGAAACAGATGAGGTTGAAGATTTGCCTTTGTTTGTAGAATGAAAACAAGCTTTAAGAACAGTTTTGTATATTAGTTGCAAACAACAACATATTATGAATTACAAAATTTTGATGTACTCAACTGCTTCTCTAATTGTAGCAAACCTCCTGATTGGATTATTCACTAATTTTTGGGGCGACTCTAATAATCCTGATACCATCAACGGTATTTTAGGGGTGCTTCTAATCCTTTTTGCCACACAAGTATTTTCCAAAAAGAAATAAAAAACCCCCACCGAAAGCAACAGCTAGGTGAGGGTACAAAGAATCATTACCACTTGTATTAAAAGTTGTCATTGATAAATAAATTTATGGACATGATTATAAAGTTCCACTAAACAAAAACTTTGGTGTGGATTATGTGAAATTTCTTATTAATCAGAAGTATAATAATTTATCTCAATAGCGTGCAAAACGAACTTGTTCAATATGTTGAATTTTTTTTAATCTTATTATTTATGTATATTACTAATTAACAATAATTAAACTACTGTATTATGAAAAAATTTATTTTATTAATTTCTGTTACCCTTGTAATATTTTCTTGTTCAAACACACAGGATATGACGCTTTACAAAGTGAATCTGGAGGTCGCTAAAAAATACATTTCAACTTATGAGTCACCAACAGATTTTGAGCTATTCAATTCGATGACTGCCGAAAATATTGAGCACCAATCTCCAATGTATGGAGCTGGAAAAGTTGGATATGAAGAGGTTTTAGCTCAGGGAGAGTTTTATATGAATGGTTTTGAAAATGTTTCGTTCAAAGCAGATGCTTGGTTGCCTGGAGTTAATGAGGAAACTTTATTAGTTGATGGAAGCGTACGTGTTTATGGAACATGGTCTGGAAATAATATTGCTTCAGGTAAGGAGTTTTCAGTTGACGCTTACCATTATTTTATGGTAGAAAACGGAAAGGTAGTTGCTTCAGGAGATTATTTTGATGCTACAGGAATGGTTATGGCTGTTCAGCCAGATGCTACTGAGGAGTCTAGCGAGGAGTAAAGAGTCTCTGTAAAAAAATGAATACAAAAACCCTCCGATGGAGGGTTTTTTGTTTTGATGAAGGCTTATAAATTATAAACCCCTCTAAGAGTATTAAATCGAGGTTGGATAAAGGTTTTTGTGTTCAATACCGATAAGTTGTTTGCACTGTTTCTTACCTGAACATCAAAATTTAACATATTGGAGGCGCATCATTACCACTTGACCTTTATTTACAAACTTTAAAAACAGTTTTGTACATTGAATTGACAATTAAAGAAAAAAATTGCGTCTGCAAAAAACAGTTTACCCCCTAAATTTTAATTACAAACTAAATACGAGAGCCATTGGATAATAGATAAAACTTAAAATTTTATTTATTATGAAAACAAAAATTACAATCGCAACACTTCTATTTGGATTTACAGTTAACGCGATGAAGGTTTTTACACCATTCGTTTTTTAAACGATTCTATTGCATATGCTGCTGGTAAAGGAAAGATTGCAGAATTACGTTTCAAGTAATTCTGCAATCAACAGTTTTTTAGCTAAACGCCAAGCCGCCATTAATGTCTAAATTATTTCCTGTAATAAACGAAGCTTCACTCGAAGCCACATAAGCTACTAAATCAGCAACTTCTTCAGCTTTCCCTTCGCGTTTAAGTGGAGTTGCGTTTGCAACATTTTTTCTTACCTCATCTTTTGTGAAATCATCATGGAATTTCGTGGCAATCATCCCTGGGCAGATTGAATTTACTCGAATACCCTGTGGTCCAAATTCTTTTGCTAGTGCTCTAGAATATGTTGTTACTGCACCTTTAGAGGCAGCATATAAGCTAGATCCACCACCCCCGCCATCGCGAGCTGCTTGTGAAGATAAATTAACAACAGTACCACCAGAATTGAGTAAAGGTTTAAAAGCTTGTGTCACAAAAACAACAGACTTAAAGTTTACATTCATCACGAGTTCATAAAACGAAACATCGACTTCTTCAATCGATTTACGAGCAAATAGCCCCCCAGAGTTGTTTACTAAAATGTCTATTTTTTCACCGAAAGCAGCTTTTGTTTGTGCTACCAGATTATTAATATCATCTTGATTCGTTACATCTGCGAAGGCAGCAATTGCTTCACCACCGTTTTCCTTAATTAGGCGAACGGTTTCATTTCCATCTTCTTCACTATTAAAATAGTTAACGACAACTTTTGCTCCTTCTTTTGCTAATTTTAAAGAGATTGCTCTTCCGATATCTCTAGATCCTCCAGTTACTACTGCTACTTTACCTTGTAATTTTGACATATTTTTTAGGTGTAATTCTGTTTTATTATTTGTTGTGTTATTTTAATTTGAATCCGTATTCTACTTTTTTGTTCTTTAAACGTTATTAAAAATAATTTAGAAGTGCTAAAACACCATTGTACGAAATCACCAATGAAAATAACAAAGCCGAATACATTCCGATATACACACCAGTGCTCGTTTTATAGCTTTTCATTACTTTTTTGCTGCTTAGCAGGCAAATGATTCCTAGGATTACTATGGGCAATACAAATACATTAAATACTTGAGAGAGAATTTGAATTTCAATAGGATTTGCTCCAAATGCAGGCCCAATTAAAGAAACTAAACAGGCAACGGCAGTAATGATTCTAAACTGAAGTGAGTTTGTATCTAAGGTTCCTGATTGATAATCTGCAACGAGTAAAGGCGCTATTAATAAACACGGAAAAATAGAGGATAGGCCAGCACTTAGTGCTCCAAAAAAGAAAATAGTAACGCCCCATTTCCCAGCAATTGGCTCTAAAGTATTGGCCATATCGAGTACCTGCGTGACCTCTTTTCCTTCGTAAAATAACGCACCAGCGGCTACGGCCATAATAGTAGCACTGATTATGAATATCAAAACTCCTGCTGTAACTGAGTCTTTCTTTTGTTGCCTTAAATTTTTAATAGTCCATCCTTTTCCTTTTATAAAAAGGGGACGAGACAAAAACGTTGCTGCCGCCATCGTAGTTCCAACAAACGCAGCAACCAGCATTTTCCCTCCAGTAACTTTTGGAATTGTTGGGATCAATCCTTTAGCGATATCCATCGAAAGTGGCTGAACAAAGAACAACGATAACATAAACGATAAGCCCATCGCACTTACAAAAATGATTAAAATTTTCTCGAAGAAAGTGTATTTGCCAATCAGCATCAGCAGGTAAAAAACAACAATTATTATGATGGCTATTATTAATACCGTTTCATATTGGTAAGCAATTAATCCTTCAAAGTTGATTGCTAAGATTTCAAAGATAATATTGGATGAAATTCCTAAAATACCCATTAATGAATTCCACTGACCAAACGTAATCCCAATTATAATAAGGATGGCCATTGTTTTCCCAAATTTCAAGTGCTTTTTAAACCCATAAAGTGCAGTTTCACCAGTAATCAATGCATAATTGCCATATGCAAACATGAGTATCCCAGAGAATAAACAACTCAGTAGAAGAACCCACAACAATTGCATTCCAAATTTACTTCCCGCTACAATCATTGATGTTACACTCCCAGTGCCAATTGTATAGCCAATAGCAAATATGCCAGGGCCAAAGCCCAATATAATTGCGACTATTCTTTTTAAGATTGATTTTTTGTTTTCAGCTGTTGTCAAGATGTATCTTTTTTTGGGGTTTATAAAATCCTTTTCTTGCAGGACTTTATTCCAAAATAGTATTCAATTATTCGTTTTGTCTGCAAAATAAACCTTCATAGTAAAACCTTATTTATATATGATTCAGTTCAATAGGAATATTATTCTGGTTGACCAAAGTGGTGAACCAAAAATACATTATATATTTTAGTTCCTACAATTTATCTTAAGAGAATTTATTCTAGCGGATGTGATCAAGGGAAATTTTGATTTAGCGTATCCTAGGATATGAAAATAAAAAAGGAATACTCTTTTCAATGTTTCTCTCTTGTATCCTTTTTGTTCTATTAGAGGTGGTTTTTCTAAACTGTAAAAGTTATTTTTTTATTTAAAAATGACTTCTTTGTCTACAAAAGCAATAATTTTTTATAATTTGAAGGATGTAAATAATGTTAACTATAAAATTATGAAAAGGAGAAGTGCATCAGCAAAAAGTATTTTAAAATCAAATGGCTTTACTGAAGTTCATAACGGTGGTGGATGGAGTAGTTTGCAAAATAAAATTAGATAAAAATGAAAAAGCTATTTAGAGTTTCAAGAAATCCAATAAGCCTCCTGGATTCACTTGCAAAAATCTTAAGTTTTTCATCTGCCGAAACAAGGAGAGAGATTATCAAAAGAAAAAGAAAAGTTAGGTGAGGGTTCAGGCACTATTAAATGTGGCATCCAAAAATCGTATTATAAAGCGTAAAACTAGAATAACAAAAAAAATCCAAAGAGTATTCCTCTTCAAGGGACTCAATCCAGAAAACCACTTTTTCAATCTATCAATCATTTACGCCGATTAAAAAAATCAACTAAATAAACAAGGAGAGCGTGTAGCATCTGTTTAGGTATTAGATAAATCTTCACTATTTTTGATTAATGTAAGATAGGATAAAATCATTAGAAGACCAGTTAAAAGTATTAGCCCAGAAAATAGAGGAATAGGAGCAAGATTTGTTTAGACATAAACCGCAGGCATATCATCTTCAGTAAGTTCTACAATACACTTTACCAAGAATGAAACAAGCTACTAATGAAATCGTTTACTAGGTATTAATCTCCCGTCAATTTAGTTATATTAGTATGTATTACCGGTAATTAAAGGAAAAAAATGAACCAAATAACTGATTTTCAACAATTCGAAAACATGCATGAAGAGCAGCTTCCTGTTCCAAACCATAAATTACACAATTGGACTCATTTTGCGGGCTTGTATGCAGCAGAACATGTCGCAGCTACAGAGTTTGTCATTGGAGCAACTTTTGTTGCTTTAGGCGCAAAGACAATGGACATTATTCTTGGCTTGCTCATTGGAAATGTCTTAGCCGTTTTAAGCTGGACTTTGATAACAAGTCCAATTGCTGTTGAAACCCGTCTAAGTCTGTACACTTATCTCAATAAAATTGCTGGTGATTCGATGTCCAAATTATATAACTGGGCCAATATCCTGATATTCACAGTCATCTCTGCTGCAATGGTTACCGTATCTTCTACTGCTGTTCGATTTGCCTTTGGAATTCCTGCACAGCTCGATTGGTATCCAACGAATTTGTGGTTTGTATTAATTGTTCTACTCGTAGGAATATTTGTTGTGTTTGTAGCCCTATATGGTTTCAAAGCAGTCTCAGACTTTTCGGGCATTTGTGCCCCTTGGTTATTCACTATGTTTGCCAGTGGGGCAATTGTTTTAATGCCAGCACTTTCTTTAGATGTTTTAGGGTTCACTCTTCCAGGTAGCTGGGCAGATTTTGTTGATATCGGAAATCAGTCTATTTGGACAGGTGTAAACAGTGACGGCAAACCCGGAATCGGATTAGTCGAAGTCATCGGTTTTGGATGGGCAGCAAATACGATTACTCATTTTGGTTTAATTGATATGGCTTTGTTGCGTTTTGCCAAGAAAAAACACTACGGTCTTGCAACCAGTACTGGGATGCTTTTTGGACATTATATTGCTTGGATTGCTGCCGGAATCATGGGCGCTGGTACCGCTGTGATTTTAGGAGAATCAATTGTACAACTCGATCCAGGCGATGTTGCTTACTATGCTCTTGGATGGTCTGGTTTTGTTATTGTTATTGTGGCTGGTTGGACAACCGCTATCACCAATTTATATAGAGCAGGGTTAGCTGCACAAGCAATCTACATCAATCATTCGCTGAGAAAAACAACTATGATTGTTGGAGTAGCCATGATCATTGTTGCTTGTTTCCCTTTTGTATTTTCACAAATATTACCGCTGTTGACCTACGCAGGCCTGTTAGTTGTTCCTGTTGGAGCAATTGTATTCACTGAACACCAAATTTTTCCTAAAATTGGCTACACCCGTTATTGGTCGAAATTCCAAGAATACAAAAATAGTTCTCCAGCCGTTTTGTCTTGGATTATTGGCCTCATTTTCGGCTTTGGTCTCAATGCACTTGACGTCATGTCTTTCTATTACCTATTCATTCCAACTTGGTTTTTCACAATATTGGTTTACACCTTCTTGGCGGGTAAATATGGTGCCAATAAAAAATATCCAGAAGATGAAAAGAAGGAAGATGCATATAATAAAGCGATCGTAAAGTATCACGAAAAGTTGGAGGAAGAAGAACCAGAAACAGTGCAAGATGTCTCGATATTTACAAAAGCCTTGAAGCTTGTTTCACATGGCGTTCTCGGATTAACGCTGTTTTTAGCTATAAAAACATTGGTAGCAAGTCCAGATGAAGCAGCCTATATTTCCAATAGAGCGGTTTTTTATCAAATTGGTTTTGCCTGTACCCTAATATATTTCATTGCAGCCTATTGGGCGATGCAGAGACGCAAGTCATTAAATAACGGATAAGATACAATGAGTACAATTCAATTAAAACAGCAAAACATAAACTCCATTGCGTCCCAACTTCCTTGCCCAACCTATGAAAGGGATTTGGTCAAGTCAGGCATCGTTCATATAGGAGTTGGTGGGTTTCATCGATCACATCAGGCTTATTATATCCATCAATTACTTGGAGATGCTCAAAATTCTGAATGGGGAATCTGTGGTATCGGTTTACGAGAAGGGGACAGGAATATTGCTACTGTATTAGAGCAACAAGATTGCCTCTATACTCTCATTACACAGCATCCGGAAGGAAACGAAACCTGTGAAGTTATAGGATCTATAGTAGATTATATTTTCGCTTTTGAAACACCCGATTTGGCGATTGATCGCATGGCGCATGCTGACACCAAAATTGTTTCATTAACTATTACAGAAGGAGGTTATAATTTCAATCCGAATACCGGTGCATTTGATTTTGATAATCCCGATATTCAACATGATCTTCAATACCCAAATAATCCAAAAACGGTTTTTGGTTACTTGGCTGCAGCATTAGATAAACGACGAAACAACGGTTTAGTTGCATTCACTATTTTATCATGCGACAATATTCAACACAATGGAGCTGTAACGCGTTCAATGATCTTGTCTTTTGTTAAGAAAAAAAATCCATCCCTTTACAATTGGATAAAAAATGAAGTTCGTTTTCCAAACTCTATGGTAGACAGAATAACACCTGTTACTCCACAATCGTCAATTGATTTCTTAAACACTAAACATCAACTAAAAGACGCTTGGCCGATTGTTTGCGAACCCTATATTCAATGGGTAATCGAAGATAATTTTTCGAACGGGAGACCTCCTCTCGAAAAACTTGGAGTTCAATTTGTCCCAGATGTTACCCCTTACGAAAAAATGAAGATTCGTTTGTTGAATGCAGGGCATTCCGTTTTGGGAATTCCAGGAGCCATACATGGTCATGACACCATCAATGCTTGTATGGAAGACAAAATTTTCGCTACATTCATGAGACAATTTATGGACAATGAAGTTACTCCCCAATTAGGCGAAATTGAAGGAATTGACTTAACAGATTATAAAAATAGTTTAGAAAAAAGATTTGCCAATCCCAATATAAAAGATGGTGTACGAAGAATCTGTTCTGAAAGTTCTGCAAAATTATCTAAATTCTTGATTCCAACTATACTCGAAAATTTAGCTACTGAAGGGAGTATACGCTATGGGACATTTATTTTGGCAGCATGGTGTTACTATAGCGACAAACGTATGGATATAAACCATAATGAAATTGACATAATTGATGAACGAAAAGAAGAACTTCATCGTAACGCAAAACAGTCTGAACAAAATCGTCTTAGCTTTTTAAGAATACCCGATATTTTTGGCAACCTGCTCGATAACAAACGATTTGTAAAAGAGTACTCCAAAATGATTGAGGCAATTTATAAAGAGCCCAACATCCATAAGCTTATGAAATTAATTAATCAAGACAATCATTTGGTGGACTAAAAAACCTCAAGAAGCTAAGCTGTTCACTTCCACCCAATCACGAATAAGATGATTCACTGGTCACAAACCTGGGAAAAAGCTCAAGATAAACACCTATTAAGAGTTGAAGCGATATAAAAAGCTAAAAGTTTCCAACCATTCATTGATTTCTAAACATGGGGAGGGGTTTTTAGAATCGTTTTCAGATTAGACACTAGTTCTTGTATCTAGTATATAACCCCAAACTTCTGTATTTAAGACACTACATACATTGCACCTCAAATATCCTATCTAATGTAATGACAGAAAGAGTATTATAGATTTATAAAGTAGGAGGTTTTCCTTAGGGCTTAACTGGCATAGAGGGGTGTAATCCAAACTCTCATGGTCAGAGGCGTTTTCTTTTAAACCACAGGCATATCTTCTTCGGTAAATCTAGTTTGATAAAAAACTTGTTTTTTGGTCGTTTTTGGTCGTTTTTGAGTGTTTTTTGATCATTTTTTAGTGATTTTATACATTTTTCGTGTTTTTTAGATTATAAAACAGCAAAAAAATATTTAACACTAGTTTCTAAACCAAAACTTAACTTTTCAAGCTCCGTTACTCTGAAATTATGTTTTCCTTTCTCCATTTTTTTTATCATATGCTCAGATAAATGACACCTAACTGCAAGATCTATTTGGGATATATTTAGATACTCTCTTCTTTCAGTTATTATTCTGGCTAACTGCTCAGGGAGTATTGATTTAAAATATTCAGAGGTATAAAGTGAAATCATACTCAAATTTAAATTCTATTTCAATTATTGAATTATTTATTGAGAATCTTTTATAAACAACTATGCTAATAAGATTAATGTTTAATTAACTAATAGCTGTTAACATAGCTTAGTATATATGATCAAAGGCTCACCTTGTGTATATAAATTCATAACCGTATTAAAAAAGTTTCATCATCTGTAATTTCTGTATAATTGTGGTCAAAAGGTGAACATTTAAGAAACTAATTTAATTAATAAATTTCAGTAAGGTTTTATTAGTAAGCCACAGCGCTAAACCCTGATTTTACTAAGGTTACATGGGTTGTGATCCCCCCCTTTTGTTTGGGGGTATATAAAAAAGTTTCAGGGACATGTTAATGCTTATAACAACAGAGGGGTTGCTAAAGAAAATTTAGGGGATTTAAATGGTGCTTGTGCTGATTGGAAAAAGGCAGCTGCAGGAGATAAAGACGCAGCTCAATGGGTCAGAGACCAATGCAACTAAATAACAGGCATATCCTCCTAAGTAAATTCAGGTATTTATAATACACTTTTACCTTTGTTGAAACAGATGAGGTTGAAGACTTGCCTTTGTTTGTAGAATGAAAACAAGCTTTAAAAACAGTTTTGTATATTAGTTGCAAACAACAACATATTATGAATTACAAAATTTTGATGTACACAACTGCTACTCTAATTGTAGCAAACCTCCTGATTGGATTATTCACTAATTTTTGGGGCGACTCTAATAATCCTGATACCATCAACGGTATTTTAGGGGTGCTTCTAATCCTTTTTGCCACACAAGTATTTTCCAAAAAGAAATAAAAAACCCCCACCGAAAGCAACAGCTAAAGTGAGGGCTACAAAGAATCAATACCACTTGTATTAAAAGTTGTCATTGATAAATAAATTTATGGACATGATTATAAAGTTCCACTAAACAAAAACTTTGGTGTGGATTATGTGAAATTTCTTATTAATCAGAAGTATAATAATTTATCTCAATAGCGTGCAAAACGAACTTGTTCAATATGTTGAATTTTTTTTAATCTTATTATTTATGTATATTACTAATTAACAATAATTAAACTACTGTATTATGAAAAAATTTATTTTATTAATTTCTGTTACCCTTGTAATATTTTCTTGTTCAAACACACAGGATATGACGCTTTACAAAGTGAATCTGGAGGTCGCAAAAAAATACATTTCAACTTATGAGTCACCAACAGATTTTGAGCTATTCAATGCGATGACTGCCGAAAATATTGAGCACCAATCTCCAATGTATGGAGCTGGAAAAGTTGGATATGAAGAGGTTTTAGCTCAGGGAGAGTTTTATATGAATGGTTTTGAAAATGTTTCGTTCAAAGCAGATGCTTGGTTGCCTGGAGTTAATGAGGAAACTTTATTAGTTGATGGAAGCGTACGTGTTTATGGAACATGGTCTGGAAATAATATTGCTTCAGGAAAGGAGTTTTCAGTAGACGCTTACCATTATTTTATGGTAGAAAACGGAAAGGTAGTTGCTTCAGGAGATTATTTTGATGCTACAGGAATGGTTATGGCTGTTCAGCCAGATGCTGCTGAGGAGTCTAGCGAGGAGTAAAGAGTCTCTGCAAAAAATTGAATACAAAAACCTCTCCGATGGAGGGTTTTTTGTTTTGATGAAGGCTTATAAATTATAAACCCCTCTAAGAGTATTAAATCGAGGTTGGATAAAGGTTTTTGTGTTCAATACCGATAAGTTGTTTGCACTGTTTCTTACCTGAACATCAAAATTTAACATATTGGAGGCGCATCATTACCACTTGACCTTTATTTATTCTGATAAAACAAAACCCTCTCTTCCACCTCGACACAGAAGTGTAAATGGAGAATACTCCAATTCTGTTTCACCATACCTACCCAACATTAAAGGAAAGAATATGGGAGATTATTGGAATGAGGATTTAGTGAGAACTTCTGTTGCAAATCAAAAGTTAGATATCGAAGGAGAACACTCTGCTCCTTTCCCTGAGGAAATAATAACTCTACCAATACTTCAAACCTCAAAAGAGTTTGAATTGGTGTTAGACCCTTTTATGGGTAGTGGAACTACTGGAAGAGTTTGTGATAAGTTAGCGAGGAGTTTTGTGGGATATGATTTGAAAAAAAATGTCCAAAAACAATATTTGTAAAAGTACTTTTGTAGAAGAATATTTAGTTTAATGATTCATCAGTGAAATAATCAACAATTGTAGAAAGAAATATTAAAGATAAAAATCTGTAATCCCACCATCCATAAAACACATAAGAACTAAAAAGAATCAATAGATTCTGATGTTTTAGGTATTTTGTTAAATACGAACCAGTATAAAACAAATACAACAGTGAGAAATAATAGAAATTCGATTGAGTTAAATAACATTATTTCAAAGATAAATAACCCGAAATAAATATGTAGTATCAAGAAATTAATCTTTCACAAAAATTATATTTTAAAAGTATAGATTTCATAATAGTTAATTTATTTAGTTGCTTAAATGTTGTGTTTTTGGGTGAATTTACAGTTTGAACATGTATAATCAATTGTTTTTTGAGGTGAGATAAAAGAAAAGATTATTACGATTACTCCAATGATCATCGACAATGGTATAATATAAACAAAAATCCCCATATCAACAGTTCCTCCATAAAAACCAGACGCTCCAGGAATCATTCCAATAAAAATTGGGAGACCTAATAAAAGTATAAATCCACATCCAAGATTGGACCATCCTTTTTCATATGTAAATTGTTTACAATTTGGACATTCGTATTTCATTATTTAGTTTTTAATTATTATCTGTCTTTTAAAACGTGATCTTTAGAATATTTTAAGACTTTCATCCATCATACCCTATGTGAAAATAATTACAAACGAAAGAATTCACAATGGTTAAATTTTATTTGTTAATTAATATTTATTATAATCATTATATCCTTTACAGAAACATGATTTATCATCAACCCACTGTTTATCCATTTCCCAATAATAATTACAGTCAGCATACATATTGTTATTTTGACCCTCTTGCTTTCCTTTATTGTAACTCTTCATATCGTCACATTTTTTAGATTTAGACGACTTAGAATCGCTGCAAGAAATTACAATTATTCCTAATACTCCTATCAGAAATATTTTTTTAATTAATTTTATCATAATAAAGTGTTTAACTGATTTACTCAAATATATAATATAGTTTTCAAGTTGCACAAACTTGCTATATAAAGCAAGTACTTTTATTTTATTTCATACATTCTCTTTTTCACAAACTTTAATTGTTAGTGAGGATAATTTAATTAACACACATATGTTTCATTAGAAAACGAAAGAATGCATCTGTTTTATAATAATGAATTTGTTCTTTCTAAAGATATTATTCCCTTATTAAAAACACCTTATATGTATTATGCTCATTCCACAATAATAATGAGAGATACTTTATTTCAAATCAATTTTAGGTAAAAAAGACTTGTTAAGACTGAAACTGATTTGATAGTTATTAAAAAATCATAGATTTAAACTTCTGTTAAATCTAACATAAGTTACATATCGAAGGAGAACACCCAGCACCCTTCCCTAATGAAATAATCAGATTACCTATTCTTCAAACATCCAAAGAGTTTGAATTAGTTCTCGACCCTTTTATGGGAAGTGGAACTGTTGGAAGAGTTTGTGATAAGTTTGGGAGGAGTTTTGTGGGGTATGATTTGAAGTTATTTTAGAATTATATAGGTAGAATCCTTAAAAACTTTTTTACCAATAATTTCAAAAAATTTTGATCCCTCTTCCTTTTGAGTTATTGAATGAATATATGTCATTTTAATTTTCATTGTATCTCCTACCATTTCTTGAATAGGAGCAATTACAGTATTTACTATTCCAGTTTCCGTATTACTATATGAACTTTTGTTGATAGTTGGAACGATGACATCTTCCCAGTTTATGAATGGTGGCAGGTAGATTAACGTAAACCAATTCTCCGGTAAATAAATTGAGGTAGGTTTTTGTAATGTTTGCAACAGTTTCTCCCTCTAATAACCACCAATATAGATTAGATTTCCAATTTACTTTTTTGGATTGAGGACCACTCCATAAATCCTCAATAGGATACTCATTTCTGAGTAATTTACCTGTAATTCGTTGAATGGTTTGATTTTTACTTCTATCTAAGGTTAAGATGTAAAACCCATTTGAATCTTTAGAAAGTTGATAAGTTGGGTTATCATTTAATCCATCAAAAAATTCAATGGTAATTCCTTCTCCATTATCTGTTATAATATCATTTTTTGTACATGAAATAATAAAAAATATTGATGAGAATAATAACACCCAAACCGTGATTCTACAGATTGTAACCTTTCCAGACAACATCACTGTATCAAAAATTTTGATCCTTCTTCTTTTTGAGCGATTGAGTGTATATATGTCATTGGAGTTTCTTTTTACTTTCTGAGTGTAATTCTATTACCTCCAGCAGAAGTTACGAGTGTGTTCCCTGAAATATAACCTATTTTAACGTAACCACTACTGTCATAAACATCTGTTCCTTTGACTATTCCACTGTCATATTCTGTATCACAGTATTGACATATTTTAGAAACACCTGACCAACGACTACCTGTAACGGTAATTTTAAATGTAAAACTACTTTCAATATAAACATAAACTCCATTTATACTTATTGATGAATTAGAGGAATTAGATTTAGAATTATTGTTATCACATGACGTTAGAAAAAGAATGAATATCACTAATATATATTTTAAATTCATGTATGAAGATTTAAAAATAAATAAGAAGTAATCAAAAGGGTTTTGAAATACACCCCTTTGATACATCCAAAACAAATATAATAATTTAAGATTTTCGGTCTTTCAAAGTAAATATAACTAACAATAGAGAACTGATTGTGAAAAGGAATAGACCAAATTTAGGATCAACACTCCCACTAACCGAAGCAGAGTAATCACCATAAGTAGAAGACGATGAAACTCCAGACGAGTTCATTGTTAAAAGATAATATATTCCATCTATTAACATTAATACTCCTAAGATCCAGGTGTACTTCAATTTTTTAAAACTGGAGTACAAAGATCCCAACCCCATTAATAAACCTATAATACCGACTCCTAGTGTAATCCCTGAAAGATTTCCACTACTGGCACTTGATGATCCAAAACTTCCCATATTGACTGACGCAGATGACTCAGCCCATGGAAAAAAAGTTGACATCATACAGACTATTGAAAAAAGTAATCCTAGCTTATTTGAATTTTTCATAATTATGTTTTTTAAATTAATAATAAATTTAATGATCTATTAAAAAGTATCCAACTCTTGCAATATATTGCGATTATATATTTTCAATCCTTTTAAGAACAACTTATATTAAATCTAATATAAGTTCTTCAAGAGATATCGTTTCTAAAGAAATGGGAATCTCTTCCTCTCAACTTCATCAATTGATTTTTATTCATAAACATCATCCTGAACACATAGAACTTTTAGATAAAGGAATACATACTGTAAACCAATCTTATCTTCAAATACAAAGAGAACTTAACTTAGAGTTTTCAAACTCTCTATAAACTTGAACCTTAAACTTCTTCTAACCTATTCATTGTTTACCATATCAGATTTATAATAAAATCATTTTTGTACCTACCGGTGAAACCTCAACTATTATTTGTAATCTACTAACCGATGTCTTTCCCACTAACTAACTTTCGTCCCTCATGGGTGAACTCCTCTTTACCCCATGTTGGAGAGAAGGTTACACTTATAAGTATAGAAAGTTTTAGAAAACGATAAAAAATGATTGAAAATAGTGTAGAATCAACTTCTGTTAGATTTAACAGAGGTTGTTAGTACCCCACCAAACAACTTAGTACCCAAAAGGGACTAAAACAGTACCCCGGGGTACTATCGATCTATTTATATATCGTGATAATCATATAGTTATAAACAGTAATGAGTACAGGTGGGACCACCAGTAAAATCAAGCCTTCACGTAAAGTGGGGGCTTTTTTTATTTCCAACACTCACTTAATACTCACTTCAGCAGTCTATTTCATTTGTCGATTAACACCAGTAAAACCGTCTAAATCATCAAAAGACGTCAGATAATGAAAACAAGCTTTAAAAACAGTTTTGTACATTGTATTGATAAATCTAGATATTATGAAAAAAGCACTTCTTCTTTTACTGTTAGTTCCTATGGTTTCTTTTGGGCAAAATATTGAATACGTTAACAGCAAAGAGCACAAGCTCTCTGGTATGCCATTCTCCCAAGCAACTATTGTTAATGGTATTATTTATCTATCAGGACAAATAGGAGAGGTTAATAATGTTGTTGTAGAGGGTGGTATTGGTCCTGAAACGAAGCAAGCCTTGGGTAATATCAAAAATATTTTGAAGGATATGGAACATTCAGTAGAGGATATATTTAAATGCACCTGTATGTTGTCTAATATTAAGGATTGGCCCGAAATGTCAAAAGCATATGTGGAGTTTTTTAATAGAGAAAAGCTTCCCGCAAGAAGTGCTTTTGCAGGGAGTGGTTTAGCCCTAGGTGCAAAAGTGGAAATAGAATGTTTGGCATTATATAAAGGGATAAAAATAAACAAATAGCCTTAAAATAAACTTTGCCTAAGTTCAAACACGAAATAGATGAGGTTAAAGACCTGCCTTTGTTTGTGGATTAACTGACAGAAATACTTCTTGTTAGGGTCTCATTGAAGCGCAACCGGTTTTAGTGGTACAGATCCTAACTTAGTATTTGGCGTAGGAGATACAATAAGTTTTATTGTTGACGCCTCTGGTCATCCTTTTTACCTCAAGACCGCAGCAGGAACAGGAACGGGAGATACCATAAGTGGCGTTTCAAATAACGGTACAGAAAGTGGAACAATTGTTTGAACACCAACCTCAGCTGGAACATTCTATTATCAGTGCTAACTTCATGCAGAAATGGTAGGGACGATTACTATTCAGTAATTTTATTTCATAAAAAACTTGTTTTTTGGTCGTTTTTGAGCGTTTTTGAGCGTTTTTTTATCAATTTTGAGTGATTTTAGCCATTTTTCGTGTTTTTTAGATTAATTCAAGGAGGTTTTTCTCTTCAGTAAGGTTTTGTTAGTAAGCTACAGCGCTAAACCCTGATTTTATTGAGATTATATGGATTATGATCCCCCCCTTTTGTTTGGGGGTCTAAATATAGTTAGGGGGGTAAACCTGCATCATTACCATTTGACCTTTAGATGATTATTTTAATGTAACTTTTTTACTCTTTAAACGTCTAACTATTATATTAGATATTATGAAAAAAATCTATTACAACATTGCGGTTGGATTAACTATATTAAATCTTGCTGAAATTGCTATCAGAAAATTTACTGATTTCGGCTTTATACTTCCTAAAACTCTAAAATTAGTTTCAATAACGGTAGCTTTATTATTCTTTGGAATACATTACTACAATACTATCCAAAACGATAGTAAATAAAAAACCCCCACCAAAAGCAACTGCTAAGTGAGGGCTAAAAAAGCATCAATACCACTTTACCTTTATTTATTCAATAACGTCAATGTCTAATTGCTTAAATATTAGCTATTCTGTTTCTGTTGTTTAATTAATTTTATAACTGCCCAGGCAGAGGTCATCATTTCAGGATACTGTGAAGCAAAATATGTTTGCGCTTGAACAGTCATGTCGTCAAGGTCATCCCAGCTATTTGCATATGCCAGAATTTTATATTGAAACCCTGCTCCTGTGTGGTGCTGTAAAGCCCTTACATTAGTGCATTTTTCGCTTTGTTTAAATCCATCGTAAAAGATAAAAAACATTTTTTCAGCCTCTAAAACAGAAGCTGATTGAGCCACTTCAAAGTGTAGTTCATAAACAAATCTGTCTTTTTCTTGAGCAGAAATTGTTAAAGCCATCAATAAAAATGACCCCATTAAGATTAGTTGTTTCATAATTGTTTTTGTTAGTTATTGTTGTTTTTTGATTGATTTCAAATTATTTAATGATTTCAAGTTTTGGCTATATAATAGAGAAGAAATACAAAGTAGTGTTAAGCTTAAATATTTAGTAAATAAGAGGCTCATCATTATAAGAGACTTCTTGGTTCCCAATGTTAAAAATTATAAATCTGAAATAATTGAAAAATTCAAATACTTTGACAGTGTAAATAATAGCTTTAAAAGCGAAAAATATTTTCTTTACTGGAAAATAAATTAAATCATCGTAAATAGGTATTAAGCTAGGGTTAGGAGATAACAACGGTCAGAATTGAATCAGCTTGCACCGTTTCATAAAAACCCCCTAGCACAAACACTAGAGGGTCTAAAGATTGTATTAAGTATCTTATTAAAGAGCAGTGAAAGTATAAGTATCACCCTCCTCATTTTGTAAAATCAATAATGATTCGCTTAGGTCAAGAATTTTCATGACTTCTGCTTCTCCTTCTTCTAATATATAAAACATTTGATCGCCTGGCTCATCAATCCATTCCCATTCCCCGACTTCAACTTCATTTGGTTGGGAACCACCAGAAAATACAAGATTATAACTCCCGTAAGCTGAGAATTGAAGATATGCAGAAGATGGGGGACTACAACCTTCAACTGCAGTTTCTACACAATTACCATCATTATCGCATTCTTCATAGTAACACCAATCTTCAAATAAATCAGCAAGGGCAATAGATTCACCATCTTCTGTAATTTCCAGTAAGCTCCAAGTATTGTTTATTAATGTTACATGAGAAACTGGATCGACATAAGAAGTTCCGGTAGTGTCAGAACCTGTCTGAGAACTTGTTGAAGTGTTTGCAACAGCATAACTTTGTTCCATAGGCTCTTCTTTTCCAACATCAGAATAAGTTCCACTAAGCTCATTACAGGAATCAAAATCAGCAGTTTCAGGAATCGTTAAATTTACTGTAAAACTAGCTTCGATTTCATCGTTGATTTCGATAACATTAATATCAGTTAATGTAGCAATTACTACATCTACTTCTCCAGTGTAATAGTATAGGTCAACGCTACTAACTTTTCCTTCAGAGTCTTCATTTAATTCATATGGCCCAGAAACAGCATTAAATTCTCCGTCTAGATCTAGGGCCAGGTAATAAGTGGTGTCTGTAAATTCAATAAAATCAAATTCACAAGTGTTCAATTTAGAGCTATAGGAAGATTTTGAACTGCTTTCAGGAAAATTCCACTTTCCATTAATAGTACTCCTTGCTTCTGCGGGAGTTTGTTCTGATACTATTCCTGTAGCCGCTAATGCTGTAATTTTAGTCGCTACAGCTACAATAATTGTTCTGGTCAATTCTACTGAATTACCTGCTGCATCTGAAACACTATATGTTAATATATATGTTCCTGGTGTAGAGGCGTCGACAGAACCAGAAGTTGTTATTGAACTGGATATGTCGCCATCAACATCATCTGAAGCCGAAGCTCCAGCATCTGTAAATGAATCTCCTTCTTCAATATTAATTGTGGAAGGACCAACTAGAGTAATTGTTGGAGCCACGGTATCAGGAACAACTACTTCAGGAGTTACAACAACTGGAGCTGGAATTGGATCATCATCACCACCACATGAAACAATTAATGAGGTAAATAAAACCACTAATAAACAATACGTATTTTTCATAATATGAATTTTTTTAATAATTATATACATTAAAGTTAGTGTTTTTAAAATAACCTTTATTTAATCAATAACATCTTTGACTCCTATAAGCTGAATCCATGAGCGCTTTAAAAACAGTTTTGTACATTGTATTGATAGATTAGATATATGAAAAAGAGTTGGACGAAATGGGTAGAAGAAGAAAACAAAAAGAAAGGTTGGTGGGTTCCTATTGTTATTGCCCTTATTATATTTATTCAAGCTAAGGCGTATAAATCCTTTAGCTAATTAGCTTTGAAAACAAGAGAGTCTTGTGATTATAAGTTTTAAAACCTCTTTCCAACAGAAATACCAGCCCTAACTATTCCAGCAGTTCTGCTAATTGAATCATCATCTTTTGACTTATATAATAAGTTCCTTCCAACTCCAAATAGTAATTCAAAAGTAAACCCTTTTCTATTGATCAATTTTCTACCCACAGCTAGTCCTGGTGCAATATCATCTATAGGTTTTTATTCCTTCCTTAAAAAGAGTCATTTTAAAACTTTAAGCAAAAAATAAATGCCCAACAAAGATAAACCGATAATCAATAGTATGTCAGCACCTTGCCAAGACATGAGTTTAAATAGACAAGCAAAAATGCTGACAGATAATCCTAAATATTTAATCTTTACTAACATAATGTAAATATATGGGAAGAATAGTTGCAAACATGTCAGGATTATATTCTCATATAATTAATTCATATAAAATATTGAAGTAAACAACAATATTAATAAGGTGTAAAACTCTATGAATCCATTTACCCCAATTTTTATCTCTTTTGCTAATGAAATAATTAGTCCTTGCTATGGCATAAAACCCAAGGTTTAAATAAAGAATAATTAGTAACTTTCCCATACCCTAAAGGTAAAATTCTAATTACTAATTTCGCAAAATCATCCAAAGAACTGATAATTAACTTTAGTGGCGTTTTTTAAACCACAGGCATATCATCTTTAGTGAGTTCTAACTTTCAATACACTTTACCAAGAATGAAACAAGCTAATTAGAATGTGTGTGTTTTTTTGGAAAATAAAACACTATCCAAGCTAAACCCGTCAGAACCTTTAATAAAAATTATCAGAGTTAAAAATAAATAAATAAGAGATAATTCGCTTCCATCAATTCCTTTAGTAATTATATTACTTAAAGAAGCAATTAACATGGTAAATAATAAAAGAAAGGCAGAAGGTCTAGTGAATAAACCAATCATAATAAATAATGCTACAATTGACTCAGAAAAGCTAGCCATAAACCCTAGGGGGATGCTTAAAAAATCCAATCCAATCAGTTCACTTAACCTTCCCCCTAGTCTATCCCATCGATCAGTGCCTGCTGTAATTTTACCAAATCCATGATAATAAAACATCATACCTCCAGTAACTAATCTTAAAAATAAATTTAAAAATGTGTCTTTAATGTTTTTCATAATAAATATATTTAGATTGTAATACAAGATACTGAAAACAAGCTTTGAAAACAGTTTTTTGTTAAAGTCTTAAATTTGGTTGTGTTTTGCAATTTATTTTATAACTTTAATAATTAATCTTAAAAAAATTTAAAATGAAAAAAGTATTTACAGTATTTAGTTTCCTCATTTCTTCCTTAGTGTTTTCGCAGAATTTTTATTGGTATGATGTTATGTTGGAGGTTGATTCTAAAGATGTATCAACAGTTGCAGGCCTAGTAGATGGTTTTTATTCAAGTCACCCTAAACCTTCAAATGTAAAGGTTGAATTTTCTTCTATTCCGTTAAAAGGTACGAGTGAAAAAGCTACCCATATGATTGGAATTACTAGCGAATCATCACAATCCCTCGCTGATTATAGAAACTCATTAAAAGGCGGTGATTGGGACTTATACATTTCTAAAATGAGCAATTATGTAAAAAGCAGTAGAGCTGCTGCTGGAAGAGATTTGATTACTAATGGTTCAGAAACATCTTATCCTATTGGACAAGCGTGGGTTTTTAAAGTAAAAAACTTGCAATTAAATACAATGGTTCAGGCTTTTGGAAAACTCATAAAATCATACAAATTTGATGGATTTGTTGGAATGGGACAAATTGCTCACGGAACAGACAATGGTGAAACTTTATATATTTATGGTACTTACTCTGATTTAAACTCAGCATTTAATTTTGGTCCACAAAGTGAAAATGACACTGCAGCTTTTGCAGAATTCTCAAAAACACTTGATACTGTAGAATTTTCAAAATCATTTACAAGAGTCCTTATAAAAGGGTATTAATTTTTTAAAAGCGTCACTAACTAATTTTAGTGGCGTTTTTTTAAACCACAGGCATATCCTCTTCAGTAAGTTCAGATACTTCTAAAATTGAAAAACCCCCACCGAAAGCAACAGCTAAAGTGAGGGCTTTAAAAAATTAACTTTAACAATAAAATACCCTATTATGAAAAAGGTATTTATTAAATTTACATATTGACATCTTTGTAATACTATTAATTATACGAAAGTTATAGAATTGTCTACCAAATCCAACTGAACTAAAGAAATTGCTACTAGGCAGCTAAACATAAAAAACCCCACCGAAAACAACAGCTAAAGTGAGGGCTAAAAAGCATCATTACCACTTGACCTTTATTTATTCAATAACGTTAATATCTAATTGCTTAAATATTGGGGTTTCTGCATCTGTTATTTCTACATTTTGTTTGACCCCACCATAAGCCGAATCCATGAGAGCTTTATAAGCGTCTACATCGCCTAATTTTGCCTTACGAATAGAGCCAAAGTTATCATGTCTTCATTGCTTAGAAGCTTTGTTGTTGACTAAACATAGGGTGTGTTTCATATGGATGCATACTGCTGTATATGTGTTACATAAATCTTGAATAAGGTTCGGGAATAAATTAGACTCGAACCCTTTTTTATAGTGTCAGATTTTGTCAGATTAACATAACACAGATAGATTTAGTTATCTTTGACATGATGAGAGAAACACTAAAAAACATAACGGTATATTCCCTGAGCCTTTTTTATATAGGGGTGGGTTTTAAACATTTTACTGATATAGATTTTTTCCTTGTTATCGTTCCGCCATTCATCCCATATCCTGAATTAATGGTTTATATATCAGGTCTATTTGAAATTGTTTTGGGGGCTTTGTTAATTCCAAGGAAAACTCGTAAATATGGAGCTTTGGGTTTACTTGTTTTATTGATTGCAGTTTTCCCTGCAAACATTTATTTATTTACTTCTGAGATAGCCCAAAACACATTTGGAATTTCAAGACAGGATGCATTAATTAGGCTACCGTTTCAAGTCCCTTTAATGCTTTTAGCATATTGGCACTCTAAGACAGAAACCACAAAATCATTTGATGCTTTATGTGTAGTTCTATTTATTCCGACAATAATTTATTTTTTAACTTTAGGATAGATCAATTTCCAGGTGGGATTACTTTAGTTTAAGAATACCCCCGATGAAAAAGTGAGCTTTAAAAACAGTTTTGTGTCTTGCTGATTATGAAATATATAATTAATAACCGTTGCAATTGCAAATGCTCTCCCTACGAAAATGACGGGAGTTGTGAAAACTGTACTTGTGACCCTTGTAATTATTCAAATTGTGATTGCGATAAGTCGTTTGACCCGATGCCTTTGTATGGTTAAGCTAATTCTAGTTTATTTATGGCTTTAGTCAATCCAACAATTTATTTTGCAGTTGACGTATTGAACATAATGAAGTTCTTCGTTGTCTGCTACATTAGTATTGGAGTTAATTGACAAAAGAAAAACAAGTCATAAAAAACCCCCACCGAAAACAACAGCTTAAGTGAGGGCTACAAAACATCAATACCACTTAACCTTTATTTATTAAATAACGTCAATGTCTAATTGCTTAAATATTGGCTGTTCTGTTTCTGTTGTTTAATTAATTTTATGACTACTTTTGATAAAATATTAATCCTAAATGAGAAGCTTTTTTTTGTTATTAATGCTTCTACCTCTTTTCTTGTTTTCTCAAGAGAGTGAATTAGTTAGTAATACAAGTGAAGGTTTCAAAGGTATTTCCATAGGATTACTTTTCGAGGCTCAAACTAAATATCCTAACCCATATTATGGTCCTAATGTTGGAGGATTATTTGACGATGGATCTTATCATTTTACAGTTGATGTTTATTATAAAAAATTCGTTTTTGGTTTTCAACTATCAGATGAATTTCTATACTTAGAAAAGTTTGATAATGGTGCTGCTTGGAAACCCAGAGGGTTTAACGGTAGTTATTCTTCTTTAACAAGATCGTATTGGCTTACCCTTGGATATAATGTCATCAATAATATTAATTTGAAGTTAGGAATTGGTTTTAGAAGTGGATCAAAACAACCACTTACAAATCGAAGTCGTAAAGCTTCTGAGGTTGCTGAAAATTTTGATTATGAAAACCCTCTAATCATTTTTAATACATCCGATTCACTTAATGATTTTAGTGAAACTGATTATTCTCTATCCATTAACTACCCTATAACAGTTTATAAAAGATTTGGTATAGTCCCTGAAATAGGGTACACATTCAAACACGGAGGTTTATTAACGGGTTTTAGTATTGTTTATCAATGAAGAGATTATTACCCCTTTTAGCGTTATTGTTATTTAACGGTTGTTTTAATCACGACTCATTAGAAGACATAATCATTAAATACACCCTAGAGGTTTCAGCTGAAACAGGTGGATCGGTAAGCTCACCAGGAGGAGTTTACTATTCAGGAGAAACGGTAACGTTTACTGCCACCCCTAATTCTGATTATTTTTTTTCAGGATGGTCTGATGGTACATCTATAAGCTCTCTAACCATACTAGTTAGTTCAGACCAAGTTATTACAGCCTCATTTGGTTTAATAGACATAATACCGCCCACTATTTCGTTAGTAGGTTCGTCTACAATTAATATTAAATTAGATAATACTTTCACTGATCCTGGCGCTACTGCAACAGATAATATAGATGGAGATATAACATCTTCAATAATAACCTCAGGGACTGTTGACACTTCATCTACAGGTTCTTATACTATAGACTACAGTATTTCAGATGCTACTGGCAATAGCGCCTCAGTAACTAGAACAGTTGTTGTATACCAAGACACCACAGCTCCAATAATTACATTAACGGGATCATCTACAATCTATCTTGAAGCAGGAGTCACCTTTACAGATCCTGGAGCTACTGCTGAGGATGATGAAGATGGAGATATTACCTCTTCGATAACAACCTCAGGTACAGTTGATACTTCAATAGAAGGAACATATACCATTGTATATACTGTCTTAGATTCTTCAGACAACTCTGCTTCTGCAACTAGAACCATAACAGTTGACGACACAATAGCTCCTGTAATATCATTAATAGGAGACGCAACAATTACTATTGAATTTGGAACTGCCTTTACAGATCCTGGTGCAACTGCCACAGACAGTATAGATGGAGATATTACTTCTTCAATAACAACCTCAGGAACTGCTGACTCTTCAATAGCTGGAACATATACTATTGTATATTCAGTTATGGATAGTGGAGACAATTCAGCCTCAGTAACTAGAACAATCGTTGTACCAGACACTACTGCGCCAGTAATTGCATTAACAGGCTCAACCATAAACCTATACGTAGGAGCCACTTTCACCGACCCTGGAGCTACTGCGTCAGATAATGAAGATGGTAACCTTACCTCTTCGATAATAACCTCTGGATCGGTTGATACCTCTACGGTTGGAACATATTCAATAACCTATTCTGTTTCTGATGCGGCTGGAAATAGTGCCTCAGTAACTAGATCAGTTATTATAGGCGTAGCACCATTAATCTATTTTGAAAATGGTACTTGTAAATGTCCCTTAGCAACAATAGGAGATACAGAGGTGATTAACGGAGTAACCTATACGGTAGTGGATAATACATCAATAACAACTCAAGTCGCAGCAGCAAATTATAATCTATGTACCACGCAGGTGAATAATATGAGTAATTTATTTTTAAATAACACCGCATTTAACACTGATATTGGTTTTTGGGATACATCTGGTGTGACTAATATGTCTGATATTTTTCGAGGTGCAGCAGCATTCAATCAAGACATAGGAAGCTGGAATACTTCTAGTGTGACTAAAATGAATGGTATGTTTCGACAAGCAACAGCATTTAATCAGGATATTGGAAGTTGGAATACTTCTAGTGTGACTGATATGTCTAATATGTTTTGGGATACAGTGTTTAATCAAAATATAGGAAGCTGGAATACTTCTAGTGTGACAAATATGGGAGGTATGTTTGCATATGCCAGAGTATTTAATCAAAATATAGGCAGCTGGAATACTTCAAATGTTACTTCCTTTAATTCTATGTTTTACTTTGCTCATAGATTTAATCAAGACATAGGAAGTTGGGATACTTCAAGTGTTACTTATTCAGGTTATATGTTTGTTAAAGCTTCTGATTTTAATCAAAATATAGGTGGTTGGGATACTTCTAGTGTGACTAATATGCGATGGTATGTTTAATTTTGCAACTTCATTTAATCAAGATATAGGGAGTTGGAATACTTCTAGTGTGACAACGTTATGGAATACGTATGTTTTATATAGCAACTGCATTCAATCAAGATATTGGAAGTTGGAATACTTCTAGTGTTACTAGTATGTACAAAATGTTTCAACAAGCAACAGTCATTCAATCAAGACATAGGAAGCTGGGATACCTCAAGTGTGACTAATATGTTTTATCATGTTTTACAATACCCTTTTTAATCAAAATATCGGTGGTTGGAATACTTCAAGTGTAACTAATATGGGAGATATATTTAATAATGCAAGAGTATTTAATCAAAATATCGGTGGTTGGAATACTTCGAATGTCACTGAGTATGGCATCGTATGTTTAATGCAGCGTATGCATTTGATCAAAATATAGGAGGCTGGAATACTTCTAACGTGACTTTTATGCGGGCCTATGTTTTCTCAAGCATTTGCATTTAACAATGGCGGCAGTAACAGCATTAACAATTGGGATACATCGAATGTGACTTCTATGCAAAGTATGTTTCAACATACTTTATTATTCAATCAAAATATAGGAGGTTGGAATACTTCTAGTGTGACTAATATGAGACAAATGTTTTATGATTCCAGAAATTTTAATAATGGTGGGAGTAACAGTATTAATAATTGGGATGTTTCAAGTGTCACCAATATGAAGTATCTCTTCCAGCAGGCTTATAATTTCAATCAAGATATAGGGAATTGGAATACTTCTAATGTAACTGACATGGAATTTATGTTTAGAGCAGCAATATTATTTAATCAAGATATAGGAGACTGGAATACTTCTAGTGTTACGACTATGTATCAGATGTTTGATGGTGCATCAGCATTTAATCAACCTCTTACAAGAGATGGTAACAAATGGAATACTTCGAATGTGACTAATATGACAGAAATGTTTAAAAATACTTCATCATTTAATCAAGACTTAACAAGTTGGTGTGTTACCAATATATTAGCTGAACCAGCTAATTTCGCAACATCTTCGGCACTTACAAACGCTAATAAACCAGTCTGGGGAACTTGTCCTTAGTAAAAAAAACCAAAGCAACTGCTAACTGAGGGCTACAAAACATCAATGCCACTTAACCTTTATTTAATCAATAACGTCAATATCTAATTGCTTGAATATTGGGGTTTCTCCTTCTGTTATTTCTACATTTTGTTTTACTGCTCCATAAGCTGAATCCATGAGCGCCTTATAGGCGTTTACATCGCCTTTCTTTGCCTTATGAATAAGAGCTAGTATTATCATGTCTTCATTGCTAAGAAGCTCTTTAATCCCTGTTAATGGGTTTACTTCTTCTTGAAGATAGGCTAAGTATATTCGAGCTATTGTCTTTCTATTCAATGAACCTTTTGTTCGTCCACTTGGATTACCTGATTCCCCCTTCTTAAACCTGTTTAAATTTTTTTATCTTTAGGGTATGAAGAAATTGGTTGCCAAATATTTACTTGAGTTCCTAGTTATTGTAATTGGGATCTCTTTATCATTCTACATTGAAAAAGAAAACGAAAACACTTACAGAGACAACTTAAAAAATCAATCACTTAAAAGAATTTTAGAAAATATAGCCGATGACACTAGGGATTTTAAATTTAATCAAGAAGCCTTAAAAAGAGCAATTCATTCAACGAATTGGATAATTGATAGAAACAGAAAATTAAAAATGTATTCAAGAGACTCAATAGGTTTTCATCTTAATAGAGCTATTTATTTTAATACCATATTTGTAGATAACCAAGAGGAGTATCGTGGTCTTCAAAATTCTGGATTAATGGAAATGATTGAAAACGAAAATCTTGTTTCGAATATTCAAGGCAAATATGTATCACACGAGTTTTTTAAAAAAATAGAAAGTTTGATCATGGAAAAAGCTAAATATCTAGATGAATTTTCATATAATAATTTAAAATATAAAAGCGATAGTCTTGACGATTTAGGTCTTCAGTTTGACAGAATATTTGTGGGAACAAAAGGTATTCCTGACAATATAATTGAAGTTTTATATGACAAGAGATTTTTTCAAAGTTATTATTTTAGGAGTATTGAAAGGAGAATGAAAAATGATCAAGAGTTAATTGATATTATCAAAGGAGAAATTAATTTAGAATAGCTCAAGATTTTGAAGAGTTAGAAGATATTATTTCAGAAAATTAATTGAAAGAACTATAGGTTCAGCTTCTTTTATAGATATTAAAAAATAAAAAAACCCACTGAAAGCAACAGCTAAAGTGAGGGTTACAAAGACATCATTACCACTTGACCTTTATTTAATCAATAACGTCTATATCCTCTTCAGGAATAGTTGCTTTTAGAAAGCATTTACCTCATTAATTATATATTCAATATATTTGAGTTAGACTCCTGGTTGTGATAAAAAAACCTAGTAGAGATGCTGAAGAGTTTCTTATATTTGAGGATATAACTGATTATACTATGAAAATAATTTTATTTGTCTTTTTCTTTTTTGTCTTTATTCCAAAAGGACATTCCCAAGAATGGGTTATTGTGGATATTGTAAATCAAACCTCTAGAGAATTATCTGTAATGATTGATGATGGTGGAGACAAAATAAATAGAAAAAAAATCAAAAACCCTTCTATTGTCAATCTCATAAATGAATATCAGAATAATGGTTTCACCCTGGAAAAAGTAACATCTGGAATAGAACTTGACATTAACGGAAATATTCCATTAAGTAATAACAACCGAGGGAATAATTTTGGTTTTTCAAATTTGACATTTTCAAATAATAACAGAATAATGCTTTGGTTTAAAAAAGAATAAAACTAAATCCCAGGCATATCCACTTCATTAAGTTCTAATATTACAATGCGCTTTACCAAGAATGAAACAAGCTACTAATGAAGTCTGTGAAGACTTGCTATTGTTTTTGGAATGAAAACAAGCTTTAAAAACAGTTTTGTACATTGTATTGATAAATTAGATATTATGAAAATGGATAAAGAAGAAGAAAAATTTCTTAAAAAGCTTAAACAACCAACTTTTATATTTCTTCAGGCTCTCAATCTAATTAGCGTGATATTAGGTATTATTTATTTCTTTGTAGACGATAACGATTTATACCTTATTTTATTTTTAATCTGTGGATTTACAAGTTTATTTATTGAATACATAAGAAGAAAAAATAAATCGTAAAAAACCCCCACCGAAAGCATCACCTAAAGTGAGGGCTAAAAAGCATCAATACCACTTGCCCATTATTTACAAGCTTTAAAAACAGTTTTGTACATTGTATTGATAAATTAGATATTATGAAAAAAACAACTGCCCTATTGATATTACTTGCGACTATAATCCTTCCTGTTTCTTGTGTTAATGAGATTCAAAAAATAACAGAAGAAGAAGTAAGAACCGCTTTTGATGAATTGTTTATAGCTGTTGATGAAAATCCAAATGCATTTAGAGAATTAGTCACTGAGGACTTTATTATTTTTGAAAATAGTAGACGTTATAATACCGATGAATTTATTGAATTTATTTCTGGATTAAACGTTGATGAAAAAAAGCGAACTTTTAAAAACATAATAATTGATACCGATATTAATTCTGCGCACATCACATTAGACCATCATGGTGAATTTATAGTTAATACACCCGAGGGAAAGCAAAAAATAGTTGTTGATTGGCTTGAAAGTGTTTATCTAGTGAAAGAAAAGGGGGAGTTGAAATTTAAGTTTTATTTTTCTGAAGCAATCAAAAACACTTCTATACCATTTAAAGAAAAATAATGGAGCATTGCATCTTCAGTAAGTTCAGATAAAGAAAACAAGCGTTTGTAAACTTTGAAATATGATTGTTAGTCAATTAGTTCTTTTTAAGGTTTAAATCAGGGTTTTGCCTAACAAACTCATTCCATTCAGGGTCCTATTTCCTAACCTTCTTGGGCCGCAATGCAGATCTAAGCTCTCGGGTGTTTAAATAATAATACGTTATTTCATCGCTCTCTTCGATGTGCCCTTTCTGCATCAATAGCGGCTTTAGCCCTTCAATGTTTTGTTGCAGAATTTTTTTAAGTAAAATTGGCTAGACTATAGAAGAACCTTATTTTTGTAGTAAACGCTAGAAAATGAAATCTTCAAAAAAACCGGATAATGTAGCATGGAACGAAGAAAATCAGGAGTACATATCAAAACTCCTTCCTTACGCCATTAGTAACAGCAGTCCTGTAATTAGTATTCCCAATGTAGACTCTTTTAAGAAAAAGGGGGTTGATAAGGTTTCTAAGCAATTTCAGGCAGAGCTTGCAGACTTACAAAATAAAATTAAAGTCTTTGTAGATCTAGCTACAGATACCCAAATGGTTTATTCTGCCAAGTTTAAATTCGAGCCCATAGTAGGGGAAACATATCATTTGTATCAAGGCGAAAAAGAATCTTTTTTGTCTCTAATTGAGCCCAATAGCTGGAGCAAAAAACACGAAGGCTCTTTTAGGCTAAATGGTGACTATAAATGGGAGCGTCTGTAACTACTGTCTAAAATTCTGAGTGGCTATAACTGTTTTTTAGAACAATTTTGTAACTCTGATATTAAACCAAAAACAGTATGTGTAGTGATAAAAATAAGAGTTGTGGGTGTTTTTCTAAATGACACATAAGCCTAATTCCCTTATTTAATTGCTATACTTTGTATTTGAAGAGTCCATCCCAACAAATATCCTTAATTTTACTCAATATTAAATCTAATGGAAAGTCCTAGACAAAAAAAAATAGCAACTTTATTACAACAAGAAATCGCACAAATGCTTCAAGGGGCTGTGCGAAAAGAAGGCGTTTCTAATCTTTTGATCTCCGTAACCAAAGTTGCCGTTACTGTAGACCTTTCTATTGCTAAAATATACTTAAGCCTGTTCCCTCCAGCAAAAGCCCTAGAGGTATTAAAGGGAATAAAATCGAATAGCTTTCAAGTAAAACACGACCTCGCTAAATTGCTTAAAAATCAATTGCGAAAAGTTCCAGATCTGGTTTTTTACTTAGACGATTCTCTAGATTATATTGAAAAAATTGATCGCGCGCTTGAAGCTACAAACGACCCTATCAAAAACCCCGAGAGCTTGGATTCTCGTAAAAAAAAATAACCCCGTGCGCTTCCCTTTATACATAGCCACTAGATATTTCTTCACCAGAAGCAAGCAAAACGTAATCAACATAATCAATTATATTGCTCTTTCGGTCGTCTTAATTGCTGCTGCTGCTTTGTTAATTGTTCTTTCAGCTTTTACAGGGCTAAAAGATTTTGGCCTTTCGTTATCTAATGTTTTTGATCCCGACTTTAGGGTTGAGACCGTTCAAGGAAAAGCATTTGAAGTTGATACGCTTAGCATGTCCAAGGTTAAAAAAATCGAAGGAATTATTGAAATTTCCGGAATCATTGAAGACAAAGTTTTTTTAAATTATAGAGACAAAAACCATGTGGCCTACTTAAAAGGTGTTGACCCTTCCTACCTAACTGTAATTGAAAAAGACTCCCTTTTAAACAGTGGCAGATGGTTTAGCGAAGAATTTGATGAGGTTGTTATTGGAGGCGGGGTGGCTCAAATTCTTAGTTTGGGGGTTTATGATTACAACGATTTTTTGGTGTTAACCGTTCCTAAAAGATCTTCCTCTAATGCGCAACTCAAAGATCCATTCATAAACAAAAGCGCCTTAGTTTCGGGGATTTATTCTGTAAGCGAAGAGGTAGATAAAAAATATATCTTTTCAAGTATTTCTTATGCCCGTAAGCTCTTCCAAAGAAAAGAAAATACCTTCAGCTCCCTTGAGCTTAAAGTTGATCCTAATTTTAACAAAGTTGATCTAGAAAAACAACTCAAAGCCATACTCAGTACCGAGCTGCAAATCCGTTCCCGATCAGAGCTTAATGCGGCCCTATTTAAGATGCTTAACACGGAACAAATGGCCATCTATCTTATTTTTACTTTGGTTATTGTAATTGCGCTCTTCAACGTTGTTGGGGCGATAACTATGATGATTTTGGAGAAAAGACCACAGCTAAAAGTCCTCTATGCGATGGGTGTATTGCCTAAAGAAATTCAATCTATTTTCTTTTATTTGGGAGGAATGATAAGCTGGGTTGGAGGTGGGATAGGTGTTTTGCTCGGCTCTGCCTTGGTTCTTATTCAAGGTTATTCCCCGTTTTTGTTTGTTCCGGGAACCAACTTTCCATATCCCGTTCGATTGGAGTTTCAAAATGTTGGAATAGTCTTGGTGCTTATTTTTGTTTTAGGGGGTATCGCTTCTGCTTGGGCTAGTGCTCGGGTTGGAAAACAAATAAAATTATATTAAACCATTTCGTAGCCTCCCCAGTTTGTCTCAACATCTGCTAGAGCAGCAAATACATCTACCGATGCGTTTGAGGTTACCATTCGGGTTCGGTACTCTTTGAAATGAGGGATCCCTTTAAAGTAATTGGTGTAGTGACGTCGTGTTTCCAAAACACCAAGAACCTCTCCTTTCCATGCAATTGCCATCTCTAAGTGCCTTCGAGCAGCCTCTACACGTTCAATTATAGTTGGTTGAGTTGCATGTGTGCCCGTTTTCATAAAGTGCTTTACTTGATTAAAAAACCACGGATTTCCTATACTTGCTCTTCCTATCATTGCTCCGTCTAAACCGTATTCATCTCGCATTTCTATTGCCCGCTCTGGGGTGTCAACATCGCCATTACCAAAGATCGGTATGTGCATGCGTTGGTTGTTTTTAACTTCAGCAATTGGGCGCCAATCTGCGTTTCCTTTATACATCTGGGCTCGAGTTCTGCCATGAATAGAAATGGCTTTCGCTCCAGCATCTTGTAACCGCTCGGCAACCTCAACTATTCTTATAGAATCGTGATCCCAACCTAATCGCGTTTTAACAGTTATAGGAAGGTTGGTGTGTTCTGCCATTACCTTGGTCAAATGTACCATTAGGGGAATGTCTTTTAAAATTCCTGCTCCTGCTCCTTTGCTAACTACTTTTTTTACAGGGCATCCAAAATTAATATCAATAATGTCTGGCTTAGAAGCTTCAACAATTTCTACAGACCGAAGCATGGACTCTTCGTTAGCTCCAAAAATCTGAATCCCAACAGGGCGTTCTTTTTCGTAAATATCGAGCTTCATTACGCTCTTGGCTGCATCCCTAATTAGACCTTCGCTCGAAATGAACTCGGTGTAGACAACGTCTGCTCCGTTTTCTTTACAAAGTGCCCGAAACGGAGGGTCGCTAACGTCTTCCATAGGCGCCAAAAGGAGCGGGAAGTCACTTAGTTCTATGTCACCAATTTTCATCAAGGCCTAAAATTTTTGACAAAAGTACGTAAAAGCAGTTAATCTTGTTGAACCGACTCCTTAGATTATATAAAAGATCTGGAGAAGAAATTATTAAAACTAAAAAGATTCAGGACAACTAAATCTTATGAGAAAACAAAAAAGCATAATACAAATAAGTATCTTTGCCGCCTAAGCTTAGGAAAGAGATTTATGAAGTACATCAGGAATTTTTGCATCATTGCCCATATTGATCACGGGAAAAGCACGCTAGCAGATCGGCTACTCGATTTTACAGGGTCGGTTACTGAGCGTGAAAAACAAGATCAATTATTGGACAGTATGGACTTGGAACGTGAGCGTGGTATTACCATCAAGTCACATGCAATTCAAATGGAGTATACCCATCAAGGGCAAGACTATATCTTGAACCTAATTGACACGCCCGGTCATGTTGACTTTTCATACGAAGTCTCGCGGTCTATTGCCGCATGTGAGGGTGCTTTGCTAATTGTTGACGCTGCGCAAAGCATTCAGGCGCAAACCATTTCAAACTTATATCTAGCTCTTGAAAATGATTTAGAAATTATTCCTGTGCTTAATAAAGTTGACCTGCCTTCTGCCAATCCAGAAGAAGTTACTGATGACATTGTTGATCTACTGGGTTGTTCTTCAAAAGAAGTTATTCCTGCCTCTGCCAAAACAGGTTTAGGAATCGAAGAAATTTTGACTGCAATTATTGATCGTGTTCCGCATCCCAAGGGAAGTGTTGACGAGCCGCTTCAGGCTCTTATTTTTGATTCTGTATACAACCCTTTTCGAGGAATAGAAACTTATTTTAGAGTGCTGAATGGAACCATTTCTAAAGGCCAAAAAATACAGTTTATTGCTACTCAAAAAACATATAACGCAGATGAAATTGGGACACTTAAGCTTAAACAAGAGCCTAGAAAAATCATTAAAGCCGGTGATGTTGGCTATCTAATCACAGGAATAAAAGACGCTAAAGAAGTAAAAGTTGGAGATACGATTACAACACCTGAAAGACCTACGCAAAATGCTGTTGATGGTTTCGAAGAAGTAAAACCAATGGTTTTTGCAGGAATATATCCTGTAGATACCGAAGAGTACGAAGAGCTGCGCTCTTCAATGGAAAAGCTTCAACTAAATGATGCGTCTCTTGTGTTTATTCCTGAAAGCTCTGCCGCACTTGGATTTGGTTTTCGTTGTGGCTTTCTAGGGATGTTACATTTAGAGATTATTCAAGAACGCTTAGAAAGAGAGTTTAACATGTCTGTTATAACTACAGTGCCTAACGTTTCTTATCATGCTTTTGTTAAGAAAGATGTCAACGAATTGTTGCTGGTAAATAACCCTTCTGATCTTCCAGATCCATCTGCCCTCGATCGCGTCGAAGAGCCTTTTATTAAGGCATCTATAATTACAAAATCTGATTTTGTTGGAAATGTTATGTCGCTCTGTATCGAAAAAAGGGGAACCATAACCAACCAAACTTATCTTACAACCGAACGCGTTGAGTTAACGTTTGATATGCCTTTGGCGGAAATTGTTTTTGATTTCTACGATCGATTAAAGACCGTTTCTAAGGGCTATGCTTCTTTCGATTATTCCCCAACAGGAATGCGCCCATCCAAATTAGTTAAAGTAGATATCTTGCTCAACGGAAGTCAGGTAGATGCGCTATCTGCTCTAATTCACATAGACAACGCCTATTCTATAGGAAAAAAGATGTGTGAAAAATTACGCCAGCTAATTCCTAGACAACAGTTTGACATTCCAATACAAGCCGCTATTGGCGCAAAAATAATATCTAGAGAAACCATTAAAGCCTTGCGGAAAGACGTTACCGCTAAATGTTATGGTGGTGATATTTCAAGAAAACGAAAACTCCTTGAAAAACAGAAAAAAGGTAAAAAGAAAATGCGTCAAGTTGGAAATGTAGAAATTCCACAAGAAGCATTCATGGCTGTTCTTAAGTTAAACGACTAAGCGCCAAGTTTTATATTTAATAATAAAAAACCTCTCTTAAAACAGAGGTTTTTCGTTTTAATCCTTTCTGGTTTTATGTAAATTCAAGGTGCTTTAGGTCTTTTGACTTAATCTAAATTTTAAATCACTAAATTTATCCTGGTAACCAAGCCAGAAATAAACCTCCAAACCAGGTCTTATGGCTACAAAAAAATGCTATGAAAAACCTGTTTTTATTCGTTTTCCTTTTGCTTATTGGCTGTGAACAAACGCCAAAAACAACTATATCGCCTTGGGTTTCTTATGATGAATCTCAGTTGTTAGAAAAAAATGCTACTCAAAAATCCAAGCTAATGCAATACCGCTTGATTCAGTCTAAGGTCTCGGACAGAAATGATTTATGGAAATCAATAGCTCCTCAAATAGTTTCATTTTCTAAAGAGGATTATGAACAGCTTAAGCCTTTTATTTTAGAACAAAATATTCCTACCCTACAAAATCATGTTACCGCAGGAACTCTTAGTTATGAGAAACTTACGCAATGGTATTTGTACAGAATTGTGCTTTTTGAAAACGACTCTCTCAAGGCCTTAAATGCAATCATTTCTATTGACCCTAACGCAGTTAAAGACGCTCGTAAAAAGGACGCTAAACGGTCCGAAAGTCAGCATCTATTGTATGGGATCCCGATTCTTTTAAAAGACAACATCAACGTTGAGGGTTTACCGACAACTGCAGGTGCTCATGCGCTCAAAAACAACCTTACATCTGATGCGTTTATTGTAGACCGTCTTCAAGAAAAAGGAGCTGTTATTCTAGGTAAAACAAACCTCAGCGAGTGGGCAAATTACCTTTGTAAAGCTTGTCCTAATGGATATAGTGCTGTTGGAGGGCAAACCCTAAACCCCTATGGAATAAGAGACTTTGACACGGGCGGATCCAGTGCCGGAAGTGGGGCTGCAATTGCAGCAAATTATGCTGCTGCTGCTTTAGGGTCTGAAACTTCAGGGTCTATCTTATCACCTTCAAGCACACACGCTTTAGTTGGACTTAAACCCACCGTTGGTCTATTAAGCAGGGATGGTATTGTTCCTATTTCGAGTACTTACGACACTCCCGGACCCATGGCTAAAAACGTAATAGATGCGTCTATTTTACTTTCTGCTATGAAAGGTGAAGATCCTAACGACCCCATTACAACGGGAAATTCTCTTGCTTCAGAGCCAAAAGTAACTTTCGCTAAAAAAACTTTCGAAGGGCTTCGCTTTGGAGTTAATAAACAATTTCTTTCTGACTCACTCTACAAGATCGCGACCTTAAAAATAAAGTCGCTTGGAGGAACTTTAGTTGAGTTTGAACCCAAAAGTGTTCGGTTAGGAAACTTTGGAAAAGTATTAGATGCAGACATGAAAATAGATTTAAAAAATTATTTAACACGCTTTGGGAAAAGTGATCTTTTGCCAAAATCCATAGACGATGTTATTCATCATAACAGTGCAGACTCTTTAATTAGAATGCCCTATTCTCAAGGTCGGTTAGACGGAGTCTATGCTTCTGAAATGTCTGCAGATAGTTTGGCATTTTACAAAGAAGATCTAAAAAAACAGGGGGTCGCTTTTTTTGAAACCCCAATGAGAAAACATAATTTAGATGTGGTTTTATCAATTAATAATTGGAATGCGGGACATGCGGCTATTGCTCAATATCCCTGCTTAACTCTTTCTATGGGTTATTCAGAAAAAGGCACTCCCAAAGGGCTTACCTTTATTGCACGTCCGTTTGAAGAAGATAAGCTTTTGGAAATTGCCGCACTTTACGAACAAGAAACCTTGTTGAGAAAACTCCCTCATGGCTATTAATTAGGGTGCAGTTCAAGACGCTGACATTCTACTCAACAGCCCTGGGACCCCGAGTGCTGGAACAGGCATAGGGTCAAACAGAAAATTAAGAGGTGAAGCTGCTTTTCAGGGAATTCCTGCGATTACAATTGAATATGGGTACCCTCAGGTTTTCCAAAAACAACTTATTGACCGTGGTGCTATTGGATTAAAAAACCTCTTGATTGAGTTGAACATTCAGGATGCTAAAAAACACACGTGAACAAAGCTGTTGTTTGTGAAAAATCGTATTGGATATGTCCCGATCAAGGAGGCGTTTTAGAAGTGGTTGTAGGTTTAGTAGAAAACTTAAAAAAACAATTAATTGCCGTGCTTAAGGATCCTTTTGGAACGGTCTCAAAAAATTCTTTGCCCCTGAAAATGGAATTGTGCTTTGAGAAAAACACGAATCCCATAAATACAACCGGAGGGCGCATACTTCATCTGGGTGTCCTTGAAAAGAAATAACGTTATATATAAATGAGACTCAAGTTTATCACTTAAAAGAAATTAAAAAAACATTGGGATGAGCTCTTATTTGATGTTCCGAACTTTTAAAAGTATCTTTCCTTCTCATTAATTCTTCTTGCTGTGAGAAGTTATAATTTTTATTAAAATGATTCACTTTCCTGCTCTGTTTTTAGACCCCGTTCGATGTAAAAAAAACATTAAAAAAATGGCGGCAAAGGCCCAGAGAAATAACCTTGAATTTCGTCCACATTTCAAAACCCATCAATCTCTTGAAGTGGGACAGTGGTTTAAAGACGTTGGCGTTTCAAAAATAACAGTATCCTCCCTTAAAATGGCTACTTATTTTGCTCAGGAATGGGATGATATAACTGTTGCATTTCCTACAAATATTTTAGAAATTGAAACGATAAATGTTCTTGCTTCAAAAATTCATCTGAATTTATGTGTCGAAAACATAGAGGTTTTGTTGTTTCTAGAGAAATACCTTGAAAGTCCTGTTGGGGTTTTTATGAAAATAGATATTGGCTACAACAGAACAGGAGTTGATTCGGATGACGACTCATTAATTCAGGGTCTTTTAAGCCAAATGAGCGGGATTCCTTTTATAAATTTCAAGGGGTTTTTGGGGCATGCGGGACACTCCTATCGGTGCCGATCTAAAGAAGCTGTTGAAGCGGTTCATCAAAAAAGTAAAGAAAAAATAATTCAGCTTAAAACAAAATATAAAGCCCAATATCCCAACCTAATTCTTTCTTTAGGGGATACACCTAGTTGCAGCGTGTCAGAAGATTTTGAAGGAATCGATGAGATTCGTCCTGGGAATTTTGTTTTTTATGACCTTACCCAAAATATTATTGGCTCAAATGAATTAGATGCTATTGCCGTTGCAATGGCGTGTCCTATTGTTGCAAAACATCCCAAGAGAAATGAGCTTGTTATCTATGGTGGGGGAGTTCACTTTTCAAAAGATCGTCTTGAAGACCCTAAGGACGGTGTTATTTTTGGCCGAGTCGCAGAAAAAAATAACCTTGTTTGGGGCTCTTGTTTGCCCGATGCTTTTCTCAAAAGTCTTTCACAGGAACACGGAATTGTTTCCGTTCCAGCTGAAAAAATGAATGCCTATAAAATTGGAGATTTTCTCTGGGTGCTTCCTGTTCATTCGTGTATGGCAGCAGATTTAATGAACGAACTTTACACGCCTAAAGGTGGGGTAATATCTATGATGTAACCCCTTCTTACTTTTTATATCTTTAACACAAAAGCAAATATCTATGATTGTCCTAATGGGAGTAAGCGGAACCGGAAAATCTAGCCTTGGCAAAATGTTGTCTCTGCAAACGGGCTGGCCGCTATATGACGCCGATGACTTTCATCCCAAATCCAATAAAGATAAAATGAATTCTGGCCTTAAGTTAAACGATTCAGACCGAAAGCCATGGCTAGATAATTTGTCTCAAAAAATTTCTTTATGGTCCAATGATGGACAGGCTATCTTAGCGTGTTCTGCCCTTAAAGAATCTTACCGAGAAATTCTTTCTTCCCATAATAATTCAATTCAATGGGTTGTTTTAAATGGTTCTTTTGAGCTGATAAAGGATCGATTAGAGATGCGAAAAGACCATTTTTTTAATTCAGAATTACTCCAATCCCAATTTGAAGACCTCGAGCTGCCTGCCTATGGAATTCACCTGGATGTAAAGAAATCTCTAAGGACTCTTTGCGTTTCCTTGTTGTCAAAAATTGAGCCTTTAGGTTCTGCTGGTATCGGAGTTGTTGGAATGGGTGTAATGGGTCAGGGAATTGCGCTTAACTGTGCTGAAAATAAAATTACAACTTCAGTTTATAATCGTTCAGTTCCCGGTGAAGAAAAGGTTATCGATACCTTTATTTCTAAAAATAAAGATTTTAAAAATATACATGGGTTTACAGACCTTGGTCCATTTGTAGCTTCGTTAAAGCGTCCGCGAAAAATATGGCTGATGATTAAAAGCGGTGCGGCGGTTGACGGCTTAATCAATGATCTTGTCTCATTATTGGAAGAGGGCGACATTATTGTTGATGGAGGAAATTCTCATTACCCAGACACACAAAGAAGGGCTCAAGAGCTTCAAAAAAATAAAATTCACTTTGTTGGCTGTGGCGTTTCTGGAGGAGAGTTAGGCGCGCGCTATGGAGCCTCGATTATGTTTGGCGGCAGTGTTGATGCTTATAGGGCTCTAAGTCCCTTACTTGATAAAATTGCCGCAAAAGATTTAACTAAAAAACCATGTCAAAGTTATATGGGAAAAGAAGGTGCGGGGCATTTTGTGAAAATGGTTCACAACGGCATAGAATATGCAGAAATGCAATTGCTTGCAGAAACTTTTGCTGTATTGTCTCAACAGATGTGCTACGAAGAAATAGCTTCTTTATTTCAAAAAATGAGCGATGGTCCTGAGGCGGGATACTTGCTGGAAATTACGGCTCATATTCTAAGAAAAAAGGAAGGAGATGCCTTCTTAGTTGATCTTATTTTAGACCAAGCAAACAGCAAAGGAACCGGCATTTGGTCCAGTTCGGCCGCTTTGTCTTTGGGGTCGGTGAATACCATGATGACCGCTGCAGTTTTTGCGCGTTATCTTTCCTCTTTAAAAAATCAGCGTGTACGTTTATCCAAGACAAAAATTACACAAAAGAAATTAATTCCTATTGAAGTCTCTAGTCTAGTTGAAGCCTACAGGTTTGCACGGATTATAAATCATATTCAAGGGTTTAATCTCATTGAACGTGCTGCAAACAAATATAATTGGGACTATAATCCCTCTGAAATTGCTCGTGTTTGGACACAAGGATGTATTATTCGTTCCGTTCTAATGGAGCGCCTTTCTGAAGCATTTAAAACAGAGAAAAGTTTGCTTAACAACACCGAATATATAGATGTCCTTAACAAAACTGAATCTGGTGCAGCGATATTAATTCACCAAGCAATAGATCAAAAAATTCCGATAGATGGGTATTTTTCTGCTTATAATTATTGGGTTGCTATGTGTAGCGAAACCCTTCCTGCAAACCTAATTCAGGCACAACGTGATTTTTTTGGAGCCCACACCTACAGAAGAATTGACAAACCTTTTGAAGAAACTTTTCACACCCAATGGCATAATGATTGATTACTCACTTTTAATTTCTGTTCTCGCTGGCGTTGTCTTATTAATCCTTTTGATTTTAAGGTTTAAATTTCAGCCATTTATCGCCTTATTAATTTCAAGTATTCTTGTGGGTGTTTTGGCTGGGGTGGCTCCTGCAGAAATTATAAACACAGTAAAAGAGGGCATGGGGTCAACACTAGGCTTTGTTGCTGTTGTCGTTGGTTTGGGCGCCATGTTTGGGGCTATTTTAGAGCATTCTGGCGGGGCTGAGGCTCTAGCTCAATCCTTGCTTCAAAAATTTGGAGAAAAAAATGCGTCTTGGGCGCTAATGATTGCGGGGTTTTTTATTGCTATTCCTGTTTTTTTTGACGTTGCCTTTATAATCTTAATTCCCTTGGTGTATTCCTTACAGAGAAAAACCAAAAAATCCATGCTTTTATATGCAATCCCTTTACTCGCAGGGCTTGCCATTACTCATGCTTTTATCCCTCCAACGCCAGGGCCTGTGGCTGTTGCTGATATTTTAAGCGCCGATTTAGGCTGGGTTATCTTGGTTGGATTTATTGTTGGGGTTCCCGCCGCAATAGTTAGCGGTCCGCTATTTGGAAAATATATTGCCTCTAAAATATTTGTTGCCGCACCCGAACGTTTTAAAAAAGAAAGCGCGAAACAGTTTCCGCCAATTAGCCTAATTATATTCATTATAGGAACGCCTATTTTTTTGATTGTATTAAACACTGTATTGGGCAGCTCTATTAGTTCGGGATTGCGCTTGTCTGATAAAGCAATCGCTTGGATTCAAATGATTGGGCATCCTTTTTCGGCGCTAATACTTGCAAATCTAATGGCTTGGTACTTTCTGGGAATTAAGCGTGGTGTATCTAAGTCTGTTTTGTCCTCAATCACAACTTCTTCCCTGGCTCCTGCGGGAGTTATTATCCTATTGACTGGAGCCGGAGGTGTTTTTAAACAAATGCTAATTACCACAGGAACAGGGGAGATGCTCGCTAAATACTTTTCGAGTATTGGCTTGGGGTTAATTCCGTTTGCCTTTTTAGCAGCTGTCTGTGTGCGGGTTTTACAGGGCTCTTCAACCGTTGCAATGATAACTGCTGCTGGAATAACTTCTGCTTTAATAATTGAGCCTCTTGGAGGGTTCCATACGGCTCTATTGGTTATCGCTATAGCTTCGGGAGCGTCTATTTTGTCTCATGTTAATGATAGTGGCTTTTGGCTGGTTAGTAATTATCTAGGCCTCTCCGAAAAAGACACCTTCAGAAGCTGGTCCATTATGACAACCATTTTAGCCCTAACCGGATTAAGTATGGTTCTTTTGCTTTCGCTTTTTGTTTAAACAATTTATTATGAAAAAAATATTTCTCCTTTGCTTTTTTATGCTTGTTTCGTGTGAACAGACCAAAGAAAAAACCTACCCTATAGGGCATATCGCAACTCCCGTTGGTGAGCTATACTTCTGGCTTTATGAAGAAACCCCTTTACATAGAGCTAGCTTTGTTAAACTAGCGAACATGCAATATTGGGATGATTTAAGTTTTAATCGAGTTATTGAAAACTTTGTAATCCAAGGAGGGTGTCCAGACACGCCTAAAGGGTTTGGGGCTTCTGACTACTTAATTGACCCGGAGTTTGTTCCCGAGATCAAACACATTTATGGGGCGATCGGAATGGGGCGTGATGATAACCCAGGAAAGCTTTCTGCGGGATGCCAGTTTTATATTGTTCATGATGTTGAAATTCCACGGCTGGATCAAAACTACACCATCTTTGGGCAGGTTTTTAAAGGTCTGGATGTTTTAGACGTAATTGCAAGTCTTCATACAGATGCAGATGACGCCCCCTTAGAAAGGGTGCCAATTCTGGTTCGTGCGCTCCAATTGAATGAAAAAGAAATCCAGATATTGGGGGGATCAAAATTCTTTGAAACCACGATCCAATAATGTCTCATGGGAAGAAAAACAAGGCCTCTGAACTTTTTAAACAATATAAATAAAACCGCCTGGAACATAAATGAGTTCTGTCTTTTTGATTTAAACAAAAATGCCCTTTACTTTGTAAAACCATTCAATCTAATCTTTATGAAAAAAAACACGCTATTACTATTAACAATCTGCATTTTTAAGGGATTCTTTTCTTTGAATGCTCAAGAATATAAATATGCTGCCTTCAAAAAAGAAGGGAAAACGCTACCGTACAGAATTCTTTTGCCTGAAGACTATGATGTGGAAAAAAAATACCCATTAGTCTTATTTCTTCATGGATCTGGAGAGCGTGGAAATGATAATGAGCATCAGCTGGTGCATGGAAGTTCTCTTTTTTTAGATAAAGATTTCAGAAAACAAAACCCTGCAATTGTTGTTTTCCCACAGTGTGGGGCAGATGATTTTTGGTCAACTTTGGATCGAGACAATCCCTCTGGTTTTGGTTTTGTTGAAAAACCAAAAAACAATGAAATGCTCAAATTAGTTGAGGGTATGTTGGACGACCTTATTTTAAATCATGGGATTGATAAAAAGCGTATTTATGTTGGCGGACTATCTATGGGTGGCATGGGAACCTATGAATTGGTTTACAGAAACCCGCGAAAATTTGCAGCAGCTTTTGCAATTTGTGGGGGTGCAAATCCAAAAATTGCAAGGAAATTAAGACGCCCTGCTTGGCGAATAGATCACGGAGAGGCAGATGAAGTGGTTCCTGTAGAGCTTTCCAAAAAAATGGTAAGCGCCATCCTCAAAAAAAGAGGCTCTGTAACCTACAACTGGTATCCTGGCGTAAATCACAACAGTTGGGACAATGTCTTTGCTGATTCTGAGTTTTTACCTTGGCTTTTTGCTCAAAAAAAATAAAATGAAGCTTCTTAGAACCGATCATAAAAACATTGACTTTCAAAACTTAGTAAAAACACTAAACTTAGAACTTTCTGTTGTAGATGGAGAGCTTCATGACTTTTACAGCCAGTTTAATGGAACAGAAAATTTAGAACATGTCGTTGTTGCTTATAAAGACGATAGACCGATTGGCTGTGGTGCGTTTAAGTATTTTGGCGAAGCCGTCGTAGAAATAAAGCGAATGTTCACTCCGCCAAGTGGTCGAAAGAAAGGAACTGCAGCAATGGTTTTAAAAGAATTAGAGGTTTGGGCAAAAGAGCTTGGAAATAAAAGGTGTGTTTTAGAGACAGGCAAAAATTTGCCAGAAGCCGTTGGGCTTTATAAAAAATTTGGTTATATTATAATTCCAAATTATGAGCCCTATAAAGAAACCGATAACAGCCTCTGCTTCGAAAGGCTATTGTAATAGCCTTGTTTTGATTGACTTAAATGTAGACGGTTGCTCAACTGCTTAGGGAAAATTAAAATTTAATTAGGTTTGTAAAATAAACTTGTTCATGCTTATGGAACAAACCCAACGTCTCGCCATATTAAAACAAACTACACCCAGATAACATCTTGATCTAATTGAACAAGCCATTGCTCAAGTCAAAGAAATCCTTAGTAGCCACAGTTATGTTTTATCTTTTGGTGCTGGCTAGTCATCATTAGCGCCATCTTAAACTATGTTCTTTTAGTCTAAAGTTCGTTTGGAAATCAAAGCTACTTGATCTGGCCAATTACTCTGACTATTGGGGTCAATAGGGGTCTTTTGGTGCTATTAAAAAGAGAAGAGAAGAGAGGTCATAAAACCCATCTGGGAAGGGTCCTCATTTTATTGTCTCTTGCCTCCCCATTTGTGGATCTTAGCCCTTGATTTTTTTTCCTTTTGGCGGGTGTAGGAACCTTAGTTAGTGGTGTTGTTTTAAAATTCCGCCCCCTTGAGATAGGAGGAATTGTGCTCTTAGAGTTTCCGTTTTACAGCATTTTTGTTAGCGGCTCCTCTGTTTTGCTTTTATACGCAGCTGTTATTATCGTTTCGTGTCTGGTTCCTGGATATTTACTTAAACGTCATCAGGCTTGAAGGCACTAGACCCGATACTAACCTCCCCTCTGCGTCTCGGTGCCATGTCTGTACTAATTAAACTCTAGGCAGCTTCTTTTGTTTCCCTCAAAGAACAGCTAAAAGCTACACAAGGAAACCTCAGCGTTCAGCTTAACAAGCTTTAAAGACGCCGGGTATATTAAAATAGTAAAACGCTTTGAGGGGAACTACCCTTTAACAGAAATCAAAATAACCTCAACAAACATTCGTGCATTCGAGGATCATGTAAAAAACTTGAAGGCCTCTTTGCATGTCTAATTCTTATAAATTTACTTTTGCGACAAAACCCTTATCTTTATCAAAAAAGGGCGCGATGGAGGTAAAAGATGCTAATGGAAACATGCTTAATGACGGGGATACAATAAAACTAACCAAAGACCTAAAACTTAAAGGGACCTCGACCACCATAAAAAGAGGAACTACTGTAAAAAACATCCGACTAACCGATAGCCTAGACGAAATAGACTGCCGAATTAATAAAATGAGCATTGTGCTAAGAACCGAATTTGTGAAAAAGTAGGATTATAATATCCTTCCATCCTTAATTTTAGACACTTCTATTAATTTATTTCTGTATATTTCATAAAAAACTTGCATGAGCGGATCGCCTTTTCATAAAATATTAATCGGTTTTGCCTTTTCTCCAAACTTAAAAGCAAATGTCTTTGAGGCTATGCGTTTGGCTAGTTTTTTAGATGCCCATCTTTATTTTCTCCATGTGGGTTTGAAGTCCGTAGCCAAAGAAAAAGCGTTTACTGATATCCTTGAAGATTCTCCTGTAAAGCTTGAAAAACTTTCGGTCATCTGGGAAAAAGGAGAGCCTGTAGAAACAATAAGAGAGCAGTGCCAAAATAACAACATTGATCTACTTCTTTTGGGGGCCATGCAAAGAGAAAATATGTTGAAGTTTTATATGGGGTCGATTGCTCGGAAACTAACTCGTAATGCCCCTTGTTCTGTGCTGTTGCTGATTAAGCCATCTGTGATAAGAAAGCCAACCCAGCACATGGTTGTTAACGCTTTCGAAAGCCCTCAAACAGAATCTACCATTCTTTCAGCTTTTCATTTTGGAAAGGCGCTGAATATCAATAAAATTACATTGGTAGAAGAAATAAATCGTTCCGAAGTCGCCGTAGAAGCAGATGATGATCGCGGCTTAAGAAAAGTTACTTTAAGAAAAGAAAAATTAAAACGTAGAGAGCTTACTCGTGTTAAGGAAATCCTGTCCCATATCCCTAGCTCCCTAATAGGGGGAATTAAGGTTCATTCTCAAAATATTTTTGGTACACGCGGTTATTCTATTGGACATTATGCAAAGGTTGTTCGTGCGGATCTCTTAATAATGAATGCCGCTGAAAACAGAAAGGGTTTTTTCGGGAGGGTTTTTCCTCAAGATTTGGAACATATTTTGTCAGAATTACCAACGGATGTGCTCGTCATAAAAAGCAAGGAAAATGAGTAAAATAAGTTCATTCAGGAGTTTTATGGGCGCACTTCCTGCAAATCTTTTTGCAGGTTTTGTGGTTTCCTTGGTGGCTTTGCCCCTTGGGCTGGGGCTTGCTATAGCCTCAGAAGCTCCTCCAATAGCCGGAATCATTTCGGCTGTAGTTGGTGGAGTTGTTGTTGCGCTTTTGGGTGGGTCTCAACTAACAATTGCTGGCCCAGGAAATGGGCTGGTCATCGTTTTGCTTTCATCAATTACTCTTTTGGGCGAAGGCAACCTATACCAAGGGTATCTTTTTACATTGGCTGCTGTTGCCCTTTCTGGGATGTTAATTTTTCTTTTTGGAGTTTTTCGTTTTGGTGCGTTAAGTGAGTTTTTTCCTGCCTCAGCATTGCAAGGAATGTTAGCCGCTATTGGGATTGGAATTCTTTCTAAGCAAATTCATGTAATGCTAGGAATAACAACAGCCACAGGGAGCCCCATAAGTCTTTTGGCTCAGGTTCCCGAAAGTGTTTTGTTCATTATTCAAAACGCGTCTTTAGAGGTTCTTGTCGCCGCATCAATAGGTGTTGGGTGTATTCTGGTTTTGACTTTATACTCTAGAATTAGAAACCCTGTTTTTCATTTAATTCCTGCCCCAATGTGGGTTGTTTTTTTGGCAATAGGGCTAAGTTATTATTACGAATATATTATGGCTGTTCCATATCCTATAGGTGAAGATCTCCTCATAACACTTCCTGAAAATTTGCTAGGTAACCTTCCCTTCCCTGATTTTGGAAAGGTTAAAACATTGGAGTTTGTTGGGGTTGTTTTCTCGCTTACGTTAATCTCTTGTATTGAGTCGTTGTTGAGCATTAAAGCAGTAGACAAACTAGATCCTCTAAAAAGAAGATCCAATGTAAACAAGGACCTTAGAGCTCTAGGAATTGCAACAGCTATAAGTGGTCTTGTGGGCGGGTTAAATGTAGTGACTGTAATTGCCCGAAGCTCTGTAAATGTAAATAATGGAGGATCTAACAGGTCGGCGAATTTATTCCACGCACTTTTTTTATTGTTGTTTATCCTTCTCTTTCAAGATCAGATACAGCGAATTGCTCTCCCGGCTCTTGCGGCTATTTTGGTGTATACGGGCTATCGCTTAGCGGCTCCTGAAAACTTGATAATGTTATTTAAAATTGGAAAAGAGCAGGCTGCTATCTTTCTGGTTACTCTTGGAATGACACTCGCTTATGGCTTGATTACGGGAATTGCTTTTGGGGTATTTGCGACTTTTATAATCCATATATTAATCAACAAAAGCCTTTTCCTTTTTACAAGAAACTGGCTTAAGCCAAACGTCTTGATGTTTAAGGAAGAAGACAGCGGGAACTATTTTGTCAGCGTAAAGAATTTCTGCAGCTTTCTAAACTTTTACAAGTTAAAAGCTCTTCTTGACGAAATCCCCGAACATGAACATGCTATTGTAGATTTTTCTCTCTGTGAGTTTGTAGATCATACCGTGATGGAAGGTCTCAACGGTTACCGAAGAGGGTTTGCTAGTAAAAGTGGAGTGTTTGAAATTATTGGGTTAGATGTTCATTTTTCGGACACGCAACATCCTTTTGCTATTAGAAAGGTGTTGCCAATGAAAGATTTTTTGAACCTTGGAAGCCACCTAACAAAAAGGCAAAAATCTTTAGAGGCTCTTTCTAAAAAGCTAAAGTGGTCCTACCGCCCAGAACTTTCTTCTGATCCACAAAGTCTTGAAAAATTTGAATACTTTAAGTCCAAGCAAATCAATTATCAATACAATGTTTTGGTTGATGCTACAGGGCGCTTTTCGCTCTTTGACCTTTCGTATAGTGAGGGAGCGTTTATTTCCAAGGAAGATTTAAAGTCCTCCTTTTTAATGATTAAACTGGACGAGCAGGTTCCTCAGTTTGTCTTAGATAAAGAACATTTATTAGCGAGCTTATATGAGCCTTTAGGGTACAAAGACATCGACTTTATTGATGCTCCTGATTTCTCAAGGCGCTTTTTTCTGTCTGGAAAAAACAGATCTGAAATACGAAAATGGTTCTCCCCTGAGTTAATTTTCTTTTTCGAAAGCCATTCTTATTTTCACATAGAAACAAATAAAAACATCTTGTTAATTAAGGGTAAAAACCGATTGTCTAGCATAGATGAAATTAAAAAAATGCTTGCTTTTGGGACCGAACTAACCCATATATTAAAAAAATAATCAATTATGAAAAACATTCTTTTTATTGCTTTTGCTTTCTGTATACTCTTTTGGGTCTCTGCCCAAAAAACAATTGGGTCGGTTGATCGTATAGATCCAGAAATAAACTCCCTCATTGCCGAGGACGCAGTTATCGAAATTTTAGCCAATGGGTTTAGTTGGGCTGAAGGACCTGTTTGGGTTTCTGAGTTAGATGCTGTCCTTTTTTCAGATGTCCCTAAAAACAAAATATATAAATGGAGTGAAAAAAGCGGGCTTTCTGTTTTTTTAGATCCAAGCGGCTATACGGGTATTGCTCCTAACGAAAAAAACAGTGGGGCAAATGGCTTAATTCTAGACGCTCAAGGAAATCTTCTTATTGCTCAACATGGTGATCGCAGAATAGCCTTGGTGGAACAGCCCCTATCTAATGCCGAAGGGTTTAAGTCTGTTGTTGGTCGCTTTGAAGGAAAAAGATTCAATAGCCCAAATGATTTAATCCTTTCAAAAAATGGAGACCTGTATTTTACAGACCCCCCTTACGGGCTTAAAGGAGACAAAGACCCACTAAAGGAAATGTCTGAAAATGGCGTTTATAGACTTGATCCTTCTGGAAAAACTACTCGCGTTTATTCGGGCTTTAACAGGCCTAATGGGCTTGCTTTTTCTCCAGACGAGTCAGTTTTATATGTTGCCAATTCAGACCCAAAAAGGAATCTCTGGAAGTCTTTTTCTATAAACAACGGGGTGCTAGAAAACGAAAAAACCTTTTTTGATGCAACAGGTAAAAAAGGAAAGGGATTAGCCGACGGATTAAAAGTGCATTCTAAAGGATATGTGTTTGCAACTGGCCCTGGAGGAGTCTTAATTTTCACTCCAGAGGGGAAGCACCTTGGTACAATTAAAACTAAGGTTGCAACTGCTAATTGTGCATTCAATGAAGACGAAAGCGCTCTTTATATGACCTCTGATAGCTACCTCACGCGTATACAATTAAAAAAATAAGTCCACATGAAGTTACACCGCATTGAAACTGGAAACTTTATGCTTGACGGCGGAGCAATGTTTGGTGTTGTGCCAAAAGCTCTTTGGGAACGAACAAACCCTGCTGACGCATATAACAGAATAAAAATGGCTGCGCGCTCTTTGCTCATTGAAGACGGAGATCGGCTTGTTTTGATTGATACTGGAATGGGAAACAAGCAGTCCGACAAATTCTATGGGAACTATGCCCTTTGGGGAGACTACGCCTTGGACAGTTCCCTTAAAAAAGCGGGGTTCCATAGAGACGACATTACGGATGTTTTCCTGACCCACCTCCATTTCGATCACTGTGGCGGTGCAATCCAGTATAGTGCTTCTGGTGTTTTAGAGCCCGCATTTAAAAATGCTGATTTTTGGTCTCATCAAAACCATTGGGAATGGGCTATAAATCCAAACTCTAGAGAAAAAGCATCGTTCCTTTCTGAAAACATTTTGCCTATTAGCGAAAGTGGTCAGTTGAATCTTCTGTCAGGGACTGAAAAACAATTGTCTCAAACGGGCTTAGGCTTCAATATTCTTTTGATGGATGGGCATACAGAAAAACAAATGCTCCCTTTGATTAAATATCAAGGCAAGAGTATCGTGTTTGCCGCAGACCTAATTCCAACAGTAGGACATTTACCCATTCCTTATGTTATGGGTTACGATACCCGGCCTTTGCTTACTTTAGAAGAGAAGTCTTTATTTTTAAATGACGCTGTTGAAAATGACTTTTTATTGTTTTTAGAACACGATGCTGAAAATGAACTAATTTCGCTTGAACAAGCCCCAAAAGGGGTTCGCCTTAAAGAAAGTTTTCTTTTTGATGACTATTTTAATTCCTAGTTGATTACTTTTATTGAATAGACTATTTAAAGCCCTAATTATGAAAAACCTAACGCTTTTACTGGTTGCCTTTTTTTCATTTACTGTTTCTGCCCAATATTGGCAGCAAAAGGTAGACTATACAATGTCTGTTGAGCTAGATGCTAAAACAGCAGATTATACTGGTGTTCAAAAGCTGGTATACACCAACAACTCACCCGAAACTCTTTCAAAAGTTTTTTATCATTTATATTTTAACGCCTTTCGCCCCGGAAGCGACATGGCTATTCGCCTAAAAAATGGGGGAGATAGAAATGGACGCTTTAAGGTTAATATAGATTCTCTGTCTGCTTTTCAAAGTGGCTACCTCAAGGTGTCTTCTTTAAAACAAGATGGTGTGCCTACTAAAATTATAGAGTCTGGAACCATTCTGGAGGTAACTTTAAACAAGCCTTTGGCTTCTGGAGCATCTACTTTATTAGATCTAGAGTTTAATGGTCATGTTCCTGATTTAGTTCGTCGAGCGGGTAAAAACTCTAAGGAAGGAGTTGCTTTTTCAATGGCGCAATGGTATCCTAAAATGTCTGAATATGATGTTGATGGTTGGAATACAGACCCCTATACAGGAAGGGAATTTCATGGGGTTTGGGGTGATTTTGATGTAAAAATCACACTCGACAAAGACTATACGGTTGGTGGTAGCGGATACCTTCAAAATGCTGATAAAATAGGAAAGGGATATAGCGACCGAAAAAAAGCAAAGACCAAAAAGGGGAAAATAACTTGGCACTTTATCGCTCCCAATGTGCATGATTTTACCTTTGCAGCAGACATGGACTATATTCACGATATATATCCTGGCCCAAACAATGTTGATCTTCATTTCTTTTATAAAAACAATCCGGAGATTATTGAAAACTGGAAAAACTTACAGCCTTTAACAGCTGAATTAATGGCTTTTTTCAATGAAAAAGTTGGCCCTTATCCTTACAAACAATATTCTGTAATACACGGTGGAGATGGCGGAATGGAATATGCTATGCTTACACTAATAACCGGTAACCGTAAATTTGGTTCTTTGGTTGGAGTAACTGCTCACGAAATGGCACATTCTTGGTTTCAGCATGTGCTGGCAACTAACGAAACAAAACATGAGTGGATGGATGAAGGTTTCACTTCGTTTATTTCTACGCTTGGGACAAATAAAGTTTTGAAAGCAGAAAAGGATTTTCCTCATGAGGGGTCCTATAACGGATATTTTCGTTTGGCTAAGTCTGGTGTAGAACAGCCTCAAAGCACAAATGCTAATAGATACCATTATAATTTTGCCTACGAAAGCACTGCATATAGCAAGGGTGCTGTGTTTTTAGGTCAACTGGGATATATTATTGGAAGAGATAATTTATACAAAACCCTTCAGGCCTATTACAATGAGTTTAAGTTTAAACATCCCGTACCTAATGACATCCGTAGAATTGCTGAACGGGTTTCGGGAATTCAGCTACGTTGGTATCTGACCGATTGGACGCAAACCACAAACACTATTGATTACGGTATCACAAGCGTTGAAGCCAAAGAAAACGCTACCCGCATTAGTCTGGAACGCAAGGGTCTAATGCCCATGCCTTTAGATGTTCTAATTCAATATAAAGACGGCACACAAGAGGTGCACTACATCCCTATTACGTTAATGAGAGGAGAAAAAGAAAACCCATATGGATTGAGCTGGAGTGTTAAGAAAGATTGGTCTTGGGCTGACCCTAATTATAGCTTTTCGATCAACCGCTCCCAAGAAGAAATAGAATTAATTACTATTGATCCTACCTATTATATGGCGGACATAAATCGTGAAAACAACACCTATATAAATGAGTAAAAAACTTACCCTCAGAAGATTAAGGGGTAAGGATTTAATTGACGCTCTTTTTCGAAAAGGTGCTAAAATCCAATCGAAAAACCTCCTCCTAAAGGTTCTTGAGTCTCCTAAAGGTGGCGAAATACTTCGTGTGGGGGTTTCTGTTCCAAAACGAAACTTCAAAAGAGCTGTCGATAGGAATCATATAAAAAGACAGTTGCGTATTGTTTTTAAAGAAGTCCAAGCGGAGGTGCCTTTTTTTGGGGCTTGTATGTTAATTTATAAAGGCCACAAAAAAATCCTTACATCTGAACTTGTTGAGGAGGCACGAGGGATGTTTGTTAAATAAAGTTAGCGCTCTAACAATACCATTCCAACGTGGGGGATTCCATCTTCTAGATAGGGTTGTCCATCAATTTGGAATTTATGTTCTTCATAAAAAAATTTAAGATGGGCTTGTGCAGAAATCTTAATGGTCGTTTTTGGATATATTTTTTTGGTAGCTTCTATTGAAAAAGCAACCAGTTCATGCCCTATTTTTCTTGACCTGAAAGCTTCTGAAACGACAATCCTACCTATGGCATTATGTTCTTTATAAGAAAGGCCACGTTCTAAAATTCTTGAATAAGCAATTAACTTACCTTCTTCTGCTCCTAAAACATGAATAGATGCTTGATCTTTTCCGTCGATATCTTGATAAACACAATCTTGTTCAACTACAAACACCTCTGCTCGTAAGGCAAAAATATCGTGTAATTCTGCCGTGGTTAGTTCGTTAAATTTTTTGTAAAAAAACTCTACCATTACATGCATGGTATTTTATCAATTCTATTCTGATGTCTTCCCCCTTCAAATTCTGTGTTAATATAAACCTCAACCATGGCTATGGCTTGTGGAATAGAAATAAAGCGAGCGGGTAAACTTAGGATATTGGCATTGTTATGTTCTCTAGCGAGAGCAACAATCTCTTTTGTCCAACAAAGGGCTGATCTAATGTCTTGGTATTTGTTTGCTGTCATTGACGCGCCGTTTCCGCTACCACAAATAATAATTCCTAAATCTACTGTTTTAGAAGAAACGTCCTTTGCGACAGGGTGAATAAAGTCCGGGTAGTCCACACTTGCCGCTGTATCTGTTCCGTGGTTTGTAACCTGATGCCCCTTGCTTCTTAGATAAGAAACTATCGCTTCTTTGTAATCAACTCCTGCATGGTCATTGCCTATAGAAAAATTCATTTTTTATTTTTTTATAAATGTAAACAAACCTAACATTCTTGTTTATAAGCACACCCTAAAAAATGGACACTTTGTTAATAAGTTCTAATAACGAAAAGGGGGTTTTTAAATCTTGGCATGTGTTGTAATTTTATTTGTTTCATAAAAACTTTTTTAAAAAAAATTATACAAAAAGATGTTTAAAACAATGGTAGTTTATAAACATAAAAAAGATGGATATTATTCTTTTTTTATAATCAATTAAACATATAAGCCGATGTTTATATTATTTTTAATAAGCTCTAAATAAAGTGTTTAAAAAAATTTAACTTATTTATAAAATGTTCATAAGCTACATTATTTAATATTACCTAAAAATAAAGATTAAAAAAATACCGCTATTAACAAGCTATAATAGACACCATGTTTTTTAAAATTTAATAAAAACAAATTATTATTAATGTTAAGACTGTTCATAATAAAAACTGATGTTCAAATTTATTAGAGTAATTTTGTTCTTATGTTTAAAAAGAAAAAGAAAAAAAACTCTTTAGAGCGAAAATTAATAAAACATTTTCGAAACAATCCTGATAAAGAATACAATTATAAACAAGTTGCTTCTGTTCTAGAAATAAAAGACTCTAAAACACGCGATGAAATAATAAAGATTTTAAATAGATTAACTTCAGAAAAAACTTTAAAAAGACCATCTAAAGGACGATATACATTAGAGCCAGCTGGCAAGGAATATTATCAAGGCACCTTAGATGTTACTTCTACAGGAAGAGGTTTTGTTATTTGTGAAGATTTGGAACATGACATCATGATTCCTAAAAATAATATAAACAGAGCATTTCAAGGAGATTTAGTAGAAGTTTATGCTTATAAAAGAAAGCAAAAATCGGGCGCTTTTGAAGGTGAAATAGTAACGATCTTAAAAAGAAATAAAACACAGTTTGTTGGGGTACTACAAATAGAAAATAACTATGCTTTTGTATTAACTCGAGGGCCAAGAATGTATACAGATTTTTTTATAGATAAAAAACAGTTGACTGGTTATACCAACGGAGATAAGGTATTAGTTGAATATACAGATTGGCCTAAAAAAGCAGAATCACCCTATGGAACTTTAATAGAATCTTTTGGACCACCTGGCGAAACAAACACAGAAATGCATGCTATCCTTTCGGATTATGGTTTACCATTAAACTTTCCTAAAGAAGTAGAAGCTGCAGCCAACGCAATTGATCAATCCATCAGTCCAGAAGAAATTAAGAAAAGGAGGGATTTTAGAGAAACCCTATCCTTTACAATAGATCCAAAAACAGCAAAAGATTTTGATGACGCCCTCTCTTTTAAAGTATTAGACAAAGATCGATTTGAAATAGGAATTCATATTGCGGACGTTTCTCATTATGTAAAACCTCACAGTATATTAGACCAAGAAGCCCATGATAGGGCTACTTCTGTATATTTAGTTGATCGTGTAGTTCCGATGCTTCCTGAAGTTTTATCAAATGGGGTATGCTCTTTGAGACCAAAAGAAGAAAAATACACTTTTTCTGCAGTTTTTATAATGAATTCTAATGGGGATATTTTAGAAGAATGGTTTGGTAAAACAGTAATTCATTCTGACCATCGTTTTGCATATGAAGAAGCTCAAGAATTAATAGAAACAAAAAAAAGCAAGGTTTCAGAGGAAATTTCTCTTACAGGAAAACCATATACTGTTCCTGATAATGTTTTGTTTGCCATTTTAAATTTAGACGACATAGCTAAAAAACTCAGATCTAAGAGGATGAAAGCGGGTGCACTTTCTTTTGATCGGGTGGAGGTGAATTTTATTTTAGACGACAACGACACACCAGAAAGTGTATATTTTAAAACATCTAAAGACGCCAATAAGTTAGTTGAAGAATTTATGTTACTTGCTAACAAACAAGTTGCATCTTTTGCGGGAAACAGAAAAGCCCCCCTACCCTTTGTTTATAGAATCCACGACGAACCCGACGCAGACAAACTTAACAACCTTCAAATGGTTGTTTCTAGTTTAGGATATAAATTAGATTTAAAAAATAAAGACGTTAGCAAGTCTTTGAATGTCTTACTTTCAGATATTCAAGGAAAACAAGAACAAAACCTAATAGACACTCTAACCATAAGGTGTATGAGTAAAGCAGAGTATAACGTTAATAATATTGGACACTATGGTTTAGCTTTTAATTTTTATTCCCATTTTACATCACCCATACGACGCTATCCAGACGTTATGGTTCATCGTTTGTTAGAACAACATTTAGCGAAACAAAAAGTTAAAGACCCAGAAACAATTCAAGCTGCCTGTGTTCATTCTTCTCAAAGAGAAATGATTGCAACAAAAGCAGAAAGAGACTCCATTAAGTTTATGCAAATTAAATTTATGGAAGATAAAGTTGGAAAGGTTTTTGAAGGAGTAATTTCAGGAGTAACCGACAGAGGAATATACGTAGAGTTAGCCGATAATAAATGTGAAGGAATGGTCCGAATAAAAGACATAGTAGGAGATTTTTTTAATTTTGACGACAAAACGCACACGCTTATTGGTGAACGATCTAAAAGAAGATATCAGTTAGGGGATTCCATAAATGTAAGCGTCCTTAAAGCGGATCTAGTTAAAAGACATTTAGATTTTAAATTAGAGGAAAGTAATCTCAATTAGAATTACTAAATTTATTAAAAAAAAAGCATCACATGAAACTTCCCATTTTCTTAATCTTACTATTTACCGGATCTTTTGTTTTTGCACAAGAACAAACCCAAGACACCATTACAGCTACTGATGTTCGTTTTGAAGTTCAAAAACGTCCAGAGCGAACAAAAACGATAATGATGAGCCCTTTTACGGGGATCAAATTATACTCAGGCATACAAATAAGGCTAATTCCCTCTTCTGAAAACAAATTAGTTCTTTCTGGAGAAAACTTTGAAACAGTTGTAACCTCTCTTAAAAATGATGTTCTAAAAATTAAGCATTCACTCGATCAAATTTTTAATCCAAAAAACACTTATATAGAGGTGTATTTCTCAAAGCCCCTAGACCTTATTTACTCATTTCAAGGCTCTGTAATTGAATCAAAAGCAACTTTACAAGCAACAAAGATTGATTTAAGGGCGCACGAAGGGTCAAGTATTGAATTGAACATTGAGGCAGAAAAAATAACATCTGTTGTTAACACAGGAGCCACACTTAGCCTTAGCGGCAAAACTACGAATCACGAACTTAAAATTCTAGCAGGAGGTATTTGCGAATCCGAAATGCTGTTAACAGAACAAACTACGGTTAAAGTGACCGCGGGAGGAGTTGCATACATTCATGCGTCTGACTTATTAGAGGCTACGGTTAATGTTGGTGGCGTTGTACGTATTCACGGGAGACCAACCAAATTAATTAAACGAAAAAGGATTGGCGGAACCATCACAGAAATGAATTAAAGAAACCTCTTTTTTAGGCATAAAAAAACCCGTGAATTTTCACGGGTTTTTTGTTGAGGCATCGAGCGGATTCGAACCGCTGTAGAAGCTTTTGCAGAGCTCTGCCTAGCCACTCGGCCACGATGCCAGTCCGGCAAAAGTAGTAAATAAAATGTTTTTCTAAGCCTTTTTTCTCTTCCCTTTTCTTTCTAAACTAACTTCTTCAACTTCACCCCCAATTGGCGGGTTTTTCTTGGCAACATTAACACGCACCATCATAACGGTTTGGTGTTCTTTCATCACCCGATCAATAATTCGCCGAACAACCACCTCTAAAAGCTTAGCCCTGACGCCCATTTCTTCTTTTACAATATTGAAAATGGCGACATAGTCTACGGTGTCTTCTAGCCTATCTGTCTGAACAGACTTATCCAGGTTTGTTTTTAGCTTAACATTGACCACATAATCGCTTCCGATCTTCCCTTCTTCTTCCATGCAACCGTGGTATGCATAAAGCTTAATATCCTTAACTCGAATGGTTCCCATAATATCACTTTTGGTAAATATAAAAAAGAGGAGCTAATAATAGTTCTATCCCTTTTTCTTTTTCGATATCTTTGCTAAAATTTATTACATGTCTGAGCACAACGAATCAAGCCATTTTATAGAACAAATTATCCAAGCAGACCTAGATGCAGGTTTTCCTGCCGAAAAGCTACGCTTTCGTTTCCCCCCTGAACCTAATGGATATTTACACATAGGCCACGTAAAAGCAATTGCCCTTAACTTTAATTTAGGTAAAAAGTATAACGCCCCTGTTAATTTACGTTTCGACGACACCAACCCAGCAAAAGAAAGCATCGAGTATGTCAATGCCATAAAAAAAGACATTCGATGGCTTGGCTACGAATGGGCAGAAGAAAGATACGCATCGGATTATTTTGATCAACTTTTTGCTTGGGCAAAAGAATTAATATCGAAAGGCTTAGCTTATGTAGACCCTCAGGATTCTGAAGAAATGGCTGCTCAAAAAGGAACTCCGACCAGAGAAGGAACAAACAGCCCCTTTAGAGACACTTCTTCAGAACAAAACCTTGTCCTGTTCAATGAAATGCAAGCAGGCAAACACGCAGAAGGCTCTATGGCGCTTCGAGCCAAAATAGACATGAGCTCTCCCAACATGCTCCTTAGAGACCCAGTCATATATCGAATACTAAACAAAGACCACCACCGTACTGGTTCTACCTGGTGTATTTACCCTATGTACGACTGGACCCACGGAGAGTCAGATTATATAGAAGGAATCTCACACTCACTTTGCACACTTGAGTTTAAACCCCACAGAGACCTTTACGAGTGGTTTTTAAGCAATCTATCGCCGCTAGAACACCATTATCCAAAACAAAGAGAGTTTGCCCGCCTCAACCTCTCCTACACCGTGACAAGCAAGAGAAAACTCGCAGCTCTTATTGAAAACAAAACTGTTTCTGGTTGGGATGACCCTAGAATGCCAACAATATCTGGCTTAAGAAGAAGAGGGTATACGCCACAAGCACTTCGTAACTTTGTCGAAACAGCAGGCGTCTCTAAAAGAGAGAATGTAATTGACGTATCGTTATTAGAATATTGTGTTCGTGAAGACCTTAATTCAAAAGCGTCAAGAGTCATGGCAGTTCTAGACCCAATAAAATTAGTTATTACGAACTACCCAGAAGGAGCAACCGAAATGCTTGAGGCCGTAAATAATCCAGAAGATGAATCTAAAGGCTCTCGTCTAATCCCTTTTTCGAAAAACCTTTTTATTGAAAGAGATGACTTTAAAGAAGAGGCCAATCGAAAATATTTTCGTCTAACCCTAGGAAAAGAAGTTCGCTTAAAAAGTGCTTACATAATCGAGGGACAAAGCGTAGTAAAAGATTCCGCAGGGAATATTATTGAAATACACTGTACATATGATTCTGACAGTAAAAGTGGATCAGGATCTGAAGCCAGTCAGCGAAAAGTAAAAGGCACAATCCATTGGGTTAGCCAAGACACTTCTATTTCTGCGCAGGTTAATGTATATGATCGTTTATTTAGTGATGAAAGTCCAGACCAGCATAAAGATCAGGATTTCACAGAATTTATAAATAGAGACTCTTTAGGCCAATTAACAGCAAAAGTAGAACCTTCCCTAGTTAACCTTCTCCCAGGAACGAACGTACAGTTTCAGCGCTTAGGTTATTTTGTAACAGACATTAACTCTACTTCTGACAACCTTATTTTTAATAAAACGGCAGGGCTTCGAGACACCTGGTCTAAAAAAAGTAATTAATAAAAAAAGGCTCAATATTGTTGAGCCTTTTTTGTGTTATAAAAGAAAGTTTATTCTTTTTTATTTTTTAGGTTTTGTTCTTTCATTGCCTCACCAATTTGGTTGCTTGCGGAAAAAGACGCCACCATATTATTTAACATATCACTTCCGGCTTGTGGAGAGTTTGGCAGCAATATTAGGTTAGAGTTTGTATGTTCTCCGATGGATTGAAGCGTGTCGTAATGCTGAGTAACAACAATTAGCGCAGAAGCCTCTTGCGAGTTTATTCCAACACCGTTCAATACGTCTACCGACTCCTCTAAACCACGGGCAATTTCTCTTCTTTGGTCTGCAATACCCTGTCCCTGCAATCGTTTACTTTCTGCTTCCGCTTTTGCTTTTTCAACAATTAAAATTCGCGCAGCATCTCCTTCGTATTGCGCAGCAACTTTTTCTCTTTCTGCAGCATTAATTCTATTCATGGCTTCTTTTACTTGTGCGTCCGGATCAATGTCTGTAACCAAAGCTTTTATAATGTCATATCCATAATTTGTCATGGCTTCGTTTAGCTCTCCCTTTACGGCATTTGCAATGTCGTTTTTCTTTTCAAAAACGTCGTCTAACTTCATCTTAGGAACCTCTGCCCTAATTACATCAAAGACATAAGAAGTGATTTGATCTTGAGGATAGTCTAATCTATAAAAGGCATCATAAACGCTGCCCGTCACAACCTTGTATTGAACCGAAACCTTCAGTTTTACAAATACGTCATCTTTAGTTTTGGTTTCTACTATAACATCAAGTTGAAGAATTTTTAGACTCATTCTCCCTGCGACTTTATCGACTAGAGGAATTTTAAGATGTAATCCAGGTTGTCTAACTGCAACAAACTTTCCGAAGCGCTCAATAATTGCTGCGGTTTGTTGCTTTACTATAAATAGCCCAGATGCAAGAAGCGTAAAGACTAAAAAAATGAGAATGTAAGTTGCTATATTCATAAGGTTTAATTTGGGTTATTAAATATGCTTTTTTAGCATTTCTAAACGATCTAATGTACTACTTTTTCCGATTACTTTTATTACCTCTATTATGTCCGGACCAGATAAGCTCCCGACAACGGCCACTCTTAGCGTTTGCATTATTCCGCCCACCCCAATTTCTTTTTCCTTGCAAAATAAAAAAACAGCATCCTTTAGACTCTCGAGTTGGTTTTTGTCTACCAAGGTTTTAATCTCTGAAATTAAGTTGCTTATGTCCAATTTCAATATTTTCTGCAACGCTTTTTCGTCATATGCCGCAGGAGCTTCTAGAAACAGAGCGCACAGCCCGTGGATGTCGTTTAAAAGGACAACGCGCTCCTGTATTAGTTCGCTTATTTTAGATATTTCACCCACGTCAAATGTATTTGTTAAGTCAGGCCTATGCTCTTTTATCAGAGCCTCCATTTCTTTTTGCTTTAAACGCTGTACGTGTTGTTGATTAACCCACTTAGCTTTATCATAATCAAAACGCGCTCCGCCTTTTTGCACATCCTTTAGGTCAAATTCGAAAACAATTTCGCGTAGTGACATAATCTCATCTTCGGCTTTAGTGCTCCAGCCTAATTGGGCTATATAATTTAGATGTGCTTCTGGAAGAAACCCCTTTTCTTTATAGCCATCGAATTCTTTTTTCCACGCAATCGGAAATACAGGATATCCATTTTTATCGCCATCTCTTTTACTTAATTTCCCTTTTCCCGAAGGGTTTAAAATGAGCGGAAGGTGAACGAATTTTGGCTTTTCCCAACCATAAAACTCGTATAAGAGGGTGTGAATCGGTAATGATGGCAACCATTCTTCTCCGCGAATAACTGTTGTTATTTTCATGCAATGGTCGTCAATTACGTTGGCTAAATGATAGGTTGGTGTTCCATCTGCTTTTACTAAAACCTTATCCTCAAGCTCGTTGCTGTTCACCCGAACAGTCTTTCTAATTTCGTCCTCACTAATGACCTCAACATCTGGCAGAACCCAAAGACGAATCGTGTAGGAAGCTCCAGATAGGATTCTTTTTAAGGTTTCTTCTTCAGAGCAATTAAGGGAATTGTCAAAGGACCCTCTATTTAAATAATTGTATTTAAACGCTCCAGTCTCTTTTTCCGCTAAGGTTCTCGCAGCTGAAAGATTTTCTGCAGAGTCAAAGGCATAGTAAGCGCCTTTTTTCTCTAACAACACTTTTATGAACTTCTTATATATTGACTGTCTTTCACTCTGTCTATATGGGCCAAACGACCCTGGTTTTTTCACGCTTTCATCGGGGCTTATTCCTGCCCACTTCAAGCTTTCGAATATATACTCTTCACTTTCCTCTACTTTTCTTTTCTGATCAGTGTCTTCAATTCTTAAAACAAAAGTCCCTTTGTTTTTTTTAGCATATAAATAATTGAATAGTGCAGTTCTAACCCCACCTATGTGAAGAGGGCCAGTTGGACTCGGAGCAAAACGGACGCGTTCTTTCATTGCCTTTTTAGTTTTATGCAAATATACTCTCTCTTCTTCATTTTCCCATCACATGATATTCTGTATATTTGCTGAGATATGGAAAAAGTTCGTTTTTACAACCTGCCTACAAAAACCTTATCCGCAAAAGCGATCAAAGATTGGGTTGTTAAATTAGCCAATCACTATGAAGTGCAAATTGATAATTTTGCAGTTAACTTTATAAACAAAGAACAAATGTTAGAAATGAACCAAAAGCATCTTAATCACGATACACATACCGACATTTTGACTTTCGATTACGGCAATCATCACGTTATAAATGCGGAGCTATTTGTATCAGAGTACATGTGTTCCCTAAACGCGGAAGAAAACGCTCAAACAATTGAAAATGAGATGCTTAGACTTATATCACACGGCTTCCTACACACGCTAGGTTTTTCTGATAAAAAGCTATATCAAAAAATATTAATGACAGAACAAGAGGATTTTTGCCTCACAATGTTCCACGTGAAACAATAAATATGTTTAAATCCACTTATGACGTTATTGTTGTTGGAGCAGGACATGCCGGCGCAGAAGCCGCAGCTGCTTCCGCAAACATGGGCTCCAAAACGCTTTTGGTAACCATGAACCTACAGACCATTGGACAGATGTCATGTAACCCTGCTATGGGAGGAGTTGCTAAAGGTCAAATCGTTCGTGAGATAGATGCTCTTGGTGGTTACAGCGGAATTGTTTCAGATGTAAGCGCCATTCAATTTAAAATGCTCAACCGATCAAAGGGCCCAGCTATGTGGAGTCCTAGGGTTCAGTCCGACCGAATGATGTTCGCTCAGGCTTGGCGCGACCGTCTTGAGCAAACCCCTAACCTTGATTTTTATCAAGAAATGGTTCAAGACTTGGTCTTTGAGGATGACTGCGTTGTAGGCGTTGTTACAAGTTTAGGACTAAAGATCTATTCGAAGACTGTCGTTTTAACCAATGGAACCTTTTTGAATGGTCTCATACACATAGGCGACAAAAACTTTGGCGGAGGAAGAGCTGGCGAAAGTGCATCCACAGGATTAACCTCAACTCTTTTAGAGCGCGGCTTTGAGTCAGGCAGAATGAAAACAGGAACACCCCCAAGAGTAGATGGTCGTTCTCTTGATTTTGATCTTATGGTAGAACAGCCAGGAGATTTGGACCCTGTTAAGTTTAGCTATTCTACCGAGACCAAACCTTTAGCAAAACAAAGAAGTTGTCACATTACGTACACAAGTGATGAGGTCCATGACACGCTCAGAAAAGGATTTGATCGCTCGCCCATGTTCAACGGCAGCATTAAAAGCTTAGGCCCGAGATACTGTCCTTCTATTGAAGACAAGGTAAATAGGTTTGCAGATAAAAATAGACACCAGATATTTGTCGAACCAGAGGGGTGGAATACGGTTGAGTATTACATCAACGGCTTTTCTACTTCTTTGCCAGAAGACATTCAGTTTAACGCGCTGAGTAAGGTAAAAGGGTTTCAGAGCGTCAAGTTCTTTCGTCCGGGTTATGCTATAGAATACGATTATTTTCCTCCAACACAACTAACGCACAGCTTACAAACAAAACTGGTAAAAGGGCTGTTTTTTGCCGGTCAAATTAACGGGACTACGGGCTATGAAGAGGCAGCCGCCCAGGGATTAATCGCAGGAATTAATGCACATCGCTATCACAAAGAAGAATCCGCTTTTATTCTAAAGCGTAATGAGGCTTATATTGGGGTCTTGGTTGATGATTTAATTACAAAGGGCACAGAAGAGCCTTACAGAATGTTTACATCGCGCGCAGAGTACAGAACTTTGTTAAGGCAGGATAACGCAGATATACGCCTAACCCCCATGGGTCATAACTTAGGCTTGGCCAGTGAAGAGCGCTTAAATGCGGTCAACATAAAAAACGAACACACGGCGCTATTAAAAGATTTCTACCAAAAAACAAGTGTGTTGCCAGAAGAGGCCAACACTTTTTTAGAGCCTTTGGGATCATCCCCCATGAGGCAGTCTGATAAAATGATTAAAATATATTCGAGACCCGGCATAGGGCTAAAGCAAATGAAGTCTATTCGCTCAGTTTCTGACTTTTTACACAAGCACCAAATAAACACAGACGTCCAGGAACAAGTAGAAGTTCAAATAAAGTATTCTGGTTATATCGAAAAGGAGAGGCAAAACGCAGATAAGCTTAACCGTCTGGAGGCAGTTGCCATTCCCTCGTCATTTAATTATGACGAGTTAGCATCTTTGTCTCATGAAGCAAAAGAAAAGCTTAACAAGATAAGACCTAAAACCATATCCCAAGCCTCCCGAATTAGCGGGATTAAACCAAGCGACATAAGCGTTCTTTTGGTTTGCCTCGGAAGGTAATGTTTCACGTGGAACAAAAACAAGAATGATGACCAAAAAAGTGTGCACAGTTAAAGATCATTTAGTTTCAGGAGAGACTTTCGACATCTTGTGGGACAAATCGAAAGGCTTTGCAAGGACGCACCCTCAGCCTTCAGAACAAAAACTAGGCTCCTATTACAATTCATCCGACTATATTTCTCATAATCAAAAAACACAATCCTTGGTTGGGCTTCTGTATCGGATCGCAAGAAGAAAGATGTTCCGAATAAAAACAAGAATGTTTAAAAATGAGCTTTCTTATCAGGATTCGATTTTGGATTATGGTTGCGGTACTGGGGATTTTTTACAATATGTCGCCTCTCAATCCTATAAAGTTTGTGGTGTTGAAACAAATTCAGGAGCAAGAAAACAGGCCAATGAAAAGGGGCTTTTAGCGGTAGACTCTTGGGAGAAATTGCCACAAAACCAATTCGACTTGATTAGCCTGTGGCATGTTTTTGAGCATGTGTTAGATTTGGAAGGGTGTATAAACGAATTCAATCTACGCCTGAACAAAAATGGGACTCTGTTAATTGCAGTCCCCAATCTTAACTCTTACGACGCAAAACATTACAAAGAATACTGGGCAGCTTACGACGCGCCTCGTCATTTATGGCACTTTCCTCAAACAGGAATAATAAGCCTCATGGACTCTAAAGGGTTCGAACTGAAAGCAATACACCCTTTAATTTTAGATGCGCTATACATATCATATGTTTCCGAAAAGCACAAGGGATCAAAAACACCTCTGATTAAAGGGGTTTTAAAAGGAATAGTTTCAAACCTTAAGGCAAGAAAATCGGGAGAATATTCGTCTCTGGTTTATATTTTCAAGAAAAAAAACTAGGCCTCTTTTTGGTTTAAAATGCGAGTCATTTTTAAAGCAAAGTCAGAAAAAAGAATTTTCCCATTAGCGTTCCTATCAACTGCATAACAAGTTTCTTCCAATAATTCTACTAGCTTTTGCGCGTTTCCGCCATGTACAAAAGGAGCAAATTTTTCTAAACGGAAGCCTGTAAGAGATTGAAAATTTACCAAAGCATCTGTTCGGTAAGAGACCAAGAGCGCTTGTCTAATAAAACTAAGGCTGTACAATAGAAATTCCTTTTGTACAGTTCTCCCTAAAGCACCAACAGTATTTGCCCAAGTCATCAAATCAATAACTACACTTTTGTTCCCGCTAGCCTTAAAAGCTCCGCGTAAACAAGCAACAAAAAGCTCTTCATGCGCCCTTAATTGTTCTATGTTTTGGAAAGATTCGATTGCTTTTCCAAGACTTCCCTCGGAATTAGAAGCATAGAAGCCTGCTAAATTTTCTTCACAACCTAGTTTTATTAGTGCAGCTTGAATCGCTTCAAGATTAATGGGCTTTAATGAGCTTATTTGACAACGCGATTGAATCGTTGGCAGTAAATCTGATTCTGATTCTGCAACAAAAACAAAGAAAGTGTTTGCCGGAGGCTCTTCAATTAGCTTTAGCAGTTTATTACTTGACTCAATACTTAGCTTTTCAACCCCCCAAATTACACAAACCTTAGCGCCTCCTAGAAAAGATTTTAGACTCAACGATTTATACAATCGCTCTATTTCCTCAACACCAATATTTCCTTGTTTATTTTCAGATCCGATGGAGAGCATCCAGTCGTTTGAACTTCCGAAGGGACTGCCGCAAATAAAAGACCTCCATTGTTCAATATAATCGCTACATTTTGGTTTACTAGTAACCAAAGGTGATGTTGCTACAGGAAAAAGAAAGTGTAAATCTGGATGCTCTAGAAAGAACGTCTCCTTTTTTTCGTTTCTTTTATTATCTTCAATAGCCCCTTCCCCCCAGACCAACTGTAATGCTAAAGCAATAGCAAAAGGAAGACCTCCTCTCCCATATTCTCCCGTAAAACACTGACTGTGAGGAATTTGACCTGAAACCAAAGAGGATTTTAATTGTTTTTTTAGGGTTTCTTGTCCTAGAATTTCATTGATAAACATAATCAAAGATAATCTAATTTTAATTTCATAAAGCTTTATACCGAAGAAGCCTTATGTTTCATTTTATTCTTTATTTTTGCGTAAAATTTAAAGAAATGAAGACCCTAGATAAGCTTTCGCTTAACAACGAGAAAGTATTAATACGAGTTGACTTCAATGTTCCTATAAACGAGGAAGGCAAAGTAACTGACGACACCAGAATTAGAGCCGCAAAACCAACCATAGACTATATCCTTTCAAAAGGAGGATGTTGTATTTTGATTTCTCACTTGGGCCGCCCTGACGGCAAAGACGCAAAATTTTCTTTAAAACAAATTCAACAAACAGTTTCAGACATCATCGAAGTCCCTGTCTTGTTTGCAGAGGACTGTATTGGCACAAAAACACAAACCTTAGCCAATAACCTTCAAAATGGGCAAGTTTTATTGCTTGAAAACCTTCGCTTTTATGACGAAGAAACCGCTGGAGATGAAAAATTTGCTAAGCAATTATCCAAGCTTGGATCAGTTTATGTTAACGACGCATTTGGCACCGCACATAGAGCTCATGCATCAACAGCAATTATTGCTTCTTTTTTCAAAAACAAAAAAGCCTTTGGAAAATTATTAGAGCAAGAAGTTTTAGCAATAGACCAAGTAATGAAGACTGGCGAAAAGCCAGTTTTAGCTATTTTGGGAGGAGCTAAAGTTTCTTCAAAGATTACTATCATTGAGAATATTCTGGATAAAATTGACCACCTAATTATTGGTGGCGGGATGGCTTATACCTTCATCAAGGCAGCTGGCGGAAACATTGGAGACTCGCTTTGCGAAGACGAATATTTTCAATACACTAAAGATTTACTTAAACAGGCTGCTGACAAAAACGTTAAGATTCACCTGCCAATTGATGTGGTTTGTACAGACGATTTTGCAAATGACGCAAACAGTCAAATTACCCCTATCGGATCAATACCCGAGCATTGGATGGGCCTGGATTCGGGCCCAGAAAGCATAGTTAAATTTGCAGCTGTAGTTCATGAATCAAAAACAATTCTTTGGAATGGTCCCGTTGGAGTTTTCGAATTCGAAAACTTTTCTAGGGGAACTATTTCGCTAGGAGAAGCAATTGCACAGAGCACAACAAAAGGGGCTTTTTCTCTTGTTGGAGGAGGAGATTCTGTAGCGGCAGTGAAACAATTCGGTTTTGAAGACCGAGTAAGTTATGTTTCTACCGGAGGAGGGGCAATGCTAGAAAGCCTAGAAGGGAAAGACCTTCCGGGAATAGCAGCTTTAATGGATTAATAATCAAGGATTTAATCCCTGTTTATTGGAATGATTTTTGTTAATTATACTAAAGAACTTCTCAAATTGATACTATGAACAAAAAAATTCTGATTTTAGCTTTTATTTTTATTGCCTGCTCTTCCAAAAAAGACCAACGTTATGTCCCTGTTTCTAATGGAAACCTTAACCAAGTTACTGTAGTTATGGGTAACGAAGAGTGGAATGGAGTGCTAGGAGAAACCGTTCGAAACGAAATCGCGACTATTTACGAAGGGCTTCCAATGGACGAGCCTCGTTTCTCATTAAAGCAACTTCATCCCAAAATTTTTGATGGTTTCGCACGCAACAGCCGAAACATTCTTTGGTTCATAAAAGACAGCACCCCCTCTTTCAAATTAGCTCAAGACCAATTCGCAAAACCTCAAATTCTTGCTTCTTTTAGAGGTGAAGACCAAGAGCTTATGGCAGAGTACGTTCGAGAAAACGCGACCCTAATTCAAGGGTTGTTTCAAGAAAACGAACGCAAAGAAAAGCTCAGAAGAATTGACAAATCTAGAGCAAACGACACTTCTCTTGAAGATCGGTTTAATTTTAGATTGACTTATCCAACAGCATATAAAACAGTTAAAGACACAATAAATTTTGTTTGGATAGAAAAATCGGTACAAAAAGGAACCTTAAATTTAGTTGCCTATACAATACCATTAAAGGAAATTTCTTTAAACCCGCTTACTGTTATTAAGAAAATGCGTGATTCAATTGGCAAGATTTATGTTCCAGGAAGGCTACCTGGAAGCTATATGATTACAGAAGAAGCGTATTTACCTTATTTGTTTAAAACAGAATTAGACGGTAAAGAAGCTTATTTAACAAAGGGGATGTGGGAAGTTAAAAAAGACTACATGGCAGGACCTTTTGTAAACTATAAAATTAAGGACGAGCCGAACAATAGGTGGATAATAGTCGAAGGATTTGCTTTTGCACCCTCACTAAGTAAAAGAGATTATATGTTCGAACTGAACACCATTATATCTTCATTTACTCAAAAAGAAAACAGAGAAAATTAGTCTTTCTTTTTGTCAACCTTTGCAGTATCATCACCTTCTTCTTTAGAAGCATTTTTAAACTCCTTGATTCCGCTTCCTAAACCTCTCATTAACTCTGGGATTTTTTTACCACCAAAAAGCAATAAAACTGCAAATACAACAATTACTACCTGGTAAGGTCCAATTGCTAATGTTGGTAGAACTACAAAAACTAATAAACTTGTCATATCATTGATTTTACACAAATGTAAAATAATTATTATAGCGAATCGATATTTTGTAGAGGGAAAGCGCTAATTTTTAACCAAGGGTTTCTTTATATTTGTAAAATATCATGGCAAAATCAACAAAAAAAAGAGGAAAATTAAAAGAAAAACTGCTAAACAAGTACCGTTTGGTAGTATTGAACGAGGAAACCTATGAGGAACAACTTTACTTTAGGTTAACTCGCTTAAACGTAATGATGATTTCGATTTTAGTTATTTCAATTTTTGTTTCAGGAACTGTTCTTCTGATAGCTTCAACCCCGCTAAAAGAATTCATACCAGGATATTCTTCTACAGAAATGAAGGCGCAAGCAGCCGAAAATGCATTTAAACTCGACTCTTTAAGCAACGCTTATAATCAATCAATTCAGTACCTAAACTCCATCCAGAGAGTGCTAGTAGGAGACCTTAAGTTTGATGAACTAGAAGAGAGAAAAATTGATTTAGATACTGTTTTAAAACGATCAAAAGAAATTGTTCCAACCAGCAGACAAGACTCGCTTCTAAGGGCAATTGTAGACCAAGAGGACAAGTATAACATTCAATCAATCTCGAACAGCAAAGTAGATTTTGTTTTATTTCCTCCAGCGAAAGGCGATTTGTCCCAAGAATATGATCCAACAAACAAACATTTCGCAGTAGACATTGTTTTAAAAGAAAATGCACCGATAAAATCAGTAGCCGAAGGAACCGTAATTTTTTCTGAATGGACGGCGAGTACAGGACATGTAATAATCATTGAACACCCCTACGGACTTATCTCGGCTTATAAGCACAACGCATCTTTGAGTAAAGAACAAGGTGATTTTGTTTCTGCAGGTGAAGTTATTGCAACAGCAGGAAACACAGGAGAGTTAACAACAGGGTGGCATTTACATTTCGAATTATGGAGCGACGGTTATCCTATGGATCCTGAAAACTTTATAGACTTTTCTAAAGAATAACCCAAACATGAAAATAGCTGCTGCAAAAATACTTGCTAGATATATTGTAAATAAGAACAAAAAATGGGTTAATAATCCCGTTAGTTCTCAAAAAAAAACATTTAAAAAATTAATTGCCTCAGGGAGAAAAACCCTTTTTGGCAAAAACCATAATTTCAATACAATAAGCGACCCGACGGATTTTACCAAACAAGTTCCTGTCAGAGACTACGAAGGACTTCGCTCTTATATCGACCGAATTGTTTGTGGAGAGGAAGATGTGGTTTGGCCAGGAAAACCCCTTTATTTTTCAAAAACAAGTGGAACAACTTCAGGAGCAAAATATATTCCAATCACCAAGGAATCCATGCCAACGCACATCTATTCGGCGCGCGACGCCTTGCTTACTTATATCAACTTCACAGGTAAGACAGATTTTATTCAAGGCAAGCAGATTTTTATTCAAGGGAGTCCAGAATTAGATTACAAAAACGGAGTAGCATTGGGACGGTTGTCCGGAATAGTTGCACATTATGTCCCCTCCTATTTACAAAAAAGCAGAATGCCGAGCTGGGAAACAAACTGTATTGAAGACTGGGAAGAAAAAGTGAATGCAATTGTAAAAGAAACAATCCACGAAGACATGACTCTAATAGGAGGAATTCCCTCGTGGGTTCAAATGTATTTCGAAAAAATAAAAGACCAAACCAACCAGAATGTTGGGGAGTTGTTTAAAAACTTTTCTCTCTTTGTCTATGGAGGGGTAAACTTTGAACCCTATAAAAGCGTTTTCAGAAACCTAATAGGAAGATCGGTAGATACCCTAGAGCTTTTTCCCGCTTCGGAAGGGTTTTTTGCTTATCAAGATATTCCAAATGAAGAAGGCCTTTTATTACTTCTCAACAATGGAATTTTTTACGAATTTATTCGAGTAGACGAAATTCAACAGGAAAGCCCTAGGAGATATACTTTAGGCGAAGTAAAAACGGGCATAAACTATGCTTTAATCATTTCTACAACAGCAGGACTGTGGGCTTATAATATAGGAGATACCGTTCGTTTTGTTTCTACTGCCCCTTACAGGCTGGTAGTTACAGGAAGAATTAAACATTTCATTTCAGCATTCGGAGAACATGTAATAGGCAAAGAAGTGGAAACAGCGATGAAAGTAGCAACAGCAGAAACTTCAATTAGAATAAAAGAATTTACCGTTGCACCGCAAGTAAAACCAGAAGAAGGTTTACCCTATCACGAATGGTGTATTGAGTTTGATCATCCGCCCGAGGACATGACCGCTTTCGAATTGAAACTAGACGCTGAAATGGAAAAGCAAAATGTGTATTATAAGGATTTGATCCAAGGAAAAGTATTGAAAAAGCTAGTTGTTAAGCCGATCAAAAAACAAGGCTTTGAAGCTTATATGAAATCTATTGGAAAACTAGGAGGTCAAAACAAAGTACCCCGATTATCCAACGACAGAAAAATTGCAGACGCACTAGAAAAAATAAAATGAACACAAACAAGACACTCATTACAGGGGGACTAGGATTCATAGGGTCTAACTATGTCGATTATATTTTGGAGACAAAGCCACAAGAGAACCTTTTGGTTTTGGACAAGATGACCTATGCTGCAGATCCAAACGCATTGAAACGCTGGCAAGAGAATAAGCAGCTTAACTTTATTCAAGGCGACATTTGTGATGCGGACCTTTTGCAGCAGATATTCAAAGGAAACAACATTCAAGGGGTAGTTCATTTTGCAGCAGAATCGCATGTAGACAATTCAATAAGCAGGCCACAAGCTTTTGTTGAAACCAACATAATGGGTACATTTCATTTGCTAGAAGCTGCTCGAAAAACATGGCTCAACGAAAGGCAAACACTGAAAAGTGATTATAAAAAAGCCCGCTTTCATCATATTTCAACCGATGAAGTTTATGGAGCATTAGGCCCAACTGGAGCCTTTTCAGAAGAGACAGCTTATGCCCCGAATAGCCCCTATAGCGCGTCAAAAGCAGCGTCCGACCATTTAGTTAGAAGCTATTTTCACACCTACAGCCTACCCGTAGTCACAACGAATTGCTCCAATAATTTCGGCCCTTATCAACATTCCGAAAAGTTAATTCCTACCATCATTAGAAAAGCAATTCAAGAAGAGCCTATTCCTATATACGGAACAGGCGAAAATATTAGAGATTGGCTTTTTGTTCAAGACCACTGTTCAGCAATACAACGGGTCTTTGAAAAAGGAACACTAGGAGAAGTTTATGCTGTTGGAGGTGATAGCGAAAAAACAAATTTAGACCTTTGTAAAGCAGTGCTTGAAATATTAGACAAACACAAGCCTCGACCCAATGGAACTTCTTATTCTGAATTAATTACACACGTAACCGATCGATTGGGCCACGACTACCGATACGCAATAGACGCTACTAAAATTAAGACCACTTTAGGTTGGTCAGCCCAAACCTCTTTTGAAGACGCCTTAGAAATAACCGTTTTTCACTACCTTAACCAAGGGAAATAAAATACATATGAAAGGAATTATCTTAGCGGGTGGAAAAGGAACACGACTCTACCCCTTAACCAAATCTGTGAGCAAGCAACTAATGCCAATTTATGATAAGCCGATGGTTTACTACCCATTAGCAACACTAATTGAAGCAGGAATTCATGAAATACTTATAATTACCACCCCAGAAGACATGCCTTTATTTCAAAACTTATTAGGAGATGGGTCTAGAATTGGCTGTAAATTTAGTTATGTAGAGCAGGCAGAGCCAAACGGTCTAGCACAGGCATTTATTTTAGGAGAAGAATTCATTAAGAACGACCCCGTTGCTTTAATATTGGGAGATAATCTATTTTACGGAACCCACTTTGTCGAGCAACTAAAGAAACACGCTTCTTATGATGGTGGGATGATTTTTGCCTGTAAGGTAAGTGATCCGCAGCGCTATGGAATTGTTCAGTTCGATGAAAACCAAAAGGGAATTGACATTGAAGAAAAACCAACGAATCCAAAGTCATCTTACGCGGTTCCAGGAATATATTTTTACGACGAAACGGTAGTTGAAAAAGCAAAAAAGCTCAGTCCAAGTCATCGAGGAGAATTAGAAATAACCGATTTGAATCGTTTGTATATGGAAGAAAACCGATTGCATGTCGAAGTTTTGGACCCCGGAACTGCATGGCTAGATACCGGAACAATAGAATCGTTAATGGAAGCCAGTCAGTTTGTTCAGGTTATACAATCTAGACAAGGAATACTTGTTGGAGCAATCGAAGCGGCGGCGTATAAGTCGGGAGCCATAGACAAAAAACAACTTAGTTTTTTGGCAGATGAACTCGAAAAAACTGTTTACGGAACGTATTTAAAATCGTTGATTTCAGAATAATATGGACGTTATAAAAACATCTATTTTTGATTGTTGGATTATAAAACCAAAGGTATTTAAAGACGACAGAGGTTATTTCTATGAAAGCTTTCAGCAAGAGAGTTTTCAACAATTAACAAAAACAGTATTCAGCCCTATTCAAGACAACGAAGCCTTTTCTACCTATGGTGTTATTCGAGGATTACACTTTCAGGAAACTCCATTTGCACAAGCAAAATTAGTTCGTGCTTTGCAAGGAACCATTTTAGACGTAGCAGTTGACCTTCGAAAAGATAGCCCTAGCTATTGTAAAGTAGTGACCCAGGTTTTAAGTCAAGAAAACAAAGAACAGTTGTTTGTTCCAAAAGGATGCGCACACGGGTATTCCGTGCTAAGTCCCGAGGCAGTTGTATTTTATAAAACAGACGCCTACTATAATCCCGAGGCTGAAGAGGGAATTTTATTCAACGATTCTGAATTAGCAATTGATTGGCAGATTCCAAAATCAGACCGAATATTAAGTGAAAAAGACCTCGAATGGCCGACCTTTAAAAACCTTTAATTGTGAAAAAAATTCTTGTTACAGGAGCCAACGGTCAATTAGGGACAACGCTCAAAAAGCTGAGCCCAACGACATCAGATCACTGGATTTTTAGCACTAAAAGCGAACTGGATATTACCAACAGTAATTCCATTAAAATTTTTTTTACAGAAAACGAATTTGATATTTGCATAAACTGCGCAGCATACACGAAGGTTGAAGATGCTGAAAAAGAAACGGAAAAAGCAAGCGAAATTAATGTAGAAGCGGTTCAAAAACTCGTTTCGGCTTGTAACGAAAAACAATGTTCGCTGATCCACATATCAACAGATTATGTTTTCGACGGTACAAAAGGAACACCTTACACAGAAGAAGATCCTACTGCTCCCCTGAATCAATACGGAAAAAGCAAATTGCTAGGAGAATTACAAATTCAACAAAACTCCAATTCGTTTTACATCATTCGAACATCCTGGCTGTATAGCAAAACACTCGGCTCAAACTTTTATAGTGCTATTCTAAAAAAAGCTCAAAACGGAGATTCCCTAACTGTGGTTAACGACCAAATGGGAACTCCAACCGATGTAGCCAATTTAGCCGCGTTCATCCTAAAAATAATAGACAAAGAACCCGCTATAGGGTTGTATCATTTTTCGGATGAAAAAATAATGACCTGGTATGATTTGGCTGTTCAAATTTTAAAAGAACACGAACTCACGAATCCAATTGCACCCAGCAGCACAGAAAAAGGAGGAGCTGTTCGTCCTAAATACAGTCCACTTATATCGATCAAAAAGTTTTGAAAAACTACAGTGTAATTATACCCGCGCATAACGAAGCAAACTTTCTGAAAGGCTTGCTGCAATCATTGTGCAAGCAAAGCGTTCAAGCATCTGAAATTGTTTTGGTGAATGACAACTCTACAGACCAAACCGAAGCATTGATGGAACGTTTTGCCAAGGAACACAAAAACATACATTACGTAAACCACCCATCTACAGATCAGCATTTGCCGGGCGGAAAAGTGATTCAGGCTTTTTCTTTTGGTTTGAAAAACCTGAAGCAACCGTTTGAAGTCATAGTAAAATTAGATGCCGATTTAATTTTACCCAACAACTACTTCGAAGAACTGTTACCTTTTTTCGAGAACCCAAAAATTGGCATTGCAGGAGGATTTTGCTTCGAACAAAATGCTAACGGACAATGGAAGCGGAACCACCCCATGGGCCACGATCATGTTCGCGGAGCATTTAAGGCGTATTCTAAAGAATGTTTTTCTGCAATCGGCGGTTTGCTCCCAGCAATGGGCTGGGACACCATAGACGAGCTTTTGGCGCGGTTTTTTGACTTCGAAACACAAACCCTAGCTAAGCTTGAAGTAAAACATTTGCGCCCCTTAGGCGCAGGCTACTCAGCTCAGGTAGCACAACTGCAAGGAGCGGCATTCTATTCCATGCGCTACGGGTTTTTACTATCTGTTTTGGCAAGTCTAAAAAATGCCCTTAGCAAAAAGGACACGAATGCTTTTTTTTGTCTACTTAAAGGATACCGAAAAGCAAAACAACAACAACATCCTTTTTTGGTAACTGTCGAACAAGGAAAATTCATCCGAAACTACCGTTGGAGTAAAATTTGGGGTAAAAATTCCCGATAGCGCAACCTTCTTTTTTACCGTCAATTACAAAAGCCCTGCCACTTATTACATATACGCTACCGTTTACGCAGAAGCTTTTTTGTAAAAACAAAAAGCACCTAGCTTATTGGTTTAAAGTTGTTTAAAAAGGCTGATGAAACCACAAAACCTATGTCTTGATTTACATTCCGCCTCCAAAGTCTAGTTATTATTTCTTAAGTTTATTCAAATTAAAAACTAAGCAGTGGGCCTTTTTAAATTTAGAATTAAAAAACGACACAATCATTCTGGAAGGTTTTCAGAACGAAAGAGTATGGTTGGAACCCATTCAAAACCAAGAAAAATTAAATCAAAGTTTGATAACCATACAAGTTCAGTTCACGGTATAGAAGGTTTTAGAGATGAAACTAAAAAAGACCAAGAGAAGACAGATAATTCAGCAAATAATAGGGTACTTCTTGTTTTCACACTATTAATTGTTTTAGTCTCACTGATTTATTACACATAAAATAACCCGATTAAACCTATTTAAAAAAGTGTTTTTAAGCCTATATTATCATGAAAGAGAAAATCTGGTTGACATTAAAGTTAGTTCTAGCAATTTTTATAATTTATGCAGGGGTCCAACATTTTATAGACCCAGATAAATTGATTCCTTTTGTACCCTCGTTTTTACCATATACTGATGCCATAATATATATCTCAGGGTTGGTTGAAATTTTATTTGGTCTTGCTTTATTCTTCAAAAACCAGGCACACCGGGGTACATGGGGAATTTTCATTTTGATGCTTATTTTTTTGCCAATTCACGTATGGGATGGTTTTTCTGAAACCCCTGCGATAGGAAGCCATAATGCGGCAATGATAAGACTGCCTTTTCAGGGTTTAATAATCTTTATTTCCTGGGGGTAAAAAACAGTGTTTTAACTCACAACCAGTTTAAGAAGCTATGAAAGACCACAAATTAATATTCTTTTTTTTACTGTCGTTTTTTTCTTATGGTCAAGAAAGAGAAGAAGCCTTAATTGCTCAAAACAACATATTTACGGTTTCGTATAATGAGATTTATGAACAACCCAATTGGGTAGAATATAAAGTCCGGAAGATTGCTAAAAAGGCCGACAGGAAGGGCTTGAATTTTTATACCGTAGACAGTGTTTGGACCTCAAACAATGCGGACTATAAAAACAATATTTGGGACAAAGGGCATTTGGCACCAGCTTCAGCCTTTACTGACTCTAAAACAAACCTAAAGGCAACATTTTCTTATTTGAACTGTGCCTTGCAGCACAATAAATTAAACAGAAAAGAATGGAAGGAGCTTGAAGAACAAGTTAGAGCTTGGGCTAAAGATTATGGCGACCTGGGGGTTCGGGTAGAGCTTCATTTTGAAAAAAACCACCTTATTTTACCTACGGGTGCTCACGTACCCTCTGCTTTTACAAAAATAATAACCTTCCCCAACGGAGCTACAAGGTGCTATTATTTTCTCAATCAGGACACTTATAATAAAGATTGGAAGGAATTTGAAGTTCAATGCTCCTAAACAGTCCAAATCAAGTAGATTTCCGCACCTTTCTTTAATTAAAAACGGATTGATAGAAGCTTAGTTTATTTTTAAGCATAAAAACAACAAATTTATGAACAAATATTTAAAACAGTGAAAGATCTCTAAGCCCTTTGTAGGCATATGTTTGTTCTCTATTAGCCGAAAACTCAAGGCTTCAAAATTAAGTTTATTAACATAATAATGGTTTTACATTGATATAATCCCTACATTTGCAACCAATTAAAAAATATAATTATGAGTAATCACAACGGAACTGTAAAGTTCTTTAACAACGCAAAAGGATTTGGATTCATCACAAACGAAAGTGGAGAAGATATTTTTGTACACGTAAACAATACCCAAGACGAAATTACTGAAGGAGACAAAGTTAGCTACGACGTGGAGGAAACTCCTAAAGGTCTTAGCGCTATCAACGTTAGTCTAGAAGACTAATTCGTATAAAGTATAGTGTAAGAAGCCCTGCCAAACGGTAGGGCTTTTTTTTGCCCAAAAACTAAACTTACCCGCTCCAAGCTACACTCAAGTGCATTGTGCGCGCAATATTGAATAATCCATCGACCTTTAAACAAGAAAGATGAGCAATATAAGATTGATCTAACAAATTCTGTAAACCTTCTGAAAAGCATAATTTTTTAGATCTAAACCCCCGATTTTTAATCCATATAAGATCATGTTAAGATACTCGATCACTTATTTATTAGAATTATAGGCTTTGGGAACCCATTATTACTAAAGCATATTTTTTACTACCCCAAAAATTATAATATAAGTTCGCTTTAAATCAAAGTGTTTTTATAAATTTGTTTTAAATGTATTTTAATAAAAAAGATTCTAAAAAACAGTTTGTTGAAAATATAATAGCATCATTCTTTTTGATGTCTTTATTGTTTCCCACTGCTTTCAAGTTTGTTTCAATTTTTGATAAACATGAACATATCTTATGTTCTGAGCAGCAGGTCCATGTTCATGAATCCACTGTTAAGTGTGAAATTTGCTCCTTTCATTTTACCTCTTTAAATTATAATTTAGTTCAACAAAACGAACTAGAAGGACTTTTAATTTCAGAAAAAACTCTAGAAAGGCATGGTTCTTTTTTGCATCATTCGTTTACAATAACAAACATTCAACTTCGTGGACCACCTGTTTTATCATAAATAGTAAACTATTTTTTTATGTTAATTCAACCAATCCATGCGAATTTATTTCCTTACGATTCTGCTTTTAACCAGTTACTCGTTATGTTCACAAATTTGTGACTATACCCTTATGGGCTTAGTTACTGACTTTCATGACGGATCTGTTCTTGTTGGCTCAACAATAATTGTTGCTGGAACTGAGCGCAGTTTTGTTACTGATTTTGATGGTAAGTTCATAATCCCAGATTTATGTAATGAGACCTATTCCATTCAAGTATCTCACCCTTATTGTCTAACCAAAGGTTTTCGTGTTACCGTATCTGGAAACATGGTTGAGACTTTTAAATTAGAACATCATTTAGATGAACTTAATGAGATTACTGTCAACGGAAAGGTTTTAAGTAATCAATCTAAAACATTTCAAGAAAATATAATTAACAAAGATGAATTAGAACGCTACAGTAGTGGTTCGCTAGGCGATGCCTTATCTAGCCTAAGTGGCGTTTCTTCATTGAATACAGGAAATACTGTAATTAAGCCAATGATTAATGGGCTTCACAGTAGTCGTGTTGTAATTATAAACAATGGAGTACGTATGGAAGATCAAGAATGGGGGGCTGAACATGCGCCTAATGTTGATATTAATGCAATTAACAGACTATCCCTAATAAAGGGGGCAGGAGCTCTTCAATATAGCGGAGATGCTATAGGGGGAGTTATTATTGCTGAAGCAGCAAAGGCTCCTTTTAAAGATAGTCTTTTTGGGAAAACTCAACTCGGTGCTGCCTCAAATGGTAGAGGGATGTTTTTCAATTCTGAGTTAACAAAGAGTTACGATACTGGGTGGCATACAACTTTACAAGGTAGCATGAAACAATTCGGTGATTTTGAAACCGCAGATTATAAATTGAGTAATACTGGGGTATACGAACGTAATGCTCTTTTGAAGTTTGGACTCAATACCTTCGATTATGGATTTGAGGCATTATATTCTTTTTTTAAAAACGAAATAGGAATATTAAAAGCTTCACATTTGGGAAGTGCTCAAGATTTATTCAGAGCTATTGAAAGTGACAGTCCTCTTGTTGTAAATGAATTCTCTTATGATATCGAAGCTCCCAAACAGGATATTACTCATCATTTAGCCCGAATTAAAGCACACAAAAGGTTGGGTGATTTCGGGAAATTAAAATTTCAATACGATTACCAAAAAAACAAAAGACTTGAATTTGACATAAGAAGAGGATCGGATCGAGGTAAAGCTTCCTTAGATTTGGAATTGGACACTCATACTTTAATGCTTGATTTGGATGCTAAAGCTTCTGATCAATCAAATTTTAAAGTAGGTTTTATGGGAAGTCATCAAAAAAACTTTGCCAAAAATACCGGAGTTCGAAGGTTAATACCGGATTATGATAAATACGATTTTGGAGCATATGTTATTGGTGATTATCTTGCAGATGAGCAATGGCTTTTTGAAGTTGGTGCACGATTTGACTATACAACGATGAATGTATTTAAATTTTATAGAACCTCTTTTTGGGAATCTAGAAATTATAATCAACAGTTTTCCGAATTGGTAGTTGAAGATTTTGGAACTCAGACTCTAACCAATCCGAAACTCGATTTTAATAATTCGTCTGGTACTATTGGAATAGTTAACAGTTTTGATGAAAAACATAAGATGTATTTTAATTATTCGCTTACCTCTAGAATTCCAAACCCTTCTGAACTTTTTAGTGAGGGGTTACACCATTCTGCCTCTAGAATTGAGCTAGGCGATTTATCTTTCGATTCAGAAATTGGACATAAACTTTCCTTTACATTGGAACGAAAAGATGATAAATTTAGCTATTCAATTAATCCATTTATTAATAATATTTCGGATTTTATTGTCATCGAACCTGTATCGACAACTAATACAATTAGAGGTACTTTTCAGGTTTGGGAATATCGTCAAACGAATGCTCAATTATTAGGAGTTGATTTTAATGCTTCCTATATTATTAATAAGCTGGTGCAATTCAACCATCAGTTATCAATCGTAAAAGGACAAGACAAAACTCAAGATGAAGCCCTGATAAACATGCCCCCAGTAAATACAACAAATGAAATAGTTTATTACAATAACAAGTATAGGAATTTACGATTGTCATTACAAAGTGAATATGTATTTAGACAAAACGAATTTCCGGAAACAAATTTTGAGGTGTATATTCCCAACACCGAAACTTTTGAAATGGTTGAGGTTAGTTCACCTCCACCTGCATATCATCTACTCGATTTCAATTCAACAATTGATTTTGATTTTTCTGAAAGATCGACTTTAACTGTAGGTTTTCAAGTTACAAACCTGCTAAATGTTTCTTTCAGAAATTATTTAAATCGTCTGCGCTTATTTGCAGATGATTTGGGAAGAAACTTTTTATTAAACATTAAATTAAAATATTAACAAACACAATAATCTTATGAAAAATATTTATTTATTACCAGCCTTACTTTTTACTCTTTTATTATTAGGGTCATGTTCAAGTGACGACGATACTCCAGAATTGGTGAACGAAGAGGAATTAATAACTACACTAACAGTTACTCTTGTTCCTGAAGGTGGAGGAACATCCATTACTTAACAACCCAAGACTTAGATGGAGACGGGCCAAATGAACCAATAATTTCAGTTTCTTCTAACCTTTCGGCAGGTGTAACTTATAATGGAAGTATTTCACTACTTAACGAAACAGAGAGTCCTGCAGAGAATATAACAGAAGAAGTAGAAGAAGAAGCAGATGAACACCAGTTCTTTTTCACAATAGGCTCTGGCTTAGCCATTACTGCAACTGCTACTAATTTTGATTCTGATGGAAATGCTTTAGGAACAGAGTTTTCTTTGGTTGCAGTTGATACAAGCACAGGTTTACTAACCTTTACTTTACGTCACGAACCAAATAAACCAGCAGATAATCTTGCAACTGCAGGAGGAGAAACAGATATCGAAGCTACTTTTACAGTAACAGTAGAATAGACCTTTAAATCCTTTTAATTAAACACCCCTTGTATTTAAAACATGGGGTGTTTTTTTACACAGGGGTTTTTAAAATTGACACACAAAAGATTTCACCTGAAGTATCAGCTACATTCTTGTTTGATAAGTATAGAGTTCGTAATACCTTCCATTTGCAGCAATCAATTCTTCGTGTTTACCACGCTCCACAATATTCCCATCTTCGATTACTAAAATCTGATCTGCTTTTTGGATGGTGCTTAAACGGTGCGCAATTACAAAGGTTGTCCGATCTTGCATTAAAACAGCAAGACTTTTTTGAATAAAGGCTTCACTTTGTGTGTCTAAATTTGAAGTTGCTTCGTCCAAAACCACAATCTTGGGCTTTGCTAATAGTGCTCGTGCAATTGAAATTCTTTGTCTTTGTCCACCCGAAAGCTTTACACCACGCTCTCCAATCAGAGTATCCAAACCATCATCAAACCGATCTGTAAACTCATTAACATAAGCGCCATTAACAGCCTCTAAAAGTTCTTTTTCTGTTGCGTCAGGTCTTGGAAACAAAATATTTTCACGAATGGTTCCTTCGTATAAAAAATCGTCTTGAAGCACAACCCCTAACTGGCTTCTAAAGCTCTTTAAGTCAACCTGAGATAAATCAACTCCATCAATCAAAACTTGACCTGAACCTGGATTCAAAAAGGCAGTTGCCAAACCAGCGATTGTAGTTTTTCCAGAGCCTGAGGATCCAACCAAAGCGGTTACACTTCCTTTTGGAGCTTCAAACGAAATGTTGTGTAATACTTCTGTTTTATCGTCATAACTGAACGTAATTTTTTTGAAGGATACATTTCCTTCAATTGCATTTAAGGTTTTGGTTCTTATCTCAAGGTCGTTTTCTTCTGCTACAGCCATCAGTTCTTGGGTCCTGTCCAGACCAGCAAAAGCTTCGGTAAGCTGACTCCCAATATTACTCATCTGAACTATGGGAGCAATCATAAAACCAAGAAATAATGTGAAAGAAACAAACTCACCATAGGTCATCGTTTCTTGCATTATAAAATATCCACCCATTCCCATAATACTTGCCGAAGCAAGGCCTAATAAAAAAGTAGATGAACTAGTCATAAGGGCAGTTGCCGTTAGACTCTTTTTAACATTTTGGAATAAATCGTCAACTCCTTTTTCAAAAACTAGCTGCTCCTGTTCTTCGGCATTAAAACCTTTGATTACCCGAATACCGTTTAGGGTTTCAGTAAGACGCCCAGTAACTTCGGCGTTTATTTTTCCTCGTGCTCTAAAAATAGGTCGGATATAGCCAAAAGCTTTTAATGCAATTACAGCAAAAATGGCAACTGGAACCAAAACAAACAAGGTCATCTGAGCGTTTATTTGAATTAAAATAACCAAAGAAATAACCGCGGTAATACTTCCCCCAATCAGCTGAACTAATCCCGTACCGACTAGGTTTCGAACTCCCTCAACATCTGTCATAACCCTAGAAACCAAAGCTCCAGACTTGTTGTTGTCAAAAAAACTGATGGGCAACTTAAGTAGTTTTTGTTGCACCTTTGCTCTAAGAATAGAAATTAAATGTTGCGCTTCGACACTTAAAAGGCGCGTCAATGAAAATGAACTTATTGATTGAAACAGTAACGCCGCGCAAACAACAATTAGCAACATCATTAAAGCATTTGTGTCCTTTGAAGGAATTACTTCATCAATCAAATTTTTACTTGCATATGGGAGGACCAAGCCAGTCAAACTCCGAACTATAATAAGAAATAAGCCTAAAGAAACTATTTTTCTTCTGGGCCAAATAAATTCTTTGAACGCCCAACTGAAGGAAACATTATTTTTACTCATATATTTGTTTAAGCTACAAAATTAAGCCAAAACATCGACTTCGAATCTTCTGGATCCAAGTCTTTCGAATAGATTATATATGAACGAAGAATTATTATTGCCGTTTCCCCTTGAAGTGTACATTGCCATTGGCGTGTTTTTTGGTGCAGTTGGCGCATATCTTTCAGAAAAAAGAGAAAGAAGTCATTCTTTAGGGTTTTGGATTGGTTTTCTCTTCGGGTTTTTAGGCGTACTTTTTTTGCTTGTTTTTCTAAAAAAACAAAAAGACACTTCTTCTAAAAATTAATTTTAAATCAAAAAATGAACCTTGGTGTTGTCGTGATTTTAAAATCAGAGTTTAATAAATGAAACAACTACTCTTAAAAATAGCTTCCGCACTGGCACTTGTTTTTACTTTGCTTTCTTGTCAAAGTGAGATTGTAAAGATTAATACATCTAGCGGAGCAATAGAAATTCCATCTGAAGAGTTTTTAGAAATCGTAGGAGAAGCCTATTTCTATGGCTATCCATTGGTCCTAATGGATTACACAAAAAAGGTTTCGACAAACATCGAAAGCCCAGACCCTTTGCGCCCTTTTGCTCCGGTCAATCAAATAGCCCATTTTAGAGCATTTCCAGACCATAATCTTACGGCTGTTGTTAAGCCAAATGTAGACACCTATTATTCTATTGTGTGGTTTAATTTAAGAGAAGAGCCACAAGCTCTCTCAATACCTGCCACCGAAAGGTATTATTTGCTACCATTTATGGATGCTTATTCGAATATTTTTGCTTCTCTTGGCACACGAACTACCGGGACAAAAGCCCAAGATATATTACTTGCTGGACCAGAATGGAAAGGGGAGGTTCCTGAAGGGCTCCAACTAATTCAAGCACCTTCTGAAACTGTTTGGATGTTAGGAAGAATACAAGTAAATAGCACGGAAGACGGTTCTAGCACAGTTAGAGATATTCAAGAAAAGATGCGTTTGGTGCCACTAAGTGCTTTTGGCAAAAAAGAGTATACTCCCCCCAAAGGAACTTTTGAAACAGAAAGCTTAAACATTGTCCCCGTAAAGGAACTTCGGAATCTAGATATAAATGCATATTTCGATAAAGTCCTCCATTTGATGAAAGAGAATCCTCCAAGCGCAAAGGATTCTTTGATCGTAACCAAAATGGAAAGAATTGGATTAATCCCAGGAAATAAAGCCCAACTTCATTCGGACAGTTTTATTTTAAATAAAAAGCTTCAAGTCTTACCGGAATTCATACATAAAAAAATGGAAGATCGGCGCGCGAATCCTGACCCCAATTTAATTTTTAATGGGTGGACTGTCATTTACGAGAACATTGGGACCTATGGAACTGACTATAAACGCCGAGCTTTTATTGATTTTATAGGGTTAGGAGCAAACATTCCCGAAGATGCAGTTTACTCCAATTTAACTTATGATATAAACGGAAACCCTCTGGATGCAGGGACAGATTATCAAATCCATTTTGAAGCAGACAAGCTACCTCCAGTTGATGCTTTTTGGTCATTAACAGCCTATAATAAGAATGAGTTTTTGGTTAAGAACGACCTTAACCGATTTGCCCTTGGAGATCGAGATGATTTGATTTATAATAAGGATGGGGCATTAGACCTGTATATTCAATCGAGTCCAACAGCAGAAGAAAAGCTTAACAACTGGCTGCCAATTCCAGAAACAGGTCCTTTTTATTTAACCCTAAGACTGTATTGGCCAAAAGAAAAAGTTCTAAAAGGAAATTGGAATCCACCTTTAGTACTCCCATCAAAACAAGAAAAACAGTAATTCAATCTAAAGACTTTTAAATAATGAAAAACACTATACAACAATTCTTAAAAGACACAGGGGCAAAAATACCCCTTGTGTGTGGCCCAATGTATCCGGGATCTAACCCTGAATTAATTGCAGCCGTATCGGAAGCTGGTGGATTTGGAGTTGTCCAGCCTGTTTCACTAACCTCACTTTATGGACATGACTTTAGAGAAGGGTTACGGTTAATTAAAAAATTGACCAACCAACCCTTTGGAGTTAATTTTACCATTTTTGGCGGAGCTAACAAAAAGTACCATCAGCAGATGCAAGAATGGATGGAAATCTCTATTGAAGAGGGAGTAAAATACTTTTTGACTTCATTGGGGAAGCCGCACGCTATTGTCAATGCAGCAAAACAGCACGGGATCAAAGTTTATCATGACGTACCCAACAAAAAAGTAGCCTTGGCAATGAGAGATGCAGGTGTAGATGGGTTGAATTGTATTAATTGGAGAGGGGGAGGTCAAACGGGTATTCAGTCTGCCGAAAAATTCATGGAAGAGTTACACGACATTGATATTCCTTTAATTTGCGCAGGGGGTATTGGAAATGCAAATGATTTTCAAAAGGTACTTGATATGGGATATGCTGGTGCACAATTAGGGACACGTTTTCTTGCAACTAAAGAATGTATTATTACTAATGGATATAAGCAAGCTATTGTAGATTCTAAGGAAGAAGACATTGTTTGGACGAAAAAAATTGCAGGAAATAATTCTTCTTTAATAAAAACAAAAGACATTATGCGCGGCGGTTTACGGACGGGGCCAGTAATTAATTTTATGCTGCGACAGCCTAAATTAAAAAAATACGCTCGCATGTACTTAATGAGCAAAGGAATTAAAAATTATAGCAAAACTACTTTTGATGATTCAGTCCAGTTTTGGCAGGCAGGGAAAGGAGTTGGGAATATAAAATCTATTGAGACTGTTTCAGATGTAATTAAGGAATTTAGTCAAGATTGGCAGCACTAAATCATCAACGTAAAAGGATTTAAACAGGAATTTAATTCAAAACAAAAGTGTTTGAAGAGCTATTTATTTTCTTAAAATTAGCTTAGTAGCTTCATAAAGTAAAACCCCAACAGGCCCCAGCATAAATGTTGCCAACAGCGGAATTATAATCCAGAGGTGTTTAATTTTCTTGGATTTAGCCTCTCTTAATATCCAGCATCCTACCCAAAAATCGAAGGCAAGGTAGTGCAGCCATCCTGCGGCGATTAACTCGGGAGTACTGTTTTCATACAAAGCAATAATACCATCTAATGATGAAAAATCAACACTCCCCATTCCACCATTTACAGTCATAAAATAGAGATAAACAAAGCTCAGTAACAAGGGTATAAATGGACGTTTCGAAAGAACAATTGTGAACTTCCAATTAGGGACGAAAAGCAGCAAGACCCAGGCACCTAAAATACTCGTGTTACAAATTGTAAATAAAAGTTCAGTTGTTTCCATGTTTATTTTTTTATTAAACCGAGTTCAATCAATCGTTGATGTAAAAAGGCTCCGGCAGTTATATCTTCGTATGCTTTGGGATGTTTCTCAGAAACACAATTAGACAAGCAATTTAAGGGCATTTCAGCGATAGGATGCATAAAAAATGGAATGGAATATCGAGAATTACCCCATGCCTCTTTAGGAGGATTAACAACTTGGTGAAGAGTAGATTTTAGTCGGTTGTTTGTTAGCCGTGACATCATATCGCCCATATTAATGATTAGCTCGTCTGGTTCTGCAAACGCATCAATCCATTTCCCTTGATTTGTAATGACTTGCAAACCCTTTCCTTGAGCACCCATAAGTAAGGTAATTAAGTTTATGTCTCCATGAACAGCAGCTCGGAGGGCGCTTTGCGGCTCTTGTGTTATTGGCGGATAATGAATTGCTCGCAAAATGGAGTTTCCATTGGCAATAAAAGCATCAAAATAATGCTCCTCTACTTTTAAGTGAATTGCAATTGCTTGAAGCACATGTTGAGCTGTTTTTTCTAGGAGCTCATAGGTGTGTTTTCCCACTTCATTGAATTTAGGGCACTCGTTCACAAGTAAGTTTTCGGGGTAAAGCTTTGTAACATGATTTTCATATTGTCCAAAATGCCAAAATTCTTTTAGGTCCCCTACCGTTCTGTTTTTAGCGTGCTCTTTTCCAAATGAAGTGTATCCTATTTGTCCCCCTCCACCTTCGACCTCATATTGTTTTTTAATTTCTAGTGGAAGTTTAAAAAAGCTCCTGATTTCGCAGTAAAGAGCTTCCATGAGTTCAGAAGACAGAAAATGTCCTTTTAGAGCTACAAAACCAATTTCTTCAAAAGCAGTTCCTAACTGTGAAACGAATTGTTGTTTTTTGTTTTTATCGGAACTTAAGAAGTCATTTAAATCTACTTTAGGTATATGTTGCAATGGATTGATTTGTTAATGATGTAATAAATTTAGTTTAATAGTTGCATTTTGGCAATGTACTTTCCAACCACGTCAAATTCTAAGTTCACACAGGTTCCCGTTTTAAATTCATGAAAATTTGTGTGTTCATAGGTGTATGGAATTATAGCAACAGAAAATTCGGAAATACCAGAATCGATTACTGTTAAACTAACTCCGTTAATGGTTATTGATCCCTTTTCTATGGTAATGTTTTTCATTTTAGGATCATATTCAAAAGTGTAAGACCAGCTGCCGCCTGTTTCTTTAATTTTTGTGCAACGACCAACCTGATCAACATGCCCTTGAACAATATGACCGTCTAGGCGTGCACCTAATTTCATTGCTCGCTCCATATTAACTTTTGCACCAACGGTCAAATCAGAGAGGTTGGTTTTGTCTAAACTTTCTTTGATAGCAGTAACGGTGTATTGACTATCAGAAACATCAACTACAGTTAGGCAAACTCCATTATGGGCAACGCTTTGATCTATTTTCAATTCAGTTGTTAAGCTACTTTCCATAGTAATGTGAAGGTTTTCATCTTCACGAATTAATTTCTTTACTTCTCCAAAACCTTCTATGATTCCTGTAAACATTTCCTAGATTATATTGATTAACTTTGTTGATCTAAATTACTAATAAATCAAGGATTTGATGGAAGAAGCCCGAAAAATAAAAGTAGGAATTTCAATTGGTGACCCCAACGGAATTGGAATTGAAGTCATCTTAAAAATTTTTGAGCAAAAAGAGCTCTTTGATTTTTTCACTCCTGTACTTTATGGAAACATGAAGCTAATTAGTTTTCAGAAAAGACATTTGAACCTAAAAACCTCTCTTAGCCCCCATAGGGAAGGGGGTTCGTTAAGTGCTAGCCAAATTAATGTTGTAGATGTTTGGACCACAGCATTCGAGACCACCTATGGAAAGTCTACTCCCGAGGGAGGAGCCCACGCACTAAAGTCCTTAGAAGCAGCTACCAAAGCCCTTAAAAACGGAGATGTAGAAGTTTTGGTTACCGCTCCAATTGACAAACATAACATTCAATCCGACACCTTTAATTTTCGGGGGCATACTGATTATTTGGCAAATGAATTAGGAGGCAAAAGCCTTATGTTCATGATTACCGAGGGACTAAAAGTCGGTTTGCTAACAGATCATGTGCCGGTAAGTGAAGTTGCCAGTTTAATTACCCCTGAGCGGATTGAAGAAAAAGTATTTTTAATGATGCAATCCCTTCAACAAGATTTTGGAATTTCAAAACCTAAAATTGGAGTTTTAGGAGTAAACCCACACTCAGGAGATCAAGGAATTATAGGAAGTGAAGACGACCAAGTCCTCCGACCCGCTTTGAAAAAAATCTATGAAAAAGGAAATCTTGTTTTAGGGCCTTATGCAGCGGATAGTTTTTTCGGAGCTCAAACCTATACTCAATTCGATGCGATTTTAGCCATTTATCACGACCAAGGCTTAATTCCATTCAAAACGTTATCTTTTGGTCAAGGGGTTAATTATACAGCAGGATTATCTAAAATTAGAACCTCCCCAGATCATGGAACAGCTTTTGAAATAGCAGGAAAAGGAGAAGCCCATACAGACTCCTTTAAAGAAGCTCTGTTTGCTGCTCGCAACATCTATTTTGAGCGAAGCGCAAACGAAAATATAAGCGACTAAACCCTAGTAATTGACAATTTTCTAAGGAAAGCTTTTTGGTTGGTGTTTTTTTGTTAAATTTGCAGGCTCAATAACTATTGAATGGAACGCTCATCTGAATTTATGTTGGCCTTTGTTGGCCTTAAAGAAGGAGTTCACCAATTCAATTATGATATTGAAAATACGTTCTTTAAAAAATTTGATTTTAATGACTTTTTTGACGCAAAAGTAAAGATATCGTTGACTTTAGATAAAAAGTCAACCCTTCTGAAACTTAATTTTAAAGCCCAAGGAAGTGTAGAAGTTGCTTGTGATGTTACCGACGAGCATTTTGATTTTCCAATTGACACAAACTTTGATTGGATTGTAAAGTTTGGAGATGATTATAACAACGACAACGATGAAATCTTGATTATTCCTCATGGGAGCTATGAAATTGATGTAGCACAACCCATATATGAAATGATTGTTTTAGCGATTCCAGCTAAAATTGAACATCCAGGAATTGAAGACGGGACACTAGAATCAGACATATTAAATAAACTAGAAGAATTACAACCCAAAGAGCGTTTACTTCCGCAAGAAGAAAGTGACCCTCGATGGAATAAATTAAAAGACTTACTAAAACAATAAAATGGCGCATCCTAAGAGAAAAATATCGAAAACAAGAAGAGACAAGAGAAGAACGCATTACAAAGCGACTCCCGCTCAAATAGCTGTAGATTCAACAACAGGTGAATCTCACTTGTACCACCGTGCTCATTGGCATGAAGGGAAACTATTCTACAAAGGTAAAGTCTTAATCGACAGTACAGAAGTAGCTGAAGCTTAAAAATCATTTAACTTTACATGAAAACGCTCTCTAATTTGAGAGCTTTTTTTGTGAAAAAAAGTTTGTATCGAGTAAAAATCTAGTATATTCACTATACAAATGCTAGAAGATTAAGCAAGCATTTCAATGAAAAGCAAAAACTCAAAAGGCATCAAATCTGCCATTACCGCTGTTAGTGGTTACGTCCCCTCTGATGTTTTATCCAATAGCGATTTGGAAAAAATGGTAGACACCAACGATGAATGGATTTTTAGTCGAACGGGAATTAAAGAGCGTCGAATTGCTCGAAACCCGTTAGAACCAACTTCATTCTTGGCAATTCAGGCGGCAAATAAGCTCCTTAAAAAACAAAAAACCGACCCCCTAAGTATTGATTTAATAATATTAGCCACGGCCACACCAGACATGCCTGTTGTTGCAACAGCTGCATATATAGCATCCGAAATCGGAGCTCACAATGCCTTTGGGTTTGACCTTCAAGCGGCCTGTTCAGGCTTTTTATATGGAATGTCAACTGCTGCTGCCTATATTGAATCAGGACGTTACAAAAAAGTACTTTTGATAGGCGCAGATAAAATGTCTTCAATTGTAGACTACACAGATCGCGCAACCTGTATTATTTTTGGAGATGGAGCAGGAGCTGTTCTTTTTGAACCCTCAGAAAACGAATTTGGATATGAAGACTCCTATTTAAGAACAGATGGCTCAGGAAGAGATTCCCTTACCATTAAATCAGGAGGCTCATTATACCCTTATAACGAAAGCACATTTGCAGAAGGCGGACATAACATAAAGCAAGATGGACAAACGGTATTTAAGAACGCAGTTAAGAACATGGCTGACGCCGCAGAACAAGTATTAATTCAAAACGATTTATCGGGAGATGACATCGCATATTTACTTCCTCATCAAGCCAACAAAAGAATTATCGATGCAACCGCAAGAAGAATAAATCTTTCTGAAGATCGTGTATTGATGAATATAGAAAAGTACGGAAACACTACCGCAGCTACCTTGCCTTTATTGATTTCAGATTTCGAATCAAAATTTTCGAAAGGAGATAAGTTAATTTTTGCCGCATTTGGTGGAGGTTTTACTTGGGGAGCTGTATATTTAACTTGGAATTACGATTATAAAAACTAAATAGTTTAGCATATGGATATTAAAGAAATTCAGAACCTTATTAAATTTGTTGCTAAGTCAGGCGCATCTGAGGTTAAACTTGAAATGGAAGACATCAAAATCACCATTAAAACAGGAGGTGAAGATCGCCTTAAAACCACTACAATTGTTCAACAACACCCGGGCATGGTTGCTAGCGCTCCTGTTGTTCAAACTCCGTCAGTTGAAGCTGCAGAGCCAGCTTCGGTTAACACAAAAGAGGGCGACAATTTAATTACTGTTAAGTCTCCAATCATTGGAACTTTCTACAGAAAACCTGCACCAGACAAACCTACTTTTGCTGAGGTTGGTCAAGAAATTAGCGAAGGTGATGTTCTTTGTGTAATTGAAGCGATGAAATTATTTAACGAAATAGAATCTGATGTGCGAGGTAAGATTGTAAAAATCTTAGTCGATGATTCTACACCTGTAGAATTTGATCAACCATTATTCTTAGTTGACCCTTCCTAGAACTTTCATAAAAAACAGATTCATGTTTAAGAAAATATTAATAGCCAACCGAGGAGAGATTGCGCTAAGAATAATTCGTACTTGCAAAGAGATGGGAATTAAATCTGTTGCAGTTTATTCGAAAGCTGATGAAGAAAGTTTACATGTTAAGTTTGCAGACGAAGCAGTTTGTATAGGACCACCTCCAAGCTCAGAATCCTACCTTAAAATGTCTAACATACTTGCCGCAGCTGAGATTACAAACTCAGATGCAATTCATCCTGGATACGGGTTTTTGTCTGAAAACGCAAAATTCTCCAAAATGTGCGAAGAACATCAAATTAAGTTTATCGGAGCATCTTGTGATATGATCAACCAGATGGGAGATAAAGCTTCGGCAAAATCAACCATGAAGGCAGCAGGGGTTCCTACCATTCCTGGTTCCGAAGGTATTTTAAAGGATTTTGAAGAAACTCAAAAACTAGCAGCAGAAATGGGTTATCCAGTAATGCTTAAGGCAACTGCTGGTGGTGGAGGTAAAGGAATGCGAGCAGTTTGGGTCGAAGAAGACCTTTTAAAAGCATGGGATAGCGCCCGTCAAGAAGCTGCTGCAGCTTTTGGAAACGACGGCATGTATATGGAAAAACTCATTGAAGAGCCCCGCCATATTGAAATACAAATTGTTGGAGATAGTTTTGGAAAAGCTTGTCACTTATCAGAGCGCGATTGTTCTGTTCAAAGACGTCACCAAAAACTAACCGAAGAAACACCTTCCCCATTTATGACGGATGATCTTCGTGAAAAAATGGGAAAAGCAGCCGTTTTAGCAGCAGAATATATTAAATACGAAGGAGCTGGAACGGTAGAGTTTTTAGTAGACAAGCACCGTAATTTTTACTTCATGGAAATGAACACGCGTATTCAGGTGGAACACCCAATTACCGAGCAGGTAATTGACTTTGATTTGATTCGTGAGCAAATTTCTGTTGCTGCAAAAATTCCAATTTCAGGAAAGAACTATTTACCGAAAATGCATTCGATAGAGTGCCGTATTAATGCAGAAGACCCATACAATGATTTTCGTCCTTCTCCAGGAAAAATAACAAATCTTAATGTCCCAGGAGGTCATGGAGTAAGATTAGATACTCACGTGTATTCGGGATACACAATTCCACCTTACTACGACTCTATGATTGCAAAGCTAATAACCACGGCACAAACTCGAGAAGAGGCAATCAATAAAATGAAGCGTGCATTAGGAGAATTTGTTATTGAAGGAATAAAAACCACGATTCCGTTTCACATTCAATTGATGAATCATCCGGATTATATAGCGGGAAATTATACCACAAAATTTATGGAAGATTTCGAAATGGAATAGTCCATATCTTAAAAAGAAAAAAGCCTGCTATAAGCAGGCTTTTTTCTTTTTAAGAATAAAATTTTATCCTTTAATTTTAGTGTTCATTTTTTCTGGAAGCACCCGATACCCCATGTTGTATAGCGTAAACCCAAAAATATCAGCATATTGATCAATGGACTTAGTTACAGGAGTTCCAGCTCCATGCCCTGCATTTGTTTCTATTCGAATCATAACAGGGTTTTTACCTTTATGCTTGTTTTGAAGTTCGGCGGCAAATTTAAATGAATGTGCTGGTACCACGCGATCATCATGGTCGCCTGTAGTAATTAAAGTAGCAGGATATGAAGTACTTGCTTTTACATTGTGAACCGGAGAATATCCTTTCAAATAATCGAACATTTCTTTAGAATCTTCAGCAGTTCCATAGTCATATGCCCAACCTGCACCAGCGGTAAAGGTGTGATATCGAAGCATATCTAGAACGCCTACAGCAGGCAACGCTACCCGCATTAAGTCAGGGCGCTGCACCATGGTTGCACCTACTAAAAGACCACCATTAGATCCTCCTCTAATTGCTAGATACTCTGACGAGGTGTATTTTTCGGCAATTAAGTATTCAGCAGCAGCTATGAAATCGTTGAATACATTTTGCTTTTGCAGTTTTGTCCCAGCGTTATGCCAAGCCTTCCCATACTCTCCGCCTCCGCGTAAATTGGGAACGGCATAAACACCGCCTTGCTCCATCCAAACGGCATTAGGAATGCTGAAACTGGGCGTTAAGCTGATGTTGAATCCGCCATATCCATATAAAATTGTGGGATTCTTACCGTTGAGTTCAATTCCTTTTTTATATGTTATAATCATAGGAACTTTAGTGCTGTCTTTGGATTCATAAAACACCTGTTTAGACTCATACATTGAAGGATCGAAATCAATAGGAGGGTTCCAATATAATTCACTTTTTTGAGTTAAAGGATTATAGGCATATATACTACTTGGATTTGCGTAATTTGTAAAACGATAATATAAAATGGCATCTTCTTTTTCTCCTGAAAATCCGGAAACACTCCCTACCCCTGGCAAGGAAACTTCTCCTAGATTTGTTCCTTTGGAATCGTATTGATGAATTTTAGAAATTGCATCAACCATATATTCTGCAAAGAAAAATCCACTCCCACTACTTGGACTTAAAACATAATCTGTTTCTGGAATAAAATCTTTCCAATGCTCTTGCTCCGGCTTACTTGCATTTGCTTCAACAACTTTTTGATTGGGTGCATTGAAGTTGGTTACAATAAATAAGCGATCACCATCACTGTCTAATAAATAATGATCATTTTCATAACCGTCTGTAAGAAGAACTAAGGGACTGTTGGCTTTTCTTAAGTCTTTAAACAACAATTTATTTCCAGAAGTTGACTCGGAAGCAGAGACAATTAAATAGGCATCATCTTCTGTAACCTGAGCGCCAACATATCTGTTTTTTTCAGATTCCACTCCTCCAAAAACAACAACATCTTCACTTTGAGGAGTTTTTATTTTATGAAAGTAAAGCTTGTGTTGGTCAGTTTTTGCTGAGAGCTCGCTTCCTTCGGGCTTGTCATAACTAGAGTAATAAAACCCTTCATTACCTTTCCATTGAATTCCGCTAAATTTAAGGTCATTAATTGTGTCTTCAATTATTTCTTTAGTTTCTGAATTCATGACTAAAACCCTTCTCCAGTCACTACCTCCCTCAGAGATTGAGTAAGCCGCTAAAGAACTGTTTTTAGAAAAACTAAGACCGGCTAAGGAAGTGGTTCCGTCTTCAGAAAACGAATTTGGATCTAAAAACACTTCCGCATTCTCGATTTTATCCGCATAACGGTAAATTACATATTGGTTCTGTAATCCGTCATTTTTATAAAAGTAAGTATATTTTCCTTCTTTAAATGGGGTACCAATTTTTTCGTAATTCCAGAGTCCAGTGAGGCGCTCTTTGAGTTGTTCTCTAAAGGGGATTTTGTTAAGATAATTAAAAGTCACATCATTTTGAGCCCTAACCCAGTCTGCGGTTTCTTCACTTCTGTCGTCTTCGAGCCAGCGATAATTATCGACGACTTCTTGGTCAAAAAAGACATCAATAACAGGCTTTTTTTGTGTTTCTGGATAGTTCATTTGTGGGTTGTTTTCACAACTAATCAAAATACAGGCGAGTATTCCTAAAATTAGATTTTTCATGAGAATTGCTTATTTCTTTGAAATATACAGAATAAATACCAACCCTATAAACCCAACTGAAATCCTATATCCAACCTTTACTCGCTAAAAATTCGGCAATTTGAATGGTATTGGTTGCTGCTCCCTTTCTTAGGTTATCAGAAACAATCCACATGTTTAAGGAATTTTCTTGTGAAAAATCTTTTCGGATTCTTCCTACAAAAACTTCATCTTTACCTTCAGCATATATCGGCATTGGGTAGGTATTTGTGTCAGGATTGTCCAGAACAGTTACTCCAGGGCTTTGATTTAGTAGACTTTGAACCTCGAAAACCGACGCGTCTTTTTTTAGCTGCACATTTATAGATTCACTATGCCCTCCTACAACAGGAATTCGAACAGCAGTTGCGGTAATTCTGATGTCGTCATCTCCTAAAATTTTATGGGTTTCTTGAATCAATTTCATTTCCTCTTTTGTGTATCCATTTTCTTGAAAAACATCACAATGGGGAATTGCGTTTCTATGAATAGGGTAAGGATAAGCCATTTCCCCTTTTTTACCTTGATATTCGTTTTCTAACTGCTCTACTGCTTTTACTCCTGTACCAGTAATTGATTGATAAGTTGAAATCACTAGACGTCCTATTCCAAAGTTTTTTTGAAGCGGAGCCAGTGCAACCAGCATTTGTATAGTTGAGCAGTTGGGGTTCGCTATAATTTTATCTTTAGGCGTTAATTCACTCGCATTGATTTCAGGAACAATAAGTTTTTTAGATGGATCCATTCTCCAAGCAGAAGAATTGTCGATTACTGTTGTTCCTGCTTCAGCAAATTTAGGCGCCCATTTCAAAGAAGCTTCTCCCCCCGCAGAAAACAAAGCAACATCTGCTTTCATCGCAACCGCAGTAGCCAAGCCAACAACAGTATACGAAGTTCCACCGAAGGAGATTTTTTTACCAACAGAGCGTTCAGAGGCAACAGGAATTAATTCTGTAATCGAAAAATTTCTTTCAGCGAGCACTTTTAACATGACTTGACCTACCATTCCAGTAGCTCCAACAACGGCAACTTTCATCTAATTTTCTTTAAATTATTGAATGCAAAAGTACTTATATATTCGTCTGTTTCAAACGAATATATTGTTTATATCAAACCTAAAACAAATTGTTATACATATAACAATCTTAAATATAAACTCTTTTAATTCTTGGGCTTAGTCCAGTTAAAACTTCATAAGAAATTGTGTTACTTAAGTCTGCAAGATCAGCAGCTGTTGTGATTTGATCAAAAAGAATTACTTCTGTTCCGATTTCACAATTAATAGAAGTGATGTCTATCATAAGCATATCCATACATACGTTTCCTATTATTGAGGCAGATTGTCCTAAAATCGAAACTTTACCTATTCCATTACCATATTGCCTCCCAATTCCATCGGCATGCCCGAGTGGAATTACTCCGATAAGGCTGTCTTTACTTGCTTCCCAACCTTGATTATACCCGACACTTTCACCTTTTTTTAAAGTATGGATTTGACAAATAGGAGCACTTAGTTTAGCGATTGGTTTTAATTGTTTATCCCATTCTGATCGGTTTGCAAAACCATAAAGGGCAATACCTGTCCGCACTGCGTCTAGTTGTAATTCGGGATAATTAAAGATTCCAGAGCTGTTAAGCAGATGGAACTTTGGATGTTTTGTAGAAAGTTCAATTACAGTAGCTTTTATAAGTTCAAAAGCGTCAATTTGTTTCTGAGTAAAGGAACAAGGTTTTGGGTTTTCGGAAGCTCCCAAGTGCGAGTATACACTTTTTATATCAAGAGATGAAGTGTCAATTTCTTTTAAAAAATAAATAAATTCTTCATACGAAAGACCAATTCTGTTAAGTCCTGTATTACATTTTATGTGAACAGGGTATGTGGTTTTTTTTTTCTTTTTTAGTAAAGAAATAAAAGCCTTGATAATTTCTAGAGAATAGAGTGCTGGCTCTAAATTGTGTTCAATTAGTTTTTCTAGCTGTCCCATTTGAGGATAAAAAACCAGTATAGGTTCTTTTATATTGGCTTTTCTTAAAACAGCCCCTTCCTCAGCATAAGCTACTGCAAAACAAGACGTCCCCAACTTCGATAGTTCATGAGCTATTTTAGAGCTGTCAGCACCATAAGCATTGGCTTTTACTACAGCAATCAGATCGGTTTCTTCTTTTAACATAGAACGCAAAAGGGAGTAGTTGTGTGCCAAACACTTTAAGTCAATCGTCAGACGCGCTTCTTGGATCATGAATTCTTCTTCTTAACTTTAGTTTCAATGGAGTCTAGGTTTCTAGCTTTATAAAAAGCCGCCCTACTAAGGGGTTCATAAATTTCTTTTTCTCCCAAAACAACAATGTTATTTTCTTTTGATTTCCGATGACTGTACTGTGCTAAATTTCCAGTTTCAGTGCATACTGCGTGAACTTTAGTCACATATTCTGCAGTTGCCATTAGCGCAGGCATCGGCCCAAAGGGGTTTCCTTTATAGTCCATATCTAAACCGGCAACAATTACGCGAATTCCTCGATTAGCCAAATCATTGCAGACTTGAACAATTTCGGAATCAAAAAATTGGGCTTCATCAATTCCAACAACATCGCAATCAGACGCTAAAATTGGAATGTTAGCGGCAGCAGGTACAGGGGTTGATCGAATTTGATTTTGATCGTGCGAGGTAACTAATTCATCGTCGTATCGATTGTCAAGCGAAGGTTTAAAAATCTCAATGCGTTGTTTTGCAAATTGAGCCCTCTTTAGGCGCCGAATTAACTCCTCTGTTTTACCAGAAAACATAGAGCCGCAGATTACTTCGATCCAGCCAAATTGTTCGTTTTGATTTACCGTGTTTTCTAAAAACATTTTTGTAATTTTCAGCAACGCTTTTTGCTGCTTACTATAACAAAAGTATTAAAACTAATTGTTGAAAAGAATCAAAATTAATGATTAATACACTTCTCAAAGAATTAAAAGTCATCGCTCAGTCTATTTTAGACCAAGAAGACGCCCTTGATCTTCAAAAATTAGAGAATCAGGTCAGAGCGCTTCAGAAGCAAATTACAATTTTAGAACACGCCCTAGCTTTGTCTTATTCTGAGACTGAAATAAATTCAGAGGTAGCCGAAACAATACCTAAAAAACAAGAAAAGGCGCCAGAACAAGCCCAACCCACAAATCCGAAGGTAGAAACACCTGCTTCTTTTGATAATTTATTTTCGCCCGTTGTTAGTGATCCGGTTTTTGTAAAAAAAGAAATCCACAAGGAAGAAGACAATGTAAATTCAGAAAACGTTCCTCGAAATCTAAACGATAAATTAGGCAAGGGACTTAAAATTGGATTAAACGACCGTTTGGCTTTTATCAAAAATTTGTTTGACGAAAGCGCCGAAGAATATCAACGTGTAATTTCGCAAATTCTTACTTATGATGATTTAGAAGAAGCCCAAAATTTTATTGAAAAATTTGTTAAACCAGAATATAACTCATGGGAAGGAAAAGAAACTTTCGAGGAACGTTTTTATAAAATAATAGAGCAAAACTTTAATTAAGCTTTATGGATACACAAAAAATTATTTATTGGAGCTCTACAGCACTACTCTCAATAATGATGCTAGGCAGTGCAACTTTTTATTTTGTAGACACAGAAGAAGTCGCAAAAGAGTTTACAAAATTAGGCTTTCCTACATACCTGATTTTCCCATTAGCAACTGCAAAAATTTTGGCGATTATAATGATTTGGCGTGCCAGACCTAATAAGATAGTTGATTGGGCATATGCTGGGTTGTTTTTTAATTTTTCTCTAGCGGCATTAGCACATTGCTATGCTCAAGACGGTGATACTGGAGGAGCTTTAGTCGCTCTTTCTCTGTTGCTTATTTCATATTTATATAAAAACAAAGTCCGATAATCTGTGGGAAAATTATTTTTAGTTCCGACCCCAATAGGGAATTTAAAGGATATGACATATCGAGCCGTTGAGGTGCTTTCTAAAGTGGATATCATCTTAGCAGAAGATACTCGAACGAGTGGCAAGTTAATGAAGCATTATGAGATTACGGCTCCTTTACACAGCCATCATATGCATAACGAACACAGCACCTTAGCTTCAATTATTTCTAAACTGAAGCAAGGAAAACAAATCGCCCTTATTTCAGACGCAGGAACTCCTGCAATCTCTGATCCTGGTTATCTATTAGTGAGGGAGGCAATTGCAAATAATATTAAAACGGAATGCTTACCCGGCGCTACAGCTTTTGTGCCGGCTTTAGTTCAAAGTGGATTACCGAATGACCGTTTTATTTTTGAAGGGTTTTTACCTCCAAAAAAAGGAAGACAAACCAGGCTTCAACAACTCGCAGCGGAAACACGAACAATTATTATATACGAATCTCCACATAAGGTTATAAAAACACTGACACAGTGCATCGAATTTTTTGGCGCCGAAAGACAAGTTAGTTTTTCGAGAGAGCTTACCAAATTGCACGAAGAAACCTTTCGTGGAACTATGGAAGAAGTAAAAAAACACCTTGAACAGAAACCTCCGAAAGGAGAATTTGTTCTCTGTATTGCAGGAAAATCAAAGAAATAAATGCGCTGGGAACCCAAATTACCGCCAAACCCTTCTAAAGTCATTAGTATTCAGGAGGATCTAAAAGTCCCCGAAATAATTGCTAAACTTTTGGTTCAAAGAGGAATTGAAGATTTTGAATCTGCCAAATCTTTTTTTAGACCTCAATTATTTGATTTACATGACCCTTTTTTGATGCAAGACATGCAACAGGCAGTCGATCGAATTGATCAAGCCTGTAGAGATCAAGATTCTCTGATGATTTATGGAGATTATGACGTTGACGGAACAACTTCTGTTTCCCTTGTTTATTCATTTCTTAAACCCTACTTTCAAGAAATAATGCCTTATATCCCGGATCGTTATGCTGAGGGATATGGAATTTCGATTCAAGGTATTGATTTAGCAGCTTCGAAAGGCGTTAACCTTATTGTTGCTTTGGATTGTGGAATAAAAGCGGTTGAAAAAGTAGCTTACGCTAAAAGCAAGGGTATCGATTTTATTATCTGCGATCACCATTTGCCTGGAGACAAATTACCCGAAGCTGTTGCTGTTCTTGATCCAAAACGAGAAGATTGTAAATATCCTTATAAAGAATTATGTGGCTGTGGAATCGGATTTAAATTAATTCAAGCATTAACCAGTTTTTGGAAGGAGGATCCAAAAGAACTCCTTCCTTATTTAGATTTAGTAGCGACAGCTATTGCGGCTGATATTGTTCCGATGACTGGCGAAAACAGAATCCTAGCTTTTCATGGAATTGAACAATTAAGGATTCATCCTCGTCCGGGGTTATCACCGTTTATATCGCAGCTTAAAAAACCAGTTACGGTTACCGATCTAGTCTTTGTAATTGCACCACGAATAAATGCAGCTGGACGAATGAGCCACGCTCTAAATGCAGTAGAATTATTAATTGAAACCAATACTGATTTATTAGAGACTAAGGCCAAAACCATCGAATCTTATAATAGCGACAGGCGAGCTACAGATATGCGAATCACCAAAGAGGCATTGGTAATGATAGAAGAGCTGGAGGAGAAAGATCGTTATAGCACAGTTGTTTGTCAAGAAGATTGGCATAAGGGTGTAATTGGAATTGTTGCCTCCAGGTTAATTGAAACTTACTATCGCCCAACAGTAGTCTTCTCTGCCATAGGAGACACCATGGTGGGCTCGGTTCGTTCTGTAAAAGGATTTAACATATACGAAGCGCTGGAAGCCTGCGAGGAGTATATAGTTCAATTTGGAGGCCATAAATACGCAGCGGGACTAACCATTGAGAAAAAGAACTTTGAACTCTTTAAGGCAAAATTTGAAGCGGTTGTTAAAGAACTTATTCTTCCGGAACAACGTACTCCAGCAGTTATATATGATACCACAATAGCGCTTGAAGAGCTTACCCCTAAACTGTATAGAATTTTAGAACAATTAGGCCCCTTTGGACCTCAAAATATGCGCCCTGTTTTTAGAACAAATAGCGTTCTGGATTCGGGTTATTCTAAAGCAGTAGGAGCAGACAATTCCCATTTACGATTATCCTTAAAAACAGCAGCGAACCCAATGATTGGGATTGCTTTCGGACGTGGAGATTTCTTAACTCATATTCAAACAAAGCAAGCGTTTGATCTCGTATATACTCTTGATGAGAACGAATGGAATGGCTCTATTTCTCTACAACTTAAAGTAAAAGATTTAATGGCCTAAGCGTCCAAATGATCCAAAAGACCTTGGGTCGATTGATCGTGTTGATTTTTAGTTTCTTTTGTGATGTCTGTCAAAATTACAGAGGCTAATTGTTTCCCTAATTCTACACCCCATTGGTCGTAACTAAAAATATTCCAAACAACACCTTGAACAAATATTTTATGTTCATACATAGAAACCAACTTCCCTAAGCTCTCTGGCGTTAAGCTATCGATCATTAGAGTATTGGTAGGGTTGTTTCCTTTAAATATTTTAAAAGGGAGCAAGGCATCGATTGCTTCCTGATTTTTATCTGTTTTCATCAATTCTTTTTTCACAGTATCTTCATTTTTTCCAAGCATCAACGCTTCGGTCTGTGCCAAAAAGTTTGCCATTAATTTTTGATGGTGATCTTCTTCCCCATAAAGTGATTTTTTGAAACCAATAAAATCTGCAGGAATTAATTTAGTCCCTTGATGAATCAACTGAAAAAAAGCATGCTGAGCGTTTGTTCCAGATCCACCCCAAATTATCGTGCCCGTTTGATAGCCAATAGATTTTCCTGCTCTATCTACACTTTTACCGTTACTTTCCATGATTCCCTGTTGAAGGTATGCCGGAAGGTTTCTAAGGTATTGTGTGTAGGGTATAATTGCTTCGCTTTCTGCGCCCCAAAAATTGTTATACCAAACACTTATCAGCGCTAAAACAACAGGTATATTTTGATCAAAAGGTGTTTTTCTAAAGTGGGTATCCATTGAATTAGCGCCTTTTAGAAGCGCTTCAAAGTTATCTGCTCCAACTGCAAGTGCAATACTTAGCCCTACAGCAGACCAGAGTGAAAATCTTCCACCAACCCAATCTTTCATAGGGAATACATTTTCAGGATGAATTCCGAAGGCTTTGATTTTTTCTAAATTAGTAGAAACTGCAACAAAATGTTTAGCAATTGCCTCCTCTTTTGCGTGTTGTAAAAACCACTTGCGAATGGTATTTGCATTAGTTAGTGTTTCTTGAGTAGTAAAGGTTTTTGAAACAATTACAAACAAGGTGGTTTCTGGGTTTAGTTTTCTCAGAATTTCATGAACATGGTCTCCCTCAACATTAGACACAAAATGTGTGTTCAGGTGATTTTTATAGTGCTCCAATCCTTCAACAATCATAGCTGGGCCTAAATCAGATCCGCCAATTCCAATATTTACAACGTCGGTGATTACCTTACCAGTAAATCCTTTATGCTCTCCAGAAATGATGGATGAGGTAAACTGATTTATTTTTTCTTTGACCGCAAAAATTTCAGGAATAACATCGAGTCCATCAACAAAAACTTGATCGCTCTCTTTTGCTCTAAGCGCAGTATGAAGCACAGCCCTTCCCTCAGTTTCATTGATGGCATCTCCTCCAAAATAAGCTTCAATTGCCTTTTGAAGACCACATTCTTCTGCAAGGTCGTTTAGTAAGGAAAGAGTTTCTTTGCTCACGCGATTTTTAGAATAATCAACTAAAAAGTCTTCCCAATGAATAGAAAAATCCTTGAAGCGATTATTGTCATTTTTAAAAGCATCTTGAAGACTAACATTTTTTTGTGACTTAAAATGCTCTTCTAGCTTTTTCCAGGCTTTTGTTTCGGTTGGATTTAATGTATTTAGTGCCATAAATTTAATTCATTACTAGGTTTGGGACTTCTTCTTTATTCTCAAAAGACAAACAATTAAGTTGTGTTATTGTGGGTTCGATATTGGTAAAAAACTCTTGTTTTAGTTTATTCGATATGGGTTTTGCTTCTGGAAGTTTTTGTTTGAACGGATCTACTTGTCTTCCATTTTTCCAAAAACGATAACAAACATGTGGCCCAGAAGTGTTACCCGTCATTCCAACCCAACCAATTACATCTCCCTGTTTTACAAACTCACCAACCCGAACTTTGCGGCGCTTCATATGAAGATATTGTGTTGAGTAAGTGTTGTTGTGTTTTATTTTGACATAATTTCCATTCCCCTTGTTATAGCTAGACTTCACGATTGTTCCATTAGCAGTAGCCATTATGGGTGTTCCAACAGCCGCAGCATAATCTGTTCCCTTATGTGCACGAACCCTGCCATAATAGGCAATTCTTCTTTTAAGATTATAGCGTGAAGAAATTCTGCTATAAGAAACGGGCGCCTTTAGAAAGGCACGACGTAGGTTTTTTGCATTATTATCAAAATAATCAACAATCCCCTTGACGCTATCTGTTTTAAATTCAAATGCGTAAAGTGGTTTGTTACGATGTTCAAAATAAGCAGCTTTTATTTTTTCAATCCCTACAGAAACACTATCATCTACAAAACGTTCGGTATAAATTACCTTAAAACGATCGCCTTTATCCAATCGAGTAAAATCAATTGTCCAAGCATATACATCTGCAAGATAATACGTAAGATTGTTATTATATCCGCTAGCATTCATGGTGTCGTATAATGAAGTTTGGATTACTCCAGTAGCTTGAATCTCAACAACACGGACCGGTTTTTTAACCTTTTTAGCAAATAAACTGTCTTTGAGTTGAACTACGTCATAACTTTCAACACCTGGGGTATAAATAAATGCTATTGCCTTCGGAAGACTATCCTTCGTATACAATAAGGTATAAGGTTTTCCGATTTGTAGCTTTCGTATATTAACTTCTGATTTCTTGATGACCTGAAGAATAGTATATACTTCGGGATAATCAATCCCATTACGCTCTAATATAGCTCCAAAAGTATCTCCCCGCTTAATCTCAAATTCCTTAGCGCTGTATAGATTATAATCATAACCATATTTCATTTGGGGTTCCGGAACGATAATTTCTTCTGGAGCAGATTCTTGTAATTTCTCATCCTTTTTGGTTTCACAAGCCATAAAAAAGCTTGCCATAATAAAAATTAAGACAATTTTCAGCGAGGATTTGGAAGAGATGGTTTTGTGCTGCATAGTTGCATACAAATTTCGGGATGTTTTGTTTATCAAAAGGTTTTTTTTTAAAAAAACTTAACAACAATAATCAACAATTTTACATTTCAATTTTAAAGGGATATTTCAAGTTTTTAAAACTTTCGAGATCACATTTAATTGATCCAATGGCTATATTGGCCTGAATTCGTACGGGAATTTTATTTTTATCATCACTAACCCAAAGAATAACGCTTTCTTGAGCCCGAAACACTCTTCCGCTTTGAACATATGGAATATATTTACGGCATTTTATTTTTCCAAATTTAGAATCTATGGTTTCTGTCCCTAAGTAATTAAGCTTGAATAGGTAGTTCTCAGAATCAAAAAACATATTAATTTCTATACTTTCTCCGATATTCATCGAAGAAGTGTTTTTTACATTTCTTAAATAATAAAAAGCAGAAATGAGGTCTTGTGCGCTAGGGTTAACTTTTAACTCTTGAATTCGGTTGTTTTTTTTATCATTGATTTTAGCAATTTGGTTCTGATGATCAAACCTAATTTCTAGATCTTTTGTATATCCTCCCTCATTGATATTTCTAACGAACCATAGGGGCAATCCACTGTCTTTACTGAAATAACTGTCATAATAATCTTCAACTTTATATAAAAGTCGTGCAATCCCTGTTGTTGCACCATAACCTTTGGCATGAAAAACGGGGACACCTTTTATGGTGTCTGTTTCTAGCCCTAAGGTTACATAACTAGCATTAAAAAAGCCGTAATGGATTCGAAACTGAAACCACTCACCTTCTTTAAATACATTTTCCTTTTTTTCTAACGAAGTTGCATCTGAATTAAACTGTCCCCAAGACCCAAAAGAAGACATAAGAATACCAAAAAGAAGGAGGGTGCTTAATCGATTCACTTTAATTTTTTATTATACAAGATAATTAAATTAGCTTCAAAGGAAACATCCTTTGTGCTAAGAAAATGTTATTCTTTTTTATATGTATCATGAAGTTGTTTAAACAAGCGCTTCCCTTTTGAATTCCCAAGGAGTCCAATTAATTCATCCTCAGAAGCTTCTTTGATTCTTTTAAATGATTTGAATTTTTTCAAAAGATTTTCTTTTGTTTTAGGACCTATACCAGGAATAGCGTCTAAACCTGATTGAATTGCTCCTTTACTGCGTTTATTTCTATGGAGCGTAATTCCGAAACGGTGTGCTTCATTTCTCAAGAATTGAATCACCTTAAGACTTTCGGATTTTTTATCTAAATAAAGGGGTACCGGGTCTTCTGGGAAGTAAATTTCTTCTAAGCGCTTTGCTATACCTACAATTGCTATTCTACCTCGTAAACCCAGTAAATCTAAACTTTTTAGCGCCGAAGACAACTGCCCTTTACCGCCGTCAATTATAACCAACTGGGGCAGTGGCTGGTTTTCGTTCAAAAGCCGCGTATATCGCCTAAAAACAACCTCCTCCATTGAGGCAAAGTCATCTGGCCCTTCAACGGTTTTGATGTTATAATGACGGTATTCTTTTTTTGCAGGTTTTCCATTTTTAAAAACTACGCAAGCAGCAACTGGATTTGACCCTTGAAGATTAGAATTGTCAAAACACTCTATATGTCTTGGCTCAAACGAAAGTCTTAAATCTTGTTTCATTTGGCTCATTAATCGATCTGTATGTCTCTCGGGATCTAAAATTTGGATTTGCTTGAAGCGCTCCATTCTAAAATACTTAGCGTTCCGTTCAGAAAGGTCCAAGATTTTCTTTTTATCTCCGAGCTGAGGAACCGTTACTTTTATTTTACTTCCAAAATTTAAGTCGAAAGGCAAATAAATTTCGGAGGATTGAGAATTGAAACGTTGTCGAATTTCAATAACTGCGAGGGTTAATATTTTTTCAGGAGTTTCATCTAGTTTTTTCTTGATTTCTAGGGTGTGTGAACGAATAATTGACCCGTAAGAAAGTTGAAGAAAATTTACATACCCGTATTGCTCGTCAGTGATAATTGAAAAAACATCTACATTGCTAATTTTGGGATTTACAATGGTAGATTTTGATTGATAATTTTCTAAAATCTCTAACTTTTCTTTTATTTTTTGGGCGTCTTCAAATTCCATTTTTAAAGCATGTTTACCCATTTGAGACTTGAAATCTTGTAAAGAGTCTTTAAAATTTCCTTTAAGAATCGAGCGAATAGCTTTTATGTTTTGATTGTATTGCTGCTCGGTCATTTTGTTTTCACATGGAGCAAAACAATTTCCTAAATGAAACTCTAAGCAGACTTTATATTTTTGAGCAGCTACTTTTTCTTCGGACAAATCAAAAGTACAGGTCCGAATAGGATAAAGTCCGCGAATAAGATCCAATAAAATATAAACCATTTTTTTATTGGTGTACGGGCCGTAATAATCGGAACCATCATTAATAACCCTTCGAGTTGAAAATATCCTCGGGAAGCGTTCTTTTTTGATGCAAATCCAAGGGTAGGTTTTATCATCTTTTAAAAGAATGTTATACCGAGGCTTGTATTTCTTGATGAGGTTATTTTCTAGCAGGAGCGCATCCATTTCACTTTCTACTACTATGTGTTCAATGCGAACTATGTTTTTTACTAATAAGCGGGTTTTATTGCTGTCGTGGGTTTTTGTAAAATAAGAATTTACTCTACGTTTGAGGTTTATAGCTTTTCCTATATATATAATTACTTCGTTCTTATCAAAGTATTGATATACTCCGGGCTCTTCCGGCAGGGTTTGAACTTGTAAAGTTAAGGCAGAGCTCTTCATCGATCTTTTTAAAAGGATTAGTTCTTTGGGTTCATTAACGAAAATAATTATTTTCTTTGTGAGTACAATTTTAACAATGGACAAATCTCAAATAAGAAAGCAATATAAAGAACTACGAGAGCAACTTTCGGAAGAAGATATTATAAATAAGAGTTTGCTTATTGCAAATCGATGCCTTGAGCTTGATGTTTGGTCAGAGCAAGTATTTCATTTATTTCTAACCATTGAAGATCAAAAGGAGATTGATACCTCCTTAATTCTTACCCTTTTACAAGGAAAAGATAAGGATATAGTTGTTCCAAAAATAACAGGAGAGACTCGTTTGAAGCACTTTTTACTTACAGATCAAACGCGCTTTAAAAAAAACGCATGGGGTATTCCTGAACCAGTTTCTGGAATTGAAATAGATGTCCCTATGATTGACGTTGTTTTTGTTCCTTTACTAGCTTTTGATTCAAAAGGGAGTAGAATTGGCTATGGGAAAGGTTTTTACGATCGGTTTTTGGCTTCTTGCAAGCCTAATTGTATAAAAATAGGATTGTCTTTATTTGAAGAAAATCAGATAGATTTCGTTTCGGAAACAACCGACATAGGCTTAGATTACTGTGTTACCCCGGATCAAGTATATTCGTATTTGTAGGCTTATTTAAAAATTCGCTTGTTAAAAAACAATAAAACTCCAACTCCACAACTAATTGCAAAATCTGCAACATTAAAAACGTATTCAAAAAAAGTATAGGTTTCACCTCCAACAAAAGGCATCCACTCAGGCCATACCCATGTTGCTAATGGAAACTGAAGCATGTCAACTACATGGCCATAAAATATGGAAGCATACCCTTGATCAGGCATAAATTCTGCAATTTGACCGTAACTGTGAGAAAACCAAACTCCATAAAAAATAGAATCAATAAGGTTACCGACTGCACCAGCTAGAATTAAACAAAGTGCCCATCGAAGTAGTTGCAAGCTTTTGTCGGACAAAACTCTCCACAACCAATTTCCTAAAAACACGATTGCAACGAGTCGAAAAAGAGTTAAAATCAGTTTACCTACTTCTTCACTTATAAAAGGAATGAGATCACTGATTTTAGTTCCCCAAGCCATACCCTTATTTTCTATAAAAAGAATTTTAAAAAACCCCCAGTCTATAATTGCAGGGCCTCCATAGATTGAAAGTGGATAGTTAAGTTTGATGTAAAATTTTGAAACCTGATCTATAACTAAAATCAGCAAAATTAAAAAAAAGGCTTTCTTGCGGTTGAGTTTCAAAACGGAGGTACTAAATAATGTCATAACGTGTCAAAAGTAAGTATTTTAATTGGGGTGTACCACTAAACTTCCAAGGGCAGAACTTGCCTTAAGTTTTTTTGGAAGTTGTGGAGAATTTAATCCATAAAAATGAAGGTCTGCAGCCAACGATTTGATTGTTCCTTTGGGGTCAGCGATGTTAAAAGTAGCTTCTCCGTGCTCAATTCCGACATTTAAACTTTCAAAAACACCCGAACATTTCAATTGAGCTTCTTTCAAATTTAGATTAAGGACTAGGTTGGTTGGGATTTTAATTTCAATCTTATTGGCAACAACCTTATGAACACTAAGTTTGTCTGAGGGTCTTTCTGAACTGGGAATTTCGTATTCTTCCAAATAAAAACCAGCTCCTTTTATTTTACCTTGAAGTAAAAACAAATTTTGATACTCTCCTTCTTTCAGATAGTTGACTTTAATCAGTAAGTTTTTGTGCGTAGAAACCGATACCGAGCTCGCCCATGGAAAGTCTAAATGTATTGACTTTATTTCAGAGGCATCCCAAGTCTTCATTTGTTCTACTTGGCCAAAAGTTAAACTGAGAGTAAAGAAACAAAAAATGCGCAGCATTGTTTTATTTCTGAATGTTTTTTGCTTCTATGCTGAGAGTTGCATGAGGAACTAAAACCAAACGCTCCTTGCGAATTAATTTTCCCGTAACACGGCAAATTCCGTAGGTTTTGTTTTCAATTCGAATCAAAGCATTTCTCAAATCACGAATGAATTTTTCTTGACGTATAGCCAGTTGTGTATTGGCTTCTTTAGACATGGTTTCTGAACCCTCTTCGAATGCTTTAAATGTTGGGGATGTGTCATCAGTACCATTATTCCCATCATTCATATAAGTACTTTTCAGCAGCTCTAGATCTTCTTGTGCCTTTTCTATTTTTTGCTCGATTAGAGCCTTAAATTCTGATAAGTCTTTATCAGAATATCTATTTTTTATTTCAGTTGACATACTAATATTGTTTAATTAATATAGAAGTTGATACCTCATCAAATTCAATAAAAACACCTTGATCCACTTTATCTTGAATGTAGATTTTTTGTGTAAGTGTTTCTGTTTTTATATACTCTAAATTATTATTTAAAGCTGCGTTTAATGAATTGTGAGGTGTCAAATATAAAATAATTTTATCAGTAACCTCAAAACCGGCATCTTTTCTCAAATTTTGAATTCTGTTGATCAATTCCCGAGCAACCCCTTCTTCAACTAATTTTTCATTTAGTTGAATATCTAAAGCAACAGTAATACCATTATTATTAGCAACTAACCAGCCCTCAATATCCTTCGATTGAATTTCAACATCAGCGTTGCTTAGGGTTATTTTTTCACCTTCAATTAAGAGTTCAATTTCTTCTTCAGCTTCGAGATACTTTAATTGACTTTCATCTAACTTTTGAATTGCTGCTAAAACAAAGCGCATTTTTTTTCCAAAACGAGGGCCTAAAGTTTTAAAGTTAGGTTTTATTTCTTTTACCAAAACATCACTAGCATCATCTAAAAGCTCCAGCTCTTTTACATTTATTTCAGAAAGGATTAATTCTTCCACAGCTTGAATGGCTTCTTTTTCGGCTATATTTCGAACAGGAATCATTATTTTTTGAAGAGGCTGTCTTACTTTTATTTGTTCCTTTTTACGAAGCGAAAGAGCCAAAGAGGCAATGGTTCTAGCCTTTTCCATTCGTTCTTCCATTTTCGTATTCCTTGTGTTTTTATCAGCTAATGGGAAATCAGTTAAATGAACTGATAGTTCTGCCCCAAAACCAGTTGCATCGCATAGATCTAGATACAAGCGATCTGCATAAAAAGGAGCTACAGGAGCCATTAATTTACTAATGGTAAGCAAACACTCAAACAAAGTTTGGTATGCCGATATCTTATCTTCTTGGTATTCTCCTTTCCAAAATCTTCTTCTTGAAAGGCGAACGTACCAGTTACTTAAAATTTCTTGAACAAACTCAGAAATTGCGCGTGTTGCTCGAGTGGGTTCATAATCACTGTATGCATAATCGACTGTTTCTATGAGCTTATTTAATTCCGACAAAATCCACTGATCCATTTCATTTCTCTTTAAAAGAGGAATAGCTTCTTCTTTATAAGTAAAACTATCAATGTTAGCATACAAACTAAAGAATGCGTACGTATTTTGAAGGGTTCCGAAAAACTTTCTAGAAACCTCGGCAATTCCATCCAAGTCAAACTTTAGGTTGTCCCAAGGATTTGCATTCGAAATCATATACCATCGCGTTGCATCTGGGCCATAGGTTTCGAGTGTTTTAAAAGGGTCTGCCGCGTTGCCTAAACGTTTAGACATTTTCTGACCACTTTTATCCAAAACCAATCCGTTTGAAACGACATTTTTATAAGCTACTGAGTCAAAAACCAGAGTTCCTATGGCGTGAAGTGTATAGAACCAACCCCGTGTTTGATCTACTCCTTCGGCAATGTAATCTGCAGGGAAGGCTTCGTTTGAATCAATTTTTTCTTTATTTTCGAATGGATAATGCCATTGAGCATAGGGCATTGAGCCCGAATCAAACCATACATCAATAAGATCAGACTCCCTATTCATAGGTTTCCCTGAAGGGCTACAAAGATTGATTTTGTCTACGGTGTTTTTGTGCAGGTCAATCAGATCATAATTTTCTTCTGACATGTTTCCAACCTCAAAATCAGCAAAAGGATTTTCGGTCATTATTCCGGCTGCGATTGCTTTTTCTATTTCCTGGCAAAGCTCTTCCATAGAACCAATTAAAACTGTTTCTTGACCGTCTTCTGTTCTCCAAATGGGCAATGGAATTCCCCAGAATCTAGAACGGGATAAGTTCCAATCGTTTGCATTAGCCAACCAATTTCCAAAACGACCTTCACCTGTTGACTTCGGTTTCCAATTAATTTGCTTATTGAGTTCAACCATGCGCTCCCGCTCAGAAGAAACTTTAACAAACCAAGAGTCTAAAGGATAGTATAAAATAGGCTTATCCGTTCTCCAACAGTTTGGATATGAGTGAACATATTTCTCTACTTTAAAGGCTCTATTTTCTTCTTTTAATCGAATTGCAATTTCAACATCTACAGATCGTTCTGGAGCAGTTCCGTCACGATAGTATTCGTTCTTAACATACTTCCCTCCAAGGTCTCCTAATATATCGTGGAACTTTCCTTCTAAGGTTACTAGAGGCTCTTCATTTCCGTTTTGATCAAGGACCAATAAAGGTGGAATAGGGGGAGTAGCCTCTTTGGCTACTTGAGCATCATCTGCGCCAAAAGTAGGAGCGGTATGAACGATTCCAGTTCCATCTTCGATTGTTACAAAGTCTCCAGAAATAACACGAAAAGCATCTTGAGGATTTGTAAGTGGCAGTGGAGCATCTTCCCATAGCTGTTCATATAGAATTCCAACTAAGTCGTCTCCTAGTATTTCATTGGTTATTAGATAAGGTATTTTTTTTTCGTTAGCAGAATATGCTAAAAGCTCTTCTTTCGATTCAACAGCTAAATATTTTCCAGAAAATTGCTTCCCAACTAGTGCTTGAGCCAATAGGACTCGAATGGGTAAATGAGTATATTGATTATATGTTTCAACCACCACATAGTTTATTTTCTTACCAACGGTTAATGCTGTATTAGAGGGTAGCGTCCAGGGTGTAGTAGTCCAAGCCAGAATATAAAGGTCCGTTTCCGCTTGCAAAGTCGATGGGAGCGATTCTTTGATTGTTTGAAATTGCGCTGTAATTGTAGTGTCGGTAACGTTTTGATAAGTTCCCGGTTGATTCAATTCGTGAGAACTTAATCCGGTTCCTGCTTTAGGAGAATACGGCTGAATGGTATAGCCTTTATACAACAGTTCTTTGTTGTAAATCTGTTTAAGTAACCACCAAACAGATTCTATGTATTTAGATTTATAGGTAACATAAGGATCTTCAATGTCTACCCAATATCCCATTTCTTTGGTCAAACGATTCCACACATCGGTATAGCGCATAACAGCATTTTTACATGCCTCATTGTATGCTTCAATACTGATGGTTTTACCAATCGCGTCTTTGGTTATTCCAAGTTCCTTTTCAACACCAAGCTCAACAGGCAAGCCGTGGGTATCCCATCCTGCTTTTCTTTTTACCTGAAACCCTTTTTGAGTTTTATAACGGCAAAAGATATCTTTAATGGCGCGTGCCATTACGTGATGAATTCCAGGCATTCCATTGGCAGAAGGAGGACCTTCATAGAAAACAAATGGTGTTTGCCCTTCGCGAGAAGTAATACTTTTTTCAAAAATAGAAGCTTCTTCCCAGTAAGATAAAATCTCTTGAGATACTGCAGAAAGCTTAAGTTGTTTATGTTCTTTAAAACCCATTGGGAATGTATGTAAGGTTGCGAAATTAAGGAATTTTATACATTTATACTTTATAATAACATTAAGCTCTAAGAAATATATGAAATTCGATTTCTCACAGCCCATAAAGTTAGAAAATGATCGGGTGCTATTGCGCCCTTTTGAGCAAAAATATTTTGAAAATCTGCTTCTTTTTTCTGAAAACGAAAAGATCCTTTGGCGATATTCTTTAACACCTGCAAGCGGAGAAGACAATCTGCACAAGTATATTGAGTACGCAATTGCCACTTGAGAAAACCAAAGCGGCTATCCTTTTGATGTTTTCGATAAACGGACTCAAAAAATAGCAGGATGTACTCGATTTTATGACATTAAAAAAGTACACAATACATTGAGTATTGGCTATACTTGGTATGGAGAAGAATTTCAGCGAACAGGATTAAATCGAAACTTTAAGCAATTATTACTTTGCTATCCTTTTTAAGACTCTTGAAGTCGTGCGCATAGAGTTTAGAGCTGATTTAAGGAATAAGAAATGCATCCAAGCAATGAAATCAATTGGCTGTGTTGAAGAAGGAGTCTTGAGAAGTAACTGCAGAACAACTAGCGGAAGAAGAGACAGTATTGTTTGGAGTATTTTAAAATCGTAATGGGAGAAAAAAGTTAAAGCTCATTTGGAGACTCAACTTTATTAGAATTCATATCCAATTCCAACCATTAAACTTCTGCCCGATGCGGATATACCAGATGCAAATTCACGATAATGAACATCAAAAATATTTTCAATACCTGCTCTTAAAGTAGTTTTCTCTTTCCAAGAATAAGAACCCGAAAGATTTAAAACAGACCAACTCGGAGTTCCAATATAGTTCGTAATTCCCTGTGGATTTATTTGCTCAGGAGTTTCATCTAAACCATCTTCTCCTCCTAAACTATAGTCTTGAGGACTTTTAGAGCCACTGAATCGACTTCTAATTCTAATCGAAAGCTTGTCTTTGTTATATTGAAGCATGGCAGCACCGTAGAATGGTAGAATTGAGGGAAGGGGACCATAACCCTTCAAAAACTTTGCTTGAGTATAGGTTATATCAGAAGAGAATGTCAAATGAGGAGTAAAATTCCACTTTCCTTCAAAAGAAGCGCCTTGTATCGTAGCGTTACCTATATTGGCATTAATTTGGGTTTCTATAATATCATTTTCAAACATCAGTTCAGTAACCTCACCACTGACCTGATCGGTATATTTTGGAGATAATTTTCTTCCGATGAAGTTTTTAAGAAAAGTGCTGTAAAAGCGTAAAGCTAGGACCCCTTTTTTGTTTGGAGTGAAATAAGAAATACCAAAGTCGAGATTATTGGCATATTCAGGCTTTAAGGTGGGATTAGGAATCAAAAGCATGCCTTTGTTTTCTCTTATTTTACCAAGGTCATCAATATTTGGTGATCTAAACCCACTAGATGCAAGAAAGTTTAACTGCAGGTTTTTTGTAGGGCGAAAAGTAATCGACAAGCTGCCTGTAAAAGCATTGTTTTTAGACTCTATGTTGGTTAAGTTTCCAATAGGAGAGTTAAGGAGCCACAAAGGGAAAATCCCATTATTCCTATCCCATTTAGCCATCAGCAAGGTATGAGTATAACGACCGCCAGCAGTTAATGTAGTCTTCGTGTTCAAGGCCCATTTAAAATTACCATAAAAAGCACTAGAAGTATAGTCACTTCCGGCACTAGGATATCGGGTTGGAATTAGGATTGGACTAGATTTTCCTATAACTTCATTACCGTTAAGGATTAATTCTTGAGAAAAGGCTTTTGAAACAACTTTGTTTTTAACCCACTCAAAACCGAAAGTAAAACTTGTTTTATCAGTTTTTTTAGTTTCAAAATCCCCATTAAAACTCCAAACATGCACATTCTCACTTTGATTAGAACGTCCTAGCTCATTAAATTTTCTGTTAATTCGAGACTCATTGACGTTTTGATACGCCATGGTTAGATAGCCTTTATAAAAGAATTTCTTTTTTGGGAAAAATTTAAATTGAGGAGAAATCAAGAACCTTTTCTGAGGACCATAATTCCATTCGGCAAAACGAAGAGCTCCATCCTTATATTCATTTAACTTATCGAAACGGGGGATGTCTGAAGAGTTAGAAAGCTGAATATTGAGAGTAAAAAGTTTTTCATTGGGAAGTTTAACAATGAATTTTTGCAAGAAATCTATTTGCTCATATCCTGAGTTTTTTTGAACATTAGGATTATTATTCTCAGAAGGTAATTCTTGATATGCTTCTGTATTATTTTCAGAGTAAAAAGGCACTAAGCCCCAAGATTGATAACCATGTTTTCTATTTTTACCCATTTTGAGTTCTCCAAACTTAGAAACACTAACACTGCTATAACTAGCCCAGTTTTTGAAGCTTAGTTCCGTATCAAAATGATTTACAAAGGATTGATTTGCAGAATTAAAGCTTGAAGAAAAGCTGTTTTTAATCTTATCCTTACTATTAATTCGAGGTGTTTTAGTAAAATAATGAACTACTCCACCAAGAGCATCTGAACCATAGCCCACAGAAGAAGACCCATAAACAACCTCAACCCTTTCAATAGTTCTTGGATCAACCGTTACGGCATTTTGTAAATGGCCAGATCTGTAAATGGCATTATTCATTCTAATACCATCTACTACTAATAACACACGGTTAGCTTCAAAACCCCTTAATACAGGACTTCCACCTCCACCTTGAGATTTTTGAAGCCGAATACTAGGCGCTAATAATAGTAAATCAGCCCCAGTAAGGGGACTGTTTCTTTGAATTTGCTTTGCATTAATGATAGAAACCTTTTCTGCAATTTGATTTTTTTTAGTCGGAGTTCTGGCAACCGACAGGATTACCTCAGAAAGTTCTTTGAGGTCAATATTGAGTGAAACGATATTATTTTTTTGCTTAAGCTCATTTTTGCTTAAACTCTGTAACTCAAAACCCATAAATTGGAACGAAATGGTGTCTTTAGAAGAAAACATAGACAGGGAAAATTTTCCATCCACACCTGAAGTTGTATTGCTGCTATTATCTTGGTTGTATAGGCTAACACCAAAAATAGGCTCCTGAGTGAGCGCATCTATGACAGTGACTTCTTGAGCGTAAACAAAGCAACTAAAAAAGAAGAAAAAGGTCAACAGCCTGTCAGGAAACATCATCAAATATTTCATTGAGAATTTGCAATGATTTTGGTTTTGAAAAGCCCAACAAATGTAACTCAAAATACTGAATGAGCGTTTCCAATAATTCACGTCTTTTTGTTCGATTTAACTTATGTACCAATATTCCTCCAAAATTCATGCCTAAAATTTTTTTAAACAATACAAGTTGATCATCGTCAATGTGTTTTTCTTTGGGCATTATGGAATCAAAACAGCCTGTTTCTAAATTAAAATAAAGCGCATCGGAGTGATCTTCATTTGGGAAAAACCCTAAATACTTAGTAAGATTAATTAAAAAAATTAAATGAAAATTACTGATTTCATCATGAGAATCTAGCCAGTGAAAAGCGGTTTCAAGAAAAACATAAAGCGACGGGTTTGCCTCTTCTTCAATAATTGCGTTTTTGAGAGTTTCTGCAAGAAATTGAGCCAAAGCGTTTTTTTCAATCTTATTTGGAATGGTTACATATGGATATATGACTTTAACCTCCTTGAGAAACTGTAATTTTCCATTTTTCTTATGATCAAAAAGAATTTCGAGTTGTGAAAGCACCTCAAATTGAGACTTTCGTATGGATCCTTTTTTGGCGGTTAATATCCCTTTTAGGATAAATGATTGTCTTCCCAACACCTCGGTATAGCAATGCGTAATTAGACTATTATCACTATACTTAATTGTATTTAAAACAATAGCTTTAGTTCTAACCAACATAAATTAAACGACGCCTTGTGCTAACATAGCATCAGCTACTTTTACAAAGCCAGCAATATTTGCACCCTTGACATAGTTAACATAACCGTCTTCTTGGCCAAATTCTACACAAGATTGATGAATTTCACTCATGATATTTTTCAGTCGGGAATCTACCTCTTCGCGTGTCCAATTATACCTCAAAGAGTTTTGAGCCATTTCAAGCCCAGATACTGCAACCCCTCCTGCGTTGGATGCTTTTCCAGGAGCAAAGAGAACTTTATTTTCTGTAAAGACATGAATTGCTTCAGGAGTTGAAGGCATATTGGCTCCTTCTCCGACACAGATACAACCGTTTTGAATAAGCAGTTCAGCATCTTTTAGATGAAGTTCATTCTGGGTCGCACAAGGAATTGCAACATCACAAGGAACCTCCCAAGGGGTTTTCTTTGCATGAAACTCAGCGTTTGGATAGCGTTCTAAATACTTTTGAATTCTACCTCTTTGAACATTTTTGATGTTCATGATGTGATTTAGTTTTTCGGAATCAATTCCATCTTTATCGTATATATACCCTCCAGAATCTGATAGTGTACAAACAGTACCACCCAGCTGAATGACTTTTTCGGCAGCATATTGACCTACATTTCCAGAACCTGAAACTACCACTCTTTTACCTTCTAAACTTGTGCCGATGTTCTGAAGCATTTTCTGTGTAAAATAAACTACTCCATAACCCGTCGCTTCAGGACGAATTAAAGAACCTCCCCAGCTAACACCTTTTCCTGTAAGAACTCCAGTAAATTCATTTTTTAATCGTTTGTATTGGCCAAAAAGGTATCCAATTTCTCTACCCCCAACACCAATATCACCAGCAGGAATATCTCTGTTTGGACCAATATGACGGAAAAGTTCAGACATAAAACTTTGACAGAAACGCATCACTTCATTGTCGCTTTTTCCTTTAGGGTCAAAATCAGAACCTCCTTTGCCTCCTCCCATAGGAAGGGTAGTAAGACTGTTTTTGAAGACCTGCTCAAAAGCTAAAAACTTCAATACACTCAAGTTAACGCTCGGGTGAAATCGAAGCCCACCTTTGTAAGGGCCTATTGCAGAATTCATTTCAATTCGATAACCCCGGTTTACTTGAATTTCATTTTGATCATCAATCCAAGCGACTCGGAAAAAAACAACCCGCTCAGGTTCTACCATTCGCAGTAAGATGTTTTGTCCATAATAAATGTCGTGTTTAACAATGTATGGAATTACGTTTTCAGCAACCTCAGTAACGGCTTGCATAAATTCGGGTTCATTTTGATTTCTCAGTTGAACTTCAGCTAAAAATTGATCAATTATTTTTTTCATACTATTATTTGAGAGAACTAATGTAGTTTTATTGTTTGTTTTTATGCAAATAAAAGTGCAACAACTTCTTCAATTTTAGTTAAAGCTAAAGCGTTTATTCCTTCTACAAGGACTACGTTTTTAGCTCCTTTAGAATTCACGATTGTTTCAAAGCCTAACTTTTCAGCCTCTGCAATTCTTTGATCCAGTTTAGGAACGGGTCTTAGCTCTCCAGAAAGTCCTATTTCTGACGCAAAACACATTTCCTTTGGAAGAGCAATGTCATGATAACTGGAAAGAATTGCCGACACTACAGCCAAATCTATTGCAGGATCTTCGCTGCTAATTCCGCCAGTAATATTTAAAAAAACATCTTTGCTTCCTAATTGAAATCCAGCTCTCTTTTCGAGTACCGCAAGAAGCATATTCAGACGTTTTGCGTTAAATCCAGTTGTGCTTCTTTGAGGAGTTCCATATACGGCAGTACTAACTAGGGCTTGCACCTCTATCATTAAAGGACGAACTCCTTCCATAGTAGCTGCAATAGCATGGCCGCTCATTTCACGATCGGTTTGTGAAATTAGCAGCTCACTGGGGTTAGTTACAACCCGAAGACCTGAGGATAACATTTCATAGATTCCTATTTCTGCTGTTGAACCGAAACGATTTTTTTGAGCTCGGACGATTCTATAAACATGATTTCGGTCTCCTTCAAAATGAAGAACAGTATCAACCATATGCTCTAAAACTTTAGGTCCAGCAATTGCCCCATCTTTTGTAATATGTCCCACTAAAAGCACGGGTGTATTTGTTTTTTTGGCAAACTGGATGAGCTCCGAAGTACATTCTTTGATTTGGGAAACACTCCCAGGGCTACTGTCTATGTATTGTGTTTGAAGGGTTTGAATGGAATCAACAATAACAATGTTGGGTTCTAGCAATTCAATTTGCTTAAAAACCTTTTGAGTTTGAGTCTCACTCAGAACATAGCAGTTTTCGTTTTTTGAATCAATTCTTTCCGCTCTCAATTTTATTTGTTTCTGACTTTCTTCTCCAGACACATAAAGTACTTTACCTCCAATTTGAAGAGAAATTTGAAGTAGTAAGGTAGATTTTCCAATTCCAGGCTCACCCCCCAAAAGAGTAACTGATCCGGGTACAAGACCTCCGCCCAGAACCCGATCTAATTCAGAATCGTTGGTAGAAATTCTAGCTTCTTTGTCGGTTTCAATTTCTTGAATCCGTACTGGAGCTGCCGTTTTAATTTTCAGTGTTTTAGGTTCAACCCACCCCTTTTCTTTGGGTTTTTCTAGAACCTCTTCGACTAGGGAATTCCATTCTTTGCAACCGTTGCATTGACCTTGCCATTTGGAATGAGGAGTTCCGCATTTTTGACAAAAGAAAGTAGTTTTTACTTTACTCATGGAGCTTTTTATTTTAGAGACTCTATTTTGTTTAGAATCATTTCTTTAGTAATAAAATCTATAGGCTCGGATGAATAGGCACGCTCATAGCTTTTAAGTGCTTTTTTATAGTTTTCTGTTATTTCATATCCGATACCGTTAAAGTAGTGACCCATCATCGTTTCAGGATATTGATCCATGCACAACTCACCTAAAACAAAAATAGACTCTGCATCAGATTTTTTTTGAGCAGCAGCAAAAACCGCCATAATATCGTTTAGGATATATGTTTTTTGAAAGCCTAATTGGCGTGAAATTTTTTCATATTTATCAACCATGTAGCTGTGAGCAATTACTGTATCGGATAACATTTGCTCCCTGTATTCCTTAGGGCTAATCGGCTGATAAATTCTAAAAACAGTTTCTAGGGCTATTGGAATAGAATAAGCTGGAGATGAGAATTCGTCTGGAAAAGAAAACAAGTCGTAGGTAATATTTAATTTATCATTCATTATGTTTTTGAGTTCATTACCTAAAAAAGTTATTTTGTTTTGCTGCCTTTCAGGTAGATTTTCTGAGTTAAACAAGTAGTAACTAGCTTGCTTAGAAGTACTCGAAGCTTTTTCTAAAAGGGGGTCAATAATTTGAGCAGGAAGATCGGGGGTAATGGCAATGTAGGAAGAAAACAGATTGGAACCATCTAGTAAAAAATAGTTGAGGAAGTTTGCACCCTTGTTTTTCCCAATAATTACCTTAAGATTTGATAAAGGATATTGAGTAGCAAGTCGTTTAACAACATCAGAACGAACAAATTGTTTAAAATCAAGACTTCTAGAAGTTAACTGACCTGAGTTTTTGTCAATTTCGAAATCTCGAGACATTTGATAAGGCTCTTCCTGACGAATACCAACAACAATTGCCTTGGGCATGTACCCTATTTTCGAAAAGAATTTCACATTAGTCACTACAAGATCAAACAATTCGTGCCCCTCAAAAACAACAATCAAAGGCAAAGGGTCAACAGCGCCCTCCTTCATTTCTGGAACATACAAATCGATTGTTCTAGATTTTCCCAAAACCGATGAAGCAATAGTTTCTGAAGTTATTTGCGCGGAAAGTGTTAAGCTCAATAAAAAAGTGAGTAAAAACAAAGAACGGATCATAAAATTAATATTATAGTATAAGGGAAAGGTACTTACTTTTTTCGATTTATTAGCGGTAATGCAAAAAAGGAAAGGCTACCAAATAGTATAACCATAATTGTTTGAGCCGACCACATAATCCATCCAAAAGCCAAGCTAGATTCGTTTGAAATGTCATAAGTAATCAAAACCAAAGAAACAGAATATGGATAGATTCCTACACCTCCATTGGTAGCAGAAATAGTGATAGCGCCAACTAAAAACCCGATTAATAGAGCTTCAAAAGGAAGATCTACTGTTTCTGGTAAAGCAAATTTAATACAGTAAAACATTAAAATATAAAGCCCCCAAATCAAAAATGTATGGAAAATATATGCGCCTTTTTTTGGCATTTTAACCAAAGTCATCACACCTTCTTTAAGGCCCTTTAGAAGTTCCGTGATTTTTAACGCAAAAGCAGAATTAGACTTTTTAAGTTGGTTAATTAAAACCCAAAAAACCAATCCACCTAAAGCCAGAGTAATTACTAAGAGTGTAGGATTGAAAGATTGTTTTTTGAAAAAACCAAGAATAAATTCAAATTGAAGTATTAAGGCAATCCCGATGACTAGAACTAACATTATTAAGTCAACTATACGTTCTGCTATAATGGTTCCAAAGCTTTTTTCAAAAGGAATGTCTTCGTAAGTTTTCATTACGGTAGCCCTAAAAAACTCCCCAGATCTTGGCACACCTAAATTGGCAATATAGGTAATGAAAATTGCTAAAATATTATTAATTAACCGGGGCTCATATCCCATGGAATTTAACATAAAATTCCAACGATAGGCTCTTGACAAGTGGCTTATTAAACCCAATGCTAAAGAGAATAAAACAAAGCGGTAATCTGCACTTTTTATTGCTTCATATATGGTTGCTCGATCTTCTAAGGTAGTGTCTTTAACAGATAAATAAATGAAAACAAACCCAATCATTAAAGGGAAAATTATTTTCAAAAATTGAGTTATTTTATTCCCCACGAAGCTTATTGCAATAAATTAGTTTTTTCGTTTGGAAACAAAATTATAGGCTTGTATTCACGAGCCTTTTCAAAGGGAACAGAACAATAACTGATGATAATAAGCACATCTCCTTTTTGAACCTTTCTGGCCGCAGGACCATTAAGAGTTATTTCACCAGAATTTTTTTCTCCTTCAATGACATAAGTTTCTAAGCGTTCACCGTTATTGATGTTTACAATTTGTACTTTTTCACCAGGCACAAGGTTTGCAGCTTCAATTAAGGCACTATCAATGGTAATGCTGCCAATATAATTAAGATCAGCACCTGTAACTGTTACTCGGTGAATCTTAGATTTTAAAATTTCTATTTGCATCCTGCAAAGGTATTAAAATTTAATGTTGTCAATTAAACGAATACCGCCTAATTTTAGGGCAATAAATGCTCTTGTCTGAACACCGTTTAAATCACTAATTTTTTGCAAGGATTTTTCGTCAGCAATCATAAAATATTCTAATTCTATTTCCGGCTGATGCTTAAAGAAATCTAAAATCCAGAATTCAATTTGTTCTGGACTACTCTTGCCTTTTAAAGCAACTACCTTTTGAAGGGTTTCGAAAATTATAGGAGCTATTGCTCTTTGAGTTGAATTTAAATGCTCATTTCTAGAGCTCATTGCAAGACCATCATCGTGCCTTACTATTGGACAGGGAACAACTGTAACCGGAATTTTTTCATTTGCTACCAATGCCGATATGATTTGTAATTGTTGGAAGTCTTTTTCGCCAAAATAAGCTTTCGAAGGCTTGAAAACTTCAAATAAAAGCTGAACAATAGTAGCAACTCCTTGAAAATGTCCTTTTCTGTGAGCACCCTCCATAGTAGCTTCAAGGAGACCAAAATCATAGCCTTTGGACTCAACTTGTTTTCCATATAAGTCTGACGTCTCAGGTGCATACACCCAAATATTGTCTCCTAAAGTTTCGAGTTTTAGTAAATCAGAATCGAGTGTTTTGGGATAATTTTTTAAATCATTAGAATTATCAAATTGCGTTGGGTTTACATAAATAGATACAATCACAATGTCGTTCTCAGATAAGGCCTTCTTTACTAGGGTTAAATGCCCTTCATGAAGCGCCCCCATTGTAGGAACTAACCCAACAGCTTTAGTATTGTTATTGTTTTTAAAGGCATTTAGCTCTTTAGAATGGTAAAAAACCTTCATTTTTAGAAAAAATTAACAGCCTAAAAGTACTGTTTTTTCTGATGAACGGAAGAATTTTCGTAATTTTGCTAAACTTTCTATTTAAGGAAGCTAAATCCGTTTTTATGCAAAACAAGAGAGTATTAATAATATCATCGGAGGTAACCCCCTATTTACCTCAAACAGATCAGGCTATTAATTCATTTCAAATTCCAAAAGCAATTAATGATGCTGGAGGACAAATACGAATTTTTATGCCGCGTTATGGAATGATTAATGAAAGAAGGCATCAGTTGCATGAAGTTATTCGTTTGTCAGGAATGAACATGGTTGTCAATGATATGGATATGCCTTTAATCATAAAAGTTGCTTCTATTCCTAAAGAAAGAATGCAGGTTTACTTCATTGACAATGAAGAATATTTCAAAAGAAAAGCGATGCTTAAGGATGAGAACAATGTCTTGTTCCCTGACAATGACGAGCGTATGATTTTTTTCACAAAGGGAGTTATTGAAACCGTTAAAAAGCTGAATTGGTCTCCGGACATCATTCATCTTCACGGTTGGTTTGCCTCCTTATTTCCATTATATCTAAAAACATATTTTTCTGAAGACCCTATTTTTGAGTTAAGTAAAATTGTAACTTCAGTATATCCAAATGATTTTGAAGGTGAACTCTCACCAGCATTAGAAAATAAAGTTGCTTTTGATGTTGAGGATGAATCGGCAAGAGGCCCTTTAAAAGAATCTACCTTCGAGAATTTAATGAATTTAGCCATTAACTTTTCGGATGGGGTAGTGCTTTCCGGAGAAAATATTGCGGAAAGTATTTTATCGAATATAGATTCTAAAAAGATTCCCACATTAACATTCGAAGAAAGTGCAAAAGATAACGCTTATGTAGATTTTTTCAATAACCAAATTATTTAATACCCTATGAACCTTAAGGTGTCTTTTCGAAAGAATAGTTTATTCTTTCTCTTAATTACTCTCGTTTTATTTTCTTGTAACGAAGATTTTAATACTGTAGGATATGACCTGATCTCATCCAGTGCATTTGAAACAGAGCGTATAGATTTACCGGTATTTTCTTATCAAAAAGAAATCCTCTCAGACGTTCAGTCAGATGGTTTAAATCTTCAGCAATTAGGGTCAATTGATGTGCCAAATGTTGGTCAATCATCCGCATATATTATTTCTCAGCTAAGTCTAGCTCCAAAATCTTTTTTCGGCCTGTACAGCCCTGAAGATGAGATGGGAGTAGAAGATAATATCTACGCAATCCCAGAGAACGAACAAGTCGTTTCGGTTTATTTAGAAATCCCTTTTATGAATAATACAAGAGATCAAGATGGAGACGGTGTTATAGATAGTCTTGATTCAGATCCAGAGAATCCCGAAAGCGACTCCGACGGAGATTCAATAATAGATGCTTTAGAAACGCAGAACGGGACAGACCCCTTGAACACAGATAGTGATGGAGATGGAATTCTAGATGCAGAAGACACGGATAATTCTGGCTACGAAGTCGGAAATAGAACATATGATGTAGACTCTATTTTTGGAAACAGAAATGCAAGTTTTAATTTAAAAGTAGACGAATTAACATACTACATAAACGAATTTGATTCTAGTGATAACTTTGAATCTCCTCAAGCGTATTATTCTTCTAGAGATCTTTATGAAGAAGGTTATGTTGGCGAAAACTTATATGACGAAACCTATCAATTAAATTTTGAAGAACTAAGATTCAATTATACTCAAGATGATCCAGAAACAGAAGATGTAGATGAGACTACATTAATTCAAACTCGAAGAACCCCTCGAATACGAGTTCCTTTGAATGCCGATTTTTTTCAAAGACGCTTATTAGATATTGAAGGCTCTGATTCTTTAAAAACAACAACAGAATTCCAAAAATATATGAGAGGGATTTTTGTGCGTATGGAAAACCCATCGGATGATATATATATGCTGCTCAATTTTAATGCAGCCAGTATTATTGTTGGTTATGAATATGACCGATATAATGATAATGGAACTCCTGATGACACTTCTGACTTTACTATAGACCGAAACGAAAGTTCTTTTGTTATAACGCCTTTTAAAACTATAAATCACTTAGAAAATGCGCTTATCAATCCGGAAATCAATGAAATTATAGCACAAACTTCTGGGTCGAGTAAAATATTTTTAAAAGGGGGAGTAGGATTACTCTCTAACATCGAGTTATTAGGGAATTTTTCTGATGGATCTGCAGACTCTAAACTTGAGGAACTTCGAGCCAACAGTTGGTTAGTGAATGAAGCAAATCTGATTTTTTATGTAGATTCTAACTCTGTCGAAAACTGGACATCTGACGCTTTAATTGCGGAACGGCTATATTTATACAAGCAAAAAGACGCCTCTCCTTTATTAGATTATTTTACAGACGAAACCCTTGATGCCACTAAGAATAATGCTGATAAATTCATTCACGGAGGGATTTTAGAATACCAAGACGGAAGACCCTATCGTTATAAGTTTAGAATTACCCAGCACATCAACAACCTCATTCGAAAAGATTCGGCAAACGTTGTTTTAGGTTTAGTGGTTTCTGCGGACATCACTAATATTTTAACAAAAAAAGCATTCTTGAGTGGAAGTTCTGAAGAGTTTTTATACCCTGCGGCATCGATCTTAAATCCTTTAAGTACCGTTTTAATTGGCTCACACCCAGACGAAGAATTCGAAAGCCTTAGACTGAAATTAGAATTAATTTACACGGACTTTTCAAACTAACTATTTTTTATGTGTGGAATAGTAGCTTATATTGGTCAACAACAGGCATCTCCTATTATAATAAAGGGGCTTAAAAGACTGGAATATCGTGGTTATGATAGTACAGGAATCTCTCTTTTTGACGGAATTGAACTTCATACAGTAAAAACAAAAGGAAAGGTAAGTGACCTAGAGTCAAAACTTGAGACTCAAAACTCAATCAGTGCACAAATAGGAATCGGACATACCCGTTGGGCAACTCACGGCATTCCGAATGACTTAAATGCACATCCCCAAGCATCTAATTCAAGCAACTTAGTACTAGTTCATAACGGAATTATTGAAAACTATGCTTCAATAAAAGAAGAACTAATTCAACGAGGATATACATTCAGCTCGGACACAGACACAGAAGTTCTGGTAAACCTTATTGAAGATGTTCAAAAGAAAGAAAAGGTAAAACTTGGAAAAGCTGTGCAGATTGCCTTAACTCAAGTAATCGGAGCCTATGCCATAGTAGTTTTTGACCGCAGGAAGCCAAATGAGCTTATAGCTGCAAGGTTGGGGAGTCCATTGGCTATAGGAATAGGAAAGGAAGAATTTTTTGTTGCTTCTGATGCTACCCCCTTTATAGAGTACACAAAAAATGTAATTTATCTGGAAGAAGAGCACTTAGCTATTATTCGTTGTGACCGTGATATTACCATTCGAAAAATAAATAACGACAAAGTTATTAAGCCTTATGTAGAAGAGCTTCAAATGAGCTTAGAAAACATCCAAAAAGGCGGATATGACCACTTTATGCTTAAAGAGATATTCGAACAGCCACAAGCCATTCAAGACACACTTAGAGGCCGATTACTTTCAAACGAAGGAAAAATCACTCTTTCGAGTTTGCATGAGCATGAAAATAAATTTTTAAAAGCAAGACGTATCCTAATTGTTGCCTGTGGTACATCATGGCATGCAGGTTTAGTTGCCGAATATTTACTTGAAAAATTCACCAGAATCCCCGTTGAGGTTGAATATGCTTCCGAATTTAGATACCGTGATCCAATTATTTTTCAGGACGACATTATTATAGCAATTTCTCAGTCTGGAGAAACTGCAGATACTCTTGCGGCTATTAAAATAGCTAAAGAGCTTGGTGCATTTGTATTTGGAGTTTGTAATGTAGTAGGGTCTTCTATTTCACGAATGACAGATACCGGATGTTATACGCATGCCGGACCAGAAATTGGAGTTGCTTCTACAAAAGCATTTACAACTCAAATAACGGTTCTGTCTCTTTTAGCATTGCACTTAGGAATGGTAAAAGGAACATTGTCACGTTCGGAATACCAAAAACATCTAGTGGAATTAGAATCAATTCCAGACAAAGTTTCCGAAATTTTAAAACAAGAGAAATTAATCAAAGAAGTAGCTTCTTCGTTTACCAAAACCAGCAACTGTATATATTTAGGAAGAGGATATAATTTTCCGGTAGCGCTAGAAGGTGCGTTGAAATTAAAAGAAATTTCATATATCCACGCAGAGGGATATCCGGCTGCAGAGATGAAACATGGTCCAATTGCACTTATTGATGATCAAATGCCCGTTGTTGTAATTGCTACCAAAAAAGGGCACTATGATAAGGTTTTAAGTAATATTCAGGAAATAAAATCGAGAAAAGGGCGCATTATCGCCGTAGTAAGTGAAGGTGATGTTAGAGTAAAAGAACTAGCCGATTATTGCATTGAAGTCCCAGAATCTTTAGAATGCTTTACACCTATTTTAACAACCATTCCACTTCAACTGTTGTCCTATTATATTGCGGTTCAAAGAGGATGTAATGTAGATCAACCTCGAAATTTAGCTAAGTCCGTTACAGTGGAGTAAAAGAAAACGGTTATCCTTACCCCTTGCATTTAATAATAAGGTTCTCTGTTACAATAACTACAACTAAAGTTTGGAACTCAAATTATAGTGAATATCAAGAGTATTTATTCAATAGAATTTGTTAATATAAACGTCATTTTCTTACCCCCATTAGGTTACATAAAAATATCTAAAATATTCAACAAAGAAGGATTAAAAACACCTCGTTGAAAAATATTTAAGAATACCCACGTTCACTCTATTTTCAAAAAAGGAAAAATTAGAGAAGAGAGAAATAATAGAAAAGATATCGTTGAGATTTCTTAAATTACAATTGAGGAGTTAAAAAAACATTTTTGATTAAATGTAAAGTTTTTTTGTCATTATGTAAAAAATACTTTACATTTGTTGAAATTTAAAAAATTATAATATGAGTTATTTATTTAGTAATAAGTTTAAAAAAACAAGTGGTATGATTTTTTATTTGTCAATAGCAATCGGATTATTTTTATTGTTAACAGATAGAATACAAAATATTTTTATTGTTAACGTTTTTTCAGTTTTTTCATATGAGTGGTTTGGATCAGAAAGACCAGGTTTTGGGTGGATAGAAAATGGTTTAGGTGATGAAGTTTTCACCTTATTAATTATTATTTCAGGGTTAATAAACTCTTTTAGTAAAGAGAAAATTGAAGACGAATTAATTTCGAAGATTAGATTAGAAAGTTTGTCCTTATCTCTATTTATAAGTTTTGGATTAATAATTGTATCTACATTTTTAGTTTTTAATATTAACTATATGTACGTATTAGTGTTCAACTTATTTTTAATAATTGTCTTATTTAATTTAATATTTAAATTCAGACTATTCAAACACTATAACTCATGAAAAATAATTTAAAGTTATATCGAACAAAGTCTGGATATACACAAGAAGATATTTCAAAAAAAATTGGTGTTTCTAGACAAACAATCAATTCCATTGAAAATAATAGATTTCATCCCTCAATACTATTGTGTTTGAAACTTTCAAAAGAATTGGATTGTCGGTTAGAAGATTTGTTTTTTCTTGAAAGTTGATGTAAAAAAAGTTGAAAGGGTAAGGTTAACCGTATAGTAAGAATAAACCATCACTGTTGAGTATCCAACTACTAAATTATTAAGTACTTAAGTCGATTTTTGAACCTTCTATTTTTTAAATAAATTGTACATTAGAAGTAGAAAAAACACGATAACACAGGTGTAAGTTATTATATCTATTATCATGTGTTCAATCAAACCTTCAAGAAAGTAACCGTTTATAATTACTATAAACATACATATGGACATGATCTTTCCAGTCCCTTTTGGTTCACTCCCAAGTCCTAATAATTTCCAGTATTTCATTATCTAATAGTTTTCAGGTTCTCTTTTTAATAGTTAAACGTCTAAATATACAAAACTATAAAATTTGATTATTTTTAAGCTTTCTTAAGAATGATTAATCTTTAATAGATTTCAATTACATTTGTGTAAAGAATTTTAATATGGAAAAAGAAAACACAAAAATCACAATAAAACCAAACGGACAAATAGCGATACAAGGTTCTGTAGATATAGTCGACATAGAAGGAAATGAAATAAAGCATGCCCCAAGATTTGCTTTATGTGGATGTTCAAAATCCAGTAATAAGCCTTTTTGTGATGGCTCTCACAACGCATAAATACTCTTTATTTAGAGGATACATATATTTAATGAATTTAAGAACCCAAGAATTCCGAGTACTGCTTTATCGCTTTTCTTTGGGATACTTGTTTTATTTCATAGCCCGAAGTCTTTTCGTTATTTTCAACATCGACTTGCTAGAAGTCGATTCATTTATAGGGTTTGTATTACTCTGCTTTTATGGATTAACTTTTGATACGGCCGCACTTTTTTACTTAAATGCAATTTTCTTATTAGCCTCGATTCTACCGGGGACGTTTACAACCTCTAAAGCCTACCAAAAAGGGCTTTTTTGGATCTATATGGGATTCAATGCTGTCGGTTTAGGAATGAACTTTATCGATATCATATATTATCGATTTAATCTAAATAGACTTACAAGCAAGGCGTTTGAGGTTTTAGAAAACGAAACCAATGGTTTTGCATTAATGTCATCCTTTGTATTGGACTATTGGTATGTTTTTGGTTTGTATGGATTGTCTATTTTTTTATGGTCAAAAGCATATAAATTATTTAAGGTTAAAAGGGTTAAAGCGGATCATATACCTTCCTATATTTTTTCGTCTATCGTTATATTTTTAATTACCGCGGCAACATCTATAATTGGAATTCGTGGAGACTGGAGGCACAGTACTCGACCAATTACGTTAGTTCATGCAATGGAAAAAGTTAAACATCCTTCTCAAGCAGATGTTGTGCTTAATTCCCCTTTTGCATTTATTAGAACCTACGGAAAAAACAGTTTCTCCTATTCCGATGAATTTGAAGAAGCTGAAATAGAAGAAATAATTAAACCCATAAAAACGTACACTCCATCTACAGAATTTGACACTCCACCAAACGTTGTGGTTTTTATATTGGAGAGTTTTGGGAGAGAATATTGGGGTTCTATGAATGGTTCGTCTGGAATTGAAAACTTTGAAAGTTTTACTCCTTTTCTAGATTCCTTAGCGCAACACAGCCTTGTGTTTTCAAATGGTTTTGCAAACAGCAGGAAGTCCATTCACGGAATGCCTTCTGTATTGGCAGGAGTTCCTTCTTTCGAAACCGCTTATACTTCTTCACAATACGCAAACCAACCCATTCAATCACTGGTTTCAATCACCAAAGAAATGGGATATTCAACTTCTTTTTTTCATGGTGCACCAAACGGATCAATGGGCTTCTTAGGATTTTCAAAAGCTTTAGGATTTGATTCTTACGTTGGGAAAAATGAATACAATAACGAAGCTGATTTTGACGGTATTTGGGGAATTTGGGACGAGCCCTTTTTTCAATACACACAAAAAAAATTATCAGAAGAACAAACGCCGTTCTTAGCAACTGTTTTTTCTGTAAGTTCTCACGCACCTTTTAAAATTCCTGACCAATACAAAGGAAAGTTTAAAGCGGGGTATATTCAAATGCACGAATGTATTCAATACACAGATTATGCTATTGAACAATTTATAGCTTCGAGTAAAAATGAACCTTGGTTTGATAACACGCTCTTTGTATTCACTGCAGATCACGGAAATCAATCATATTATGAGTTATATCAAAAAACCATCAATCGATTTGCAACACCAATTATGTTTTACGCACCAGGGAAATCTTGGAGTGAAGAAAATTTCGAATTGGTTCAGCACATGGATATTATGCCTACTGTTGCTCAGTTAATTGGATATAAAAAACCCATTCGAAGTTGGGGAAGGAGTCTTGTTAGTGCCGACAAATCTTCTTTAGTGGTCAATTATTTTGGGGCGGGCACTTACTTCTTTATGAATGAAGAATATATTTGTATTTATAATGGTACAGGTGCTACAGGGTTTTATAAAAACGATGATCTTGGGCTTGAAAAAAACCTAATCAAAGAACGAAATGAACTGATGGACGCTTTAGAAGAAAAAGGCAAAATGTTTCTTCAAGATTATAATAAAAGAATTGTCACAGGAAATCTTGGGGCTGATTAAAGATGAAAGATAAAATACATTTTATTGTAAATTCTCGATTAGTTAAAGCAAAGACTATTCTTGAGAGGGAGTTGAAAAACAACTCCTATTGGGAAAATAATCATGAAGTTTTTGTGTGGGAATCTTTATACAAAGGTCATGCTCTTGAGCTTACGCAAAAAGCAATTCGAGACGATTCTAAAACCGTTGTATCTTGTGGTGGCGACGGTACAATAAACGAAATTGGACGTTATTTAATTGAAACCGACATACCTTTAGGGATAGTTCCTTTGGGCTCGGGTAATGGCTTTGCGCGACACTTTAAAATACCATTAAACATAAGAGCTGCGCTTCAGGTTATTCAGGCCAAAACACGAGTTTCTATCGATGCAGGTTTAATTAATCAACATTTTTTTCTTTCTAATGTTGGAGTTGGTTTTGAAGCTCACTTTATTAATTCGTATCAAAAAAAGTCAACACGGGGGTTTATTTCATATTGTAAGGCAATTGTAGTTGCCCTTAGAGCCTTTATAGTTAATAAACACAGGATTTATTATGCTGATAAAGCCCGAGAAATCACCCCATTTTCTTTAATGGTCTCAAACACCAATCAGTTTGGGTATAATTTTTCACTTACTCCTGAGTCTTCTATTTCGGATGGGAAGTTAGAATTGATTATTTTTAAAAGCAAGTCAGTTTTGGCTCTTTTTAAACTGTTTTTTGCCAGTCGATTTGGCGTCAAATTATCTCAAGATTTATTAGAAATCATACCCGTTTCCAAAGTTAGAATTGCTCTTGAATCTAGCGAATTCTTGTTTCAGTTTGATGGAGAAATTAATCAATGTAGCTCGAAAGAAATAGTTGTTCAATTACACCCCAGAAAACTAAAAGTATGGGTGCCAAGCTAAAAATTAGGCTATACCAGTTTCCAAATATTATACCCTATCCAAACTAGAACAAAACCAACAGACCCTTGCAAGAAAGTGGCCCAGGTGTGATGCTTATATGCGGTTTTTACGTCTAACCCTCCAATTTGCGAAACAATCCAAAAATAGGAATCATTAGCATGTGAAACGGTCATAGAGCCAACACCTAAAGCCATAATTACCCAAACTTTCCCCATTTCAGAGTCCATTCCCAAAGTAGGTAGTAGCGGAAATACAATCGATGAAGTTGTAATGATTGCTACGGTAGATGACCCTTGTGCGGTTTTCAAGACTGCAGCAATAACAAATGGAATTACTATTCCCCATTGTGGATTTACCATTGCATTTTCTAGATAAGAGGTTATGGGTATCTGTTGAATGACCGCTCCTAGTACACCTCCCATTCCAGTTATAATTAGTATAGGTGCCGCAGCTTTTATTCCAAGCTCTATAGAACTCCCCAGCTTTAGATTTCCATAAGTAAGCAACATAAAACTAAACAAAACTCCAATCAAGAGAGCGTTCATAGGGGTGCTTATTAATACCACAAAATCAACGATTAATTCATTTTCAACTGCTGTTGAATTAAGGTTCAATAACGTTCCCAGTGCCATTAAAATAATGGGCAGAACTATAGGAGCTAAAGCCAGGTGCAAAGGAGGCAAACGCATTTTCTTTTCAATCGTTTTTACTTTTCTAGACTTGATACTGGCATCTTTATGCTTAGGGTTTTTTGAAATAGAATATGAGTAAAATGCACCAACTAAAATCAAAATAAAGGCGAGTGCTCCTCCAACACAAATTAACAAAAACAAATTTTCCATTTCTAAATTAGCTGCAGCAGCGAGAGGTCCAGGTGTTGGCGGAACAAGAACATGTGGAGCGAATAATCCAGTGGACAAAGCAATAGTTAATGCAAGTTTGGAGGTGTTTTTTTTTTCGGCTAAAGACTTGTTTAGGGAAGACAATATTACAAATGCCGAATCACAAAAAACAGGAATAGAAACAACATATCCAATGCAACTAACGGCAAAGGGAAGAGGGAGCCTTTTAAGTAATTTGATAAGTGAATTTGCAATGGTGTGTGTTGCGTTTGTTTTTTCTAAAACAACCCCAATAATGGTTCCATACACTACTAACAAACCAATGCTTTGAAAGGTTTTTCCAAACCCTTCCCCAAAAACTTGTGGAATATCCTCTAATGGAAGGCGTAACGAAAATGCAAGGAAAAAGCTAGCTGCAAGCAAAACAAGAAAAGGATGTAGCTTAAGCTTAGTTGCTCCAACTATAATCCAGACAATTGTAATTAAAATAAGGCTGAACTCCGTTATCATAAAATTTATTTCTACTAAAATAAGAGAATATTTGATGACTCTAATTTTATTATTTCCATATCTTTAAAAAATCATAACTTATGAAACAACATCTTTCAATTTTAGCTCATAACAGAGCGATTTATTCTCGTTTTCTGAAGAGTTTTTCTTTAGAACAACTCAATTCCGTTCCCAAGGGTTTTAATAATAACATCATTTGGAATGTTGCACACGCTTTGGTCACTCAACAATCGATCATGTATTCCCTTTCGGGCTTACCGGCTTTAGTTCCCCAAGAATGGGTCGATGGTTATCGAAAAGGCACAAGGCCAGAAGGCGATGTTAGTCAAGAATTTGTTACGGCAATCGACGAAGCATTGACCTTAACAATGGATCAGCTACAAAAAGATTTGGAAGCAGGTATTTTCGAAAACTTTCAGCCTTATACTACAACAACTAAAATGGAATTAAGTTCTATAGAAACAGCCTTCCCTTTTGTTTTGTTTCATGACGGAGTCCACATAGGATCTGTTTTGGCTTTGGCTAAATTGGTTTAAAGGGCAGCTATAGAATTTACAATTTGTTCAGCATGCACTCTGGAGTTTTCAATAAACCACCTGTTTGTTTTTAATCCCCCACATACAACACCAGCAAGGTAAACTCCTTTTTGACTGGATTCCATAGTGCGTTCATTATAAACGGGAGTTTTATACTCATCTGTCTGAAATGAAACCCCTAGCGACCCTAAAAGAGTAAAGTCTGGCTGGTAACCGGTCATTGCTAAAACAAAATCATTTGGAATTTCTAGTGTCTCGTTTTTGGTTTTAATACGAACACTTTTGTGTTTAATCTCAACCAAATTTGATTCAAAATACGCAGGAATACTCTCTTCCTTTATTCGGTTTAAGATATCAGGTCGTGCCCAGTACTTGACGTTTGATCCAACTTCTTTTTCACGAACAACAAGGGTTACGCTTTTTGCTCCTTTTCTATAGGTTTCTAATGCAACATCTACAGCTGAGTTTGCTGCCCCTACAATCACAATATCCATACCGAAATATGGATGGGCCTCTTTATAGTAGTGAGTTACCTTTTCCAGTTCTTCGCCAGGAATATTAAGTTTATAGGGGAGATCATAAAAGCCTGTTGCAAGCACTATGTTTTTTGTGGTGTAATTTTTTTTTGTGGTTTGAATTTTAAATCCACCTGTGGTTTTCTTAAAAGAAACAACGCCTTCATAAAGATTAACATTCAACTCCCAGGAAGATGTAACGCGCCTGTAGTATTCAAGAGCTTCTGCACGAGTTGGTTTCGGGTTAAAAGATATGAAAGGAATCTTACCAATCTCTAAACGGTCTGAGGTAGAAAAAAAAGTCATGTTTTGTGGGTAATTATATATAGAATTTACCAAAACGCCTTTTTCAATGATGGTATATTTAAGCCCTTTTTTTTTAGCTTCAATCCCACATGCCAATCCAATAGGGCCTGCACCAATAATGATCAAATCTTCCATAAATCAAAAGTAAATAAAGGACTGTTAACTTCTAGCACCAGAAGACCATTTTTTTAAATAACTAATACCTATAGTTATTAATTAACAATCAATTTAACTTATTTATATGTATATATTAAAAAATTACTAGTCGTTTAAGGGTGTTTTTTATAATTAATTATAATTTTTTATTATAATTTTTATTTTAAAGTAGATATAACTTCTTGTCTTAGGTATAAAAGCACTAAAGACCCTATAAATAATGACACTCCTAAATATATACCTTCAAAATAAATACCGAAAAGAAGAAGAATTACCCACCAAAGCGCAAAAATAATTAGGCCAAAAAGGTATTTAATAGCGTTGTGAAATACTACATCAGAAAAGAGCCTAACCACTTTTCGTATCATCAGTAACGGGATTATGTTTAAAAGTCCAAGCAGTTTTATAACGACGTTTAGTGATTTCCCTCCGGATTTAGCTTGTTTTAATTTCGATTGCTCATTTACAAGCGCTTCTTTAAATTCAAAAAACCCCAGCTTAGAATTTAAGATATGTACATACTTTTTCTTTTCTAAATAGGAGTCATCTTTGTCAGGAAGCCAAAGGCATTTTTTCATACCAACCTCTAAGGCATCTCTCAATTTATTAATAGTGACACCCTTATTTTCTTTATAATCATTTAAAAAACTTCCAACTAAAAGGGCCTTACCATAAACAATATGCACTTCTTGCCACGGCATTTGATGATGGGAATAGTTTATCCCAACAGGAACAATATACATTTGAGTTTTGGGATATTTTTCTTGTGCTTCCAATGCAAGTCTGCTGCTTCCCTTTGACAATCGTTTCAAAAAATACTCATTGTGATGACTCCCTTCAGAAAACATCATTAATTTTTTTTTATCTCTTAATAAGTCATAGCACATTTCAAATATTACATTGTTTTTTTTAAGACTACTGAAGCCGTCTCTAATCCGATATACAGGCAACATTTTTAGGGCATCAAGGAACCAATGAAAGGGACCTCTAAAAATATCACTTCTAGTAAGTGGGTTGAGTTCGTGTCCACAAGTTGTTCCTACAAGTAAAGGATCTAAAAAAGCTCCTTGATGATTTGGAGAAAAAATTAGACCTGAATTTTTTGGTATATTCTCAAGCCCATACACCCTTACTTTTTTGAAATAAAAATGATTGTAGCATTTCAAAAGCACAAGTATTGTTTTGTAAAAAAGAGTTTTCATAAACCATGACATTATCAGACATGAATTTAAAAATAATTCAGAAAATACGCTTTGTTTCCAAAGCTATTTTTGATGACTTATTTTTAAGCCTTTGAAGTCATAAATGTAGCCGTTTTTATTTCATTCAAAACCAAAAACAAGGGGATTACTTTTTTTTTAGTAAAAACTTGAAAATCGAGGGGATTATTTTTTATGGAAACGCTATATTTGCAAGCGAAATAAAAGACTTAAAACTAATTCAATTTCATCATATGGCAGCGACTGCAGGAAAAGTTTCTCAAATCATAGGCCCAGTAGTAGATGTCAACTTTTCAGGAACAGGCATCAAACTACCTAAAATTTACGATTCACTAGAAATTACAACCAAATCAGGAGGGCTTTTAGTCCTCGAAGTGCAATCTCACGTTGGAGAAGATACTGTAAGAACCATCTCAATGGATTCGACTGATGGTTTAAGTAGAGGAACCGAAGTTGTAGCTACAGGTAAACCAATCCAAATGCCAATTGGCGAGGACATTTACGGAAGATTATTCAACGTAATTGGAGATGCAATTGACGGAATTGGAAATTTACCAAAAACAGGAAAAGATGGATTGTCTATCCACAGACAGGCACCAGCTTTTGATCAGTTATCTACAGCTACTGAAGTTCTTTTTACAGGAATTAAAGTAATTGACCTTATTGAACCTTACGCAAAGGGGGGAAAAATTGGATTATTTGGTGGAGCCGGAGTTGGTAAAACAGTATTGATTCAAGAATTAATAAATAACATTGCCAAAGGGCACGGAGGATTATCTGTATTCGCAGGTGTAGGAGAACGTACTCGTGAAGGTAATGACTTGCTTAGAGAGATGTTAGAATCTGGTATCATTAAATATGGTGATGAGTTTTTACATTCAATGGAAGAAGGTGGATGGGATCTTAGCAAAGTAGATAAAGCCGCAATGAAAGAATCCAAAGCAACCTTTGTATTTGGACAAATGAATGAGCCCCCAGGAGCACGTGCTCGAGTAGCATTATCTGGATTAACTATAGCAGAATACTTCCGTGATGGAGCTGGAGAAGGACAAGGAAAAGATGTTCTTTTCTTTGTTGATAATATTTTCCGATTTACTCAGGCTGGTTCTGAGGTTTCCGCTTTATTAGGTCGTATGCCATCAGCAGTAGGATACCAACCAACATTAGCAACAGAAATGGGAGCTATGCAAGAGCGTATTACATCAACTAAACGAGGGTCTATTACCTCTGTTCAGGCAGTATATGTGCCTGCGGATGACCTTACGGATCCTGCACCAGCAACTACATTTGCTCACTTAGATGCAACAACAGTATTGTCTCGTAAAATTGCAGAATTAGGAATTTATCCTGCAGTAGATCCATTAGATTCTACTTCAAGAATTTTGACTGCAGAAATTTTAGGTGACGAACATTACGATTGTGCTCAACGGGTAAAAGAATTATTACAACGCTATAAAGAACTTCAAGATATTATTGCCATTTTAGGTATGGAAGAATTATCTGAAGAAGACAAATTAGCAGTATCTCGCGCTCGACGTGTTCAACGTTTCTTGTCTCAACCGTTTCACGTTGCAGAACAATTTACAGGAATCCCAGGGGTTTTGGTTGATATTAAAGAAACCATCAAAGGATTTAACATGATCATGGACGGAGAATTAGATCACTTACCTGAAGCTGCTTTCAACCTTAAAGGGAGTATTGAAGAAGCAATCGAGGCAGGTGAAAAAATGTTATCTGAAGAATAATAAATATGTATTTAGAAATTATATCTCCAGAGTCAACCCTTTTTACGGGTAATATTGATTCTTTAACTGTACCGGGAACTGATGGGTCTTTTCAAGTTCTAGAAAATCACGCAGCTATTGTTTCTAATTTAATTTCAGGAGCTATAGTTTTCAAGGGAACTTTTGACGCTTCAAAAAGTTTTGATGCGCCCTTTTCGAAAATTGATTCTAGTTCTGTTGCATTAAAGATTTCCTCTGGAACACTTGAAATGCAAGACAATAAAATTATTTTATTGGTTGATTAAGGATTCTGAAACGATTTGAGAATACCAAACACCTGTAAATTAAAACTAATTACAGGTTTTTTTATTTTAGACTAAATTTATATTATGAGAAAATTAAGCCTCATTTTTCTATCACTTTTTTCAGTTTACAACATTCACTCTCAACAAAAAGACTCTCTTGAAATCAAGATAAATAAGCTAAAAGAGGTAATTTTAAACTCAACTCGTATTGACCTACCCCTTTCTCAACAGTCCAGAAACATTCAGGTAATTAGTTCTTTAGATATTCAAAAAAGTGGAGCTACTAGTGTTGTTGCTTTGCTTCAGCAAATTTCGGGCATCGACATTAGACAACGAGGAGTAGAAGGTATGCAAGCTGATTTATATATTCGTGGAGGAAGTTTTGATCAAACCTTACTTTTGATTGACGGAATTAAATTAGAAGATGCCCAAACGGGACATCACACCCTTAATCTTTTGCCTCCTGTAGGTTTAATAGAACGCATTGAAATTCTGAAAGGTCCTGCAGCTAGAATTTACGGTCAAAATGCTTTTACAGGGGCAGTTAATATTGTCACAAAAGAAGCCGGATTAGGAGCAAATCAGCTGAATGTTTTGGCAGGGTCTTATAAACAAAAGCAATTCAAATCTACCTTACAATCAAAAGGCAAACTCGGAGGGGTTTTAGGCCATTTTTCATACAACACATCCAACGGATACCGTCACAACACCGATTTCATCAATAGAAATTATTTTGTAAAAGGAAATTTTAAAACTAAGGAAATTCCTTTTCAGTTTTTGGGATATTTTTCTGATCGTGAATTTGGAGCCAATGGGTTTTATGCTACTCCTTCTGCAACAGAGCAATACGAAGAAACCCAAGCAAGTTTAGTTGCCCTAACCTCAGTAATTAAAAAAGAAAATTCGATTTTTAAACCAAGAATATATTGGCGTCGAAGCCAGGATATGTATGTTTATATTCGAGACAACCCAAGTGTTTATAGAAACCTACACATTACCAATAAGGTCGGAATTGCCTTAGATTATAGCTTGTTCTCTTCTCTTGGAACAACCGGAATAGGGGTTGACTTTTCTCGTGTAAACATAAGCAGTAATAATTTAGGAGAACATGATCGCATGATGACCAACATTTTTGCTGAACATCGTTTTCTTCTTTTGGAAGATAACTTGGACATAACCCCAGGAATTGCTTTTAATAATTATTCAGATTTTGGGACTCATTTTTTCCCAGGAATTGATTTAGGCTTCGCCTTTAACACACAATTTAGGGTTTATGGAAATATTGGTACAACATACAGAATACCCACCTATACCGACTTGTATTATAGCGATAGGACTACTTTAGGAAATCCAGATTTAAAGCCTGAAAGCGCTTTGGCTTCGGAACTAGGTATTCGATATGTTACTTCCAACTTTTCAATTAGTGCGGCGTATTTTAATCGGAATTCTGAGGATTTAATTGATTGGGTAAAAGACACTGAAGAAGCATTGTGGGAAGCAAACAACATTCAAGAAGTAACTACGAGGGGTTTTGAGGTTGAATCAAAATTATCTTATTCCTTTTTAGAAAAACCACAAAGTATCCGAATAGGGTATACGTATATAGATGATGATGTTAAGGGAGTAACAGGCTATAATTTTTCACGTTATTCTATTAATTCCCTAAAAAACCACTTCACGCTTAAAGCCTTCAACACCTGGCCCAAAAGCTTTTCCTCTACAGTAGTAATCAAACAAGCCGAACGCAGCTTAGGAGACCCCTATACGGTCTTAGATCTGAGTGCTCAATGGACTTCTTCGGTCAATCCGATTAAGGTAACATTTCTTTTAAATAATATTTTTAATGAAGTCTATACGGAAACGAATTTAGTGCCAATGCCAAAAGGCAATGGAAGTATTAGATTAGAATTTTCCTTCTAAGAATTCTTTCCTTTTTTGTCTCGAATTGCATCAAAAATTAGTTCATTTTCCCAGCCTCGGTATTGTAAACGATTACATACCTTTTTCTGACAGTTTATAAAGTCCAGATGCTGATATTGATTCCAGATTTGATCAAACAGCGTTTCAAACGTATCAAGATATTCCCCAGAGTCAATTTCTTGCATTCCTTTTTTAATATTCCAAGCACTAATACCACGAAACTTTAGCTGACTTAAGATGCGTATTTTACCCCACTTTTTGATTTTGAATTTACCTCGAGCATAACTCTGAGCAAATCGAGTTTCGTTCAAATAATTATCGGTAATAAGTTTTCCAATAATCTGATCTATAGCAATCTGAATCATATTAAGGGATTTTAATTTTTGAATTACTTCTTGATGGCATCTCTCTTGATAGGCACAGTAGTGTTCCAATTTTTTTTGAGCTTCCTTGATCGTAAAAGACTTGCTTTTTAGCATGGTCAAAAATACATTTTTAAATTGATTTTTTAAGGGTAAAAATTGAAACCGTAGCCCTGCGAATCTTTATATAAAATAAAAAAGCGGCACTCTCGAAGGAGTGCCGCTTTACTTTTTTAAACACGAATCGATTTTTTTTTGTTGTCATAAAAACGATAGTGTAGATACTGATAAGCATCTCGGGGTATAATTTTAACCCGTTTTTTATGCTTTAATAGCCATTGAGTTCGGATGGAAGGGAACCCTTGGTTTAAATAAGCAGCAATAAAAGGATGAATATGTAATTCAATTTTCTTTTTTTGATGCTCTGCGTTGTTAACAATTTTGTTAAGGTCTGCGTTGATTTTATCAAGTAAAACAATAGGCGCTTCAACCTCTCCATTTAGGTTCGGGTTTGGCTCCTTGGTTTTGATGTTCATTTCAGGACGAACCCGTTGACGGGTTATCTGAATGAGACCAAATTTACTGGGTGGTAGAATTTTGTGTTTGGTTCTGTCAGAACTCATTTCTTTCTTAAGATGTTCAAATAGAATACGTCTATTATCACTAGATCCGAGATCGATAAAGTCAACTACCACAATTCCTCCCATATCACGAAGGCGAAGTTGACGTGCAACTTCAGAGGCCGAAATCATATTGACTTCCATGGCTGTTTCTTCTTGGTTTCTCGATTTATTGGATCGATTACCACTGTTGACATCAATTACATGTAATGCTTCCGTATGTTCTATAACTAAATAGGCTCCCTTTTGCATGGAGACTGTTTTCCCAAAGGCTGTTTTGATTTGTCGCTCTACTCCATGTTTTTCGAAAATGGGTAGCGATTCGGTATAATGTTTTAAAATACCTGCCTTTTTGGGTGCAATGGTTTGAATATAATCACCTATTTCACCGAATAACTCTTTGTCATCTACATGAATTCCGGTAAAAGAATCATCAAAAATATCACGCAATATAGAAGAAGAGCGATCAATTTCGCTCAACACTTTAGTGGGATATTTGTTGATTTTTGAAAGACGAGCACACATGTTTTTCCAACGTAATATAAGTTGTTGTAAATCTGCATCGAGCTCTGCTACTTTCTTGTCTTTGGCAACGGTTCGCACGATTACACCAAACCCTTTTGGTCGGATGCTTTGCACGAGACGTTTGAGACGATTTTTTTCTTCTCGGTCTTCAATTTTTTGTGAGATGGATATTCTGTCAGAAAATGGAACCAATACCATATAACGTCCGGCTAATGAAAGCTCAGAACTAATTCTTGGTCCTTTGGTTGAAATGGGCTCTTTAACTACTTGAACCAACATTTGTTGGTTTGAGCTAATAACCTCGCTAATCATTCCATTTTTTTGAATATCTTCTTCAAAACGAAAGTTTTTTAATAAATAATCTTTTGTTTTACCTGTACTTACCTGTTTAATAAATTTCAATAAAGTCGGAAGCTTGGGACCGAGATCCTGATAGTGTAAAAAACCATCTTTTTCGTGGCCTACATTTACAAATGCAGCATTGAGTCCCCCAACAGATTTTCGAACTTTGGCGAAAAATATATCACCAACCGAAAACTTGTTGTCCTCTATTTCTTTATTGAGCTCAATTAGTTTTCCATCCTTGAGTAATGCGAAATCAACTGCAGAGGAATTCGATCGTATAATCAATTCTTTATTCACTCTGATTAATGTTGTGTTTATACATAATAGCATGTATAAACGGATTAAACAATAATTTTTCAGGATTTAACCTGTGAAACGCAATCTACTGATGCGTTTCATTTCAAAGAACAATGAATGTTTTTAAGTGTATTCTACACTATTTTTTCTTGTGACGGTTAGCTCTGCGTCTTTTTTTACGTTTGTGAGTAGCTACCTTATGTCTTTTACGTTTCTTACCGCTTGGCATAGTATGTTTAGTTGTTAATTAATAAATTATTTTACTGGAACATTAGATTTGATACCTTCAACAAATATTTTTGCTGGTTTGAAGGATGGGATGTTGTGAGCTGGAATTTTTACAGCAGTATTTTTTGAAATGTTTCTGCCTGTTTTTTCAGCTCTAGTTTTCACTACAAAACTTCCAAAGCCTCTCAAGTAAACATTTTCATTATTTTCCAGAGAAGTTTTCACTTCTGCCATAAATTTTTCTACAGTTGCCTGTACATCACCCTTGTCAATTCCTAATTGTTCCGATATATTCGAAACGATTTCTGCTTTCGTCATGTTAAATAAATTATAGTTTGTCTTATTTTGGAGATTGCAAATATATAAATTTATAATTTAAAATATATTAGCCTAATCCATTAATATTTAACTTTTTAAATCGCAGTCGAAGCGTTACTTTTGTAAGTAATGACTTGGACAAACCTATTAATGGCTTGGTATCAGATAAACAAAAGGCCTTTTCCTTGGCGAAAAAGCCGAGATCCTTATAAAATATGGCTCTCAGAAATAATTTTGCAGCAAACACGAATTGCTCAGGGGACTCCTTTTTATATTTCTTTTATTGATGCTTTCCCAACTGTAAATGATCTTGCTGCCGCAGAAGAACAACAAGTTTTAAAACTATGGCAAGGCTTGGGCTATTATTCTAGAGCAAGAAATTTACATCATACTGCTCAAATTATTGTTTCACAATACAATTCTGTATTCCCCAAAACTTTTGAAGAGTTGCTCTTGCTTAAAGGAGTAGGCAATTATACTGCAAGCGCAATTTCTTCTATTTGCTTTGATGAACCACAAGCGGTTGTAGATGGGAATGTTTATAGAGTTCTAGCACGTTATTTTGGAAAAGAAACTCCAATTGATGCCTCCTATGCATTAAAGGAATTTAAAAGTTTGGCTAAAGAATTAATGGGCACTGAAGTTCCGGGAGAATTTAATCAAGCGCTTATGGAGTTTGGGGCTTTACAATGCACCCCTAAAACCCCGTCATGTGATACCTGCCCGTTTCAAATAAAATGTGTTGCGTTTAATCAAAGCCTAATAAGTAAACTGCCCTTTAAGAAAGGAAAAATAAAGGTTACTTCCAGGCACTTTAATTATCTCGTTTTTGAAACTCCTAAAAACGAAACAATCCTTACCAAAAGGATTAAAAAAGACATTTGGGAACAGTTATATGAGTTTCCATTACTTGAGAGTAGTGAGGAACTAACCCTAAAAGAGTTAATTACAGACACACTAATATCAAACTATACGGATGCTAATGGAGTTTCTATATCGAAGCTAAACGAAAAACCAATTAAGCATAAGTTGTCACACCAACAGTTATATATTACTTTTTGGAAAGTAAATACGGAACGCCTAATGGGACCAGTTGTTTTAGGGCAGGACATTTGCAACTACCCCGTTCCCATTGTTTTAGCTAAGTTTATTGCAAATTTTTATAATTCAAAGCCATGACTTTATTATATTTGAGAATCTTTAACCCTTTAAATCTGTCATAATGAGTGGAAGCCTTAACAAAGTTATGTTGATTGGTCATCTAGGAGATGACTTAAAAATGCACTATTTCGAAGGAGGAGGAGCGATAGGAAGATTCCCTTTAGCAACCAACGAAACCTACACCAAAAAAGCAACTGGTGAGAAAGTAACCAATACAGATTGGCACAATTTAGTTGTAAGAAACAAAGCGGCCGAAGCTTGCGAAAAATATTTGAGCAAAGGAGATCGTATTTATGTTGAAGGAAAAATAAAAACCCGCAAATGGCAAGCTGAAGACGGAACGGACCGTTACAGTACAGAAATTGTTGTAGATGAATTTACCTTTTTGACTACCAAAAAAAATTCTTCTGAAGTAACTCCTCAAGCAAAACTCCCAGCACAAGATTCTTCTAAAGAAGAAGATTTGCCTTTTTAATTTTAAATTAATCTAATTGGACCCAGAACCCTTAAGCCTCTATTATCTTTTTATTTCAATTGAACCAATAATAGGTTTAAAAATAGTATTACTTGCCTTTCTACTTATTTGCTCGGCATTAATTTCAGGAGCTGAGGTTGCCTTTTTCTCTTTGACACCATCGGTTATTGAGGAGCAAAAAGAGGCTTATCCAAAGAAAATCTTAAAAATTGAAAATTTATTAAAGAAGCCTAAAAGGCTATTGGCTACAATACTTGTAGCTAATAATTTTATAAATATAGGCATGGTGCTCTTATTTGCTTCTTTAGGTAATTTGGTTTTTGGTGATGTTGTAAATGAATTTGTTCGACTTTTCATAGAAATAGGATTAATAACCTTTATTATTTTACTTTTTGGGGAGATCTTACCTAAGATTTATGCTAATAAAAACAGCATGATTTTCTCTAGGTTTATGGTAGGGATCATTTATTTCTTGGATCGTAAACTGCTCTTTTTTATTACCTATCCTATGAGTAGTGTAACCTTATTTTTGGAACGTAATTTTGGTCAGAAATCAAACACATTCTCAGTAAATACCCTTTCACAGGCATTGGAATTTACCGAGCAAAAAGACACGACCAAACAAGAGGATCAAATTTTACAGGGGATCATTAATTTTGGAGCTACCGACACTAAACAAGTTATGTGCCCCAGAATTGATGTTTTTGCCCTAGACAAGGAAATGACTTTTGAAGAAATTTTACCCTTAATCATAGAAAAAGGGTTTTCTAGAATTCCAGTTTATAAAGACAAAATGGATCAAATAGATGGAATTTTATATGTCAAAGATCTAATGCCCAACATCAGTACACCAAATTTCAAATGGCAAGATCTACTGCGCGAGCCATATTATGTCCCTGAAAACAAAAAACTAGATGATTTGTTAAATGAATTTAAGGTCAAAAAGATGCACATGGCAGTTGTTGTTGACGAATATGGAGGAACCTCTGGAATTGTAACTTTAGAAGATCTAATAGAAGAAATTGTAGGGGATATATCTGACGAGTTTGATGAAGAAGAATTAGAATTTTCTAGAGCAGATGCTAAAAATTTTATAATAAATGCAAAAGTCAGTTTAAAGGATTTTTATAGAATTATCGACCTTGAAGACTTCGAGGGTTTTGAAAAAGCAAAAGGAGAAGCAGAAACTTTAGCCGGTTTTATTCTTGAAATTGCGCAGCAGCTTCCTGTTTTTGGTCAAAAAATCGAATTCGAAAACATCCTATTTAAAGTAGAACTGGTTGATAAAAAACGAATCAAACAAATCAAAGTCACCTTGCCTTAAGCCTAACTTAAACTATCTTTATACTATGAAGCAGATTGTTCTAGCAGGTTTTATGTTACTAAGTTTAATTGGTTGTGCGGAGAATACACTTCCAAAACCAAATGCTTATTTGAGCTTAAATTACCCAACACCTTCTTATCAAAAAGTAGAACACGATTGTCCTTATTATTTTGATTTAAACCAAACTGCAAAAATTATTTCTCAGCCTAATTGTTGGAATAAAATTATATACCCAGAGATGAAAGCAACCGTTTATCTTTCTTATGTTCCGGTAAAAAACAACCTAGACTCTCTTTTGTATGATGCCTACCAAATGCCGAGTAAGCATGTTGTGAAAGCTGAAGAAATTCCTGAAAGTGTTTTTCAAAATCCAGAAAAACGGGTTTACGGTACACTATTCAGTGTTGTTGGAGAAGCAGCATCTCAAGTACAATTCTTCTTGACAGACAGTACGGATCACTTTCTTGTAGGATCTTTATATTTTTATACTAGGCCAAATTATGATTCTCTTCTGCCAGCAGCTCAATATGTAGAAAATGACATGATGCGGTTAATGGAGTCTTTTGAATGGAAAGATTAAGATCTATTCTGATTTGATCTCACTAAAAATGTCTACGCGTTCGTTTTTTGTTACCCCATAAACAGTCCCTACACTCTTTACTACAGAATTTAGTTCTTCATCTTTAATCAAATTTGGATCAAAAATAATTTGAGCCACAGCCCCTTCAAAACTTACTTTAGCTAACTGTATCCCCGGAGTCGCATTTAGCTTCTTTTCAATAGACGCTGCACAACCAATTGCACAAGTCATCCCCGTTATTGTAAGTTCACTTTTAACTAAATTTTCGGGGTTCAAAACAATTTGTTCTGGGACAGTAAGGTCAATTATTTTCACTTCTGCAGCTTTTTGGTTACAAGAAACAGAAAGTATTAAAAGAACAAGCATAAGGATGTTTTTCATCACTTTTTTTTCAAAAATACTGATTTATTGGGAAAGCATTTCCCTAAAAATGATCACTTTTGCAAAATATATATATAATGTATGTCGGTAACACATAAGAAGTGGGGGTATCTAATTACACTTTCAATAATCTGGGGGAGTTCATATATCTTAATTAAAAAAGGACTTGTGGGGCTTACACCTCTTCAATTGGGTTCTTTTAGAATATTATTTACAACTTCAATACTGTTGCTCTTCGGTTTTAATACCCTCAAAGGTTTGACAAGGGTTCAATGGAAATGGCTTGCTCATACAGGTTTCTATGGAACTTTTTTCCCCGCCTTTTTATTTGCTTTTGCAGAGACCGAAGTAGACAGTTCTGTAGCCTCTGTTCTTAATGGCTTAACCCCTTTATTTACACTTATTTTCGCTTTCTTTTTTTATCAAGTTAGAATAGTCAGAAAGCAAGTATTTGGAGTTTTGGTTGGACTTTTCGGAACCTTTCTATTGGTAACTCAAGAATTTTCATTCAGCACCTCTAATGATCCAAAGTATTCCTTACTGGTTGTTTGTGCTTCTGTTTTTTATGGAATCAATGTCAATATTTTAAAAAATAAACTTTCGGATGTTTCTCCAATGGCGATTGCTCTTGGGAACTTTTTGATGATTGCTCCAGTAGCATTATTGATATTAATCTTCTCCGAATTTAATTGGACTGGGTTTTATGAAGATGAAAAAATAATAACCTCTTTGGGGTATATATTAATTTTGTCTTTAGTCGGAACAGCTCTTGCTAAAGTTATGTTCAATAGGCTTCTAGATCTCTCTTCTCCTGTTTTTGCAGTTTCTATAACCTACCTTCTTCCAATTGTTGCAATTGGTTGGGGTCTTGTAGATGGCGAGAATTTTGGCGGTTTACAATGGGTGGCTGCCCTTCTAATAATCTGCGGAGTTTATTTGGTTACAGAAACAAAAAAAGCGCCTAAATAAGGCGCTTTAAAAGTCAATTTAAAATTATTGTTAGTTAAATTCAGTTCTGTTTATAGTCCCGTTTAAAACAATAGATTTTGTTATAAAGTCAATGGATTGAGGGCCAAATGATTGAGTTGTTTTATGTGGAAATAAAACACCTTCAATAGCTTTGTAGTCTCCTATTAACTCTTCTTGAGTAATAGTATTTCCTTGAACTTTCTGAGTTGTAGAAACTTTAATTTTTAAAAAGGTTTTCTGATCATAAAAAAAAGACTTGCTTTCTGATACTTCTAATTCAAAAGCTGCAATACCATTTACATCAGCAACCCTAGCCTTTACAGCAGAAGGATCTAAACTCAGTTCAGCAAATATTTGACTATCCATGATTGCATTTTCAAGTTCTTCTCCGCTTAATTCAATACGTTTTCCTTGGGCCTCCATATAGCCTTTGTCCTGATTAACAACTTGTTTTTGCATAACATTACCCATCATACTTACGGTTCCGTAGAGCTGTTGAGAGTCCGTTTTTTTAGAAACAACTTCTAATTGCATTCCTTGCATTGTACCTTTACTGATTTCAACTTTTGACTTAATACTTTTTAGTTTATCAAGACCACCAAGTGCATCAAAGTAATTATTTAATATACTCGCTGATGTAACACCTTCTGGAAGTTGACTAGAATAGTCTGGGCGTTCAGTTGGAGTTCCGTATTGATCGTAGTAAGATACCTTAAGTTTCTTTCCAAAAGGAGCAACTTTTTCTAGGTTCTCCAAAACTTCACTTCCTTTTCCTGCTACAAAAATACGAGCGTTATCAAGTTTAATGTGCTTTTTGGTAGCGGCTAAAACATCAGCTACCGTTACTGCATTAATCTTTTGCAAGTAGGTTTTATAAAAATCTTCTGGAAGATTTTCTATACGAATGCTCAAAGCATATTGCGCGATAGTTGTTGGGCTTTCTAAAGCTAAAACAAAGTCACCTACATATTTAGCTTTTGCTTTGTCTAATTCTGTTTTAGTTACCTCCTCAATTCTAATTTTATCTAGCTCTTTCACCAATTCAACTACAGAGCTATCTGTAACTGCGTTACGAACACTAGCAAAGGCTTTAATTCGTGCTCGAGTATACTTGTTGGTTTGCATTCTAGAATAAGATCCATAAGTATATCCTTTGTCCTCTCTAAGATTCAAGAACAAGCGCGCTTCTCCACCGCCACCTAGTATACTATTCCCTAAAAGCATTGGAAAATAGTCTGGATGTGTTTTTTTAATTGAATTTGTAAAACCAACAGAAACTTCAGATTGAACTGCATTGGACATTTCTGTAAAATGAATTTCTAACTCTGAGCTGTTTTTTGCAGGGTCGAAAACATAAGCAGAAGGCGCATCTCCTTTCCATTTCTTGAAAAGCTTAGAAATTTGCTTCTTTATGGTTTTATAATCTACATCACCAATAATAATAAGGTATGCGTTTTTAGGGTTGTAGTTAGATTGGTAGTATTTTTTTACATTCCCTAAATTGATCTTAGAAACGGTTTCAATTTTACTGTATTCTCCAAAAGGATGGTTTGCACCATAGGTAATTAAGTTCTCTACGCGAGCAGCAGCAGCAGGAACGCTTTTCTCGTCAGACTTGATTCCCTCAATTAGTTTTTCTTTTTCTTTTTCAAATTCTTCATTTAAAAAATTAGGATTTAGTGCAGCGTCTGCCATCAGCTCTAATACTCTTGGGAAGTATCTGGATAGGGAGTTTGCAAAAGCTATTGAAGAACCAAAGTTAATTGAAGCGCCCATGAAATCGACTTCTTCTTCAAAGTCGTTTTTAGCAACACTTAGAGATCCTTTTCCTAGCATGCTTCCAAGTAGACTATTTGCACCGGCTAAATCTCCTTCAAAAATGGGAGGATTATCTATGTTTAGGGTTACAGAAACTCGAGGTAGTTTATGGTTTTCAACAACCATAACAGTCATACCGTTTTTAAGAGTGAAGCTCTGAGGCTCGTCTAATTGAATTACCGGAGCTGGCCCTGGAGTAGGTTGGACACTTCTGTCAATCTGAGCCGAAAGACTAGAAAGACTAAAAAGGGCGATATAAAGGATGTATATATTTTTCATTTGTAAAAGAGTTTATTATTTAGATGATTCGGGTAAATAATCAAGAACTAAACGCTGGTTAGGGTTCAGATATTTTTTAGCAACTTCTTGGATTTCTTCTCTACTAATAGATCTGTAGATTTCGATTTCAGAGTTTATTAAGTTCGTGTCTCCAAAAAAAGCATAGTATTCTGCTAAAGAATTTGCGATACCTTCAACAGATGAATTAGAATCTACAAAATTAGCTTCAAATTTATTTTGAAGTTTTTGGTAGTCCTTTTCGGTGATTAGTTCTTTTTGAATTTTCACAACCTCTTCATCAATTCCAGTAATGATACTTTGAAGTGGTATATCCCCTAGAGGTAATCCGAAAATAAGATACATTCCGTAATCTTCTTGACTCACATTGAACGCTCCAACTTGAAGTGCCATTTTTTCTTCATCAACCATTTTACGGTATAGTTTAGACGAGTTTCCATCACTTAAATAAGCAGAAATCATGTCTAGAACTCTCGAGTCTCTGGTTTTTATAGAAGGCATTCTATAAGCAGCAACAACCGCTGGAATTTGAATGTTAGAGTCGTATGCTTTTGCGGTAAGAGGTTCTGTTATTGGCTCTTCTACTGCCACTGTGCGCACAACTTCAGCGCCTCTGGGTACATCACCAAAATAATCTTGGATCATTTTTTTTGTTTTGTCAACCTGAATGTCTCCAGCTACAACAAGTATGGCGTTGTTAGGAACATAATATTTTTTGTTAAAGGCTAAAAATTCATCTAAAGTTGCATCATCTAAATGTTGCATTTCTCCAATGGTGGTGTGCTTATACGGATGATTAATGAATAGATTTTTCTTTACATTCTCGAAAAATTTACCATAAGGGCTGTTGTCAACTCGGAGCCTTTTCTCCTCTTTTACAACTTCGTTTTGTGTATCAACACCAATTTTATTAATAACTGGATGTAACATACGCTCAGATTCTAACCAAAGTCCTAATTCTAAATTATTTGATGGAAAAACCTCATAATAATAAGTATAGTCATCGTTTGTGTAGGCGTTGTTTTTACCACCGTTTGAAGAAACAATGCTAAACCATTCACCTCGTTCGATGTTTTTAGTTCCTTCGAACAAAAGATGCTCAAAAAAATGTGCAAAACCAGTTCGGTCTGCTAATTCGTCTTTAGCTCCAACATGGTAAAGTACTGATGTTGTTACTACAGGAGCGGTATTGTCCTGATGGAGAATTACGTGAAGGCCATTGTCCAAATCATACTCAGTGAACGACACCTCTTGAGCGTGAACACCAACTAGAAAAAGACTAATGATAATATAAGAGAAGTATTCTTTCATAATAAAAATTTTAATTAATACTAAATTAGTATCGTAAAGTATTAAAATGTTACATTAAATTGAAATTTTTAGAGCTTATATTTGAATTTTGTAGCTTGGAATCTTTAAATGAAGTTAATATATTATAACATGAAATTTTTAGAATATTTTAATAAGTCTTTCCCCTTTCTCGTTTCGTGCTGTGCCTTAGCCTCCTTGTTTTATCCGCCTCTTTTTACTTGGTTTTCTCGACCATGGATTACTTATGGCTTAGGAGGAATTATGTTAGGCATGGGGCTCACCCTCCAATGGAGTGATTTTAACCAAGTACTTAAAACTCCAAAGTTGGTTGTTTTGGGGGTCTTTTTACAATTTACAGTTATGCCTTTTTTGGGCTGGATTTTGGCAATCCTTTTTGACCTTCCGCCCTTTTTTGCAATAGGCCTTATTTTGGTGGCAAGTTGTCCTGGAGGAACAGCTTCAAACGTAATTGTATATTTAGCGAAAGCTAATGTTGCACTCTCAGTTACCATGACAACAATTTCTACATTAGCAGCAATTATTATGACCCCTTTATTAACAAGCTATCTATCTGGAAGTTACTTGGAGGTTGACGCTATGGGGTTATTTTACAGCACCCTAAAAGTAGTTTTATTCCCGATGACTCTTGGGGTTATTCTAAACCGGCACCTTCCAAGAGTAACCAAAAACATAATTCCATTTGCACCTCCAGTTGCGGTGCTTTTAATTACACTTATCGTTGCAAGTATTATTGGACAGGGGAAAGAAATAATTTTGACTTCTGGAATTCAATTGCTGGGCGCAATTATGGTATTGCATTTATTTGGGTTCTTACTGGGATATTTTACAGCAAAAATTATTTTTAAAAACGAACAGGTAAGCAGAACAATAGCGATTGAAGTAGGGATGCAAAATTCAGGATTAGGAGCAGTTTTGGCTCGAGAGAATTTTATAAATCCTGCTACTGCAATCCCTGCTGCAATTTCAAGTTTGGTTCATTCCATATATGGTAGTATATTCGCTTCAATAGCAAGTAATTCTTCAGTTAAAAAAAGTATATGAAACTCAAAAAAGTGGTAATTGTTTCCGCAAAAAGAACACCAATCGGAAAATTCATGGGAGGACTATCTTCTGTTCCAGCACCTAAGTTAGGCGCTATTGCAATAAAGGGTGCTTTAAAAGCTATCGGACTAGACGCAAATGAGGTTGATGAGGTATATATGGGAAACGTTTTACAGGCGGGTGTCGGTCAAGCACCAGCCAGACAAGCAGCTATATTTGCTGGAATCCCGGATACTGTTCCTTGCACTACAGTTAATAAGGTTTGCTCCTCAGGAATGAAAACCATAATGATGGCAGCCCAAGCTATTGCATTGGGTGATGCAGAAACAATTGTTGCAGGAGGAATGGAAAACATGAGTTTGGCTCCACATATTGTTCCTATGAGAACAGGGGTTAAATTTGGTGGAACCCAAATGGAAGATGTCATGCAAAAAGATGGGCTAGTAGATGCTTTTGATCAAGTAGCTATGGGTACTTATGCAGATGCAACTGCAATAAAGCATGGTGTTTCTCGCGAAGAACAAGATGCCTTTGCAGTCGAATCATATCGACGAAGTGCTACTGCATGGGAAAGTGGTGTGATGCAAAATGAAGTTGTTCCTGTTCCAATTCCACAAAGAAGAGGAGATGATCTGATTATTTCGGAAGATGAAGAATATACTAACGTCATGTTAGAAAAGATACCCAAGCTTAGACCAGCTTTTACAAAAGAAGGATCTGTAACAGCAGCAAACGCTTCTACAATAAATGATGGAGCTGCGGCTGTAATTGTAATGTCAGAGGACAGAGCAAAAGATCTAGGATTGACTCCTTTAGCAACCATAGAAGGATATGCCGATGCCGCTCAAGATCCCAAATGGTTTACAACAGCTCCCGCAAAAGCTTTACCAAAGGCTTTAGCAAAAGCAAATCTTTCATTGGATGACGTTGAACTTTTTGAATTCAACGAAGCTTTTTCTGTTGTAGGAATAGCTAATACTAAAATTTTAGGGATAGAGACTAATAAAGTGAATATTCAAGGTGGTGCGGTTTCACTTGGACACCCTTTGGGTTGTTCTGGCGCAAGGATTATTGTAACGCTGTTGAATGGAATGAAACAAAAAAATTTAAAAATTGGAGCGGCAGCAATTTGTAATGGAGGCGGAGGAGCTTCTGCCATGGTTTTTAAAAGAAACTCTAGTGGTTAGGTTTTTAACTAAATATTAGCCTGAAGTCCTTTTAGACTTTAAAAAGAATATGTTAAATTGCCCCGAAGCACTTTAGCCTTTTTGATTATGAAAAAAATACTTGTATTACTGGTCTTTTTTAGCAGTTTTTCTTACAGTCAATTTTCTTTTTATAAGCCCTACCAAGTAGAAGTCATATCGGATATTCCTTTTGGTTCTTTAGCTTCAGAAACGGATCAATTACGCTTAGGATTGGAAGCGCAACAATGGTCTGTAGAGGTTTTAAAATACTGGTTAAATGAAATGAGAAAAAACCCCTTTATTTCGGGGGATCAAAAAGTTAACTTTATACTTTTTGATAGTCAAAAAAGAAGGAGAATTCTAATTCAAGTTCCTGTAAAAGAGAAAACAATTGACGCTTTCAAAACCGAAGCTGGTTTTCAAAATCATTATGTAGACTTTATTACGGAAACTTATGAATGGATTCTAGAAAATTTTTAATAATGAACCAATTCCTTTATTCAGCACAATACTCTTCTCCTACAGAAAAAGAATTATAAACAGATTCGCTTACTTCGCCACTAACAGAATTATCTGGAACATATGAATTAAGATCATTATTGTTGGTGTTGAATATGTTGCTTTCGGCATTCATTATGAAATAGAATTTTGCGCTCACTATTTGTTTGTCAATTATATCACCGCAGCGACTATTTTCTGAACCACAACTTACACTTAGCATACAGATTAAGAAACAAAATAGCTGGAGTTGAAATTTCATAGGATGTTTTTTTAATAAAATAGATCAGACAAAATTAAACTAAAAAAGACAAATCAATCAATCATTGTCCTTAATAAAATTGACTAGGGCTTACGAATTTCATCGATCATGAGTTGTACGTTTTCGGGAGGTGGATCTGTTCGATAAGAAACTACTAAAGCAACTACTATATTTGCACACATTGCTAGAGTTCCAAAACCTTCAGGTGAGACCCCAAACCACCATTTTTCAGAAGTTCCCCCACCAAAGAATCCAAGTTTGAATTTCATCATATAAAACAGCATAAGCGATATACCAACTACCATTCCACTGATTACACCCTCCTTATTCATACGTTTACTAAAAATTCCCATCACAATTGCGGGGAAGAAGGAAGCGGCAGCTAATCCAAATGCAAGCGCTACTGTTGCAGCCACAAAATCAGGTGGGTTTATACCAAAGTATCCAGCTAAAATAACAGCAAAAACGGAAGCCGTTCTAGCAGCAATTAACTCTCCTTTTTCAGAAATATCTGGTTTAATCATCTTTTTAAGTAAATCGTGCGATACCGAAGAAGAAATAACCAATAAAAGACCTGCTGCAGTAGAAAGCGCAGCTGCTAAAGCACCCGCTGCCATAAGCCCAATAACCCAATTTGGGAGGTTAGCTATTTCGGGGTTTGCCATTACAATAATGTCCTTATCAATTATCAATTCGTTGATTTTTGGGTCGGCAACATACTGAACTAAGCCGTCTCCATTTTTATCGTTATAAGAAAGGAGTCCGGTAGATTCCCAATTAGAAAACCATTCGGGAAGAGTTTCATACGGCTGGTTGCTTACTGTTTGGATGAGGTTGGTGCGTGCAAAAAGAGCGATTGCAGGGGCTGTTGTGTATAAAATAGCAATAAACAATAAGGCCCAACCTGCTGATTTTCTGGCATCTCTTACTTTTTTAACCGTAAAAAAGCGAACAATAACATGAGGCAGTCCTGCAGTTCCAAGCATCAAAGCGGCTGTGATTAAAAACACATCCAATTTAGATTTAGATCCCGAAGTATAGAGGTGAAAGCCAAGCTCTCTATGTAACCCGTCTAATTTTTCTAATAAATAAACACCGTCGGCTCCCTGAGAGCCCATTCCAATTTGAGGAATTGCGACTCCGGTCATGATCATTGAAATAAAAATAGCAGGAACTAGAAAAGCAAAAATCAAAACACAATATTGTGCGACTTGGGTATATGTAATTCCTTTCATTCCTCCAAGCACAGCATAGAAGAGAACAATTGCCATTCCAATAAAAACGCCTGTATTGATATCAACCGAAAGGTATCTAGAAAAAACCAATCCTACCCCACGCATTTGACCAGCTATATAGGTAAAGGAAACAATCAAGGCACAGAACACTGCAACCGCTCTTGCGGTGTTTGAATAGTAGCGATCTCCAATAAAATCAGGAACTGTAAACTTCCCGAATTTCCTTAAATAAGGAGCCAATAGAAGTGCTAAAAGAACATAGCCTCCAGTCCAGCCCATTAAATAAACCGATCCATCGTAGCCGGCAAATGAAATGATTCCAGCCATTGAAATAAACGAAGCAGCAGACATCCAGTCAGCTGCAGTAGCCATGCCGTTTGCGATTGGAGAAACTCCTTCTCCTGCAACATAAAACTCTTTAGTTGATGAAGCTCTAGACCAAATTGCAATTCCTATATAAAGAGTAAAAGTTATTCCAACCATTACCCATACCCATGTTTGTTGTTCCATAACTAATTTGGGTTTTTATCGTCTAAGCGATTCATTAAAAATACATACATAAAAATCAAGACAACAAACACATATATCGAACCTTGTTGCGCGAACCAAAATCCAAGTTTGAACCCTCCAATTTGAAATTGATTCATAAAGTCCACAAACAAAATCCCAAAGCCAAATGAAACTATAAACCATACACTGAGTAGAATACTCAAATACTTTAGGTTTGTTTTCCAGTAATTATTCATAATAGATTTTTTGTTTAATAATATTAAATGCTAATTTAGAGTATTAATATACTTCAGAAATTAATGTTATTTATAATTTCGAAATTACAGTTAATTTATAAAGTAATATTAATAAATTATACCAACACCCTGAAAGTATGGTTAAAAAAGATTAAATATAAACTATATGAAAAAAAATAGCTTTTTTTTGTTGACGAGCCTATTCAGTATAAATTTGACCGCACAAGTATATACATTTACCTCTCAAGACGAGGGCCGCCTTATTATTCACAAAATATTAAAGGATTCAAATTACTTAATTGAAACGCAGTACACCAGCAATTCAAATGAATTTATAAGTACACGTGGAGGGTTTTATGAATCAAAAGATGAAAATCATTTGGTTCGCTTTGAGTTCAATTCAAACTATTCTGAAGACAGTCTCAAAACAAAAACCTTTAAATCCTCTAAATGGATAAAAGACGTTACCTCAAAACAAGATCATTCGGGAAAATGGCTTATGGCCGGAAGGGTTCGGGACAATATCGAAAAAAGGCGAAGTACTGATGGTCCTCGTAAAACCCTAAAATTTTTAATAGATGGTCATTTTCAGTGGACTGCTTTTAATACCAAAACCTTTAAGTTTTTTGGTTCAGGCGGAGGTTCCTATACTGCTGTTAACGGAGATTATATTGAAAGCATTACCTATTTTTCGAGGGACAATTCTAGAGTAGGTGCTGTGTTGCCCTTTCGTTATGATTTGAAAGAATCAGATTGGCATCATAAGGGATTGAACAGTAAAGGCGAGCCCATGTATGAAATTTGGGTACTAAGGGAAAATTAAATTTCTGATTTATTTCCATCCTCATCAATTGCAACAAAGACAATGTCGCAGGCGCAGTTTTGTTTATTGATTTTTTTTATCAAGCCTTCGCTAGACACATTTACATGAATGCGTAAAGAGGTATTTCCAACTTTAATTATTTCTGCATCGAGTAGCACCAAATCTCCAATATGGATAGGCTCTAAGAATTCAATATCATCCACAAATTTAGTAACACAATATTTCCCAGCGTACTGAACAGATAAGGCATAGCCTACCTCATCAATCCACTTCATTACTTTTCCTCCATGAACGTTTCCACGATAATTTGCATCAGATGGTTCTGCAAGAAAAGACATTTTGAGTTTCATTTTTGGCATAACCCAAGGTATGGTTTTTTTGTTAATTGGTCATTCTTATTTTAAAACCGAAGAGTTTACCGACATTTTCCTCCCTTATTTTATATCTTTACTCTAAGATGAAGTATACTATATTTTTATTATTCCCCTGGTTCCTTATGGCACAAACAGAAGAACAAATGTACGAGGTTATCGAAACCAAATCAAATTTTGAAATCCGTTATTATCCCCCTGTTATGATGGCAGCCTATGATTCTCAAGGAGATAGTTCTTCGGGCTTTCGGTCTTTATTCAGATATATTTCAGGCTCAAATATGTCAGCAACTAAAATAGCAATGACAACTCCAGTTCATATGGAGAAACAAGAATATGGTAATACCATGGCTTTTGTATTACCCAAAAAATTTGATTCTGAAACGGCCCCTCAACCCAAAGAAACACAAGTTCGGGTTTACGAAGCAGCAGGTGGATACTATGCTTCTTTTCGATATTCAGGCTATACCAACCCATCTAAAGAAAAGAAATATACGGCAATTTTGATTCGGAGCTTAAAAGAGGAAGGAATTGAAACAGCAGGCCCTGCTAAGGTTTTTGTTTACGATGCTCCTTACAGTTTTATTAACCGCCGTAACGAAATATCAATACCAATTGTATGGGAACCTTAGTTATATTCTTTGTTGCTGATTCTGAGTAAAAGGTGTTTCTACTTCTCCAGTGTGTTTCGTGGAAGCCGGCTCAAAAAGTAACAACCAAACCTCTTCTTCTGCAATAGGTTTGTGCGGAACTCCTCTTGGAATTATAAGCATTTCTCCTTCGTTCAACACCACAGTTTCTTTTTCAAAAACCAGTTTTAAACTTCCTTTTATAATCAAAAAAAGTTCTTCTTCATCTGCGTGATCGTGCCATACAAATTCACCTTTTACCTTTGCAATCTTCACTTGTTGACCGTTTAGGTCACCTAAAACTTTGGGACTCCAATGTTCATTAAAAAGGCTAAATTTTTCTTCTAAATTAATTTTCTCCATTAACGTTAAGGTTTCACAATTCGAATAGAATCATTTATTATCATCGAAATTAGCTCTAGTTTCCCTTTTTTATAAAGGTCTGTAAGTTCATCAAGGGAACTGTTTTTTTGGGCTTTATAATTTTCATAATCCTGAAAAACCACCCCGTCTATTGTTCTGCGATTAACAACTGCTCTGAAACGAATACCTCCTCCATCACTATGGTATTGATATGCCAGATAGTCTAGTTTTTTAGTTTCCTTATCGATCCAATACCTAAAGTTGTCTTGATAGTCTACACCCCCATTTTCTGGAGTAAAGGTTACGTCTATTTTTTGGTATAATCGATTTTTTATTTGTTCTGAGTTTAGTGCTGTTTTGACTGCCCCGGTATCTTTTATACTAAAAGGGAGCCTAAAGAAATATAAAACAGAGTTTACAGATTCAGAATAAATAGATGCTAAAGAATCTGAAAGAATCACAGGCTCATTATTAAGGGTTCTGGAAAACCCATTTTTTGAATGCAAAACGTCAATTTGCTCTGGTGATTTTTTTTTACTCCTAGTATAGATTATTCCTTGCGCATCTTTATTTTGAGTATAGTTAAATTCACGAAAACTAAAGGCAACTTTTTTGTTGTTAAAATCATCCATTCGATGCGACTTAATGGAAGCATTAACCCAATCTTCAGCTGAAAGTATTTGATCTTTTTTACAGCTCCCAATACTTAAAACAACAAGAAGAAGCACAATATCTTTGAATGAATTCATGGATTTGTTTCTAATGAAATACAAGGTGTAATATAAGTAAACTAATAATAAGCATGATTCCCCAAAATTTATGTTTAGAAGAAGCAGCCTTAAACAAGGAGCCTATAGAGACAAGTTGCGATTGGTTTCCTAATAAGGCAAAAAGCATTCCAGTAAAGATCACCCAAAACGCACGAATAAAATAGTTCATTTCCGGAAAAATTAGAAGAATTAATATGTTTATGGGGACAGTAATTATAAATGCAGCAAGGATTATTTTTGATTTAGGTTTTAAAATCAAAACAGCGCTACAAACTAATACAACAATTCCGCAGTTTATGAAATATCTAAGATTATTAAGGGTATGGGTAAATGCAGAACCTGGATTCTCGAATTTGAGGTAAAGCAAAATCATTCCCATCAACAAAGCTGTTCCCAGGCTCACAAGAATTGCTTTCCTACCAGCACTTATTTTTTGAGCATCGTTTGCTTTTGGATTTAAATAGGTGGCGTAAATATCTACAGACCATAGGGTAGCCAAAGAATTAAAGGTAGAGTCAACAGTACTCATTAAGGAGGCAAAAAGGCCACACAAAATAATCCCTTTTACACCAGCTGGAAGGTAGGTTTTAACTAAATAAGGAAAAGCTAAATCAGGTTCTCCTAGTGTGTCTCCAATAATCCCATAAAGTGCAATTCCTGGAACAACAATAAGCACCGCCATCAAATATTTTATTAATCCACCAACCATTAATCCAGTTTGCGCATGAGCAATACTTTTTGCTGCAAGCGCGCGCTGTATTACAGTTTGATTAGCACACCAATAGTTAATGTTTAGAAAAAACAAACCAAAGAGATGCGTCCAAGGAAGAGTTTCGTGAGATGCAGGAAGGTGGAGGTGCATTTTCTCGGGAGTTTTAATGTACAGTTGCTCCCAGCCTCCGAGATGGTATACAGCAGTCAAACAGACTACTATTCCGCCGATTAATAGCACGCCAAACTGAACAATATCAGTTCTAACGACTGCGCTAAGTCCACCAAAATAAGTATAGACCGCAGAAAAACCACCTAAAATTAAAATCAAAATTCCAATTCTAATAATTCTATTTGTATGTATAAATTGTAGTTGTTCTCCAAAAACCATATCTGCGGCATAAGCTCCCCAAAACAGCGCAGATCCTAGGGTAATTGTTGCAAATAGACCAATGTTCGCTATGGAATAAAATAACGCAACGCGAGCACCTAATTTTATTTTGATGTACTGGGTTATCGTTGTGATTTTTTCTTTTAGAAAAAGGGGAACAAAAACGAAGGTTCCGATTAAAATCCCTTGAACTGCATTAATTTCTAGATTTGCTTGAGCCAAGCCATACAAGTATGCCGATCCCATCATACCTAAAAACTGATAGCCTTGAATGTTGGTTGCTATTGTTGAAACTGCAATAGAATACCAAGGGAGGTTTCTTGAACTTAGAAAATAATCGTCTGCTGTTGTGTCAGAATTTATTTTCCCTTTTAATGCAATAAGAAGAATCATACCAAAATACGCAAGAACAATTATAAAGTCAATCATAAACTAGGTTCTAGGTCCTTTTTCTAAAGGCGTATTAGGAGTTTCCATAGGAATTCTACCCAAAACCTCCGGAAGGGAAATCGTTTTTAATCTGGGCAATACAAGTTCTGCAAAATAGGCAGCTTCTTTTTTGTGCGGGTATCCTGACAAAATAAAAGAACGGATTCCCATTTTAATATAGCGTTGAATTTTATCATAAACCTGATCCGGGTTTCCAACAATTGCAGCTCCGCAACCTGATCTAGCTAAACCAATTCCGGTCCATAAATTTGACTCTACGAAATACTTTTCATCTGCAGATTCTCTAAGATCGGACTGCCTAGAAACTCCAAGAGACTTCGCATCTTGTGCACGGTCTTTGATTTCGTTACCCTTTTCTAGATCAAGGTTTGAGATTAAATATTGCGCATAGGCTTTTGCCTCTTCTTCTGTTTCTCGAACAATTACATGAACACGAAGGCCGAATTGAACTGTTCTTCCAAAATCAGCGGCTTTGTCTTTCATAGTACTCATTAGTCCTTGAAGCTTATCTTCTGTTTCGGGCCACATTAAATAAACATCGCAATGTTCTGCACAAAGGGCAACCCCATCAGGGGAATACCCGCCAAAGTACAAGAGAGGCCCTCCATTTTGTTGATATGGTTTTATCGGCGCAGCAGGAAGCTTTATATTATAGTACTTTCCTTGAAAATTTATTTCATTTTGCATCCATGCTTGTTTCAAAATTTCGATTACTTCTCTAGAGCGAGCATAGCGCTCAGAAGAAGGAAGAACTGTGCCGGGCAAATCCGATGAAATAATATTAATGGTTAGTCGTCCTTTTAGAATATGATCAAGAGTTGCTATTGCTCGAGCAAGCATTGGCGGATGAACTTCTCCGCATCTAATCGCCGTTAGCAAATTGATTTGTTTAGTTGAGGGGGCAATTGCAGAAGCAAAGGTCAAGGTGTCTTGTCCTACCTGGTAAGAAGAAGGGCATAAAATGTTTCGGAAACCAAAAGAGTCTGCTGCTCTAACAATTGCTGAAGTATTTTCCCAGCTGCTTTTAAATTCAGGGTTTCGATGTCCCAAAAAATCATCATCTCCATCGCACAGCGGTGCAAACCAAGAAATTTCGGCTCCTTCAAAAATAGGCTGCTTTGTGGGCTGTTTTTTTTTCATTCAAGATAATCCGTAACAAGATTAACAAGAATAATTTATCTAAACAAAATTTTGAGCACAATCTAAAGTCAACGAAAGCGATTATTTTTTTTCATAAAGAAAAACATCTTCAATTTTGAGTTCAAATAGTTGTGCAATTAATAAAGAAGTCGGTAAACTTGGATCAAACTTTTCCTTCTCAATTGCATTTATAGTCTGCCTAGAAACTCCTATGATCGAGGCAAGCTCTTCTTGAGTTAATTTTTTTTCAGCTCGTAACACTTTCAATCGATTTTTCATTTGTACTTTCTATTATTAATCAACAAAGCCAACCAATACAGAAGGCCAATAAAAATAATCAAAACACTAATTTATGCATCCATAGGTATTATATCTTTTTGATCCAGTAAGGAGAACGAAAGCCCTAATATAACAGTTAAACCTAGAGTAAGGCCTAAAGATTCTAGTTGAATTTTCTTTTGGAGTTCATCCAAGTTGTTTTGTGTTTTTCATATTAAGTTAAGTTTACATTATGTAACGTTTACTTTACAAGTATACATTTTAAAGCAAAGTAAACAAGACTTTACATCTAAAAAAAACAAAAGAAAAAACCCTTCAAAATTTTGAAGGGTTTTAAGGTTTTAGTGTAATATAGCGGAAAGCTAAGCTTGCAGTTAAAATATTAATCTTTTACAAATGTAATATATTTTCTTTAGAATTCTTGGTAAAATCCTTAATTTCATCAGGTTTTATTGTTAGGAACCATTGAAAAAGAGAGAAAACGAAAACAACACACATTAAACCATATATTTAAAGAGCAGTCAGATTAGTATATTTTAATTTTAATTGAGTAATTTCAATCAGACAAAAAAATGGAAGAAAAAATAATTGTAACGGGAGGATGTGGTTATATTGGATCTCATACGGTTATTGAATTGATTGAAAACAAACATCAAGTTCTTATTCTAGATAATTTATCAAATTCCTCGGAAGATTCTTTAGATAAAATAGAAAAAATCACAGGAATACGTCCAGGTTTTATCAAACTCGATTTGACTGATTTAGAACAAACTCTAGCTGTTTTTCAAAAACAAAAAGGCGCTAAAGCGGTTATTCATTTTGCAGCTCATAAAGCAGTAGGCGAGTCTGTTTCAGATCCTTTAAAATATTATCAAAACAACTTATATACTTTGATAAACACTTTAAAGGCTCAGCGAGAAAGCGGAATTAATAATTTTATTTTTTCTTCATCAGCTACTGTATACGGTGCCCCAGATCAATTACCTGTTACAGAGAAAAGCAAACTTAAACGCTCTTCCTCTCCTTATGGAAACACAAAAAAAGTTGGTGAGGAAATCCTCGAAGACCTCAGTTTATCTGACCCTAGCTTTTCGGCAATATCCTTAAGATATTTTAATCCAATTGGTGCTCACTCTTCTGGATTTATAGGAGAAATCCCTACAGGGATTCCAAACAACCTGATGCCATTTATTACACAAACGGCTGCAGGTATTCAAGAGCAACTCTTGGTTTTTGGAAGTGACTACCCAACTACAGACGGAACTGCAATTCGGGATTATATTCATGTTGTTGATTTGGCACAAGCACATCTAATTGCTTTAAATCGTTTGCTAGGAAAAAAGCAAGAAAGTAACCTTGAAGTTTTTAACTTAGGAACTGAAAAAGGACATTCTGTTCTTGAGCTTATTCATTCATTTGAAGCTATTTCTAAAATTCAATTAAATTACAAGCTTGTCGACAGAAGGGCAGGAGACATTGCATCTCTTTATGCCTCTACTCAACATACAGAATCCACCTTGGGATGGAAAGCTAATCATGGGATTGACGAGATGATGCAATCGGCATGGGAATGGGAACAGTATTATAGGGGCAAGAAATAAGTAATCAATAAAACAGTCAAGAATTATCAAGCATCATAAATGATAGAGGAAACTCAAAATACTGCATCAAGTTTTTCGGTTTTAGACCGTGAAAAGCAACTCAATTCAATTCAAACATCAATCTTTGATTTAGTTATAATCGGAGGAGGAGTTACAGGTGCAGGAATTGCCTTAGACGCTTCTTCGAGAGGGTTGAAGGTTTGCTTGATTGAAAAAAACGATTTTGCTTCAGGTACAAGTAATAAATCAACCAAACTAATTCACGGAGGACTTCGTTATTTAAAACAATTCGAAATAAGTTTGGTAAGAGAATCGGGATCAGAACGCGCAATTGTTCATGACTTAGCTCCTCATCTAGTGGTTCCTGAAAAAATGCTTTTACCTCTTATTAAAGGAGGAACTTACGGCAAATGGATGACATCAGTAGGATTAATGGTTTATGATTTTTTAGCGAATGTAACAGGTAGTGACCGTCGCAGAATGCTCACCAAAAAACAAACCCTAGCAAAAGAGCCTCTTTTAGATAAAAGCACAATTATAGGAGGTGGTTATTATGCCGAATATAGAACTGATGACGGTAGATTAACTTTGGAGATTCTTAAAAAAGCAAATGAATATGGCGCTGCGATAATCAATTATTGTGAGATGAAATCGTTTGTTTATGATTCTGATTCCAAGATAGACTTTATCAATTGTGTTGACAATAATACGGGCAAAAACTTCAAGATTAAAGGAAACTCCTATGTGTCTGCAACAGGCCCTTGGGTCGACTTGGTACGTAAAAAAGATAATTCTATTAACGACAAATATTTACACCTAACTAAAGGCACCCACATTGTTTTTCCACACAAAAAACTACCTCTTAAGCAATCGCTATATTTCGATGTTGAGGATGGACGTATGATTTTTGCAATTCCACGAGGGCGAACAACTTATGTAGGCACTACGGACACCAATTATTATGGAACACTGGACCGTGTTGTTGCAACTAAAGAAGATGCAGCATATTTATTAAAAGCACTAAACCATACGTTCAAAGGTTTGGATTTAAAGATTGACGATATTGAATCTAACTGGACTGGTTTACGTCCGTTGATTCATGAGGTAGATAAAGATCCTTCGGAGCTGTCTAGAAAAGACGAACTTTTTATTTCAGACAGCGGCCTGATTTCTATTGCTGGCGGAAAACTTACCGGGTACAGAAAAATGGCTAATCGAGTAATCGATGCTGTTTTAAAACAAGTTTCGCCTGAAGTTAAAAACACTCTTAAACGATCCTCTACTAGAAAAATATCATTAGTAAGTCCCGCTTTAAAAACAGATCGAGAAGTAAATATTTATCAAGATCAACTAACAAAAACCCTTAAATCTCTAGGGGTTAATGAACACTTTTTTACTACATACTTATGCACAACTTACGGTAGAAATTCAGATTTAATTTTAGAAAAAATCTCCTCTTTTGAAGGAGAAACCTTTCCCGAAAAGTTAATTCGTTCAGAGTTATGGTATTGTATTAATCATGAAATGACGAATAGTCTTGCAGACTTTTTTGTGCGAAGAACAGCACGCTTATATTTTGATATTGGCAGTGTTTATGAATTTTTTGAGCTTATTCTTAAAGACTGTATTGAATATTTAGGATGGGATAATAACCGGGTTATCCTTGAAAGAAAAATTATGAATGAACTACTACGAGACGCTACCCAATATTATGATAAGGAATTTGAATAGCCCCAAAATTTTGATTTTGTAGCTTTACATAAAATAAGCAAACCCTACAGATTATGAAAAAGGCACTCTTAGTATTAATATTCTTAGCTTCTCTTACTTCTTTTGCTCAAGAAGCAACTACTTATTATTTAGTGAGACATGCTGAGAAAGACAGAACAGACAAGACCAACTCAAACCCTGAGTTAACCCAAAAGGGAATGCAACGTGCAGTTCAATGGAGTCAGGCCTTTGAATACGTAGATTTCGATGCGGTATATTCTACTAACTATAAGAGAACGGTGTCAACTGCAAAACCAACAGCTGTTACAAAAAATTTAGAAGTACAATTCTACAACCCAAGGGAACCATACTCTGTTGATTTTAGAAAGGCAACTTCAGGAAAAACTGTTTTGATTGTAGGGCATTCTGACACAACACCCCAATTTGTAAATGCAATAATAGGAGAAAAAAAGTATCCCCAAATTCAAGACGACAACAATTCTAATTTATATGTGGTAACCCTAGTTAATAATGCAATCACATCAATTGTATTGAAGATTGATTAATTTTTTCAAAGATTTTAAAACTGAGGCCAGTAAGGTTTTAAAAAGTGGTAAAAAAAGATAAGAGGTCAAAAATGACCTCTTGTCTATGATGGCTCCCTCTATTATTCAAAGTTGCAGCATAATTTCTTCTATTAACGATCTATTCGCGTTGGACAACATCTAATTCCTTTCCTCAATAATAATTGAATTATATAACACTCAATTCAATTTGTCAAAGGTTATTATTAATCTGGAGTGTTTATTATTAAATACTGTTTAATAATTCTTGTGCTTCACCTATTTGTAATGATATCAAATAATAAAATACTTGGTCTAATTTTTTGTTTATCAATTCATTATTTTGATATTCCTTTCTTTTATTATATAAATCTACAGCTAAGGTTAATTCTTGTTCTCTGTAACTTACACCTAAGAATTCTTGTATTTGTTCTAATCTTGAATAACCAAATTCTCTTGTAGGCTCAATTATAGTTCCTTCTCCAAAATCATTCCAAGTGATAATTTGAATTATATCTGTATTTGCAGACCTGTGTAATGTTTGAATTAAGAGTTGTTCATTCAAGCTACTATAAGTAGTATAACCATCTCCCCAACCACCTTCTTGATAAAAATCTTTGAATTCAGGCATAGCTCCGCCTATTGTAATTGGGTATTGCTCCATATGTTGATAGAAATTATCATTAACTGTTTCACTGACCCAAGTAAATTCTCCTGAAACAGAGGTGGATAAATTATAATTGTTTTTTGTAAAAGGTAAGGTGAAGAAATTTATTTCTGGAACATTAGAAAATATTGAATTCCATTCAGTGTCAGTGAAAATGGCTTGTGGTCCAAAGTTTAGAAGTAATGGCTTATCGTTAAGTCTAAAGTAATTATCTTCTAAAAAAAAATTATTGTTAATATAATCAATTACCCTTCTGCCCTCTGTTACTTTATCCGAAATTATTCCTAGAACGTAAGCGTTTTTAAGTGACCTATCTTCATAAACTAACGAGAACTTCAATCCAGCTTTTTTTAGCCAAGGAATTATTGCTAATGTGTGGTTATGAAGTAAACTCCAATCATAGACTTCGGTTACTCCTGCATAATCAATAAATATTCCATCTAATCCTGTTAGTTTCATGCATACAACAGCATATTCTAAATAGTCATTTTCTCCATTGTCATAAGGGCCTATCAATGGATAAAAGTGAGATGCAATTTCTCTTTCTCCATTTTGATTAATATTCTCTGGATTTTGATTACCCATAGTCCAATGACTGCCCCAATTTCCAAACTGTGTATTTGGGTATTCTGCGTATTGAGGACTTTCAAACCAAGGCATATAATGTGCAAAAATCGGAATTGATTTAGTTTTCTGTACGCCCACCGCAGTGAATTCAGTGACGTTAAATGACTCTTCTGTTTCCAAATACTTTACGTCATTATCATTACAAGATAGAAATAGACTTCCCAACAAAAGAAATGAAATAATTATTCTCATTTGTATAATTCTAATTGGCTATTTCTGGTTATAGGGAGAATAAACCTCCTAATTTATAGGTATCTTTTACCAGAAAACAGGAATTTTTGTTCTCGTTTATCATTTTTATTCAAATTTAAAAAAATAAGTTCATTGTGAAATTAAACTTTTTTTTCAATACTATTTTGGACCGGTCTAATAATTGCTGGAAGATCTTCTTTTAATCTTTGAGGGTATTTGACCGAGGTCTTTTAATTAAAAAACGGTTACACTATTAAAGTATAACCGTTTTATCATTATAAGTTGCTCCCCCTATTATTCAAAGTTGCAGCACCAATAAATCTTTTAGTGAATTAAGTTAGTACTGAATATTAAATCGGTCTAATTATCATTTAGCCTAAAAGCCGCTACTTCATCATAAGCTTCTTGGGTTAAGACTTCAGTCCATTCTGTCTCACCCTTGTAAACAGCCAAATAAGTTACGTCTTGATATTTTGAGGAGGAGTGCCAGTGCTCTGTATTGGCAGTACATTTTAAAATATCACCTTCTTTGATCACAATTGGTTGTTTCTCTTTTTCTTGGTAATAACCTTTTCCGGAAACAACAATTAAAACCTGACGATCTGTATGCTTGTGCCAATTCAATGTTGAATTCGCCTTGAAAGTTGCTTTGGTAATGTTGTAGGATAACGATTCATCTGCTCGAATCAGTGGATTCAACCATGCTTCACCTAAATAATTGGTGTTCGGTGCCTTAAATCCTTCTTCAAGATATGATGTCACTTCGTATTCATTGGTTTGTACATGATAGCTACGATCATAAAGATGTAAAATAATATTTATGTTAACATGCTTGTTAAAAATACAAAAACGGCTACACTATAAAAGTATAACCGTTTTATCATTATAAGTTGCTCCCCCTATTATTCAAAGTTGCAGCACAACTTTTTCTTTAGTCGATCCACTCGCCTTGGACGATATCCATTTCTCCTTCATCAAAAACACATAAGTAACAAGTGTAAACTTCCTTTAATTGTGAAGGAAGTGGCTCGATGATTCCTTGGTTTCTAATTTGTACCTAACGGTTTGTGTATGAAACGTAGCGGGTTTTTACCCACAAAACTTTAGGTTTTGCACTTATCGTTATTTTATGCTTACACTTTTGTTTTATCACTTAAACCGCAATTATTTTTATACGGTGTTGCCAGTAGTTTTTATCTTTTAAATCTATTAATTACTTTCTTTATAAATTCGGAAATAATATTTAAGTCCTTTTTTATTGAATCTTTTTCAAATTGGCTGACGTTATTTCTTTTCGTTTTAGCCCAATTTAATTTCAAAGTAGCTATGTCTGAATTAATCGAATCTTTCTCGAATTGACTTACTTTACTTTTAAACTCATTTATGAGCTTTGATACTTGAATATTAATTTTTTCTGATTGAGGCTGTTCATACCAAGTATCTTTTATGTCTTGCCAAATATTTTTCTGTTCACTATTCCACATAATATTATATTTTATTTGTTATACAATCCAATAGGATATTTTTAATTCTTTTCATTTTTATTGCAATATGATTTTCTGTTAATCCAGTTATTTCAGCAATTTTTTTATACTTCACTTCTTCTAAATAAAGGATAATGATTGATTTATTTTCATTGTTTAATTTTGAAATACAAGAAGTCAAAGCATTATACTTTTCTTGCTGATTATTCTCAATAGGAACTTCGACAGGAATGAATTGAATTGATTCTAATTGAAGTGTCTTGTTATAAGTTTTAACTGATTTTTGTTTTGAGCGAAGACAGATATTTAGTGTAATTCTGTAAATCCAAGTGTCAACACTCGAATTGCCTTTAAAAGTTGGAAGAGATTTCCAAATTGCAAAGATTACTTCTTGGAAAAGGTCTTGAGGTTCTAAAGGGGAAACTGCGTAAATTTTACAAATTCTATAAATTTTCTCTTTATTATTCTCAAGTAGCTGTTCATATGTTTCTGTCATTGCTTTTTATGTCTTTCATTATTACTCTCTACTTATTTAGTGACAAGAGTATTCGAAATATGACAGATTTTTAAATTTATTTACGGATTTTCTTAAATTACTGGCAACTCGTTATATGTAAAACAAACGTCCTGTTTATAGATCTGTGTTTCCGGATAACAGGATCTTTGTTCTCGTTTATTTTAATTCAAATATAATGAAACAGAGGATAAAGAAACTTTAATCCTTTTCAATACTATTTTGAACTGGTCTAATAATCACAAGAAAATCTTGTCTTAATCTTTTTGGGTGTTTGAACGAAGTCTTTTAATTAAAAAACGGTTACACTATAATAGTATAACCGTTTTATTGTTATAAGTTGCTCCCCCTATTATTCAAAGTTGCAGCATAACTTCTTCTATTGACGATCCACTCGCCTTGGACGATATCCGTTTCTCCTTCATTAAGAATATTAAGGTATCGTTTTAAACCTCCTTTAATTTTGAAGGAAGTGGATTGATGAAATCGTTGGTTTCTAATTTGTAGTTAACGGTCTTTGTAAATAAACACAAACCTATCGGAAAACCTTTGCTAGCTAAATTTTATAGACGTTATTGTAAGTAGTGCTTCGTTTACTTGCTCAATTTCAGTATTCGAAATGCACCTTGAATTACCAACACAAAAACGATTGTTCCTATAATCAAGTCAGGTTTATTGGAACTCAACCAATTTACCAAAATTCCTGCAAATATTACTCCTAAATTGATAATCACGTCATTCGAGGTGAAAATCATACTTGCTTTCATATGTGCTTCTTCTTTGCTCTTTGACTTTTGCAAAATATAAAGACAAAACCCGTTTGCTATAAGTGCAAAAATCGAAACGATAATCATTGTCGAAAAATTGGGGAGTTTCTCGTCTCCGAAAAATCTTCTTAATACTTCTAAAAATCCAATAATCGCAAGTGTTATTTGAAAATATCCAGCAAGTTTTGCTATCCGTTTTTTCTTAATTAAAGTTCCCCCTACGGCAAACAAACTAATTCCGTAAACGAAACTGTCGGCAAGCATATCTAAACTGTCGGCAACAAGTCCCATTGACTTAGAGATAATTCCTGTTGTTATTTCAATTATGAAAAACGTAAAATTTATAGCAAGTACAGACCAAAGTAGTTTTTTTTGGTTTGAATTTTCTTTAAATTCTGTTTGGTCAGTTTGTTCGGTCGAGATTTTCTTTCCGCCTAAATTTAGTTCGATAATAGACTTTTCGATTTGGTGAATTTCTCCGCAGTGAAAAACAGTCAATTTTCGGTTGAGAATATCAAATTCTAAATTTGCAATACTTGAGATCCCGTCTAATTTCATTCGGATTAGATTTTCCTCTGATGGACAGTCCATTTTGGTGATTTCAAATATTGTTTTTTTCATTCGATTTGTTTGTTTTCAGACGATAAAATTACTTTGAAACTTTTATGGTAACGTTAGAAGAATTAAAGTCAAGTTCATCGATATGCCCCAATACTTGACGATCGTCGGAAATAAAGTGCGCATGGAAAAAACTATCATGATGGGTGAAAACAGCCTTATGATGGCGAGAAAAGAAACCAATTAAAGATCCGCTAATACCATTCAACTCATATTGAGTTAATCCTTGGTGAGCTTCATCTGGTGATGACACTTGCTTACCCTCAGGTAAATTAACACTATGAAGTTTCATTTTATTAAAAACCCCATCAATACGTATCAACAAAGGTTGGTCATAATTTTTATAAACTGAATCAATCTGTTCTTCTATTTCTTTTAGCGAGTAATTATCAAGAGTAAGTTCAACAACTTTTAAATCACTATTTGTGCTGTATACAAAAAAGGGAGCCCTGACTGAGGGGATTTTAGTTACCTGATGAGAAACACTATCAATAACCTTCGATACATATGTTTGTCCTTCAAATACTACTATTTCTCCCTTCAAAAACTCAATAGGTCCTAATCCATAGGTTTCCTTGTTATTTAATGAATCTGTTGCAATCTTACCTTTTAAATCTCCTTTCCACATCACATCTCTCATTTCACCAACAACCTTTATAGAGGAAGTGTTAGTCGATTTAGTACATGAGACAAACAGAAGCACGCAAAAGATGTAAATAATATTTTTTAACATGCTGTAAAAATACAAAAACGGCTACACTATAAAAGTATAACCGTTTTATCATTATAAGTTGCTCCCCCTATTATTCAAAGATGCAGCCAAGAATTTCTTAATTCACCTTCCTCGCTACATAGAAACCATACCCAAAGTAATCCTTAAACCTTTTGTATAGCTCTATTTCATCTTTGTAAGATTGAACAACTTCTTTTGTCTCTTCGTCTTTGGAAAGATCTTTCTTAAGAGTTGCGAGCTCCTTTTCTAAAGGACTATAGTAATTGCTGAGCCAACTTTCTTCAGATAGAATGAAATGATCAAGGAGTTGGTATCCGGATTTATGGAGTGTCCTGATCTTTCCTTGAGCATTGTCTATTTCGGGGTATTCGGTGTTCCAATACGTTTCTATCTCAGCCGGACGCTCGTTTGTTAACCAAGTGATTTCGCTTAGCGCTATGTTAGTGGCAAGGCTAAGACAACACAACCCGATAGACAAAATCGGGTTCTTTTTGATATTTTATATTTTAGTAGTTGCTTAAATAAACAAATTGACTATATTTTCAGTATGGACAACATTTCTTGTATAAGACAACAGGCGGACATTAAACAAATCAACCGTTGTAAAGACCGAGTTTCAGAACTGAACGGTTCGTTTGACTATTTATCGAACGGACTTGAATTGGCTGGTAATAATGTAAGACTGAAAATCCTGTTCTTACTTTACGAAGAGAAACAACTTTGCGTTTGCGACTTGAGCGACATTCTCGGAATGACCATTTCGGCAATTTCACAACACCTGCGAAAACTCAAAGACCGAAAACTCATTGAAACAGAAAGACAGGCACAAACCATTTTCTACTCATTGACAAAAGAGTATGGAAAAATGCTCAAACCGTTTTTCAAAATACTTCACGAAAATAAAATTTTGGAATCAATATGAAAACAGACAAAAAATTAATCGGCGCAGGACTTTTAACAGCATTTGCTGCTTCACTTTGTTGCATCACACCAGTTTTGGCTCTTGTTGCTGGGACAAGTGGGCTTGCTTCTAGTTTTTCGTGGCTCGAACCTGCAAGACCATATTTCATCGGTTTGACAATTTTGGTTCTTGGTTTTGCCTGGTATCAAATGCTAAAGCCTAAAAAGGAAATCGATTGTGAATGTGAGACAGACGAAAAACCAAAATTCACACAGTCCAAAACTTTTTTAGGAATTATAACTGTATTTGCAATAGTAATGTTGGCATTTCCATACTATTCAGGAATTTTTTACCCAGACACGGCAAAACACATTATCGTAGTAGATAAATCGGATATTAAAACAACTGAATTTAAAATTAGTGGAATGACCTGTGCGGGTTGTGAGGAACACGTAAACCACGAAGTAAATAAACTCAGCGGAATCGTGAGCTCAAAAGCATCATACGAAAGTGGAAATGCAATCATTGAATTTGATAAAACCAAGACCAATGAAGCGGAAATTGAGAAAGCAATTAATTCTACAGGTTATAACGTGACCGACAAAAAAGAAAAATAATGGAAACTATATTGACATCTGAAATAACTTGCCCAAACTGCGGACATAAAAAAGTAGAAGAAATGCCAACGGAATCTTGTCAATTCTTTTATGAATGTGAGAGTTGCAAAACGGTTCTAAAACCAAATGAAGGAGATTGTTGTGTTTATTGTTCTTACGGAACTGTGCCTTGTCCGCCGATTCAAGAAAACAAAAGTTGTTGCTGAAAAGACAATACTCTAAAAAATGATATATTAGGAAAATGCAAACGGAAGAAGAAATCCTAAAAATAAAAAAAGTAAAAAACACCGCAGTACGAACGGTTGTTCTGCGCCATCTTTTAAGCCTAGAAAAAGCTCAATCATTAAAGGATATTGAAAATGCGCTGCCCTATATGGATAGAAGTTCTATTTTCAGAACACTAAAAACATTTGAGGAAAACAAAGTTATCCACAGCATTGAAGATGGCTCTGGAATGACCAAATATGCAGTTTGTGCGGAAGGCTGTAACTGCGACCCAAAAGATTTGCACTATCATTTTTATTGTACTAACTGCGACAAAACGTTTTGTCTTTTCGACGTTCCTATTCCCAATATTCAACTTCCAAAAAATTTCAAGTTGCAACAAGCAAATATGGTCGTGAAAGGCCTGTGCGACAACTGCAACAGATAATCTTTGCAATCGAGTTGCGGTAAATGCTAAATACATTTGCAATATTCTTAAAAACCAGAATAAGCAAATGAAAAAAGTATTTTTAAACACATTATTTTTAATGTTATCAATTATATCATTCGCACAAACGAGTGATATTTCCATTTCTGTGAGCGATGCCGAAACAGATGGGCCATTATTGGGAGCGACTGTATATTTTGAAGAATTAGAGAAAGGAGCAGTAACAGATTTTGACGGAATTGCCACATTTACAGAAATCCCAAATGGAAACCAAACCGTAAAAATTTCATATGTAGGTTTTAAAACCATTGAAACCACTATTGAGGTTGGCACAAAAAAAGAGTTCTCTTTCAAGCTCGAATCGGAAGGAAATGAATTGGATGAAGTCGTAATACAATCTTCAAGAAGTACACGAACTGTTAGAAAAATACCTACGAGAATAGAATTTATAGGTGCGGAAGAATTAGGCGAAAAAGCAGTAATGAATCCGACTAATATTTCAATGGTGCTTCGTGAAAGTACCGGAATACAAATGCAACAAACCTCGTTAAGTAGTGGAAACACCAATATTAGAATTCAAGGTCTCGATGGACGTTATACACAACTTTTAAGAGACGGATTTCCTTTGTATGGTGGATTTTCAAGTGGTTTGAGTATTTTACAAATTCCGCCTCTAGACCTACAACAATTTGAGATAATAAAAGGAAGTTCTTCTACACTTTATGGAGGAGGGGCTATTGCGGGTTTAATAAATATGGTATCAAAAACACCTGATGAAGAACCATCTTTGGATATTATGCTAACTCAAACACAAGCGTTGGGTAGTACAGCAAATGTCTTTTATAGTAAGCGAAATGAAAAATTTGGAGTTTCATTATACAGTTCTGGTCATTACCAAAAAGCGTATGACCCAGAAGATGATGGTTTCAGCAATCTACCAAAAACAACTTCGTTATCTTTTAACCCCAAATTCTTTTATTATCCTTCAGAAAAAACAACTTTTTGGATAGGTTTAAATGGAACTTATGACGACAGAATTGGTGGAGACATTACAAAAATTGAAAGTGGCGAAAATGGGATTCATCAATATACCGAAGAAAATCTTTCTAAAAGATTGAGCAGTCAGGCTGTTTACGAAACACAGATAGATTCGGTCAGTTCATTGAACATCAAGAATAGCATCTCATTTTTCGATAGAAAACTATCTATTACCGATTTCAGTTTTGACGGCAAACAAACCAATACATTCACAGAAATCAACTATCAAAAGGCATCCAAAAAAACCGATTGGATTTTTGGTGCAAATTTATACACATCTAATTTTGATGAAAATGATAATGCGACATTACAACGAGACCAATCAGACGTTACTTATGGAGCATTTGTAAACAACATTTACGACGTTTCAGATAGTTGGATTTTAGAAACAGGATTAAGAGCAGACTACAATACAGATTTCGGTTTTTTTCCACTTCCAAGAGTTTCCTTGCTTTACAAGAACGACAGCGGATTTTCGAGCAGAATTGGTGGTGGATTAGGTTATAAAATTCCAGATATTTTCACCGAAGAGGCGGAATATATCAGTTTTGAAAATGTACTTGCTATAGATAAATCTGCTTTAAAGGCAGAACGTTCCTATGGTGTCAATTTTGATGTGAATTACCAAACAAGGTTATTCGATGTGGTAGGTTTTAGTGTTAACCAACTCTTCTACGTTTCAGCTATTAACAACGGGCTATTATTAAATTCAACAGACGATGGATTTTTTATGTTTGAAAATGCAACCGATAAAATAATAAGCAAGGGAGCGGAAACCAATATTAAATTTACGTACAAGGATTTTAGATGGTTTTTAAACTATGCACTCATTGATACAAAGCTGAACTATTTGGCAGGAAATCCGCAAAAACCGCTCACAGCAAAACATAATGCAGGTAGCGTTTTAATGTACGAATCTGATAAATGGCGCATAGGTTATGAAACTTTTTACACAGGAAAGCAGTTTTTGTCTAATGGCACAGAAACCACGGATTTTATAACTATGGGATTGCTTTTAATGCGCAATTTCAAATGGGGAACAACCTTTGTAAATTTTGAAAACTTTACAGACAGAAGACAAAGTAGGTTTTCACCTTTGGTTTTGCCACCACACGACAATCCAGAATTTCCAGAAATTTATGCGCCTACGGACGGTTTTATTTTTAGTGTAGGAGTAATTATTAAACCTTTTGGTCAAAAAAGATGAAAGGTTTGCATTGTCCTGATTTTCGATTTTTTTTATGAGCGCAATTTTTATTTCCTCTATCAAAATTTCTGTTTCATCCTTTATGATTTCAAAACCGTGTTTGCTCAGCACTTTTTCTAATTCTAATGTTTGGATGCCTGTCTTTTTGTTTAGAACAATTTGTCCAAGCTCAACCGTTTTTATGTCACAACCCAATTCTTCCAACTCCCGTAATACAGTTGATTTGCATCTGTCACATACCATATTCTTTATGTTAAGGGTTTTTTTCATAATACTTTTTATAGTGCCTGAAATGGGAAGGGCTATTAACCAACCAACCAGTATTTCCTTCCCATATCAGGGCATTATTTTAATGTTTCTTTTAGGTTCTTCATATAATCAATAATCAAGGTCTTTTCAGAATTGGACAACTTAGCATCCTTGTGAATCAAGGTGTAAGATGCTAGTGGCATCTCATCATCTTTAACCTGACTAATTATTGACTTTAGTTTGCTGTTTTTTCTTCGGTTGGAATACGCATCCCATTCATTGAAATTCAATTCTTCCTTTCCTTCATTAATGTGGTCTTCTAAAAACCAACCAACAGGTTGTACCTTATTGTACCAAGGGTATTCTGTGTTATTACTATGACAATCATAGCAGGACTCTTGTAATAATGCGCTTATGTTTTCTTGGGTGTTGTTTACCAACAAGAAGTCAGTTTTTGGCACAGTATCACTTTGATTGAGGTCTGTGGGCACAAACTGTATGCCCACAAATCCAACCAATAAAATCAGTGCTATGATTTTTACAATTTTCATTTAGTTAATTTCTCGCTGTACTTTACCACATTTCAACATCTGGCTTCCATAATATGGATTGCGTATTTCTTCCTTTGTACTCAACCAAGCTGTACCGCCATCATACATTGGACAAAATTGCTCGTATAGTTTCACTTGTGTTCCCGTAATAGCTACCATATCAGTAACATCTTTGCTCAAAACTTTAAAATGTTCGCGTTGGTGTTTAATATCACTTTCACTGATATGTTCTGCGTGCTCGATAGCATCTTCCATAATGTCCTTTAATTCTGATTGCTGAGCATCCGTATATTTTGAAATGTCAAGCTTTCCTAATGATGTTGCGAGGGTTGCACCCAATTCTTTAGCTTTGGCATTATCATCTGCCACTAAGGCATCCTTTAAGTTGAAATAGTCATTTAATATTGTTTGGGAATTTCCATCTCCGTTCATTGCCATTTCCTTTTTATCCACATCGTGGTGACCATCGGAATTATCGTGGTTCATTTTTGAATGGTCTTCCTCAGTAATCATTTCAGAATTGGTACTGTTTTCTGTTTTCGCATCTTTACAATACATTGCTGATAAGCTTATAAATGCCATTACCATAATTGTTGTTAATCTTACTTTTTTCATTGTTTAAAATTTAATTGTTATTACTTGATTTATTATTCTATTACTTGTTTTACTTCTCCACAGGTTAGCATTGCGCTGCCAAAATATGGATTGATTACTTTTTCTTCTTTGCTCAACCAATATGCACCATTGTTGTTATCTGCCATAGGGCAAAATTCAACATAGACCTTTTCATTAACACCAAACAATTGAACAGCATTGATTAGATGTGATGATAAATATTTAAAATGGTCTCTTTGTGCTTTTATATCGGATGTTTCAGAAATTGAGGTCGCTGAAGGTTTTATTTCCTTTTCTAATGACATCCAATGGTTATGCGCCTTATTGTTTGATAACAATTTCATATCTACTCTGGTTAAATTGTTTAGTAAACTTATTACACTTTCAGAAGCGCCTTTTGAGTCTTCTTTCACTAAAGCATCTTTTAAATTGATATACGCATTGAAAACAGCTTTTAACTGCTCTTGAAATTTCGCTGATACTTTCAGACGCTCATTCATAATAGTGTGGTCACTTTCTGTGTTGGGTGAATTGTTATCCATACCTAAATGACCCTCGTGACCTGTCATTACTTTACCACCATCTTTATTCATCAAAGACTTTTTGCCTTGTAATTGTGCTGCTGCATCAACCGTAAATGTACCGTTAGTCACTATTTCATTTCCAACAAATAATCCTTCTAAAACTTCATATTCATTACCAATTTGATTGCCTAATTTAATTTCACGCATTTCAAAAATAGTTTGGTCTGGATTTGTTTTAAGGTACACCACAGAACGTTCACCTGTCCATAACACAGAAGATGAAGGAATTGTTAATACTTCGTCATTTTTAGCTGTACTGTCTTCAATATTTGCGATTACAAACATTCCTGGTTTAAATACATCGTCCTTATTGTTTAAAACAACACGCAAGGTAACAGTTCTTGTTTTGGTGTTTAAAACTGGGTCAATGAAATCAACTTTACCTTTAAATTCTTTATTAGGATAGGCATTGGTTGTTATCATCACTTCCTGTCCTTTTTTAAAGCGGTTAATCTGATTTTCATACACATCAAAATTTCCCCAAACTGTGTTGAGATTGGCAATTTTTAATATGGGTTGACCTTGTTTAATGTAATCGCCTTGCTCTACTAATTTTTCTGTAACAGTACCCGAAAAGGTTGCATACACAGGAAAGTTTTCTTTCACTTTTCCTGTTTCTTCAATCTTATTAATTTGATTTTCAGAGAGCTTCCATAATTTCAATTTATTACGGACTGCTTTGTATAAAGCAGGTTGTGATTCTTTTAAAGATGCTGCTGTAATTAATTCTTGTTGTGCTGCATAGAGTTCTGGCGAATAAATGGTTGCCAATAATTGACCTTTACGAACTTCTTCGCCTGTAAAACTCACATTCAAACGTTCAATTCTTCCAGCGAAATAACTTACCTGTACTGCATTTGCTTCTTCGTTTTCAGCAATTTTACCAGATAATTTGATAGTATTGCCTTCAACATTGCCTTTACCAACAATAGATGTTTGAATATTAGCTAAAGCAATTGCGTTTTCAGTCAATTTGAATTGGTCTGCTAATAAACCATCACTTACACCATCAGCAGGAATTAAATCCATACCACAAATAGGGCAATCTCCTGCTTCTGGTTGCATAATCTGTGGATGCATTGAACAGGTCCACATTTGATTGGTTTCTGTAACTGCATCGTGATTATGGTCTGTTTCTTCTTTTGGTGAGCCACCAAACAGTATCCACCCTAAAAGTAGACCAACAGCTAATATTCCGAGATAAACTATATACTTTTTCATTTCTTTATTTTTTTTCGTTTTAATAATTTCCTAATTGAAGGTGACGAGGTGTACCACAACAAAAACCCACTTAAAACGGTTATCAATCCTAAAAGTGAAAAGGCTCTCAAAACAATGGTATTAAAATTGTCTCTGCCTTCATAGTCCATGGTATGTGTCATCCATAAAAAATCAAACCAACGCCAAGAACGATGTCTTACGGTTTGAAATTTTCCGTCGCTTACAGAAACGTATGCTTTTAGTGCTTCATCTGTTTTATATGAGATAACATAAGCAGGTAGTAGTTTTTCTCGATACTCGTGGTGTTTTCCAGTTTCCGTAATTTGCTCAACAAATTCTACCTCTAAACCACTTTTCATATGGTTTTTGGCAATATAGAGTGCCTCTTTCTGCGTAATACTATTTTTTGGCATTCCATCTAAAGCATTATACAATTGCTCTTTATTTATCCAATAGTACGGTGCATTATCAATATCTCTTAATTCAATAGTCTTTATACCATTTGGAACATCCATTTCTGAAGGACTTATTAAACTATTAAATGCTTTGGGTTGATACTTCAAGTTTTTAAATTGGTCTCCGTGTATTTCATCGATGTTCGTCCAACTAAAGTATAAACCACTAATAGTCCAAAACAGGAATTGAATCCCTAAAAAGAGACCCAAATACCTGTGGGTTTTTCTAATTTTTAACGCAGTATGCCTATTTACCATAACAATTTAATTTATAAGCATTAATGTCGCCATTACAATCATAATAGCATTTTCAATAAAAGTGGCTTCTGTCATAGGTAATTTTAAAGCAGTACCTAAACACGCACATCGTATTGATTTTTTGTCCAATAATGTTTTTGTTACTCCAATTGTTGTTATCCCTAATACTATAAGTGTAATTATTAAAGCTATATTAATTTCAAACCGCAATAAAAACATCAGTCCTAAAGCTGTTTCAATAAATGGATAAACTTTCCCATAAAAAGGAACACGTTTAGCTAAAGGGTCGTACATACGAAAGGATTCAGGAAAGCCTTTTAAATCTAACATCTTGAAAAAACTAAACACGATGTAAAATAACCCCATAAAGTCGAGCATAAAAGCGCTCCAAGTCCAATTTTTATAATGTAATAATACACTTGCAGTTGCTATATAAAAAATGATAAGCAATAAAGGTTTTAGCTGTTGTAATTTACTTTTTTCTTCTTCCATAGGCATTGCCGACATACTTGAAGATGCAAACACATTCTTCTCTTTCTTTTCAGATAAAGTATACTTTTCTGGTAATGCTTTTTGTAGTATATCAGTTGAAATATGTTTATTCATTTTCACTTCTGCCTCACCTTTTTCAAGATTAACAGACACCTCTGATACGTGGTCTATTTTACTTAAATATTTCTCGACGGAAGCCTTACAGTTATTGCAAGTCATTCCCGCAATCTTATATGTGTGTTTCATTATTGCTGTGTTAAATAATTAATAATCGTTGATTGAACATAATAAGTTCTAATTGATTCTATTTGGTTCATTTGAAACTTTAGTTGTAGTTCTTGAATATCCAAAACATCATTAAAATCTATCGTTCCTGTTTCGTAGCTTTTGATTAAAATGTCTTCTGCATCTTTAGCTTGCTTTAAGTTTTTTGTTTGAGTAGCATAACTTATTCTTGCAGAAATGCGTTCGTTATTTGCTTTGTCTAAAAGCGTTTCCAATGCATTTAAACGTTCCTGTTTTTGAGCAGTAATTTCCTGCTGCTGCAAATCATTTTGTTTGGTTTGGGATTTATATTTCTTATTGAAAATTGGGATAGATACCGAAACCATTGGCATTACAATATCCTTTCCGTTATCGCTGAAATCCATATTTGGTCTTTCAGCAACATTGATATAATCTAATCCAAAACCAATCATTGGACTGCTTTCTTTTTGATTTAATAATTCTGATTGCTCTATGGATTTATAAAGTTTATCATATTTTAGTAATTCGGGATGTAATGCTAAATTTTCAGAAGTAATATCAAAGTCTTCAGAAGGTATCAGTAAACTATCTACCACATTCACGGTAACATCATTATCTCTATTCAATAGATTATTGAAGTTAGTTTGTTCTGCTAAAAATTGTTGTTGCAATACGTCTTTTAATTGTTGCATTTCGTTCTGACGCATTTGCAATCGCAACACATCTACTGCGGATGCTTTACCAACCTCAACAGATGTTAGTGCTAATGTTTCGTAAGTTTCTAATAGTTTGATGTTTTCAGTTAACACCTCTTGCTTTGCTTTGTTGGCGTATAGATTAAAATAGGATTGTGATACCGAAGCCATTAGTTTTCGCTTTGCGATAACAATGTCCTCGTATTTAGCATCTGCCAATGAACTTACATAGTTTTCTCTCGATGTAATGGTTCCGAACCACGGTAACATTTGTTTAGCAGATACTTTAAAGCGTTGTGCACCTGTTCTGGTTTCCGGTTCACTTACAAAGTAACCAACACCAAATTCGGTATTAGGAATGGTGTTAACCTCGTTTACTTTTTCAGAAGCTCTTTTGTATTGTAACTCAAACTTTTGAATTTCTGGATTTTTTGTTAAAGCTTCATCAATAAATATTTCTAATTGTTGAGCGTTTGTAAAGAGACTCAAGAAGCAAGAAACAAGAATCAAGACGAGTTTAATATTTATTATTTTATTTTTCATTTGATGTTCTTTTAAGTTGAACTTCTGCCTTCCAGCTATACAATACTGGTACAACAAACAAAGTGATTAAGGCAATGAGCATTCCGCCAAAACTTGGAATTGCCATCGGAATCATTATGTCGCTTCCTCGACCTGCAGAGGTTAATACTGGTAATAATGCTAAAATGGTTGTAGCTGTAGTCATTAAACACGGTCTGATTCTTTTTTCACCAGCTTCTACAATAGATGCTCTAATTTCCTTTTTATTCTCTGGTGTATTTCTATCAAAAGTTTGCGTTAAATAGGTTGCCATTACTACACCATCGTCTGTTGCTATACCGAAGAGTGCAATAAACCCAACCCAAACTGCTACACTTAAATTAATGGGATGCATCTGGAATAAGTCTCGCATATTTTCGCCAGCGACATTGAAGTTTAAAAACCAATCTTGACCATAGAGCCAAATCATTATAAAACCACCTGCAAAGGCTACTGCGATACCTGTGAATACCATTAAGGACGTACCAACCGAACGGAACTGAAAATACAGAATTAAGAAAATGATTGCCAATGCTAACGGTACAACAACCGATAAGGTTTTTTCTGCTCGTAACTGATTTTCATACGTTCCTGTGAATGCATAGTTGATTCCTTTTGGAACTATCAATTCACCAGAATCTATCTTTTCTTGAATTAATGCTTGTGCATTTTTAACAACGCTTACTTCTGCAAAGCCATCTAATTTATCAAACAATACATAGCCAACTAAAAAAGTATCTTCACTTTTAATGACTTGTGGACCTTGTTCGTATCTTATCGTTGCTAATTCGCTTAATGGCAAAGGACTGCCTTTTTCAACTGGCACATAAATCTGTTGTAAGTCTGTTGGGTTTGCTCGTAATTCTCTTGGGTATCGTACTCGAACACCATAGCGTTCTCGACCTTCAACGGTTTGGGTTAATACCATTCCGCCAACTGCTACTTTTAATACATCTTGAACATCTTGTATCGAAATGCCATAACGTGCAATTTTCTCTCTGTCAATATCAATGAGCAGATAAGGCTTACCAACAATTCGGTCTGCAAAAACAGCTTCTTGTTTCACACCTTCAGCTTCCTTGATGACGTTTTCTAATTGCACACCAAACGCTTCAATCTTCTTTAAGTCTTGACCTTTTACTTTAATTCCCATTGGTGCTCGCATTCCTGTTTGAAGCATTACCAATCGGGTTTCAATAGGTTGCAGCTTTGGTGCAGAGGTTACGCCTGGCAATTTGGTCACTCTTACGATTTCATTCCAAATATCGTCTGGTGATTGTATTTCTGTTCGCCAATTACGATAATACTCGCCATTGTTATCTGGAATGAGTTGAGACCTTTCGACTGCGCTCAAGGTGACATTTTCGGAATTATTTGGATTTGCGATGAATCGTCCATCTTTCAATTCAAACAAATCATTATAATTTACTTTATAGCGTTGACGTTGTCCATTTTCATTCAGCATATATTCTGGTTTGTACTGAATGATATTTTCATACATTGATAAGGGTGCTGGGTCTAAAGCTGATTCTGTACGACCTGCCTTACCAACTACGGTTTCAATCTCTGGAATACTGGCAACAGCCATATCCAATTGTTGTAAAACACGTTTGTTTTCTTCTACGCCAGAATGAGGCATAGAGGTTGGCATTAGTAGAAATGAGCCTTCATTTAAAGATGGCATAAACTCTTTGGCTGTATTTTTCATAATGAAAAAACCTGCAATGACAATAGCTGTTGGAACAGACAAAAAGAGCAACTTATTATCTAAACACCACCTTAAAATACGTGTGTAATATTTGATAAATAATGAGAAAATACCTAATAAACCAAAGCAAATAACACTCACAAAAATGAGATTCCAGAAAATGCTTTTATCCACGCCTAATGGTCTCCAATATTCAGCTAAAAGGAATACTATTGCTGATACCGAAATAATGATATTGATAAAATTTGTTGAAAGTGAAAAGTGAAAAGTTGAAAGTGAAAAGTGGAATTTATCCCTGTTCAAAAAATCACTGGTTATTGCAACCGTACCAAAAGCAATCAATACTAACCCCAACCAATACCCGTATATTATAGCAATGATTCCTAATGCTATTAAAACGCCATTTAAAACATATTTAAAAGTGCTTTTGATGTTTTTCTTTCTGAATAAAAACGCTGCAAAAGGTGGAATTAAAAATAATGCTACTATTATAGAAGCTGTTAATGCAAAAGTCTTTGTGAAGGCTAATGGTCTGAATAGTTTTCCTTCCGCTCCAATCATTGTAAATACAGGAATGAAACTGATAATAGTTGTCATAACTGCGGTTACGATTGCGCCAGACACTTCAGCTGTTGCGTTATAAACTACCGTGTTTATGGGTATGAGATTCCTACTTTCGTGGGAACGATTTTCGTCTAAATGCCGAATAATATTTTCTGATAGTATAACACCAACATCGACCATCGTTCCGATAGCAATTGCAATACCAGATAATGCGACAATATTTGCATCGACTCCAAAAAGTTTCATTGCAATAAATACCATTAGAACTGCAACAGGTAATAGTCCAGAAATTAGTACGGAAGCTCGAAGATTAAACACCATAATAATTATTACTAAAATGGTAATCAATATTTCTAGCGTTAAGGCTTCGTTAAGTGTGCCTAATGTTTCTTGAATCAATTCTGTTCTATCGTAAAAAGGCACTATGGTTACTTGTGAGGTTCTACCATCCGCTAATACTTTTGAAGGTAATCCTGCACTTAATTCACTAATTTTTTCCTTTACGTTATTTATGACTTCCATTGGGTTTGCACCATAACGAGCTACAACAACAGCACCAACGACTTCAGCTCCTTCTTTATCTAATATACCTCGTCTTGTTGCAGGACCTAAAGAAACTTTACCAATATCCTTTATCCTAATTGAAGTATAATTTTCGGAAGTAACTACTGCATTTTCGATGTCTGAAATGGATTTCACATACCCCAAACCACGAACTAAATATTCGGCTTGGTTAATTTCCAATGTTTGTGCACCAATGTCTTTATTACTTTCCTTAACTGCTTTTACAACGTGATGCAATCCAATATTATATTGACGCATTAGTTCTGGATTCACGTCCACTTGATATTCTTGAACATAACCACCTATAGATGCTACTTCTGAAACACCGCTTGCAGAGGACAATGCATACTTTACATAGTAATCTTGAATACTTCTTAGTTCGTGTAAATCCCAACCACCAGTAACATTACCTTTTTCATCACGACCTTCAAGTGTGTACCAAAATATTTGTCCTAATCCTGTGGCATCTGGACCCAATGCTGGATTTACATCGTTTGGCAATAAACCACTAGGTAACGAATTTAATTTTTCCAGAATTCTACTTCTACTCCAATAAAACTCAACATCTTCTTCAAAAATGATATAGATACTTGAAAAGCCGAACATAGAGGAACTACGAATGGTTTTTACACCTGGAATACCCAATAATGAAGTAGTTAACGGGTAGGTAATTTGGTCTTCTATATCTTGTGGTGAGCGACCATCCCATTTAGTAAAAACGATTTGCTGATTTTCACCAATATCGGGTATGGCATCCACAGCTACAGGATTGGATGGTAAAAAACCAGTATCCCAATTAAAAGGTGCATTTACTATTCCCCATCCTATGAATAGAACGAGTAGTAATACTGCAACAAGTTTGTTTTCTATTAGAAATTTTATGCTTTTGTTTAGCATTAGCTTGATAATTAAACAATTAGACAATGGCGTTAAGAAAACACCGAATACAAAGGATTATCCTAATGGAAAACATCCACTGGATAAAAAAGTCTATTGCTTAAAAATCAAATTAAATATGTCTCGTCTAGCTTGTAGATTTGCCTGACAACGAGAGGAGGCCTATATTCTTCGTAGGAGACAACCTTTTTATCTAAACTTTCAAAAAGGTTGATATAAGTGTAAACAAATGAAGCAACAAATAATTGTTGGTCAAAAGATAGTGTGTCAAAAGATATGTTTAATTCATCTTGACCATCAACTATCAACTGTTCGTCAGAACAACAATCTTTTACCTTAACAGAACATCCTTCAGTTGAAGGGTTTTCCATTTCCATACCGCAACCTTTTGCTTTGTGGAATATGGCAGTTTCAACTAAATTATCTCCACAATAATGCATATCAATAGTAAATGACATTGTAGAAAAAAGCACTACAATAGCCATCAAAAAGGATGATATTTTATGAAAAATTTGCTTCATTGATAATGTAAATGTATAAAATTTTAACAATTTTTATTGGGATTAACAATATTTTAATTTTGCAAATGAACTTTTGAACGAACCATTGTTACAGGTTCAATCAGAAGTTAATGGGACCACTCATATTGATATTGAAGAGATAAGAAACTTCACAAATGGATTAATTTATCCTTTATACTTTTTAGATTTTGAAACAATTGGTCCCGCAGTTCCAAAATATAATGGTAGTAGACCATACCAACAATTAGTATTTCAGTATTCACTTCACATTCAAGAGACTTTAACCTCAGTAATAGAACATAGGGAATACCTCGCAGATCCAACCAAAGATCCAAGAATTGGATTTATAGAACAACTAATTCAGGACTGTGGTAGCAGTGGAGACATATTAGTCTACAATATTGGTTTTGAGAGAGGGAAACTAAATGATCTAATCGATGTATTCCCTGAGTATTCTAATGAGTTGTTAGGGATTGTAAATCGTCTGAAAGATCTAATGATTCCGTTCCAACAGAAATGGTATTATACCCCAGAAATGAAGGGTAGTTATTCAATAAAGTATGTTCTACCCGCACTTGTTCCTGAACTTTCATATAACGATCTTGATATAAAAGAAGGAGGTACAGCATCCAATACTTTTCTTTCAATGGTAAATGGAACCTTTGAAGGTGATGTTGCAAAGAAACAAGAAGACAACTATTAGAGTATTGTGAGTTGGATACCTATCGCTATGGTCAAAATTCTGGAGAAACTACTACAAGTATAAAACTGATTTTCTTTAAAAAATCTGAAAAAATTTATTTTTTAAAAACTCGATTTTTTCCAAAAAAATCCGGAAAAATCTCGGACGGGGCATTGACCCCCTCTGCAGACACCAAAAAACCCTTATTTAAAGGGGGGATACCGGCAGGGGGTGCTGCAGGGAGGGCCCCCACGGGATGATCCTTCACCAATTTTAATCGGCAAAATCCATTAATCACAATAATAGCGTACACTTTCATTTGTGAGTGTTTTCATAGCGATAAAATATAGGTTTTATGCGGCATGAGGGGTGTTGCTGCTATAATTTTAGGGTATAGATAGGTAAACCTTAAAATTATGAGTATTTCAATATTATATACAAGAGTTTCGAGCGTAGATCAGAAAACGGATCGGCAAAGAGTAAAAGAAAATGAATTTGATAAAGTTATCGAAGATAAATGTTCGGGAGCCATTCCAATTTTTGAAAGACCCGAGGGTTCAACCTTAAAAACCCTTATAGATCGACAATTGATCAAGTCAATTTCTGTTTGGCAAATTGATCGTTGCGGTCGTGACCTTAGAGATATTATAAATTTTATTCATTACACCACTGAGAGAGGAATCCCTGTAAATTTTTTATCGCAAGGTCTATGCACACTCAATGAAGACAAAGAGGAAAATCCAATCTCTAAAATGATAATCTCAATTCTTGGAGTGGTCGCTGAGATGGAACGAAAACTTTCAAAAGAACGTCAACGTGAGGGTATTGAGTTGGCTAAATTAGATCCAACAAAATATCTTGGAAGAAAACCAGGTTCTAACGAAGATCCAATTAAGTTTTTATCAAAACCACAAAATAAAAAGGCGTTAGACTTACTCAGAAAAGGATATAAAAATATTGAGGTTGCTAAGATTACGGGTCTTCATGTGAATACTATTACTAAAGTTAAACGTCATTTGTAATGGATACCTTTTTTACTATTTACTTTATTGTTGTTGGGGTATTATTCACTCTAAACTCTGATATCTGTGCTAATTAAATTCTTGACTGCTGACGGTGAAGACTGGCAATTTCATTTGGCAGAGGATGTATTGAACTGGTGTCTAATGTTGTATCCAATTAGAAAGAGAAAACCACTTCTTACTTTGGTTGAGGGTAAATCTAATCTTGCGGGGGAATATTGTTTCTACAACAATACAATCACTATTTACAGGGATAACAATGTCATACGTAGAGAACTAATCAATACCGTCATCCATGAGTATTTTCATTATTACCTGATTACATCAGAGTCAAAATCAAAACTCTACCATGATCAATTGGAACAATTCTCATTAACGCAACACCCACAGGAAATTCTATGTAACACCATGGGTGAAACCCTCACAAAGGTCTATTTGAAAAATAATTAAAAACTGTGGTTAGTTCACAAACGGCACAATACCCCAACAGTCATTGTGCCAATTAGATTGCAAACCAAATCCTGATTCATCATATCAAGACCTAAACTTAAGATCATAAGAACTAAAGTTCATCGATCCATTCCAGAATCTCTTTTTTACGACAAGATTTATCATTAATTCTAAACAGAGAACGATTAATCGATTCTCTTATAAATTGTGATTTGGATTTTTTCTCTTTTACTAATGTTTCCAAAAGTGTAATGTATTGATTGGGAGTTAGCCGCAGTGAAATCATAACGTCTTTTTTCATATCTGAATAGGTTTAATAATAAATAGTGTATTACACTGAAAAACTTCCTTAAGAATTTTAGGAAGTAAAAAATTATTAAAAATAATTTGGAATTTACATATGTCATTTTATATATTTGCCCTATGAAACATTCAAAATTTGTAAATCTCGATTACCAAAGTCTAACTGACTTGTTTAAGATTAATAAATCAAAAAAGTTAACCAAGATCGAGGTTAAGATGAAAGATGACGTCAAAAAAAATGATCATCTTAATTCAGGTTTTAAATCTGATTTTGACGAACTTGAAGATAAATTGCAAAAGGTTTTATCCTATTTGGATGAGAACAAAGAGGTTTTCAGTCGATTAGATGAATTAGTTAAAGATTTTGAGCAGCATCAGGTACTAATGAACCCTACTATTCATGTTGCGAGGACAAAAGACAAAAAAACTGAAATTGAATATTTCACAGCTAAGACATTTTTTCCGTTAACAGGTGGCAAAAGGAAAGAAGTGAAAATTCATTTGGGACGTGCGGAAAATTACAATTTTAATACACAAAATAAACAAGCTAAAATAGACGCTATTATAAAAATGAGACAAACAATCTCGAGAAGAATAAGAGAAGGAAGTTTATAATTTTTTTATTCAAAAACTATGTCAAATATATAAAACACCCTATTATGAAAACAGAAATTTCCCCATTAAAATTAAGTGTCCATGACAGTATTATTGCCATGAAATTAAACGTAGACCATTCATCGATGGAAGCATCATTAGATGAATTTGGTTTTAAAGATCCAATAAAAGTTGTTCGTAACGAAGATGAATATCAAATATGGGACGGGTATAGACGCTGGATGGCAGCGCAGTCATTGGGATTTAAACAAGTTCCAGTAGTAATTAGTGATCCACAAAACGTAATGTTAGAATCAATTTTATCAAATTCGACTCAAGAAAGAACTGCTGTTGAAATAGTTTCGTCTATAAAGTGTGTTTTGGATGAATTAGGAAACTCACAAGGTAAAAAGAGGGAATTAATAAATGGTTTAACGGAGGAAGATTTAAAAGATCGTTATACCATGGTATCAAAAATATTAGGTTTAAATCTGTCCTCAGTACAACTCCGAAAATACATCACAATAGACGACTTTGACAACGACCCATCGAATCCATTAACTGAGTCATTAATAGATAAAATTGATCTTGGTACTTTGTCAGTTTCCAGAGCTGATAATATTATTAAACGTATCAAAGAAGAAAGTAAATTAAATAATGATTTAGATACTCAACTTAAGTGTCCTATTATTTCAAATGACTACGAGATATACAATATGGACAATAAAAAAGCATACACCAAAATTGAAGACAATTCAATAGATCTATTGTATTTCTCTCCAGATTATTTGGGTATTAAAAACTATCGAAATGTTCCAAAAGAAGATCAAGTAGGTGCCTTGGGTTTAAATGATTACATAGATGAGTTGGTTAATCAAACTTTACATTTTATAAAGTGGAAATTAAAAGACACGGGAGTTTGTGTAATTAACGTTGACGATGTAATAATTGATAATCAATCTCAAGCAATTCCACAGCGAATTACATTAAAAATGATATCTGAAGGGGTTAAATTTATACAGGAGGTTAAATGGGAAAAATCTAATCCAATTCCATTGTCAAATTTTAAGGGTTTTCAACCCTCAACGGAGTCTATTCTAATTTTTGTAAAGGATGAAAAGAAATTTATTTGGAACGAATACAGAAATCTAAATTTAGAGGATCAAATAATTTTAAAACAAACGATGAATAAAACTTACGTTGATAGTCCAAATAAGAGAATGGTTGATGTTCTAAATGGTGAATTGGTGTATGACTTTTTTAAAACTTCAGTTTTTCAAAATAGTGAATTCAAAGATATTGATCCAAACTATAAACATCAAGCGCCACAAAATGAAAAAATACCATTATTTTTCATTCTATTTTTCACTAAACCAGGGATGAAAGTTTGTGATTTATATGGTGGAAGTGGAACAACTGGTGCAGCAGCTCTTAAAAACGGCAGATCAGCGGTAATGTTTGATTTAGATCCAGTTAATACAGAATTTATGGAAAAGAGATTTAAAATCATTACCGAAGGTAAATCTAAAAATAAAGTAATCAATGAAAACATTTTTTTTGATTAAAAACTATGTCAATTATATAAATTAACTTAAATATGAAATTAACCATTCCGAGTTCGATAATTGAAGTGAATTTGAGTCAATATGTAACAGGAAGATCTCAGCGCAACAAATCTATGTGTGATGCCGCTTATTTTGTCGTGTCTTTATTAACTCCTCCAATTTATAATTCAAAAGACTATCAATATTTGAGGGGTTTTAAACCTCTTTCAAGTAAAGATGTAAACCGAATGACACGTAATAGATTTAATGAGGTTAAAACCATTCTATTGGACTCAAATTTGACCGAAAATGGTCCCATTGTCTTATCAGATAACTTAATTATCCCTGGTGTTAAACACACTGGATATAAACTCAATCAATGGGTACTTGAGGAGAATGATTTTGTTGAAGTTGAAATTGACAATAAGTATGACACTCGAAAAGAAAAACTCAAATATGAATGGGAGTCAGAGATGAAATGTTTTGAAGATAGATACATTCACATCAAAGAGGCTATGGATCAATTTCAAATTACCATAGACGCAACAGCTGCTCGAACTTACCTGAAAGAATTGAAAAAAAGGGTGTTGTCAAAGGTGATAAAGGAGAATAAAACTCAAGTGAAGAAATACTTCAAAAAATTACATAAAGTAATTGAGCATATCGAAAAGGGAGAATTCAATTATTCTGTTTCGATGAGCAATCATAGAGTCAATTCGGTATTCACTTCGATGAAGAGAGAATTAAGATATTTTCTAAGAACAAATGGAGAATCTATGATTGAAGTGGATATAAGTACCTCGCATCCATTTACCCTTGCAACCATTCTCACAGAGAAATTTTTTAAGGAGACTAACCTTGGTTACAACCTTCATTCTCTATTCCCTCAATTATATAAGTCTTTAGAGTACTTGTGTGAATCTATGGAGTATCAAGATTATGTAGAGAAATTTGTTAAATATATGATAGTAGAGTCTAATGTTATTAATGATAACTATATAGAATATAATACATATAAAGGGGATGTATTAACTAATATAAAATATCCTATACTGGATACATTCATATCATATATGTGTGGCAGGTTTTGGAGAAAAAAAGGAATCCAAAAATATCGGTCATTGAACTTCAAAAAAGACATTTATGAGTCAATAGGAAAGAATATTGGGATGACTCGTGAGAAGGTAAAAGATCAATTTCAACTCTACATTAATTTTTCTGACAAGAACAGAAGAGTCAATGTAGAACTCATCAAACATTTGGAAAAACAATTTAACGAAGTAAGTAAACTTGTTCAGTTCATTTCCAATACAAAACACTTGAAAAATCCATTCTCATATCTAATTCAAAGATGTGAGTCCTATCTGTTTTTGAGGCATGGTTGTCTGGAATTGAGTAAAAATAATATCCCCTATATCACCATCCACGATAGTGTATTGTGTCAAAAAGAAAATAGGTATGGAGTTCAATATCTGTTAACTGATTCAATAAGTAAACAAACGGGATTAACTCCTGGAATCAAATTCAAAGAATTAGAGGATCCTTTTCCATCATTGGATGAAGCAGCAGCAGATATAGCTGAATCAATTAGTTCAAAAAACAAAAAAACTAAAACATCAAAATCATTTTAAGGCAATGAATAAGACAGAGTCTAAAAAAATAATCTCGTTAGAGCTGAATGGTATTTCTAACGAAGATATAGCGCGTATCCAGTTATTATTGGAGAAATTAGCAATTATTGAATACGAAACCTATAAAGAAGCGGTATAATGAGAACAATAATCTATAAAAGGGTATCAACTGATGATCAGGCAGATCGAGGGTTCTCTTTACAACATCAAGAGACTGTATTAAAACAATTCTGTTCGATCAATAACTATCCAATTGTAGATGTTTATACTGAAGACTACTCTGGTAAAGATTTTAATCGACCCGAATGGAACAAAATTATATCGTACCTCAAAAAGAATAAAGGTAAGGTTGATCAGATCTTATGTTTAAGGTGGGATCGTTGGTCAAGAAATCAATATTTGGCTCTAAAAGAGATAAAGACTTTAGATAAATTAGGAGTACTAATTTCTACTGTAGAACAACCCATCGACCTATCAAGTCCTGATTCTAAGGTCCTTCTCAGTATATATTTAACCCTTCCAGAAGTAGAGAATGATAAAAATTCAATCAGAACCATTGAAGGATCAAGAAGAGCAAGAATAGAAGGTTGCTGGACAGGTTCTGCTCCAAGAGGATACAGTAATTGTCGTGTTGAAGGTAAATCAACTCTTGAACCAAATGAAGCTGCACCATATATAAAAGAATGTTTTGAACGGATGGTGCTCGGGGTTTATTCTGCTAATGAAGTTAGAAAATATATCAATGAACAGAAATATCCTTACAAGGGTAAATCCTTCAATATCACCAAACAAACATTTTATAATATCATTAGGAATGTTGTTTATACAGGAAAAATCAGGGTAAAAGAGTACAAAAAAGAAGGGGAGCAGATTGTTATAGGATTACACCCACCAATTGTTTCAGACGACCTTTTTAAGAGGGCTAATGACTACTTAGATGGTAGGGTTAGAAATTTCGATTTTAAGTCTGATAAAACTGATTTATACCCATTGAAAGGGTTTATGAAATGTTCCGAACACGGTAGAACCATCACCGCATATAAGTGTCAAAGTGGTAACAAAAACTGGTATCATTACTATCTGTGTACCAAACCACGTTGCCAAAGATATAGAGTGGATTGGGCACATGAACAAATAAAAAAGTTATTAGATACAATTTCATTCACTGCTGGTATGGTAAAAGTTTATAAATCTCAACTCGAGTCACTAATTGACCGAGACGATGTAACAAGAAAAACCGAAATTAAAAGAATTCAGGCTGAGATTGAAAAGTTTGTGACGCGACAAACCAACTTGCAAAACTTATTTCTTGACGGAGATATCACCTCTTCTGATTACAACGAAATGAAGAGTAGAATCGAGTCTGAGTTAAGTGATAAACAGGTTAAGTTGGAACGGTTGAAGTCCACGAAGAGTCCATTTAAAGTGTATTTGAATAAAACTCTCCCAATGATTGAAAACCTAAGTCATTATTGGGATAAGGCAGATGGAAAAACCAAAAAGAAGATTCTTGGTTGCATCTTTACTGAAAAATTCGAAAATTTCGATTTTGAGAGTTGCAACAACATTTTCACTCCAGA
>CAJIYH010000002.1 GCA_905181615.1 uncultured Flavobacteriaceae bacterium
AAGCAGTTTGACTGGATTCGGGGATATCATTTAGGAGGAAGGTCACTCATGTGGGGACGTCAAAGTTACCGCCGTGGAGATATTGATTTTGAAGCGAATGCTCAAGAAGGTATTGCTGTTGACTGGCCAATCCGATACAAAGATATTGCTCCATGGTACAGTTATGTTGAGAAGCATGTTGGTATTTCTGGTGAGAGTCTATCCTTACCTCAACTTCCAGATAGTGAGTTTTTAAAGCCTATGGAATTGACCTGCGTGGAAGACCATTTGAAAGGATCCATTGCTGATAAATATACTGACCGTCTTTTAACGATTGGCCGTACTGCTCACATTACAGAAGGAACAAAACCGGGCGCAGGAAGAATTACCTGTCAGCATCGTAATCGATGTGCTAGAGGATGTCCATTTGGGGCTTACTTTAGTAGTAACTCTTCTACACTTCCGATGGCAGAAGAAACTGGGAACATGACTATGAAAACGAATGCAGTAGTGCATGAAGTGCTTTATGATCCTGAAACCAAACGCGCCACGGGAGTTCGTGTAATTGATGCAATAACTAAAGAGACTACTGAATATAAAGCTAAAGTGATTTTCTTGTGCGCCTCTGCGGTTGCAAGTACTTCGATTTTAATGCAATCTAAATCGGCTGCTTTTCCAAATGGAATGGGGAATGCTTCAGGAGAATTAGGACACAACTTAATGGATCATCACTTTCAGGTAGGTGCTAGTGCCGATGTTGAAGGGTATGAAGATAAATATTATACAGGAAGAAGAGCCAACGGTGTATTTATACCGCGTTTTAGAAACCTAGGTGGTGGTACTAATCAAAAAGACTTTTTAAGAGGATATGGATACCAAGGTGGAGGTAGTCGAGGTTCATGGACAGATAACGTAAAAGAAATGGCCTATGGGCCTGAGTTCAAAGAAGCAATTCTCAACCCAGGTGGATGGACCATCGGTTTGAATGGCTTTGGTGAGGTGTTACCTTATCATGAAAACAAAATGACTCTTGACTATGACAAACTAGATCAATGGGGCTTACCGACCGTTACTTTTGATGCAACAATTCGTGAAAACGAACTCAATATGCGAAAGGACATGCAAACTCAAGCAATGGAAATGCTAGACAATGCAGGATTTAAAAATGTTTCTGGATGGGATAACGAATATCATTTAGGTTTAGGAATTCATGAAATGGGAACTGCTCGAATGGGTCATGACCCAAAAACATCGGTTCTAAATGGTAATAATCAATTACATGAAGTACCTAATGTGTTTGTTACTGATGGCGCGGCAATGACCTCTGCCGGGAATGTTAATCCATCCCTTACCTATATGGCATTGACTGCAAGAGCAGTAGATTTTGCTGTAAGAGAATTAAAAAAAATGAACCTTTAAAAGCCTAGATCATGCAAAGAAGAACCGCATTAAAAAATATTGGACTTTCGTTTGGAGCAGTTGCTCTTAGCTCAACAGTTGTTAGTCTTTTCGAAAGCTGTCAGACAGGAGAAGGTGTTTGGACTCCAGAATTTTTCACATCACAACAAGCTGATTTAGTTAGCAAGATAATCGATGTAATTTTACCTACTACTGACAATATACCCGGTGCAAACGACCTTAATCTAACTCAATTCATGGATGGTTATATGGCTCTTGTTTCAAGTCCAGAGGACAAGGAATTCGCTAAAATGTCATTACCTATAGTTTCTAAACTAACGCTTGAAGGAGCTGGTAAGGAAAAATTTTCTGAGTTGACAAACGAAGACATAGACGCGCTATTAAATCGTTTCTTAAGAGCCGACAAAGCAACACAAGAATCGCGATGGGACACACTTAACGCTTGGGCTGAGGCAAAAGAAAAAGGTGAAACAAATGCTGTTCCGGAAAAAGCCGCTGCACATTCTATGATAAACAGTTTGAGAAGTTTAGCGGTATCTGCCTTTAAAAATTCTGAAGTAATTGGCGAAACTGTTTTGGCTTATGCTCCCGTTCCTGGAGAACAAAAAGGATGTGTATCCATAGAAGAAGCAACCGATGGAAGAGCTTGGAGGTTTGCCAGCGTCTTCTTTTACCATTGAGGATTAGTTTTTGTCATCAAATTAATTAAACACATGAAAAAACTTGGACAGATGAAATTGGAAAAACACTAAACCTTTCTGCTGCAGTTCTGGCTACAGCATCTTTGTTGTCATCCCCTGCACATTCCACGCGATTTTCACAATATCGAGTCCCAAATTTGGAATAATTGAAATAAGAGGATGAAGCAGTTGTATCTGTCAATCAGTAATTTATTGTAGTAATAAAATTATGAAATCAAAAAAAATAAAAAAAACTATTAAAACAAAAATAATCATGAAGCAGCTTATTATAATTACCCTCATTGCCATAACAGTCTACGCCTGTAAAACCGAGCAAAAAAATAAACCTGAAACCAATTCTAAAATACTTACTGAAAAAACTAATGACTGGATCTATCTTTTTGATGGCAGCAGCACCAAAGGTTGGAGAGCATATAATGGAGATGCATTACCTCCGGGATGGGTAATAAAGGACAGCACGTTGACTTTTAATTCGGAACAGGTATTAGAAGAAGACTATGACTATAAGGGCAGCAAGGATATCATTTATGGTGCTGAAGAATTTGATAATTTTGAATTATATGTTGAATGGAAAATTCCTCCAGGTGGGAATAGTGGTATTTTTTATCATGTAAAAGAAGGTTACCCAGGGCCTCCAGTGGTCGCACCTGAATACCAACTCATCGATGATGAAAACTACGCTAAAATACATGACCTTACAAGTTACAACAGTCAGTTTGGAGTTGCCGAACCTCGTGACCTCCAAGATTGGCAAAAAACGGCAGCAGATTATGCGATGCACGCTCCCGATCCTGCTAAGAAGATTTTAAACCCTGCTGGTGAATGGAACTCGACAAAAATTGTTTTTACCACTGAAAAGGTAGAGCATTGGTTGAATGGAAAAATGGTACTTTCATTTGTGCCTTGGTCAGAGGACTGGAACATTAAAAGAAATTCCGGAAAATGGGATGGATCCCCCGATTATGGAAAGTTTAAAACAGGATTCATTGGATTCCAAGATCACGGGAGTGATTTATGGTTTAGAAACATAAAAATTAAAAAATTATAAGCTATTTAAAATGCAAAAAAGAGACTTTTTAAAAACAACAGTGGCTGCGGCGTCATCCGTATTATTACCTTCTTCATTGTTTGCAAATGTTCAAGGGGACAAAAGGCTCAGAACAGCTCACATTGGCGTAGGCGGAATGGGTGCAGCAGATTTAAAGTCAATCTCTTCACATGATAGGGTTGATGTCACCGCACTCTGTGATGTAGATGCAAATAACTTGGCTGCGGCAAAATTAAAACATCCCAATGCCAAAACTTTTTCGGATTACCGCGTAATGCTTGAGGCAATGCAAAACGAAATTGATGCAGTCATCGTTTCTACACCAGATCATACGCATGCCCCTGCTTCAATATTGGCTATGGATTATAACAAACCGGTCTATTGTCAAAAACCATTGGCGCATCATGTGTCTGAGGTTAGAGAAATGAGAAGGAAAGCCGAAGAAAAAAACTTGGTTACCCAAATGGGGATTCAAGTACATTCATTTTATGACTACAAATTGGCAACCTTATTGATACAATCAGGAATAATTGGTAAAGTTGAAACCGTAAGGGCATGGTCGCCAAAAAACTGGGGTTATGACGGACCAGTAGCTAAAGGTTCGGATTCCGTACCAGAAAGTTTAGATTGGAATTTGTGGTTGGGCACAGCTGCCGAAAGACCTTTTAAAGAAAAGGTTTATCATCCTGCAAATTGGCGCAAACTTGTTGATTTTGGGTGTGGTACTTTGGGGGACATGGGTGTTCATATTTTTGATACGCCTTACAATGCCCTAGGATTGGATGTCCCAACTACAATAAAAAACAATTGTAGAAAACCAAATGGCTTTGGATATCCAGAAAATAATAATGTCACCTATACCTTTAAAGGAACAAAATATACCACTGAAGATTTCAAATGGGTTTGGTATGATGGAAAGGGTGCTCCATCGAGTCACAAAGAATTAAAGCTTCCTAACAAGGAAAAACTTCCTTTACAAGGCGCCATGTTTATTGGGGAAAAGGGGAGACTTTTATTGCCTCATTTTATGGAGACCCCAAGGCTTATTGTTGATGGTAAATATCAAGAAATCGACATCTCTAAATACGATCCAGATGGGAAATTAGGAAACACTGTAAATGACTATGAGCGTGACGCTCCGAAGCACTATCATCAGTTTGTTTCTGCTTGTTTGGGCGAGGAGGAAGCATCAGCTCCATTTTCTTATGCTGCCAGATTAACGGAAACAATCCTTTTGGGAGTCATTGCTGGTCGTTTTCCAAATAAGACACTCAATTGGGACAACGAAACCGCTGAAGTTTAAGGAAGCCGCTGCAAATGAGTATCTAAAAGGTGTAAACAGGAAGTTTTAAACTAACTTCTCTTATTAAATAACAATCGGTCTAAGCTGAATTTCCCTGCGCCGTTCATTAAGATAATTATCTTGAATAAACGAAACTGATCATAAGATAAATATATCTATATATGAAGAAAAAAAACATACTATTACTTGCTGTGACCATATTACTGATAGCATGTTCAGAGCAAACTAAAAAGGCGTCTTATGTCAACGCATTTATAGGAACAGGCGCACATGGCCATACGTTTCCCGGGGCAACAACCCCTTTTGTTATTCTTACAACTGGACTGGATATAATCCTGCTTTCCGTACTGATTTATAGTATTGATCTAGTTCAAAAGCCAGTCAATTATCACTTCTTTGAAGTTTTTGGAAAGAATTCACTTGTCATATATCTTTTGTCTGAATATCTAGCGATTGGAATGAACTTCATCAGAGTAATTGGAGATCAATCACTCTACACCTATATCTATGAAATAGGCTTCAGTTGGATTGGCCAGTATTACGGTGCATTCTTTTTTGCATTGGTTTTTATGTTTATATGTTGGGCTGCTGGGTGGTGGTGCCATAAGAAAAAAATCTATATAAAGGTATGACTGGTTTTAACCCCCATCAAAAGTAGGTAATTAGAACCCCACCCCTTCAAAATAAATTTATGGAAATACGCTGGTGAAAAATGGTATTTTTATTAATTATTGGAGTTTCTTTGTCCTAGCGAAGTAAGCAGCGTAAAAGAGGCTATGTATATGGTTGGTATAGAACCTAAATCTTATTTCACAACGGCTTTCAAGAAGTTATATGGTGAAAATCCATCTGATTTTATTCAGAGATAATCGTTTTTGGACACAAAATAGTTAATTAAATAAAATAGCATTTCAACTAAATTTTTAATCTAATTAAACCTTTTTAATGAAAGAATATTCCAATACGAAATTTGAAAATAAAGGCTGGCGCCCATTTCATAAACTCTATGCTTGTTGCTTTTTTATCTTAACAATTTCTTGTACAACCACCAAAAAATCTCTTCTTAAACAAAACAATTTAGCTTCAGAGACAAGTTCTTATCTACTTCAACATGCCGAAAATCCCGTAAACTGGCAACCTTGGGATGAAATTTTATATCGGGATGAAAATGATAACAATAAGTTAGTAATAGTAAGTATAGGTTATTCAAGTTGTCATTGGTGTCATGTCATGGAAAAAGAAACTTTTGAAGACAAAAGTATCGCAGATTTGATGAATGAAAAATTTCTTAGCATCAAAGTTGATCGTGAGGAAAATCCGGATGTAGATAAAGTATATATGACTGCCCTTCAACTGCTGACCGGTTCTGGTGGGTGGCCATTAAACGCAATATGTTTACCCAATGGGAAGCCAATTTATGCGGGAACCTACCATACCAAAAAGCAATGGATGCAAATTTTAGAAAACATTCAAAAGCGCTACGAAAGTGATCCAGATCAACTTTCGGAATTAGCAGAAAAAATCGCCGAGGGAATTCAATCTGTAAATATTATTGTTCCTCCTGAAGAAACTAAACCTTTTAATAATTCTTTTCTTGATGATCCCGTTAAAGATTGGAAACAAAATCTAGATTTTAATTACGGAGGTGAAATTCAAGAAAAAAAATTTATTAACCCAGTCAAATTAGATTTTTTAAGAGTCTTTAAAACCACAACTAAAGATTCATTATTAGAAAAATATCTTAATCTAACTTTAGATAAAATTTCAAGTGGTGGTATTTATGACGCACTCGAAGGAGGTTTTTTTCGTTACAGTGTTGATCCCTATTGGAACCTTCCTCATTTCGAAAAAATGCTATACGACAACGCTCAAAACATTGGAACGTTTTCAGATGCTTACAAAGAAAACCCTAAACCCATTTATAAAGACATTGTATATGAAACCATTTCTTTTTTAAAAAAAAGAATGGCAGCAAATAACGGGGGCTTTTTTGCCGCAATCGATGCCGATAATACTTCTGGAGAGGGGGGTTATTACACTTTTAACAAAAATGAGATTGAGATAATTGCCGAAAATAATCTTCAACTTTTTCTAGATTATTATGGTATAGACTTTGAAAAACCCATTATGGAGGATCTCTTTATTTTGAAAAAAATCTACCCCGAGAGTCAATTCACTGCCAACAAAAAAATAACTGAAAAGAGATGGAAAAAGCTTAAGGAATTTTGGGAATATAACATAAAACAAATTACAATTGATCGAGATTTTCCCCTAGTTGACAACAAAATCATAACCTCATGGAATGCTCTTGCCATTTTGGGGCTTAATAAGGCATCGCAGGCGTTTGGTGAAGAAAAGTGGCTTTTACAAGCAGAAAAAACTTTTTCTTTTTTGGTAGAGAATCTTTTTAAAAGTGATATTCTTTATCACACTTATCAAAACAATATGCCAAAAGTAGTTGGTTTTTTAGAAGATTATGTTTTTTTGTCAGCAGCAGCTTTGGAGTTATATAAATCTACAGGGGAAAAATATTATTTAGATTGGAGTGTAAAAATTTGTGATATTATCATAGATAAATTCCAAGTAAAGGAGAATCCATTCTTCACCTATAAAATGAAGGATCCTCTAATCTCCAAGGTTTTTGATTTAAATGATTTGACAATACCGTCTTCAAATGCAGTAATGGCCCATACTCTTTTTGATATTGGACAACTGTTAGACCGAGAAGATTACCTGAACAGGGTTCAGAGCATGTTAGAAACAATTCAGCCCGATGTAGAAAATGGCATAAGCTATTATAGCCATTGGGCTTCACTTTATGTCAAGTATGCCTTTACCAGACATGAAATAATTGTGATCGGTCCAAAAGCGAGAGAATTTTCGAGAGAAATCCAAAAAGAATATTTTACAAATATTTTATTTCAGCAAAGCAGCGTGGCAAGTGAACTGCCCTTTTTAAAAGACCGTTATTCTGAAAACGAAACCCTTATATATGTTTGTAAAAATAATGTTTGCTTTGCTCCGGAAGATTCAGTCGAAGCTGCTTTATCCAAACTAAAGAGTTTTGAAACACAGGATAAAACACCAAACTCAAGAAACATCTCTATTTACGATATAAACTTGAATTGATTTCATCAGTCATATATCTCTAAACCCCTATTTCACTGGGGATAGCTGGGTTCTAATTACCTACTTTTATTTGGGGGTTAAAACCAGTGGGCAGGGGTAAACCCGCGTCTCAGAGTCTCTTGATTGTTTCAATCTTTCGGGTTATGCTGACGGCATGCACGGCATGGTCTTTCCCCATAATCTATGTTTGGTATACTACTATTATTTCTACCTACTTTTAGCTAATACGGCGTGCCTTGGTTGCCGTTATTAAATCTCCACTTAAGTTTATATAATGAAATACATAAACTAAATCATAATCCTTTTGTATTGATATGGGTAATATTATTAGATTATAAAACAGTTCTAGAGCCTATCTTTTGTGTGTATTTTTACAAAATTTAGCACCCTTAAAATTCTGTAGTGTATTTCTCCTTAGGCTAACATCCATAGGGACTCTACAGGTTCTAACATCTTTTTATATTCCCTATAAGAGTAAAGATGTTTTAAGACCAAAAAGCGTTATTTATGGTAATGATTTAGCAAGTCAATTAAGTTGTAATAACTTGGTTTCTTGCTATTGCATCTTTGTTTATTCCATGCAACATTCACGGTTTTTTCATTTAGAGTTTTAAGTTTTTTTGCCTCATGATTAAATGTATTGGTTAATAATATTTTCAAACAATTCCTGTTTCCCGCTATTCAATGACAATTCACCATTTTCTTTAGAAATTTTATACAAATCTTCCATCGAAAGTTGTCCTGCTTCAAAAGCTTTTCCCTTTCCAGAATCAAAAGATTTATAACGGTCTTTTCTTAATTTCTCATAAGGAGAAGAATTAATTATTTTGTCTGCGATCAACAACCCTCTAGCAAAAGTATCTGCTCCTCCAATATGAGCATGGAATAGATCGGCTAGGTCCGTTGAGTTTCTTCTGATTTTGGCATCGAAGTTAATCCCACCACCTTGAAGACCTCCTGCTTTTAAGAAAACCAACATTGCCTCTGTCGTCTCCTGGATGTTGTTGGGAAATTGGTCGGTATCCCATCCATTTTGATAATCCCCCCTGTTGGCATCAATACTGCCGAGCATTCCCGATTTTGCAGCCACTGCCAATTCATGTTGCATTGTGTGCTGTGCAAGGGTTGCATGATTGACCTCTATGTTCATTTTAAAGTCTTTTTCAAGACCATATTCTTTTAAAAATCCAATTGCTGTTGATGCATCAAAATCATATTGATGCTTCATTGGTTCCATTGGTTTTGGCTCAATAAAAAAATTTCCTTTAAAACCTTGAGCTCTTGCATAATCTCTGGCCATAGTTAAAAACTGACCCATATGGTCTAACTCACGTCCCATATCGGTATTTAACAACGACATATAACCTTCTCTACCTCCCCAGAAAACATAGTTTTCGCCTCCTAGTTTGATGGTTGCATCTAATGCCAATTTTATTTGACCTCCCGCTCTTGCAACCACATCAAAATCCGGATTAGTAGCCGCACCATTCATGTAACGAGGATTAGAAAAACAATTGGCCGTTCCCCAAAGTAATTTGATACCAGAAGCTACTTTTTTCTCTTTTATATAATCCGTAATGGTAGCCAATCTTTTTTCTGATTCTGCAAAAGTGGCCCCCTCTTTAACCAAATCGAAATCATGAAAACAGAAATAATCAAATCCCATTTTTGAAATAAACTCAAAGGCTGCGTCTGCCTTATCTTTACCTGCCTGAATGGGGTCATTTGACTGATCCCATGCAAAGTTTTGTGTTCCAGGACCAAATGGATCTGCACCTGTTCCACAGAAAGTATGCCAATAGGCGATGGCGAATTTGAAATGCTCACGCATAGTTTTTCCAGCGACAATTTTATCTGGATTATAGTATTTAAAAGCCAAGGGATTGTCCGATTCTTTTCCCTCAAATTGTATTGTTCCGATTCCTTTAAAATATTCTTTGTTTCCTATAATTGCCATATTATTAATTGTGTTTAATTATTATCTGTTCAAAATTTGTTCTAATTCCATTTTCCAATGCTGATAAGCCATCTCATAAGGTTCCTTATTTTTTAAAGGCATAAAGGTCATTACATGATCATTTTTTGTGATGTTATTCCCAAACTTCTCAAAGTCGCCATCGGTCAACCCACAAGCCCTTGCAGCTCCAACGGAACCTGTGGTGTTGTATATTTCAATTTCATGACCAATTAAAGTAGCTACGGTATTCGAGAAAATTTCTGATCGGAAAAGATTGTCATTTCCTGCCCTGATAACATTGATTTTGGCATTGTCATCTTTTAAAATTTCCATCCCATAAACAAATGAAAACGCAATCCCTTCCAAAGCCGCCCTACACAATTGGGAACTGCTGTGTCGGTTTAAGTTTAAATTAATGAAATGAGTCCCTATATTCATACTGTTTAACATCCGCTCTGCTCCGTTACCAAAAGGAATCACCACCACCCCATCTGAACCCACAGCGACTTTTGAGGCTCTTTTATTCATGGCTTCATAGGACTCCTCTCCCATATTATTTCGCAACCAACGGTACATAATTCCTGCTCCATTAATACAGAGTAACTTCCCTACGTTTGTAGTTTCAGGGCTGTAATTTACGTGGGCAAAATTATTAATCCTTGAAGATTCTTTTGATTTTAAAATATCCGTAACAGCATAGATTACTCCCGAGGTTCCTCCCGTTGCAGCAACTTCCCCGGGTTTGAGAATATTTAATGAAAGTGCATTATTGGGTTGATCTCCAGCCCTATAAATCACAGGAGTTCCAAAGGGAATACCCGATTCTTGACTCCCTTTCTGATCTACCTCACCTTGATTGGAAAAGTTTTGGACAATAGTGGGCGTTAGGGAAGGATTAATTCCATAATAATCCAATAGCCAACCTGCAACCTTATTTTCTTTATAATCCCAAAGAATTCCTTCCGACAAACCGTTCTTGGTAGTGTTCATCTCTCCCGTTAGTCTGTATGCTATATAATCTCCAGGAAGCATATACTTGTAAATTTTTTCATACAATTCTGGCTCGTTATCCTTTACCCATTTCAACTTAGAGGCGGTGAAATTACCGGGAGAGTTTAATAAATTAGAAGCACATTTTTCTTCTCCTATGTTTTCAAAAGCCTTGTTTCCGATGTCAATAGCCCTACTGTCACACCATATGATGGAGTCCCTTAGAGGTTTACCAGATTCATCAACGACAACCAAACCGTGCATTTGATAAGAAATACCAATCCCGGAGATTTCTTTTGGGGGTATGTTCGCCTCCTTGATCAACCTTTTTGTTGCTTTACAAACATATTCCCACCAAGAATTGGGATCTTGTTCTGCCCAATCGGATTGTAGGGAAGTGATGGCCATTTCTTCTTGAGGTTCATGAAGTGCAATTATTTTCTTTCCAGTTACAGCGTCGACAAGCGCTACTTTAATTGAGGAACTTCCTATATCAAATCCTATGTAATACATTGTTTATAATGATTCTCTTATGATTAATTGTGTTTCGATATAACTTTGCATTGGCTTTTCCTTTGTAATGAATTCAGCAGCTTTGGTGCCCAATTCATTAAAATTTGTTGAAATAACTGAGATGCCTTTATAAATAAACTTCTTCATTGGAGTTTCATTATAGGAGAGAAAACCTACCTCGACTCCAGGTTCAAAATTCTCATTCCTACACTGCTCTAAAAACAAACCTAACATCCTATCACTCACACTGATATAAGCAATATTTTTTTTAATATTGAATTTTTTTGAGTCCAAAATTATTTTAAAATTAAAATTAAAAGCTTTACAATACTTCTTGAAAAAGGTAATTGTTTCCATAGGATGATTGGTAAAAGAAGGATACAGGAAATGTATTTCCTTATACTTTCTAAAAAGCCCTGTAGCACCCTCCAAGGATTTGGAAAAAGACTTACCAAAATCTTGAAATAAATAATTGTTTTCTATACTTGAATGTACATTCCAATCTATCAATAATAATTTGTCATTGCTGATTTTGGAAATTATTTCAGGGACATTTGCATCGTCGAAATTCATTACGATATATTTATAATATTTCCCAATACTGTTGTTTATTATGGTTTTAAAATTATCAATGTTATAATGATGAAATTGAACGTCAGTAATAATGTTTTCTGGTAAATTATTAATGAAAGAGTGGTATAAGACTTCTTTATAAGCCTTGAACGTATCGAGCAAGAGAAGTACTTTTTTAGTTTCATTGGCCACATAATAGCCCTTGTTTGGAACAGATTCAATCACTCCATTTTCTTTGAGTATTGAATAGGCCTTGAAAACCGTATCCCTGGATAATTGGTTTATTTTACATATTCTATTTACAGAGGGCAAGACGCCTCCTTTTTTTAAGATATTTTTTCCGATCGCATTATTTATCACGTCGACGATTTGCTGATATTTTGGAATATCACTTTGGTGATTAATATTAAAAGAAATAAGTGATGCATCCATACTGTTCTGTTCCGGTATGCAATATAATAAAAAACATTATCTAATGTTCTCGGATTAAAATTAAAAAATAGCTCGTCAGTCCATACTAATCCACCGTCTGACTTTTAGACTTAGAAACTGCCTGTAACGCTAAGACACTAAAATATAATTTCATTAAATAGTATTGTTTATGGGTGGAATCACTTTTGCTTTTAATAATTTTGAGCCATGGAACAAAATATTTTCGGAAACCCCCTCCTCTCCTGCTGCGCCAATCCTGCTACCGGTTATTTTAGAGATGGCCTGTGTAGAACAATTTCGCAAGACTCTGGAACACATACGGTTTGTGCACTGGTCACGCAAGAGTTCTTAGACTATTCGGCATCAAAGGGTAATGATTTGATGACACCAATACCCCATTGGCAATTTCCAGGATTGAAGCCCGGTGACAAATGGTGCTTATGTGTTTCGCGTTGGCTAGAAGCCGAAAAAGCGGGTAAAGCTCCAAATATTATTTTGGAAGCAACGCATGAAAAAACACTTCAATATGCTTCATTAGAGTTGTTACAGAAATATGCTGTATCAAATTAATAAGTATTATTAGTAGGCATTAGGTTTCCTCCAAAAATGAATAATCAGCAGCGGGCACTGTCTTTAGATTTACTTTAGACGTCTGGATTATTCTTTTTTTCCAGGCCAGTCCCAAACGACAAGATCATCGCTCCATGCGATCCCAATCGATGCATTTCTATCAAAATCTCCTTCTCTCTCGGACTTAGGCCCTGAACCATGAAAAAACATTATGTATTTACCCAGTTTCTTTTTTAGGTTTACGACAGTTCCTGCTGTAATTCTTCCAGCTGCCCAATCCCATTCGTCTTGTCCTAGAGTGATTAGGTTTCCCCAATCTTTCCAACTATTTAAATCTAAAGAACGTTTAATAGATATCCCATTTGGTGGAGAATGAAACAAGAGATATTCATCATTTTCATTCAAAACACATACATTTTCACCTGACTTCGTATGTCCAAAAAACGTCCAGTTTTCCAGGTTGTAACTGTACGACATACTTACTCCTTTTTGCTTGTAAAAGCACCACCACTTTCCTTTTTCGTTTTTATCTTCAACTAAATAGGGATCAATCATTCTTCCCATATTAGCAAATTCGACATCAGGTCCTTTTACTTTGATTATTTCAGGTTTACTCCAATTACTAAGGTCTTTGCTACGCATGGTATATAATCTCGCATCCTTAGAACCATGGCGTTTGCCCTGGTCCAATGTATGGTTAGGACGCGGATAGGTTTGTAGACATAAAATCCATTCATTCTTATAATCAATAATATTTCCGGGACTACAGAAGTTCAAGGATTGATCTTTAGTGGTAAGGATTTTCTCAAGACTCCAGTTCCTCAAATCCACCGAATGTCTTTCGGCTGTATATGAATAAATTTTTCCTTCTTCGTTTTTAACTAGGGTATAAAACAGGTAAAAAATATTATTATGGAATAAAACTGCAGGATCTCGATATGCTGTCGTATCATTTCCTTTAAAAATAATTGGGGAATCTAAAGCATATAAAATGTTTGTTTGGGCTTCTGAATGAATGGTAAAGACGCATACAAATATTAGCTGACGATTCATATCCGGTTCACCCATGCCTCCTAGATCGTATTGTTGGTCTAATTTTAAGTACTTCTTTTCATTTCACTTTTCCTGTAATTTTTATGAGTAGCTTTTTAACGAGTTTTTGCATGGATTCGTTGACGTCTCTGTATGTAATGCCACTAAGGTGCTTTAGTTGGCAATCAGCAAGCACGTTACTCCGCGGCATCCCACTCCTCTTCAGTGGCAGGTCCTTTCTGATACTCCATAAGTAACTTCCAGCCGTTTCGCTTGACCAGCAACATCTCGAAATGTACGTAGTCATCTCTTGGCTGACCTTGCTCTGGATTTGATATGTAGTGATAAATGCCCGTTTCGTGGGCAGTATTTTCATCGTGCAGTCGCTGGGTAAACCTAAAGCGTCGCCGGCATCCCCATCTATGTCAGAACCTAATTGAGTTTGAGAGAAAATTTGATTACTGACTACAAAAAAACAAATAGTATAAAATACTTTGTTCATTTTATTTGGTTTATGGTTAATAAGGTGCGAATGTAATATAAAAATGTACAAGATCGCTACTCCCTGAACTTACTGAACAAACAAAGGTAATTCTTCACTTACTTCATTAGTAGCTTGTTTCATTCTTGGTAAAGTGTATTTTAGAACTTACTGAAGATGATATGCCTGTGGTTTAGGTTATATACCCATTTCACCAGGATATCCCAAAAGGAAAATAGATTTATTTTGAAGGGTGGGGTGTTAAATTGAGAGTTTAGGCTGGATTTTTTGGGGTTTTCATTAATTAACTCCCTTGTGCCGTACATAAATCGTACAAAAAAAGTGGTATTAAAATAATAACCCTTGAAAATCAAGTGATTAACAAGGGCTAAAGTACTCGAGGCGGGACTTGAACCCGCACGACCGCAATGGTCATTGGATTTTAAGTCCAACGTGTCTACCAATTCCACCACTCGAGCGTTTTTTTGGTAGTAGAGCGAAAGACGGGATTTGAACCCGCGACCCCCACCTTGGCAAGGTGATGCTCTACCCCTGAGCTACTTTCGCAGTAGACGTGCAAATGTAATATAAAATTCAAGAAAAACTCAAGCTTTTTTTTAGAAAAAAATAAAATATTTATCCGTTTAAACGTCGCTTGATATCGTTGAGTTTCATTAAGGCTTCAACAGGAGTTAGCGTATCAATATCAAGGTTTTTAATTTCATCACGAAGAGCTTCTAAGAGTGGATCATCGAGATTTATAAAACTCAATTGTAGGTCTTCGCCACTGTTTTTTAAAGCCTCTTTTCGGTCTTCTTCTTGGTGCGATTGTTCCAGAAATTTCAACTTTCTTTCTGCAGTTGCCAAAACAGTCTTAGGCATTCCTGCCATTTTAGCCACATGAATTCCAAAACTATGTGCACTTCCTCCTGGAGTTAGTTTTCGTAAAAAGAGTACACTGCCTTTCAACTCTTTTACTGAAACGTTAAAATTTTTGATGCGGTCAAACGTTTGCGTCATCTCGTTTAATTCGTGGTAATGCGTTGCAAAAAGTGTTTTTGGTTTTGCAGGATGCTGATGTAAATATTCGGCAATTGCCCAGGCAATTGAAATTCCATCATAGGTACTGGTTCCTCTTCCAATTTCATCTAGAAGCACCAAGCTGCTTTCGGTAATGTTATTCAGTATAGCTGCTGATTCGTTCATTTCTACCATAAAGGTTGATTCACCTAACGATATATTATCACTCGCGCCAACCCTTGTAAATATTTTATCTACAATGCCCATAGATACTTCTTGGGCAGGAACAAAACTTCCCATTTGTGCCAAAATAACAATAAGGGCAGTTTGGCGAAGAAGCGCTGATTTACCCGACATGTTGGGACCTGTAATCATTATAATTTGTTGCTCTTCTCGATTTAAAGAAACATCGTTGGTAATGTATTTTTCGCCAACTGCCAATTGATTTTCAATAACAGGGTGACGTCCATCTTTTATAATCAAGTCTTTGCCATTGGTTAGTTTTGGACAATTGTAATTGTGTTTTTTGGCAAGTAAAGTAAAGCCAACCAAACAATCTAGGGTTGCAATCTGAATTGCATTTTGCTTTAAAACCTCTAATGTGTTCTGGATGTTTTTTATTAATTCAGCATAAAAAGTAAGTTCTAAAGTTTGGACTCGGTCTTGGGCACCAAGTATCTTAGATTCATATTCTTTAAGTTCTTCTGTAATGTAACGTTCGGCATTTACTAAAGTTTGTTTTCTAATCCATTCCTCAGGTACTTTGTCTTTGTGGGTGTTTCGAACTTCGATATAATAACCAAAAACATTATTAAAGGCAATTTTAAGAGAACTAATTCCGGTACGTTCTGTTTCTTGCTCGACCATTCGATCCAAATGATCTTTTCCAGATTTCCTAAGATCCCGCAATTCATCTAATTCTTTCGAAAAACCATTGGCTATAAAGTCCCCTTTCGAGGTACTAACAGGAGCTTCTTCTCTTAAAGTAGAACTTAAGATTCCGATCAGCTCATCACAATTGCGAAGCCCTAAACCTAAACTTTGTAAAACTTGTTCAGAGGAATCGACCAAAGATGCTTTTAGGGGGATTAGTTCTAGTAAGGAATTCTTTAATTGTATAAGTTCTCTTGGAGCAACTTTCTGTGTTGCAATCTTAGACATCAAGCGCTCAATGTCACCAATATTTTTAAGTCTCAAAACAGCTTCCTCTCGAACAGCTTCTTGACCAATAAAACCATCAATTGCCTGGTGACGTTCTTGTATTTTTTTTATCGACTTTAAAGGAAAACTTACCCAATGTCTAAGCATTCTCCCACCCATTGCAGTTGAGGTAAAGTCAATTACATCAATAAGGGAAACCCCTTCTCTCGAATTTGGAAATAAAAGCTCTAAGTTACGAGCTGTAAAACGGTCAATTCCGACATAGTCTTCCGAGCTAATGGCTTGAACAGCATGAATATGTTGGAGTTGTTTGTGTTGTGTTTCGGCAAGATAATGTAAAATTACGCCTGCAGTTATTGATCCCATTTCCAAACCTTCTACTCCAAACCCTTTCAAAGATTTGGTTTGAAAATGTTGGGTCAAAATTTCGTTACAAAACTCCAATTGAAAAACCCAATCTTCCATATAGAAAACAGCGTGATGCATTCCAAAATGTTCAGCAAAGAACGCTTTCTTTGGTTTTGAAACCAAAACTTCGCTTGGATTGAATTTTTGTAACAATTGATCTACATGATCCACCGATCCTTCGCTGGTCATAAAATCCCCAGTTGAAATATCAAGGAAAGAAACGCCCCAATTTTTTTTTCCGGGATGAACAGCGGCGAGATAATTATTTTTCTTTTGTTCTAAAACATCATCATTAAGAGCAACTCCTGGAGTGACCAATTCTGTAACACCGCGTTTCACAATGGTTTTTGTCATCTTAGGGTCTTCTAGTTGGTCACAAATAGCAACCCTGCAACCAGCCTTTATCAATTTAGGTAAGTAGGTGTTTAGCGAATGATGTGGAAATCCAGCCAGTTCAATTTCACTGCTACTACCTGCGCCTCGTTTGGTTTGGACGATCCCGAGTATTTTTGCCGCTTTGATGGCGTCTGAACCAAAAGTTTCGTAAAAATCTCCCACACGAAACAACAACAACGCATCAGGATATTTCGCCTTAATTTGGTTGTATTGCTTCATTAAAGGGGTTTCTTTAGCTGATTTTGCCAAGGGAATATCTTCTTTTTAGTTTATGCGAATGTAACCATTATTTGAATTTTATAAAACGCTAATGAATACTTCCTTATTTTTGGGGTGTGAAACACAGAAAATTAAAAAACATAGAACTGGGACGAAAGTCCGTTGAAGAAGCCAAAGCGGCTCACAAAACACCCTTAATTTTGATTTTAGATAACATCCGAAGTTTAAATAACATTGGATCTGTATTTAGAACTTCAGATGCTTTTTTACTTGAAAAAATTTATCTCTGTGGAATTACTGCACAACCTCCCAACAAGGACATTCAAAAAACAGCTTTAGGCGCAACCGAATCTGTTGCTTGGGAATACATAGAACAAACACTAGATATAGTTCTTCAACTTAAAAATGAAGACGTGTTGATTTGGTCTGTTGAACAAGCTGAGCAAGCCCTACTTTTAAATGACTTTAAGCCAGAATTAAATAAGAAGTATGCTTTTGTTTTGGGGAATGAAATTAAAGGTGTTTCTCAAGAAGTTATTGATGCTTCGCATGGAGTAATTGAAATTCCGCAAGAAGGAGCAAAGCACTCGCTTAATATAGCCGTTACCGTTGGAGTGGTCGCCTGGGATTTTTTTCAAAAAACAAAAAAATTTTAAAATTTTAGCTCCTTATCCCAAAGCTTCAAAACCGAATCATCCGTACACTTGGATTTAATGTCTAAAATGTTTTTATTCAGTTTAGGATGAACAACTTCTGAGGCTATATCAGCCAAAGGAGTCAAAACAAATTGGCGTAATTCCATCCTTGGATGTGGAATCTGCAGTCGTTTGTCGTTTATAATTTGATTGTTAAACAACAAAATATCTAAGTCTATAGACCGAGCTTTATAGCCTTCCGTATCGTTTCGACTTCTGCCAAGTTCATTTTCAATTTCTAAAAGAATATCGATGAGTTCCAATGGTGTATATTTTGTTTTTAATTGAATACAAGCATTCAAAAAAGGGTCGCTTTCAAAACCCCAGGCGGGTGCCACAAATACTCGAGAAACGGATTCTATTTTCCCAACCCTTTGAGCAAGACGAAGTACTGCTTTTTGAAGCAATTCAAATCGATTTCCCAAGTTACTTCCTAAAGCAATGTAGACCACAATTAATTTTTGATTCAAAAAAAGACAAAAAAAACCAAGGGTGCAACTCTCCTTTTACTTTTATAGCGAGAAAGGTTTATAATTTTGAATTTCAGTTATACCACATTTACTCCTGTTTTTAAAAATCAGCCAATTTAAGATTCATCAGTCAGTTTATCTTATATTTGTTAAAAATAAACTCAAATGAATTTTTTACGTACATTTTTTGCCTCTTTGTTAGGAACTATAGTAGCCTTTGTGGTTGGATTTATTCTTTTTTTTATGATCATAGGAAGCCTAGCCAGTTCTTTAGGTTCTGAAAAGACAGCATCCACAATAATACAAGACAACAGCATTCTTTCTTTAAAATTAGACTTGCCAATATTAGATAATATTCCAGGAACCCAGAACTTTCAAATTAGTTTAGGCTTAGATGCAGAAAGCGTTAAGCTCATAGATATTGTAACGGCGATTGAACTAGCTAAAAAAAACGATAAAATAAAAGGAATTCATTTAAGAAGTGACTACCTAATGGCGGGATGGTCGCAGGCAAAAACTATTCGAGACGCCCTTGCATCATTCAAAGAAAGCGGCAAATTTATTTCTGCTTATGGCGATTACTTTACTCAGATGGGTTATTATGTTGCCTCTGTTGCGGATTCTGTTTTTGTTAATCCTAATGGGGGATTAGAGCTTAAAGGGTTAGCTTCTGAAGTTTTATATTTCAAAGACTTTGAGGACGAATATGGCTTCAAAATGGAAGTTATTCGTCATGGAAAGTACAAAAGTGCAGTTGAGCCATACCTTACAAATAAAATGAGTGTAGAGAATCGGGAACAAATAAGTGTTTTACTTTCTTCACTATGGGAAAACATAAGTTCTGAAATTGCTGCATCTCGGAATATATCTGTATCAGGAATCGATGCAATCGCTTCAGACCTTAAGGCAAATCTTGTTGATAATGCAGTAAAGGTTGGTCTCATAGATCAGTTAAGTTACAAAAGCGACTACATCAATAAGTTAAAGTATGAACTTGGATTAGAATTATCTGATAAACTAAGATTAGTTTCTTTAGAAGATCTTTTGGCAGGAAATGCTGCTTACAAAAAGGGAGTTCGTGATCAAATAGCAATTATATATGCGCAAGGACCAATCCTATTTGGAGATGGTAATGAAACTCAAATAGGGGATAAGAACTTCGTTCAATCTATAGAGAAAGCAGCAAAAAGTAAACGTGTAAAAGCAATCGTGCTTCGCGTTGATTCTCCAGGGGGTAGCGCTATGGTTTCCGACATCTTGTGGAAAGCGCTTGAAGATGCTAAGAAGAAAAAACCTCTAGTTGTATCTATGGGTAATGTTGCAGCTTCAGGAGGGTATTATATAGCCTGTGGAGCAGACAAGATTTTTGCAGATCCAATGACCATTACAGGATCGATTGGTGTGTTTGCAACACTCCCAAACTTCAAAGGTTTCACCGACGATATAGGCATTAAAGCAGAACATGTAATGACTCATAAAAATGCAATGGGATATTCTCCTTTTGAATCAATTTCACCAGGATTTTATAAAAGTGCTCTCGAAGGAATAGAGCATGTTTATGACACCTTCAAACAACGTGTAGCTGATGGTAGAAATTTATCTTTAGATGAAGTTGAAAAAATTGCTCAAGGTAGAGTATGGACGGGAGTTCAAGCTAAGGAAAATGGACTTGTTGACGCATTGGGAGGTCTTAATGATGCCCTAGAAGCTGCAGCAGATTTAGCTGAAATAGATGAATACAACTTAACTTCTTATCCAAAAATAGAAGCTGATTTTGACGACATTTTTGGCTTAATGAATCCTTTTTCAACCCTAAAAGCTGAGATTAAGTCTGCCCTTCCTAAAGAGTTTAGTTTGTTTGTTGAAGCCTCTAAACTCAATAATAATATAGCTCATAGAATTCAAACAAGAGTTCCTTATTTATTGGATATAAAATAATCTATGATTCAAAAAGATAAGGCTTTTGCGTATCAGATATTTTTGTACTTGGCTGCACTTTTCATAACCTCTTTGGTTGTTTCCAATCTAATTTTTCAAAAATTCTTTTATTGGCAACCCTTTGAGGCAATGATTTTTGGAATTCCTTTGTTTGAATTGTCTGTAGGGATTTTGCCCTACCCAATTACCTTTTTGATTACGGATTTAATTTCCGAAATCTTTGGTCAGAAAAAAGCAAATCAAGTTGTTGTGGCAGGTATTTTCGCTTCTTTTTTTTCAATCGGAATTTTGTTGCTTGCCGACTTTGTTCCGGCTATACAAAGCTCACCAATTGACAACGAAACATTCTCTCAGGTTTTTTCATTGTCGCCACTTGCAGTTCTTGCATCTATGATTGCCTATTTGTTCGCTCAATTCATAGACATCAAACTTTACCATTATTGGAAAAAAGTAACGCAAGGGAAGCACCTCTGGTTGCGCAATAACTTTTCCACTTTTGCCTCCCAATTTTTGGATACATTTATTGTAATTCTGTTACTTTGCCTTTTTGGTGTATTGCCTTGGGATTTATTTTTAGGATTAGTTGTTTCAGGTTTTATTTTTAAAGTGCTTGTAGCGGCAATTGACACTCCTTTTTTATACCTATCTGTATATTTAATAAGAAAACGCTTTAACCTTAAGGTTGGAGAAGAAATTCAATTAGAAAACTAATTCGTACTCCATGAGCGATCCCGTAAGAATAAACAAATATTTAAGTGAAATAGGATATTGCTCTAGAAGAGCTGCAGATAAATTAATAGATCAAGGTCGTATTGTTGTAAATGGTGAAGTAATTGGAATGGGTGTAAAAGTCACTTCTGAAGACTTGATTCATATTGATGGGGAGGTTGTAAAGCCTGGAAACGACAACGCAGTTTATATTGCGTTTAACAAACCTATTGGAATTGTTTGCACCACAGACACTAGAGTAGAAAAAGACAACATCATCGATTATATTAATTTCCCAACGCGTATATTTCCAATAGGCCGCCTTGACAAGCCTAGTGAAGGATTGATATTTTTGACAAACGATGGGGACATCGTTAATAAAATTTTACGTGCACGAAATCACCATGAAAAAGAATATGTTGTGACGGTAAACCGTCCCATAACAGATGATTTTATCAGACAAATTGGTTCTGGAATTCCAATACTAGATACAGTAACTCGCCCTTGCGAAGTTAAACAAACTCATAAAAAAGAATTCAAAATCATACTTACTCAAGGTCTGAATCGTCAAATCCGTAGAATGTGTGAGTTTTTAGATTACCGTGTTGTAGCTCTAAAAAGGACTCGAATCATGAATATTAGCCTCGATGTAGATAAAGGGAAATGGCGCCATTTAACAGCTTCTGAGATAGATGAAATCAATCGTTTGGTAGAAGTTTCTGCTAAAACAAACTATTAATTGCTAAACTTCTAGATTTACAACTAAACCCTCGTTACTACGGACGTTAAAAACAGTATCATCTTCAAAAATAAGATATTGTCCTTTGATGCCTTTCAAAACCCCAGTATAGGATGTTTCTTTTTTAAGATTTAGACTTTTTACTTTTTCTGGATATCGATTTACAGGAAAAGTAATTACTAAAGGTTTTACATTATTTTGAATAATATATTGCTTTAGGTCATTTGGTGTATGGTCAATAGCTTTGTTTGTTTCTGAAACCCAGTCAACTGGTTCCGCTTCCTTTTGAAGCATTTTCCTCCAATTGGTTTTGTCTGAAAAACAGGCTTTTAGTGCAACTTCACCCACACCTGCCAAATATCGGTTTGGTACTTCAAGAATTGCCAACGCTTCATGAGCTCCTTGGTCAATCCATCGGGTAGGAAGTTGAGTTTTTCTAGTCACACCCACTTTAATATGACTAGAGAGCGACAAGTATACGATATGAGGCTGTAATTGAACTTTTTTTTCATAAGCCAAATCACGATCCTGGATTTCTAAATGTGCCTTACTTAATTCCGGACGGATAATCCAATCACCAGCATTTGGGCTTTCAAAAAAACATTTTTTACAAAAACCTTGAGCAAAAGTAGGTTCTGAGCTAGAGCAATTCAAGCATTCATAGCCAGTAATTTCAATTTTTATAGATTGATCAATAAATTGATGCATGGCAACAAAATCATTGTTGAGGTTGAGGTAATAAGCAACTGAGGTGCCCAAATCCGTATTCATTTTTCTTAATACACCGGAAAACATACGTTAGAATTATTTATATTTATATCATAAAGATACTATAAAATGGCAATCCCCTTATTTAATTCTATAGCCTCTTGGTTTCTTAAAAAAAGAATTCATCAGATAGAACTTTTTGTTAAATATCCTCATGAAGTTCAACAAGAAGTATTGCAAGATTTATTGCGAGTTTCTGAAAACACAGAGGTGGGTTTGAATTATGGATTCAGTTCAATTTCAACCTATCAAGAATTTATAAGCCGTGTGCCTCTTGTGACTTATGAAGATATCGCCGAAAACATTAAAAGAAGTAGAAAGGGTGAAGCTAATATATATTGGCCTACTCCGATTAGATGGTTTGCAAAGTCAAGCGGCACAACAGACAATAAAAGTAAGTTCATTCCCGTAAGTCCCGAAGCTTTGGATCAATGCCATTACAAAGCAGGTAAAGACATGCTCTCCTTTTACTTTAATAATAATCCAGACTCAGAACTTTTAAGCGGTAAAAATTTGAGGCTTGGGGGGAGTCAGGAAATATTTGACAACAGCACCAGCTATTTTGGAGATTTATCTGCTATTATAATTGACAACATGCCTTTTTGGGCTGAAATAAGTAGTACACCATCGCATAAGATTTCGATGATGCCCGAATGGGAAGAAAAAATAGAGGCAATATTAAGAGAAAGTGTAAATGAAAACGTTACTAGTTTTGCAGGTGTCCCTTCTTGGATGATGGTACTGATGAATAAAGTTCTTGAGCAAACCCAAAAGAAAAACATATTAGAAGTTTGGCCTAATTTGGAAGTTTTTTTTCACGGTGGCGTTAGTTTTAAGCCTTACAAAAGTCAATACGAAAGCTTCTTTCCAGGATCTCAATTGAAGTATTATGAAACCTATAATGCTTCCGAGGGATTCTTTGGGATTCAGGATTTAAATAATTCGGACGAAATGTTATTGATGTTGGATTATGGTATTTTTTTCGAATTCATACCTGTTGACGGAACGGATGAAGATGTTATCCCTTTATCTGATGTTCAGATTTATAAGCATTATGCTTTAGTAATTACCACCAATTCGGGTCTGTGGCGTTATAAAATAGGAGACTTAGTCAAGTTTACTTCTGTCGCTCCTTATCGCATTCAGGTAGCAGGAAGAACCAAGCATTTCATTAATGCATTTGGAGAAGAACTTATGATAGAAAATGCTGATTTGGCATTGTCTAAAGCAGCACAAGCCCTAGGGATTTATGTAGTTGATTATACCGCAGCTCCTATTTTCATGGAGGGTAAAAAACAAGGTACTCATCAATGGTTAATCGAATTTGATAAAGTTCCCGAAGATTTAAACCGGTTTATCCTTTTATTGGATGAGTCTTTACGTGAGCTTAATTCTGATTATGATGCCAAGCGCTACAAAAGCATAACAATGCGAATTCCAGAGCTTGTTATAGCCCAGCCTAAACTTTTTTATAAGTGGTTATCTAAAAATAAAAAACTAGGAGGACAACACAAAATTCCCCGATTATCTAATAACCGAGATTTAATGGAAGAGTTGTTATGGATTAATGCTATGAAACCGCTTTAAGAGCTGGGTTTTTAGAATTGTTTATTTTCCTTTCAGCATAGGATTTTGAAACTTTCAGCTCAGTTTCTTCTCCACCGGGCATTTCAAACATTGCGTCTGTGAGAATAGCTTCACAAAGAGATCGCAATCCACGAGCTCCAAGGTTATATTCTAAAGCCTTTTCTACTATAAAGTCGAGTGCACCAGAACTAAAGATTAACTTAATTCCGTCAAGTTCAAACAGCTTTTCATACTGTTTTGTAAGCGCGTTCTTCGGGTCAGTTAAAATGGAACGCAAGGTTTTTCGATCCAAAGGATGCATATAAGTCAACACAGGAAGACGTCCGATTATTTCAGGAATAAGGCCAAACGATTTTACGTCTTTTGGATTAACATATTGAAGAAGGTTATCTTTGTCTAAGTCTTCTTTTTGAGCTTGTATTTTATATCCAATTGCCTGCAAATTGAGGCGTTTATTTATTTCCCTTTCGATTCCATCAAAAGCACCTCCAGCGATAAATAAAATATCAGAAGTATCTACTTCTATAAATTTTTGGTCCGGGTGTTTTCTTCCACCTTTTGGAGGAACATTAACAACAGTTCCTTCAAGTAATTTTAATAAAGCTTGCTGAACTCCCTCTCCAGAAACATCTCGTGTGATTGAAGGGTTATCTCCTTTACGTGCAATTTTATCAATTTCGTCAATAAAAACAATTCCACGTTGCGCGCGTTCTACATCGTAATCTGCTGCTTGAAGTAAGCGGGTTAGAATACTTTCGACATCTTCACCAACGTACCCAGCTTCAGTAAGAATTGTTGCGTCAACTATAGCTAAAGGAACACTAAGCATTTTGGCGATGGATTGAGCCAGGAGTGTTTTTCCAGTTCCAGTTTGACCGACTAAAAGGATGTTGCTTTTTTGAATTTCAATTTCTTCAAGATCCGATTTAGTATGCGACAATCTTTTGTAGTGATTATATACAGCTACAGAAATAACTCTTTTAGCCGCATCTTGACCAATGATGTATTGATCTAAAAAAGCTTTTGTTAGTTGAGGAGTTTTTATATCAAAAGCAGCTGAGTCCGAATTCGAGTCTTCTTCTTCTTCTTTTGCTTCCTCTAATACAATTCCATGGGCTTGATGAATACATTTATCACAAATGTGGGCATCTAAACCGGCAATCAATAAATCAGTTTGAGGTTTTGAACGACCACAAAAGGAACAGATTAATTCTTCATCACTCATGATTCAATATTTTTTATTTAGTCAAAACCTCGTCAACCATTCCATAGGTTTTAGCTTCATCAGCTTTCATCCAGTAGTCACGATCACTGTCTTGGTGAACTTTATCAAAGTCTTGACCCGAATGATTGGAAATTATTTGATATAATTCTTTTTTAAGCTTTCCAATTTCTCTAGCTGTAATCTCTATATCCGATGCTTGTCCTTGAGCACCACCTAAAGGCTGGTGAATCATTACACGAGCATGGGGTAGAGCGGAACGTTTTCCTTCTTGACCTGCACAAAGCAAAACAGCACCCATAGATGCAGCAATTCCAGTACAAATGGTAGCAACATCAGGTGTTATGTATTGCATGGTGTCATATATTCCTAATCCAGCATAGACACTTCCTCCAGGAGAGTTGATGTACATTTGAATATCACGCTTAGGATCTACACTCTGAAGAAACAATAACTGTGCTTGAATGATATTGGCAACTTGATCATCGATTCCCGTTCCTAAAAACATAACACGATCCATCATTAATCTAGAGAATACATCCATCTGAGCTACATTCATTTGGCGTTCTTCAATGATATATGGCGTCATGCTACTTACGATTTTGTCGTAATACATAGCATTTACTCCATGATGCTTAGTAGCGTATTTTTTAAAGTCTTTTCCGTAGTCCATAATAAGGTTTATTTAATAACTAAAAGTAAGGAAAATTATTGTGCACTACCGTAAGCTTCTTTTACAAAGGCATCATAGTTCACTTTTTTTGTTTTGATACCCGAGTTTTCTTTATAGAAATCTAAAAGCTTTTTACTCATCAACTGATCAGAAAGTCTTTTAGTTTCCTCTTGATTTGTAAAAATTCGAGCAGCAATATCATCTAGTTCTTTTTCTTCAGGTGCGATTTGACCATATTGAGCCATCTGTTGTTTAATGAGCTCTTTGGCAAAACTTTGTAATTCTTCAAACTTAATTTGAAGGTCATATTCTTTTATTATAGAGCCCTCTATTAATTGATAACGAATCCCCTTCTCAGATTTATCATATTCTTCTTTGGCCTCATCTTCTGTTAAAGGTTTTTCACCAGAATTTTGCAACCAACGAATTAAGAATTCTTTTGGAAGGTCAAACTTTGTTGTCTTGATTAAGTTTTCTGTTACATCATTGAGTAGTTTTTGCTCTGATTGTGATTCAAATTGCTTTTCAATTCCTTCTTTTACTTTTACTTTTAAATCTTTTAAGGAAGTTACTGTTCCAGCCTCATAGAGTTTATCAAAAAGTTCTTGATTCAAATCAGCAAGGATTCGATTATTAATCTCTTTGACTGTTATAGATACTATTTTTGGAAGTTCATCTAATTGAGGTATGCTGACACCAAAGGCTCTTGCGGCGGCATTTTCTTCTTTGAAAAGGTTTTTTGTACCTACCTCTAACGTACTTCCAATCTTGGCATTACTAAGTGCTTCGATGTTTTTCTTACCTTTTATTGAATCAAATTCAATAACGGGAGTAGTGTCAATCGCAGCTTCTTCGTTTTTAATTTCAACAGACAATTCTGTTCCAGCTTTAACTTTTTGAGAAGACTCAATTTTTCCATATTGCTTTTGGATATGTGAAACTTGTTCGTTAATCATTTTCTTGTCAGCTTCAATTTGAAAATAAGTAACTCCTTTTTTACCTTTAAGCTTAACTTCAAATTTTGGAGAAAGACCCAGTTCGAAGTCAAAGTTCAAAACATCGGCTTTCCAGTCAATTTCATTTTGCATTTTAGGAAGTGGGTTCCCAAGAAGCTCAAGTTTTTCATCTTTAATATATTTATTGAGATTTTCTTGTAATATTTTGTTTACTTCGTCAGCAGTAACTGCAGTTTCGTATTGCTTTTTGATCATCCCCATAGGCACATGCCCTTTTCTAAATCCTGGAATATTTGCGTTTTTGCGATAATCATTCAATACATCAAGCACTTTTTCAGCAAAATCTTTTTGATCTACTGCAATTGTAATAGTACTGTTTAAGGCGTCAAGGTCTGTTCTTGTAATTTGCATGTATGTGTTCTCAATAAATTAGGGCGCAAAAATAAGTCTTTTTAATGGGTTGTACAAGGATAAAAACCTTGTAATAGCTACTTAAACTGCTTGCTGATTTTATTTATTTTTAAAAAATCTTATATCTATATCAGTTTCAAAGCGATTTTTAAAATAAAACAGTACATTTGCAGCCTGAATTAATAACCAGAACGTCGCGAACGTTCATAACTTAATATGACATGCCAGTAAAAATCAGATTACAGAGACACGGAAAAAAAGGAAAACCATTCTATTGGGTAGTTGCAGCTGATGCTCGTGCCAAAAGAGATGGACGTTATCTCGAAAAAATCGGAACATACAATCCTAACACTAACCCTGCAACAGTTGATCTTGATATAGATGCTGCTGTGAAATGGTTAGAAAATGGTGCACAACCTACTGACACTGCTCGTACTTTATTGTCTTACAGAGGCGCTTTATTAAAACACCACCTACAGGGAGGAGTTAGTAAAGGTGCTTTAACTCAAGAAGACGCCGATGCAAAGTTCGAAGCATGGTTGGAAGATAAAGGGAATCGTATCCAAGCTAAAGTAGATGGACTCTCTAAAGAAGAAGCTAAAGCACAAGCCGATGCATTTGCTGCTGAAAAAGCTGTAAATGAAAAGCGTGTTTCTGACGCAAAGGCTCTTGAAGAAGAAGCTGCTACTGAAGCTGCTGCTGCTGTTGCCGCTGAGGAAGCCGCTGCAAATCCTGAAGTTGAAGAAGCTCCTATTGCTGAAGCAAAAGAAGAAGCTCCTGTTGCTGAAGCAAAAGAAGAAGCTCCTGTTGCTGAAGAAGCAAAAGAAGAAACTCCTGCTGCTGAAGCAAAAGAAGAAGCTCCTGTTGCTGAAGAAGCAAAAGAAGAAGCAAAAGAAGAAGCTGCTGACACAACAGAAGAGGCTCCTCAAGCGTAATTTATGATTACGATGACCAAAGAAGAATGTTTCTATCTAGGCACCATCGTTTCAAAATTTAGTTACAAAGGAGAGGTATTAGCTAAACTTGATACCGATACTCCACAAGATTATATAGATTTGGAATCAGTTTTTGTCTTACAAGGCACTAAACTGGTTCCTTTTTTTATAGACAATGCTCAACTCCAAAAATCAAGCTTACTGCGTATTCGTTTTGAAGATATCGAAACAGAAGCCGATGCAGATATGATGCTTAAAAAAGAATTATATCTCCCTTTAAATTTCCTTCCTCAGCTTAAAGGAAACCAGTTTTATTATCACGAGGTAATTGGGTTTAAGGTGAGAGAGCAATCAGGAAAAATAATTGGAATTTTACAATCTGTTAATGACCAAACGCCTCAAGCTTTGTTCGAGATTATGGACGAAAAAAAACGCCTTATATTAGTTCCTGTTCACGATGATTTCATTAGTGAAGTTAATCGCGAATCTTCCGAATTAACACTCAATCTACCCGACGGATTACTGGACGTTTATCGCTCGTGAAAAATTCAATCTTTAAGTTTAAACATTTTCAAATTGACCAATCAAGGTCGGCTATGAAGATTGGTACGGATGGGGTTTTATTAGGGGCTTGGACGCCTATATACAGCAACCCTAAAACAATTTTAGATGTTGGTGCTGGCACGGGTTTAATAGCTCTTATGCTGGCTCAAAGGCTGCCCGAATCGAGAATCACCGCTGTTGAGATTGAAAAGGCTGCTGCGGAGGAAGCATTTGATAATTTTACAAATTCGTCTTGGTCAAAACGCTTATGCTTGATTCATGATAACATCATTGATTTTAGTGAAAACTCAAAAGTATTCTTTGATTTAATAGTTTCGAACCCCCCTTTTTTCAAAAACTCTTTTAAAGTTTCTGATGCCACCAGAAGTACAGCACGAGATAATTTTCACATGAGTTATGAGGATTTGTTTTCGTGTGTTAATATACTCTTGAGTCCTTCAGGAAGTTTCGCTATGGTTTGCCCTATTAAATATAGAGAAGAACTAATAACTAAGGCTGAGTTAAATCAACTCTATTTAGAAAGAGAATTGATGATAAAAGGAACCAAGTCAAGTTCATTCAAAAGAATATTAATGCAGTTTTCAAGAACTAAAACAATCTTGAAAACCGAAGAATTAATTCTAGAAGAATCTAGAAATCATAGGACATTCGAGCACCAGAAATTAGTAAACGACTTTTATCTTTAAAAGTCAAACACAAAACCAAAAGAGGGAAACGGTGTGTTGTTGTCTTCCCGTTCTATTTTTTTGAGTTCTCTAGGAGTAATTAAACTTCCATCTTCAGTTCTTGCTAAACTATATTCATCAGGCCTTGAGTTTTCTTGACCTAAGAAGTTTTGCAATTCTAAGTAAAAGTTAAAAGAGAGCTTTTCGAAATTCCATTTTTTATCAATTCTAATATCACCCTGCTTGAAGGAAGATAACCGATCTTGTCCAAGGCGACTATAATCCAAAACTATTTTAGGATAAGTTACAAGAGTTGCTGCTGTGTCTGTTGGAGCATAAGGAGCTGCTCCAGCGTAGCGATAACGAACACTAACTTCCCAGTTCTTAGGTAGTTTATATCCTCCTGTAAAAGTCACTAGATTTCCACTGTCCCAAACCGAGGGGAGTTTTGATGATTCTATTCCAGAAAATTCACTACTGAAAAATGTGTATGCTAAAATTCCGTAAAAGTTATTTGATAATTTTTGTTGAAACAACACCTCTACACCTTCACTTAATCCGCTTCCCGTATCTATAATAGCTTCATTGCCCAGTACTTCGAAATCTGCACCTTTGTTTGCTAATGAAACTCCATCAAGCACTGAAACTGGGTATTGACTGTATTCTTTTCTAAAAGCTTCAACGGTAAATCTAGATGATACACTAATGTTGTATTCAATGCCAAAAACGTAATGGTCACTTTGCGTGTAACGATTTGACTTATTTATGAATTCACCATTGTTATCTTGAAAACCAAGCATGGTATAGGTTGGTATTTTAAAATAGCGGCCAACAGATCCATTTAATTTCCAACGACCATTAGCGTCTAGTGAGTAAGAAACTGAGAGTCTTGGAGATAAATTTTCGGCTACATTAGAACCATTTGTAAAGCTATCCGCATCAGAACGAATTCCAAGCGCAAGACTAAGACGGTCATTAGAAAAGGAGCGACTTACCTTTCCAAAGAAACCATATTTAGCAAAATCTATTGCTGTGTTGTATCTATAATTACTGATTAAATCTTGAGTTTCATTAGTGTAGACTGACTGTTGAAGATTTAATCCATAAGATAGTTTCCAGTCATTAAGATACTGTGTTACGTTTACTCTTAATTTAGTTTCTTGTTCTTTTGAGTCATTTCTAAAAAGAACCCCGGTTTTGTTCTCGTTGTCTTCGTATCGACTGAATATGTTTTTGAGTCTATTGGTGCTTAACGTTGTATTTACTTTACCGTTTCCATTTTTTAGTTTATGCTTCCACGTAATTCCCATAGTAATGGTTTTTTGTTGGATGATGGGAGCTGTGTCAATAAAATTCTGTTGTTCAGCGTCAAAATCATCTGGAGCAACTACTGAAAAATCGTCTATAGATCCTAGTCCAATAAATGTTACGCTATTTCGCTCATCAATTTTATGATTTAATTTCCATTGATAATCCCAGTAATCCGGACGAATAGGCAAACCCACTAATTCAAATACAAATTGAAGGTAGCTCCTTCTAGCAGAAACCATTAAGGTCGTATTGGATCTGTCTTTATCTCCTTTAAATAATGGTCCGTTAAAAGTAGCGCCAGCTTCACTTGCTCCTATTCTAACATTCACAGAACGTTTCTGATTGTTTCCTTCTCTTTGTTCAAAAGCTAAAACTCCTGACAATGGGTTGTCGTATTCAGCCCCAAATGCAGAGGAAGAAAGTGTTACTTCTCTTATGAAAGAAACATTTAGCATTCCGACTGGTCCACCTGCACTTCCTTGTGTGCTGAAATGATTTATATTGGGTATTTCAACTCCATCTAAATAATATACACTTTCGTTTGGAGCTCCACCTCTAATTATAAAGTCGTTTCGGAATCCACCAATTGACGGTGAAATTCCAGGTAAACTTTGAGCTACTTTTGCAATATCATTATTTCCACCAGGGTATGTTTCTATTTCAACTGCTGAAAAAGATTGTGTCGAGAGTGGTGTTTCTTTACTTGTTCTAAAGGGGCTTTTTGATAGAATAACTTCATCGAGGGCTTCTGAATTTTCATTTAGCTTGAACAAAAGAGAAGGTGTTCCAACTGATTTTACAATCACATTATATAAGACTTGAGATTCGTATCCCAAATAGGCCGCCTGAATGTTGTATGTCTTCGTTGGAATGTTTTCAAAAGAAAAATAGCCGTTTACATCTGTTATTGCTCCTATTGAAGTTCCTTCAAGAATAATGGTTGTTCCTTCTAGAGGGTTTTGAGTTTTTTCATCAATAACTTGGCCCGAAAAAGACCCTGTACTCTGGGCGCTTAAATATGAAGTGAAAGCTAACAAGACTATTGAAAAACGTATTTTCATTGAAAAAGATTTTGCACAAAACTAGGTGTTGTGTTTCTAAACAAAAAGAAATTGTTTAACTTTATTAATTAATATATAAACAATTTAATTTTTACGTTTCTTATTTTTCTTTCGTGCTTTTTCGTTTTCAAGGTTTAATTTCTTCACCTCTTTCTCTTTTTCTTTCAAATCAAATTCTTGCCTTAATTGTTCTATTTCCCGTTTATTAAGCTTCTCTTGGTCTTCTGCTTGAAGTGCAATATCATTTGTCCCAAAAGATTTTAGCTCAGTTTGTTTGCGCATAATTTCTTTAGAAGCTTTGAGGTTATAGTAAAATCTAGAATCAATTAATTTATTTGCAATAAAGTTTTCTTTTTTCTTTTTATCCCATCGAACAAAAACAAAACCGCCTCCTTCATTAGCTTCTAGCTTTACTCTAAATACTTTTGCATTATTGGGAAGGGTTTGATAAACTTCAATACTTTTAAGAATATAGCCCGAAAGGTCCAAGAGCTCTTTTACAAAATTTTTTTGTCCCTCAAGAGTTTTATCATTCAATGGCGATAGATATTCAAATTCTTCGTAATCTTCAGACTCATTTTCATAATAAGAATCGTTTTGTGCGTTGTTTGTATTAAAAACAAAAAGCAACAGGATGGTTTGGATGAAATAGAATTTATTTAGAACCATAATTTATATTTTTCATTTGCTTCTCATTCACATTACTATCAACGTTAATAAAATAGTAAAGAATCAAAAATTGAGCACTTATATAACACAACTTGGTTATGTTTTCAATAAAGTATGTATTCCCAATAAAAAGCTTAACCGCTAACAATGATCCACTTAATATAAGTAAAATCATTCCAAATGTAAGCGACAAAGTTTTTTTCTTTTTTTCAAACCAAAGCAAAACGCTCAAAAACCCAGTCCTTGTTTGTGTTGTTTCGTAGAATAGGATTGCAGGGGTTAACATACCTGCTCCTTTATATACTGTTAATATAATATCTGATAAATAGTATATGATCCCCACTAGGTAACCCAAATGAATTGTCAGTAAAATTATTTTGTTTTTTAACTCAATTTTTAAAGGTTCTTTTAATCCCTTTAAAATATGATACCCAAGAAGTAATATCATTCCCCAAAAACAAATGATCCCTGATATCTTATATAAAAACATATTGGAAAGAATTAAAACACTCCCCAGCCAAGATAGCATTAGTATCAGCTCATAAATCGGGATTCTTTCAGATTTTAATGAATAAAAAAAGCTAGACTTGGTATTATTAGCGTAGTTGAAATCACCATTACTAACGTAATGTCAGACAAATTTCCAAAGACATAAAAAAACGAAATAATCGCAAATATAAAGAGGCTAAGTTTGATTAGGTTTGGTGCGGGTTTAGTCATATTTTGAGTTTAAATGAATTTCCCTGAAATAATTGCAAATCAAGAATTGTGCAGGTATATAAGTAGCCATAACTAAAAAACCAAAAATATTTTTTTTAAAATAAAATTCATTAAAGGCTATCATGCTGTCCGATACAATAAACAAACTAACACCAAATAATAAAGCTGCAGTTTTAGTGTTTTTATTTTTTAGCCACAACAGCATACTTAAAGCTCCTATGCTTGATAGCGTTAGTGCATATCCACTTACAGGCAATGTTAGTATAGTAAGTTTAGTGCCTAACAATTTCATTGTTATGGCAAAGTAGCTTCCAAATAGTGCAAATGCAAAAAAGCCTTCTTTAGAAAATAGAATTCTTTTAAATGGAAGTTTAATCTCCTTGTATATTAAATACAAATAGATGAGCTGTGCTCCCCAAAAAGAAAAGATTCCTGCAAGGAAAAACAATTCCCCATCGCCTATTAAAAAAACATCTCCTAGCCAGGAAAAAAATAAGGCAACAAAAAATATTTCACTAGAATCTTGATGATAATAAAAAGCAGCTAGTAGAGGAACGAGTATAGGTTTTGTGTATATAATCAATTGCTCGTGACTTGTATATTGCCCAAAGACATGAAGAATTGCAATGATCCAAAAAGTATAAACAATGCTCCTCACCAATCCTATATTATAATGTATTTTGTCTAAAGTATGAAATTCTACTGAGACTAAAAAGGCTAAACTTTTTTAACGACAAAGGTCACTACGCCCCAGATGATGAGCTCATTTTCTTCTGTTACCCGTATCGGCTTGTATTTTGAGTTTTCGGGCATCAAGTACATACAATCTGCTTCTATCTTTAAGCGTTTCACCGTAAATTCTCCGTCTATAAAACAAACCGCAATATTGTTGTCTTGTGGGTCTTTGCTGCGATCAATAACCAAAAGGTCGCCGTCATCTAATCCTGCCCCTTGCATAGATTCTCCTGCTACGCGTGCATAAAAAGTAGCTTCTGCATTTTTAACGACTTCTTGATCAATGCTAATCCGAAGCTCTTTAAAATCGTCGGCAGGTGACGGGAATCCAGCTGAAACTCCATTTTGCGCTAAAGGCATTTCCTGAAAAGCGTCAGTGTTTGGTTTAAAGAAAACAATTTCTTTTTTACGTCTCTGTTCCTTTTTCATAGAATAATTTCCGATTTATTGTTCACTGTAATGACTTCTTTAAGCTCTGTTGTGTAACGCTTAGAAAGATGCTCTTGCCGCATGTTCCAAGTTGAATTAAGATCTTGATTTCCTAATTTTATCTGATGCGGGCCAAAGCGTAAATGTATTTTGTCAATAGCCTTCATGAGTGAATCATGCTTGTTTATATTCGGCTGAAACAAATTGAGCTGTCGCTCTTTAGAAGGGACCAAACCAAGTAGTAAAACACCCGCTTTTTTATAGTCAATTCCATTGCGAAATATGCCTTTCAGCCCTGCAACAGCGTGCTTGCAAATGGTAACACTAGAGTCAGTAGCGTAGGGAAGGGTAACGACAGAGCTATTGCGGTATTGTTCTTTGTTTTTTTGATGCGAATTGCTATGGATAAAAATCATGACAGCACTACAAGCACTTCCTTGTTTGCGTAGTTTTTCAGCACAACTATTAGCATAGGTCGAAATGCGTTCTTCTAATTCATGGAATTTGGAGTGATTATTTTTAAAACTCCGAGTAGTAGTAATTGATTTCTTTGAAGGAACAGTTTTTTCTAATTTTATGTACGGCAAACCAAGCAGATCTTTTTTTAAGCGAAGTTCCAAGACACTCATGTGCTTTTTAATCCACGAATCAGGAAGATTTGTAAAATCATAAGCTGTCCGAATACCTTGTGCCTCTAGCCTTCTTCCGTGCTGCCTTCCAATCCCCCAAACATCTCTTATGGCAGTCCATTTTAACGCTTTTATTCTTTTTTCATCGTTATCAATCATGCAAACTCCTTGGGTTTTGGAGCTGAATTTCTTAGCAATTTTATTAGCAATTTTAGCCAGAGATTTTGTTGGAGCAAAGCCTACAGATACTGGAATTCCAGTCCATTTGCGAACTTGCTTTCTCATTTTATACCCCGTTGCTTCAAGGTTAAAATAATCGAAACCATCGAATCTCAAAAATGCTTCATCGATGCTGTAAATTTCGAAATTGGGGCTGTATTTTTCTAAAATCTGCATAACACGACTACTCATGTCGCCATAAAGCGGATAGTTCGAAGAAAACATCTTGATGTTTTTTCTTTTAAACTCTTCTTTGTATTTAAAAGTAGGTGCTCCCATAGGAACTCCTAAGACTTTTGCTTCATTACTTCGCGCAATAACACAGCCGTCGTTATTTGATAAAATAACGATGGGTTTATTTTCCCATTGAGGTTGAAAAACACGCTCACAGGAGGCATAAAAATTATTACAATCGACGAGTGCAAACATACCGTCTAAAGTAGCAAATTCTGAAATGTGTTTTAGCTTTTTGAAAAAGTTATTTTTCTTTTATGAAGAGGGTTATTAATGATTTCTTTTTACTTCAATTCAATTTTTTGAGTAATTGTTGTAAATGAGATAAAACAAAATTAATTTGTGTTAAATCCGCTTGATTTTTTCTTCAAAGACATAGGCTCTTAGGCTAAAAGTTGTAATTTCGTAATTGAATTTTATACAAGTCTCCATATAATGGATAAATATTCTTTTTTAAACGCAGCTCATACAGGCTATTTTGCCCAAATGTATGATCAATACCATCAGCAACCTGATAGCGTTGAACCTAGTTGGAGAGCTTTTTTTCAAGGCTTTGACTTTGGTGTGGAAAACAGTCAAGAAGGATTTAGTTCAGAAACTGAAACCGGAGTACCCGAGCACTTACAAAAAGAGTTTAAAGTAGTTCAACTTGTTGATGGCTATAGAAAACGAGGTCATTTGTTTACCAAAACAAACCCTGTGCGGGACAGAAGGGCGTACAGTCCTAACTTATCAATAGAAAATTTTGGCTTATCTCATGCTGATCTTGCAGTTGTCTTCAATGCAGGAGATATTATGGGAATAGGACCCAGTACATTGGCCGATATTGTTACTCATTTAGAACGTGTTTATTGCGAGTCTATTGGAGTTGAGTATATGTATATACGAAACCAAGAAAAATTAAATTGGATTCAACAACGCCTGCATGTAAACGGTAACCACCCTAAATTTTCTCAAGAGCAGAAAAAACATATTTTAAAGAAATTGAATCAAGCAGTAAGCTTTGAAAATTTCTTGCACACCAAATATGTTGGTCAAAAACGATTTTCTCTTGAAGGAGGGGAGTCTCTAATTCCAGCGCTAGATGCAGTGGTAGAAGCAGCAGCTGATCACGGAGTAGAAGAATTTGTAATGGGAATGGCGCACCGGGGTCGATTGAATACCCTTACCAATATTTTCGGAAAATCAAGTAAAGATATTTTTAATGAATTTGATGGAAAAGATTACGAAGAAGTAGTTTTTGATGGTGATGTAAAATATCACTTGGGTTGGACTTCTAAGCGAACAACCGATACCGGTAAGAAAATAAACATGAACATCGCTCCAAACCCTTCACATCTTGAAACGGTAGGTGCTGTTGTTGAAGGAATTACTCGAGCAAAATTAGAAAACAGTTTTAACGGAGATACCAATAAAGTACTCCCTATAATCGTCCATGGAGATGCAGCAATTGCTGGTCAAGGATTACCCTACGAAATTGTACAGATGGCAGGCCTTAAAGGCTATGGAACCGGTGGAACAATTCACATAGTTGTTAATAATCAAATTGGTTTTACAACAAACTATTTAGACGCTCGAACAAGTACTTATTGTACAGATGTAGCCAAAGTGACATTGTCACCAGTTTTACACGTAAACTCTGATGATGCAGAAGCGGTTGTTCATGCAACTCTTTTCGCTTTAGATTATAGAATGAAATTTGGAAGAGACGTTTTTATTGATCTTTTAGGATATCGTAAATATGGGCACAACGAAGGTGATGAACCTCGTTTTACACAACCACAATTATATAAATCAATTGCAAAGCATCAAAACCCAAGAGATATTTATGCTGCTCAATTAATTGCTCAAAACATCATTACTCAAGCCGACATTAAACAGTTGGAGATAGACTATAAAAATTCACTTGAAGTTGACCTTGAGGATTCCAGAAAAGTAGAAAAAACCATCATCACACCATTTATGGCTGATGAATGGGAAGGACTTTCTTTGGCAAAGGAAAGTAAAATGATGGATGTCGGAGATACTAAAGTTTCAGAACGTGACTTGACAGAGATTGCTACAACGATAACCACATTACCTAGCAATAAAAAGTTTTTAAGAAAAATAGAAAAATTAATCGGCGACAGAAAACGAATGTATTTTGAGTCTGACGCCATGGATTGGGCAATGGGAGAGCTTTTGGCATACGGAACCTTGCTAAAAGAAGGATTTGATGTTCGTCTTTCAGGCCAGGATGTAGAGCGAGGCACTTTTTCACATCGTCATGCGCTATTAATAGCCGAAGAATCTGAAGATGAAGTTATTTTATTAAATAAAATAAGCCCTAAAAATCAAGGGAAGTTTAGTGTTTATAATTCTCTTTTATCAGAGTATGCAGTTTTAGGGTTTGATTACGGTTATGCAATGGCAAGTCCAAACGCATTGACAATTTGGGAAGCTCAATTTGGGGATTTCAGTAATGGAGCTCAAATTGTAATCGATCAATATATAGCATCAGGAGAAGATAAATGGAAAACTCAAAACGGAATAGTAATGTTACTTCCTCATGGTTATGAAGGACAAGGAGCAGAGCATTCTTCTGGACGAATTGAACGATATTTGCAGCTTTGTGCAAAAGACAATATGTTTGTTGCAAACTGCTCTACACCGGCAAATATGTTCCATATACTTCGTCGTCAGATGAAAACAGATTACCGTAAACCTCTGATAATATTTACGCCAAAGAGTTTATTACGTCATCCCGATGTAGTTTCTACTAAAAAAGACTTTACAGAAGGTAAATTTCAAACCCTTATTGAAGACAATTCAATAGCACCCAAAAATACAAAAACGTTAGTATTTTGTACTGGTAAATTTTATTACGATTTAGTAAAAGCAAGAAAAGAAGAAGGTCGAAACGATGTTGCAATTGTTCGCTTAGAGCAGTTGTTTCCATTACCAACCCAAGAAATTCATAAAGTTTTAGAGCAATACAAGGATGTAAAAGACGTAGTTTGGGCGCAAGAAGAACCTCGTAATATGGGTGTTTGGTCGCATTTACTTTTACATTTTCCAGAAGCAGTAAGATTTAGGCCTGTAACCAGACGTTTTTATGCAGCACCAGCAGCAGGAAGCGCAACGCGATTCAATAAAAGACATCGCGAAGTCATCGATTATGTTTTTGATGATTCGAAGAATAATTTTATTAGAAATAAAAAAAATAACAGTACAAGATAAAAACCATTCCTATGATTTTAGAAATGAAAGTTCCTTCACCAGGAGAGTCAATTACAGAAGTAGAAATTGCTCAGTGGCTAGTTGCTGAGGGAGATTATGTTGAAAAAGACCAACCAATTGCCGAGGTAGATTCGGATAAGGCAACCTTAGAACTTCCTGCAGAAGAAAGTGGAACAATTACCTTTAAAGCAGAAGAAGGCGATGCTGTTGGCGTAGGTCAAGTTGTTTGTTTTATTGACACCGAAGGAAAGCCAAGTGGTAATGCTCCAGTAAAAGCTTCTGATGCAGTTCAAGCACCAGCTGCTCCAGCTGAAAAAAAAGTTGTTACTCAGGCTACTTATGCTTCTGGTTCTGCTTCTCCAGCTGCTAAGAAAGTTTTAGCTGAAAAAGGAATTGATGCAAACGCGGTTGTTGGAAGCGGTCGCGATGGAAGAATCACAAAAGAAGATGCTGTTCAGGCGGTTCCATCAATGGGAACTCAGCCAGCAAACGGTGAACGAGATAATACACGAAAAAAACTATCCATGTTGCGTCGAAAAGTAGCTCAACGTTTAGTTGCTGCTAAAAATGAAACAGCCATGCTGACTACGTTTAACGAAGTTAATATGTCTCCAATTTTTGCGCTTCGTACTGAGTTTAAAGAAGAGTTCAAGGCCAAGCATAATGTAGGATTAGGATTCATGAGTTTTTTCACAAGAGCGGTAGTTCGCGCGTTAAAACTATATCCAGATGTAAATTCAATGATCGATGGTGATTACCAAATCCAATATGATTTTTGCGACATAAGCGTAGCTGTTTCTGGACCTAAAGGACTTATGGTTCCTGTAGTTCGAAATGCAGAAAACTTATCATTCAAAGGAGTAGAAAACGAAATTAAGAGGCTTGCTATACGTGCTCGTGATGGTAAAATTACCGTAGATGAAATGACGGGAGGTACCTTTACAATCTCTAATGGAGGTGTATTTGGATCGATGCTTTCAACGCCAATAATTAACCCGCCTCAATCGGGTATTTTAGGAATGCACAATATCGTTCAGCGTCCAATTGCTGTTGATGGAAAAGTAGAAATTCATCCGATGATGTACTTAGCACTTTCTTATGATCACAGAATAATCGATGGAAAAGAATCTGTAGGCTTCCTAGTGACTATTAAAGAAGCTTTAGAAGATCCAATTACTATGTTGATGGATAATGACGTAAAGAAGGCATTAGACCTTTAAGAAGAGCTTTTTGCTCTTATAATCGATGATGGCGCTTGTTCTTTTAAGAAAATCGGCTCCAATTATGCCGTCTATCGTTTCGCTTCCTTGATCTGACAAGGAACTGTTTATGGCATGCATATCCAGTAAAAAGAATTTTAATTTTAGGATAAAACTTCCTTTGCAGCTGATGTTGCTTCTAGCAGTTGGTTTAGCTTCCAGTTTTTCGCTTCCTGCTCCGCTAAGTTGCAAGGTGCTTTTTTTTCCAATAAGTAAAAAATCATTTTCCTTGTCCAAACGTATACAGCTGTTCGATGCTCCTGTGTCTAAAAGAAATAAGCCTTCAAAACCATTTACTTCAAGTTTAGTAACCAAATGTTGACTTTTTGTTTTCTTTAATCGAATGGAAATATATCCTGCTGTATCTAAAAATTTATTGAGCACTTTTTTATTTCAAAGATAGCGAAAGGAGTTTAGCTTGTTATACTTAATGAAATCCCTATTTTTGTAATATGCAATTGATAGATACACATACCCATCTCTATTCTGAAACTTTTGATGAAGATCGAGGTGCTATGATCCAGAGGGCTTTGTCCTGTGGAGTAACTGATTTTTTTATTCCTGCGATAGATTCTACCTACACCGAGCGAATGTTTGCTCTTGAAAAGAAATATCCTAACCGTATGCATTTAATGACAGGTGTTCATCCAACACACGTTAAAGAGAATTATAAAGAAGAATTGAATCATGTGGCTTCATTACTAAGACAACGTTCTTTTTGTGCCCTTGGCGAGATTGGGATTGATTTGTATTGGGACAAAACATTTTTAAAAGAGCAGCAAGAAGCATTTGATCTTCAGATTCAGTGGGCAAAAGAACACAAACTTCCTTTTGTAATTCATTGTCGTGACGCCTTTGATGAGGTTTTTGAAGTGCTCGATGGGCATGATTCAAAAGATTTAAGAGGGATTTTTCATTGCTTTACGGGAACGTTAGATCAAGCAAAACAAGCTCTATCCTATAATTTAAAATTAGGTATTGGTGGGGTTGTTACATTTAAGAATGGAAAAATAGATCAATTTTTAAATCAAATCCCTCTAAGTGAAATTGTATTAGAAACAGACGCTCCTTATTTGGCACCTGTGCCTTTTCGAGGAAAGAGAAATGAAAGTTCTTATATACAGGAGGTTGCAAGTAAAGTTGCTGAAGTATATAATCTGCCTTTTGCAGAAATAGCGTCAATAACATCTAAGAATGCGTTAGCAATCTTTAAATAAAAGATATTTAGTAGGTTTAAATTTTTGGGTAAGGTAATTTTTTTGTTATTTCACCCCCTAAAATTAAATTTTTAGAGAGGTGGCCGAGCGGTCGAAGGCGCATGCCTGGAAAGCATGTATACGTGCAAACGTATCGAGGGTTCGAATCCCTTTCTCTCTGCAAACATGAATATAAACCCTTGATAATCAAGGGTTTTATTTTTATAGTTAACCGTATTGTTAAAAATATCTTTTAAACAGAAAAATATATATTTCTGAATTATATTCATAAATATTCTTGTGTTTTTGCTACTTCTACTAATTTTAGTGTCAACCAACCACTTATTCCTCCTATGACTAACAATATCAATGCTATGGTATAACTACCTAACACCATATGACCCACACTAAATAAAAGACTGTTCAAAAAGATGATTCCAAAAACAAAGCCAAGCCAAGAATTTCGTGAACTACTCGTGTCAACAAGTTCAGGAACTTGGGCTGCTATGGGTCCCCACCAACCTTTGGGGCGCACTTTTTTATAGAAGGAAAGCAGTTTATCATTATCTACAGGCTTGGTGGCAAAGGTAACCACAAGACTAATGATGGTACACAATATAAGAATAACCGTTGCGCGAATAAGTGCAACATCATCTTGGTACCATCCGTTGACCCGCGCTAGAACCGTATCATTGACCAATCCAAAGTCATGCATCCATTTAATCCATAAAAAACCATTGGCTAAGAACAAGGCCGAGATCATACTTGTAATTTCGGACCATGCATTGATACGCCACCAAAACCAACGTAACATAAGAATGACAGCGATACCGGAAACTATTTCTATGATGTAAATCCATGCCTCCGCAATACTATCCATTTGCCATGCAGCAACGGCGGATAGCAACATTAAGATTACAATACTTAGCCGAGAAACAAACAAGTAGTGACTGTCATTGGCTTTTGTATTGATAAATCGTTTGTAAATATCATTAACCATATATGAACCGCCCCAACATAAATGGGTATCTACAGTACTCATAAAAGCTGCCATGAAGGCTGCTACCAAAAGTCCTTTTAATCCTTCAGGTAACACGGCATTAATCATCATTGGATATATCAATTCAGGATCAGTCGTTAATGCTGGCGAAGCTTCAGAAATTGGTAAAATAACAATAGAACCTAAACCGACAACAATCCATGGCCAAGTAAGAATAACCACCCCAGCAACTGCAAACCACAATGACGCTTTGATCGCGTGCTTTTCATTCTTCGCAGAAAACAGGCGTTGCACAATATAACCATCCCCTTGCGCCTGCCCCAGCCATAAAACACCAATAAGGCAAACAAAGGATATCATTTCGGTTATTCCAATATGCGATAGATCAGGAAACATATCCAATACTCCCGCTGGTGCATCGGCTCTTGCCGCAATTTGAGTTGCCAATTCTGTGGGTCCACCCACCTTAACCAAAACCAAAATTGCGAGTATAACGGTACTAATAGTACCTGCAGAAAAATGCAGCATATCTAAAATGACTACCCCCTTGATTCCTGATGTCAAGGTGTGCACGAGCGCAAATATCAAAGTAATCCCAAGCGCGAGTTCAGCACTCCAACCCAACATAATATTCGAAAATTTAAGCATGGCGAGAATTACCCATCCTAAAGAAATACAGTTTTTAAAAATTCCGAAGAATCCAGCAGTAAAACCTCTGAGCACCGATGCCGATTTACCACTATAGCGTAGCTCAATCATTTCAGCATCAGTTAGTATTTCAGCCCTTCGCCAATATTTAGCGTAGAAAAAGACCATCATCAAAATGCCCGTACCCAGATACCACCATAGCCAATTACCATAAATACCTTTGCTACGAACCAATGCAGTAACCGCCAAAGGAGCATCTGTCGCAAACCAGGTTGCTGCAATCGATGTGCCCAAAAGCCACCAAGGCAAGTTGCGTCCTGCTACAAAAAAATCATTAATGTTTTTTGATTTATGTTTCGCTACAAAAAAGGCGATCCCCATCGAAAACATCATATAGGAACTAATAACAACCCAATCAAGGAATTCAAGCCCTGTAGGTACACTATTTTGTAAGTTTTCGGAAAGTATCATTTAATTCAACGGGGGAAGTACCTCTTTTTGTAATGTCAGCATTTCATGGCACATATCTACTGCGTTTCGATAGGAGTTTACCGTGGGTTCTATCAAGATAGCCTGCAGTAATTTGTCTTTAGATTGTTCATCATAGGCTTCGACCAACAATTGGTGAATGCTCGCATGCAAGCGAATGGTTGCAGCAATACCCTCCGGAATTGGCTTCATGGCAACCGGTTGAATACCTGAAGCATCACAATAAGCCGGAAGTTCTACTACTAAATCATCGGGTAAGTTGGGAATCGCCCCCTTGTTAGGTACATTTACAGCTTCAAGCCATTGTTTTTCATTACTTATCACTGATTCCATAATTTGGGTGGCTATCTCGCCAGAGCTCTTAAAACTACCGTCATCATTTTCCAATTGTATTTCTTCCGTACTACCAACAGGTAAAAGCTTTTTACTCCAATCTTTGGACCATTCTCTTTGATAATCAACACGGTCTACGGTATACACTCCTTCTGGAATTTGATTGTTCTCCCATGGATGACCTTCATAGGGGTCATAGAAAAATTGTAATTGTGGAATCACAAATTCTTCTGCCCAGCGAATATACTCTCCATAGTGATTGGAAGCAGGCGAAGGCCATTGGCCAAAACGTCTAAATAGAATTCTACCTAAAGCCATTTCGTGCCATTTGGCCAGCCAATCTCCTTTTTGTTCGATCTCCCGCAATTTTGGATACAGATCTTCTCCTGTAGATCTTTGTCTGATTTCTTGAAACCAAGTAAAGTGATTGATGCCACAGGCTTTGGTCTGCAAATCGTTTAAGGGAACAGCTAATAATTCAGACAATTGTTCTCTGCCCATAAAAACGCCATGACATAAACCAACAGTTTTAATTGAAGTTAATCTAGTTAACGCTTCACAAATTTTATGCTCTGGATTCGAAAAATTCAAAAGCATAGCATTAGGGCATAATTTTTCCATAGCCCTAGCCAAATCCATAATAACTTTGATATTTCGTAGTGCGTGAAAAAGCGAACCTATTCCACCATTCTCACCGTATACTTGCTTAAATCCATATTTTTTGGGAATATGAAAATCTTGTGACCAGTATACATTGCGATCTTTTTCGAGGGCACAAATTACAAAATCAGCTTCTTTTATAGCTTCGTCTCTATTCGTTGTAGCTATAATCTTAGCTTTGCGATTTAGTTTCTCATTGACATGTTCACCATGCTTGACCACATGATCTAAGTGGTTAATTTCAATATCCATCAAGTGAATTTCCAAACCATTTTGACACAGTGTTGTGCTCATCAAAATGTCTTGAACGATAATAGGTCCGAATTGTAAACTGCCCGCCCCGATGTAGGCTATTTTTATCATAATATACGATTCTTTTTAAAAGCTAAATTTATTAATAGCTCTTTATGTTTAATAATATAGATCATAAATCTTCCTTTAAGAAAATAATTTTCATGACTTGAACCTGTCTTTTTTGTACACCATAAAACTAAAAAAGAAGAAACAAGAAGGTAAAATAGAGTGACAACCCAATCAAAATAATGTAATTGCATATTAAGATAAATTAATGGTATTAGGATCAATGAATGTAGAACAATTTTGATGATTATGAAGTATTGATGCAGGAAAGGAATTATAATCTTTTTTTTTAATGAAACTTTCATAGGTCTGCTGTTTATTTTCCCCTGAAATAAGTAAAATAACTTCTTTTGAATCCATTATTTCTTTTATTCCAATACTTATTCCGTGAGTAATTAATTGTTTAGACTTTTCCAACATTGCATGATTTAAACTAGCAGATGATAACTTTTGAATACCAAATAATTGATTCTTTTTTGTGCCAGGTTCATTTAAAGCTAAATGCCCATTTTCACCAATTCCCAAAATACATATGTCAAGAGATTTTTTAATTAGATATTTTTGATATTTAATTAATTGATTTTCATCTTCAAAAGTTAGACCATCTATCATAAAACAATTTTTAACATCTAGTTTCCATGGAACAATAACATTATTAATAATGTAATAATGACAAGAATTTTTTTCATTAATAGAAACCCCTTTCCATTCGTCCAATTGAAAAATATAGATTTTGGCTCTTAATTCAGGTTCATTTTTGAGCTTTTCTCCAATTAGAGAATATATTTTAGTTGGACTAAAGCCAGTTGCAATTCCAATTAAAGTTTTTTCATTCACTCTTATTTGTGACATTATTTTGTTTACTATGGAATCTAGATAATCAGAGTAATTTAAAAATGAATTAATTTTCATATAAACATATTAAAATAACAAGTTAATATATTTACTATTTATAACCCTAAAGATAAATAAGAAAACTAGTAAAAGTTATTAATTAACTCATTCCGTTTATTGTTTTTTTAACATTCTTGTTTGTGTTCAAATAAGAATATCCTAATTTATATATAATATTTTATAGGATTTAGATGAACTTAAGTAATTGTTGATTTGATTTAAAACAAGTTTTTTTAATCTTCTGACAAATCTGGGATGGTTAATGCTTTCTTCATTTGATATGAAAAGGGATTGAATTTAAAAACTATACTTTGATAAAAGCTTATCCCAACTCCATTTTTTCTTTCATAAACAATTTAAATGACCGCTAAGGTTTTAAATCACTTAGATACAGGAACAAGTTGTGAGCTTAAATCAGGTTTTACATTGAACTTATCTAGAGGGAACATTGGTCTTTGGATTCTTCTATAAACTAGTCTATTCAAATCTTGATCAACTCCACCCGGGGTTAATGCCATAATCCAACCCTTATTTATATTGTATAGCTCGGGAACTAAGTATCCGATTTTTACAATTATAATGTCAGTTTCACGTGGGTTTAAATCCAAATCAATAAAATCTTTTTCATAGTGATAGGGCTTTCTTTTCTTGGTTACAATTACTGAAATGCTTCCCGTTTTAACAACAATCTCTGTTTCTGCATATTGATCCCCTGTTTTGATGGATTGAATAATTCCTTTTAAATGTATTGGGCCAGCGAATCGATCATCTACTGTAGCTCCAACAAAACCTTCAACATAGGAACCAACCTCTAGGTTTGCAGCATTTTCAATTAAATTTGGGCCTGGTATCGAAGCGTAGATTACTGAGCGACCTTCAGGGTTTTTAAATTCATCTCTTAGTAATAACTCATTTAGTGTCCATGTTACATCTCCAGCTCCACCAGCAGTAGGATTATCTCCCATATCACTTATTATATAGGGCTTTGTATTGCTGTTTATAGCAAGTTCTAGACTTTTATCTAAACTTCCAACGGGCGCAACAAATTCAAATAGATCTCTTGCTTCCCAGAAGCTGTTGGCCAGATATTCTGCAGATTTATTAACGTTTTCTTTATCATCTCCCGTTACAACAACTACTCCGTGATTCCTAGGCTCATCTGCCCATGCATAACCTATCCATATTGCTGCGTCAATAACTCCCTCTACTTTTGAAGTTGGTTCTACTTTAGCGTATAGACTTTTTCCTGGTTCTATTCTAGTACTTGTTTTTTCTCCGGGTAATAGTATAGGGACTTCAATTCTAGCCTTATAAAGTGGTTTTCCTTTGCCATTTTCTAGTCTCTCAAGTAAGTTTTCGACTGCTCTTTTTTTGGATTCTATCGCGTCTTCATGAGGTGCCATTCTGTAGCAGGTTATAAGGTCAGTTTCTTTCGCTAAGTTATATGACACATTTCCATGCAAGTCCATTGATGTAGATATCAACGTTTCGTAACCAATAACGTCACGAATTCTTTTTATAAAATCTCCTTCAGGATCATCAAGACCAACCACACTCATGGCACCATGAATATCAAAAAATAAGCCATCATAAGGTAAATTCTCTTCTAACATGGTTAGTGTTTTACCCACTAAGGATTCATAGGCTTCTCTTGTTACTATTCCTCCTGGAAGAGCATGACCTTTGAGTGTAGGAATCCATTGGGCACGATTTCTAAATATAGAATCTTTTTGTAAAAAAGGATAAAATGAAAAAACATCCTCTCCTATACGTGCTTTAAAATCTTCTTCACTAGTAAAAGCGGGAGAGAAGGTACTTGACTCAATCGCAAGACCAGCGATTGCAATTCGAGGATTTACTTTTTTGATGCTACAAGAATATACGAGCATTAAAGAAACACATGTAAGAATAGTTTTTTTCATTTCACCAAGTTTTTCTTATTAGTTGACTTTTATTTCAATTAATTAGTAATGTAATAAAACATTTTGGGTTGTTTTTGGAATCCTATAGTTTAAAATTTATATACGCTTATTTGATTGGTAAAAGATTAATATTGACAAAGTTCACATGATTTATTTTAATATTTAGTTTTAGGAATAATCGATCCATGAGGATCAAGATTAGCATCTCCTAGAATTTCACGCATCCGATTAAAAAAATCAGAATTTTCTATGTGTTCTATTTCTTCTGCAATTTCATGTACTTCATCTAATTCAAAATTCATTTTATTTACAAGATATAACTCAATTAAACGATGTTTTGAAATGATTTCAACTGCTTTTTTCTTCCCAGCATCTGTAAGTAAAATTTCTTTATAAGGTTCGGTGTCAACAAAGCCCATTTTCACTAACTTTTTAATCATATTAGAAACGGTCGATTTGCTGACTTTGAAATATTTGCTAAGAGCAGTAACTGAAATCTCATTGTTTTTTTCTTCAAGCTTATAAAATGCCTTCAGGTAATTTTCTTTTTCTATAGTTTTTTTCATCTTTATGTTTTGTAGTGCACAACAATTGATTAGTTTTGCAGTGTAAAACTTTACTATGTTAGTTAGACTTTTATTAGCAGTCTGTTTCACTCAATTCATTTTCGCTCAAGAACAAATCGTGAAGGGAATTGTTCTTTTTGAGGGAATTCCGCTTGAGGGAGCTTCTGTTATTGTTAAAGATTTTAATATTGGAACAATTACAGATGCTTCGGGAGCGTTCTCTTTAACCCTATCAAATATAAAGAATCCTAAGATAACGATTTCATATCTTGGATATAAATCCTTTAACCTAAAAATAAATAAAATTAGTAATGACCTTGGGAATATTGAGTTAGTTTCTGATGATAAGCTTGACGAAGTTGTTATTTCAGGAACTCTAAAACCTATTTCTAGACTTAAGAGTCCTGTTTCCGTTGAGGTTTATGCAGAAAGTTTTTTTAAAGCTAATCCAACTTCTTCTATTTTTGAAGCATTAGATATTATAAATGGTGTTCGACCACAGCTAAATTGTAATGTATGCAGTACAGGAGATATTCATATAAATGGTCAGGAGGGGAGCTACACGATGATCCTCATCGATGGTTTGCCAATTGTCAGTGGACTTTCATCAGTATATGGGCTTTCTGGGATTCCTCAATCTCTTATAGAGCGCATCGAAATTATTAAGGGTCCCGCTTCTACCTTATATGGTTCAGAAGCAATAGGGGGTGTTATTAACTTGATAACTAAAATCCCAGAAAATGCTTCCAGGTTTTCATTCGATTCTTTTACTTCAAATTGGGGAGATTTGAACCTAGACTTGGGTCATCAATACAGGCTTTCTAAAAAAATAAATGGCCTTCTTGGAGTTAATTATTTTAAATACTCCAATCCAGTAGATAATAATTCAGATGGGTTTACAGATCTATCGCTTCAGGATCGTATTTCTGTTTTTAATAAATTAAATATTGGAAAACGACTTTCGTTCGCAAGTCGATTTGTTTACGAGGATCGTTGGGGTGGAGAAATGAATTGGAATCCAACTTTCAGAGGTGGTGATTTGGTTTATGGTGAAAGTATTTATACCAGTAGAGTCGAGCTTTTCGGAACTTATAAATTTAATAATGAAATTTCTTTTCAGTTTAGCTTTAATGACCATAATCAAAATTCTGTTTATGGGACAACTCTTTTTAAGGCAGACCAGAGTATTGCATTTGGGCAATTTATTTGGAATCGAACAATCAAAAAACATGATCTCGTAATAGGAGCAGCTTATCGTTTCACTTTTTATGATGACAATACAACTGCAACATTTAATGAATTTTTAGGGATTAATAAAGAGGAGATTACCCAACTACCAGGAGTTTTTATTCAAGATGAAATTCAATTTAATGAACAGAATTCACTTCTTTTAGGGTTTCGATATGACTACAATTCTATTCATGGAACTATTTTTACACCTCGTTTAAATTACAAAATTAGCAACCAGGATCTTTCTTCAATACTTCGAATTAGCATTGGATCTGGTTATAGAATAGCTCAAATTTTTACAGAGGATCATGCTGCTTTAACTGGAGCTAGGGATGTTGTCTTCTTAAATGATTTAGAGCCAGAAATGTCATGGAACATAAATCTAAATTATGTTTATAAAATGTATTTGAAACAAGGTCATATTTTGAATTTTGATGCCAGTATTTTCAGAACGGATTTTTCAAATAAAATACTCCCTAATTACGACACAGATCCTAATTTGATTATTTTTGACAATCTAAGTGGGAGATCAGTCACTCAGGGTATTTCTTTAAATTTCAATTCTGTTTTTCAAAATGGCTTAAGAATTAGCCTAGGAGCAACTTACATAGATTCTTATATTGACTCAAAAGGTTTGAAAACAATACCTTATTTAACTGAGAAATTTCAAGGTGTCTGGAATATTAAATATGAATTTCAAAAATCAAATATTACATTAGATTTTACGGGTACCATAACTGGCCCATTAAAACTTCCTCTTTTAGGTGATTTGGATCCTAGAAGTCAATTTTCACCCACATTTAATATTATTAATTTACAATTGACTAAAGAATGGAATAATAGTTATGAGCTTTATGGAGGGGTTAAAAACATTTTGAACTTTACTCCTGCAGATAATAGTATTGCTCGTGCATTCGATCCTTTTGATCGAGAAGTTAAATTCGATACATCCGGAGCCGCACAAGTAAGTCCAGGAAATCCATACGCTTTAACTTTTGACCCAAGCTATGTGTATGCATCAAATCAAGGCTCTCGTTTTTTTATAGGATTTCGTTATTACTTGAACTAAGGCTCTACGATGTCTTCAATTTATTAATAATTGTTTTTTCCCAAATTAGATAATCAGTTTCAGATTGATTATTTATTTTAAAAAGTGGAGTTAACTCATTAAAATTCAAGTTTTTCTTAAAAAGTGTTTCTAGGGTAATTGCAAACTGACAGTATTTTGGGTAGCTCTTGGATCCAAAGCCTAGAATAGAATAATCAATGGGATATGGTTGGACTAAATCAGCAAAGAGTCTTTCAAAATCATTTGCATTGAAAGGAGCTTCTCCATCACCATAAGTGGATGTGAGGACAAGAAGTTTTTTTGCTTTTGGAAAAACACAATAATTATTAAGACTTGTTAGTCCAACAGAATGTTTTTCTCGCCTTAAAGCTTTTGTTAGTTTTTTTGCGAACTCAAAGGAATTGCCTGTTTCTGAACCATAGAGTATGATTATGTGGGCTTCTTTGTTATTGTTGCTGTTTGGAGTTAATAAATTCCAACTTGTTTGTGAGGAAATTTTTAATCCAGAGATCACAAAAAAGATAAGAGCTAAAGATGAAAGTGTAAGGATAAATGCAATAAAAACATTAGATTCTCCTGTATGAATATAATAACTCCAGTTTTTTAAGATCTGATGAACATGGAAGATCTCTTCATCTACAAGACTTAAATCTCCTTGTCGTATACTTACTTTTCGTTTCTTTAATTCGATTGTATAGGTGTCATTTTTTAAGTTGGAAAAAGGATAAGAGACTCGCTTAATGTCGCTAAGATAAAGTGTGTTTAAATTGAGTTTTTTTTCGCCGGCTTCATATTTTTTTATATTAGATTCCTTTTTACTAAAACCATCAAATCTTTCGATCACTAGATAAGCTCCACTAATTCCTATGATTAGTAGAGGAATAAAGAACCATTTACCAAGAGTTATATGAACTTTCCGATATTTATTATTTTCTTTTAGAGGAAGGAAAAAATGCATTACACCTCCTAGTCTTTTGACTAATAAAATCACTCCAGTTATACTTAAAAGAAATAATAAAAAAGCAACTATCCCTACAAGTATTCTTCCTGTTTTTTTCAAAAATAAAGAACGATGCAGACTTCGCACATGATTAAAAAAGGGATTACTGGGCGAAACGTTTTTAATTTTTATGCCTGTTCTTGGATCCACATAAAAGGTCTCGAAACCATTAGATGTAATTCCTTGCACGACAACAAACTTTTTTTCTGTGACAACTATTTCATACACATCTTCAAACTGATCTTCAAGAGCTTCCATAGTTGCTTTTAAGGACTGACTTTCTAGAGAATAAATGGCCTGAGGCTTTGTTTGATCAATCAGAGCTTCTATTCCCAGAATTACTCCACTAATTGATGCTATAATCAAAAATAGAGAAATGCTTATGGCCAGTAAAAAATGGGTGTTACGCCATATTCTTGAAATCATTTATCTACAGCGCTAAATTGTATTTTATTAATAAAACCTTCTCCTTGATAGATTTTTTTTAAGTTTTCAGGATTCAAATTAATGTTGATATCATTAACATAGTATCCCTTGTCTTCTACAGCAGTTTCAATCCGAAGATTGTAATTGCTATTAAAAAGATTTTTTGGGATCTTAAATTGAAACAATCTTCTTTCGCTTCCCGAAATGGTTGGTCCAGAAATAGCATCTACTAATGGGTAAAAGTCTTTATCTAAAAACAGATTATTTTCTCTAAGGTTTCTCCAAAATGATTTCATCTCAGAAAACCAACTTTTATCATCTCCAAACACATAAACTGTTTTTATATATTTTTCCGATTTGTCAATTACTGAAATGGCAATATAAGCTCCTTCTCCTCTATAATTCACAATCTCTAGCATACATTTGACCTCTACATATTCTTCCACAGAAGAGTTTAATAAAAGAAAATATAGCAATAAAAAACTAAAAAATGTTTTCATTAAGCAAAAATTGATTGGTGATTTAGTATTAAGTTAGAATAAAGCGGAATTGATATAATTCTGTTTTTATTTTATAGTAAATTAAGTGTTCTTCCTATCAAAAATACCATTATTTTTATATACAATTCTAAATCATTTAATGTAAAATGAGTATTCTTAAAAATTACATGAAATCTTTTTCAATGTTTCAAGTACTTCTTTAAAAAGAAACACTTCAAAGAGCTTGAATTTGATTAATATATTCTAGATCAATATACTGTAAAAAAATCCAATTACTTTTTATTAAGAATCACTTTTTGTTTAACATGAGGTGATTAAAATTTATATTGTGTACTTAAATAAAAGTTTCTTCCAGGAGAGGGGATAATCCCAGGACCAGGATATCCAGTAGCTCTACGAGTAAAATAAGCTTCGTTTAAAGTATTATTAACACCAAATTCTAGCTTAAATTTATTAAGCTTAAATGCTCCTGATAAGTCAACTAGTTTATATGCAGGAATTACTCCAATTACTCCGCTCAGATTTCCTTCGACTGCATTTGAGGAATCTGTAAATTGTTCTGAGACATAGCTGAATTGCATGTTTAAGGTTAAGTTTTTATATCCATATCTTAAGCCAAATTTTAAGTTGTCTTTAGGGACAAACTCAACCTTTTTACCTTTAATTCCTTGAATATCAGAATTAGAATACTTAGTTTCAATGAATGAATAATTAATAAAGCTATTTAGAGAATATTTTTTGAGATTCATCTTGAATAATTCACCAATATTAAGGTCAATTAAAGATTCTAAACCACTCAAATTTGCATCTCCTACATTTCCTCTTTCACTTTTTACACTACCATCCTTGAAGGCTTTTTGAATAAATCCAATTCTGTTTTGATACGATAGGTGAAAAAAATTAAGATCAAATGACATCATTTTTTTTATTTTTCCGCGTATACCCAAATCAATTGTATAACCTTTCTCGTCGGTAATATTGGGGTTAATCGAAAAGGCTGGATTTATTATGCTAATATCTGCAAAGGTTACTGAACGATAATTTTGTGAAATATTCGAATAATACTCAAGAGGCTGCGAAGCTTTATAACTCAATCCAAGTCCTAAAAGAACGAATGATCTTCGACGAGATTCTATTGAGTTTAAGGTTTCATTTAAAATAACATTACCTGCCGCATCTGAATTAATTCTTTGATAATTACCTTCTGTTGCTGTTAATATATTTTCATATCGTAATCCAGGTGTAACTGACATCCTTTTATTTATATAAAAAATATTTTCTGAAAATATGGATATATTTTCATTGGGATAGGTATAGTTTGATTGCTTACTATAACTAGGATATTCTTCATTATAAAAAGAAAAATCAGCTTCATTTGATGCTGAACCAGGTCCTTGGGCAGAGGTGTTTTTAGCACTGTAGTACTTTCCGCCCAAAAGGAACACAGCTTTTTTATTTCCAAGGATATATTTTTTTAGCCATCTAGCTTCTATGCCGAAGTTGTTAAAGTCTCCTTTGATAAGATCACGTTCTTCATATGGATCAATCTGACTAACACGATTTGATCTAAATCCAATAGCATTTCGTTGTGCATTTAAACCAAAGAAATTGACACTTATATTCGAATTATCTGAAAGTGCATGTTCAAATTTAATATTATAAAGAAACCAATAGAGTCCAAACCAATTTCGCTCACGATTACTTTGATAAGGGTTTTCATTAAAAAGATCATCGGTTAGCCCGCCCGCTTGTTGAGCTAAATAGTCTAGATAAGTGACTTCAGCACTTAATATAGTGTTTTCAGAAAAGTCATAGCTTATTTTGGCAAATACATTAGATGAATTAAATTCTGAATTGGGTCTAAATCCATTTCCTTTTTTAATATTTACATGTCCTATATATCGCCATTTACCTAAACGCCCACTTAATTGAGTGAAATTTGTATATAGACTATTAGTTCCTATTGTATTCCTTATAACACCTGTTATAGGCCGATAGGTAGATGCATCTTTAAGTTTGAAATTTACTAAGCCTCCAAATTGAGTACCATATTGTAAAGATGCAGCCCCACGAATAATTTGAATCTCCTCAATTGCTTCCGCGGGTGGGGTATAATAACTTTCAGGATAACCTAGGACATCTGCGCTGATGTCGTATCCGTTTTGACGAGTATTGAAGTTTGATGTTCTATTTGGATCTAATCCTCTACCACCTATATGTAACTGTAATCCAGCATCATCATTTTGATAAATATTTAGTCCAGGAATCTGATTAAAAATTTGTCGAGCATTATTAGCGGCCAAATTTGCCATTGATTGCTCGATTATAATTACTTCTGTTTTTTTACCGGCATAGATCGCTGTATTTTCAAAGTCACGCATTCTTTTTAAAGCAAATACTTCTTTCTTTCTTGCACTTAGAATAACTTCGTTTAATTCTTCTACCTGCCTAGGTAAAACTAAATTAAATTTATTAACCTCACTAAGATCAATTTCTTTTTCAACAACGGAATAGCCTTCAGCGATGAATATATAAGTATTTTTTTGAACTCTATTTTCAAGTATAAAAATTTCACCTTCATATACTTCATTAACAAACCCTATTGCTTTGTCATAAATTTTTATGGAAGACTTCAAGTTATTTTCACCCTCAAGGTTAATACTGCATTCAAGGCGATATTGTGCAAAACCAATTGTACTAATTGTAAAAAAAAAGAAACTATAAACCGTGTATTTCATCTTTTAAAGGGAGAACCCATTTTTTGTGTTTAAACGATTCTATTTCTTGATTAAGGTCAGTGCTAGGGTCAATAAAACGTTCGCTGGGACGTCCATTTAATGCAACAAAACTGTCTGCAAAGACTTGAATGTTTTGGTGACCTTGCTTTTCAAAATGATTTGCTAGATAGTGAGCATATTCGAGAATAAAGTCAGGTTGAAAACTCATTTGTCGTTCTTGGAACGGTGTCAAAAAATCAGCATTATCTACATAAAAAGTTTTTTGGTTAATACTATCTTTTATTTTAAAAGTTGTATATCCTTTTTTTTCCATGAGCATAACCCGCCATGAAAAACGATAACCTTGTTCGTTCCAAAATAACTCTCCCGGGTAAGTTAAATATCTGAAGGGTAAAAAAATCTGAATAATAAAGAAACTAATAAATAGAGGAAGAATATATTGCTTAGGCTTAAATGAAACATTTGCTTTTGATGTTGTCAATTTAAGTTTTAAAAAGTTAAATTTTTGACTGAATTTAGCTGCAAATTTTCTAAGAAATTCTAATTGGTTTTTATGCCATTGAACATCTAAAAATATTGTTGCTCCAAAAATCATTATGTAGGGAAACATTCCTATTGAAGGAAAAAAAATTTTAGTCATTATGTGAAATAATATCACGAAAACAAAAGCAATACTTCGTGTTTTTGGGTAAAGAAGAAAAAATGGAATAAAAACATCATAAAGCATACCTGACCAACTAGCTGCATAGTGAACCCATCTATATTTTAAAATTTCACCGATTAATGGAATATCATATTTAGAAGTTAGCCAAAGTGAAAGTGGTTGTGCCTCTAGCAGCCAATCTGAATTAATTTTTGCGAGACCTGCGTAAAAATACACAATACACAAAAATAATTTGATCCCATCAACCATCCAAGACGGAATGGCATCAATTGATTTTTCCTTTTGTATGGCATCTATCGAAAAATAATGAGCAGCCGGTAAAAAACAAAGTAAAAATGCAATGCAGCTTGTAAAATAATAATGATTTAAGTAGGTAGTTTTATCGATGAGCTCTGAATATGTGATGAGTAAGAAAAATAGTATAATAGATAATCTATAGCGATAACCTAAAATAATCCCAACTACAGCTATTATACAAGAAGAATATAGTAAATACGTGTAATTTCCTAGACCTTTTACCCATGAAAAACCATAATATTTGAAGTGAAAATCTGGCTCAATATAAAGTGAGTAAATCCAACCATTTGTCCAAAAACGTATTAATGCTACTAACATCAGTAAACCAAAAACTATCCTAAAAACAGCTAGTGGTGCTGGATGAACTTTAGATTTAGTTAGATAACTTTTTAACAATTCTTCATTTTTTTATGGCATTAAGGAGAAATTAATCACCGTCCGCATCGGCATAATCAACACTAACATTTAACTTTTGGAGCATATCGACTTTTAATAGAATAACAGTACTTTGAATTGCATCATAGGTTAGAAGCATTTCATGGTTATTTTCTTTGATCTGGATTTTGAAATTCGTATTCAGTTCATTGATCTTATTTTTCCCAGCTTGTAATTGATTGTTTATTCGCGCACTGAGTTTATCTGAAACATCAGATTCAATAAAGTCTAAATAGTTTTTTATACTAAGACCAGTTTTGTTTGGATCACCATAAGCAATACCGTTAAAGAAATTTTCTATTGCAGTTGTTGCTTCGAGAGCAAGAATTTGCGAGTATATTTCTCCATTATAGGCTTCTATTCGGTCGGGTAGTGGTCCCCCCGAAAAAACTCCTGCTGGAATTCCAAATTTATTAGCGCGATAACCTTTTTCAAAGTAAAAGACAAAATCATTAAGCATAATATTGATACTAGAAGTGGCAGTATTTTCCGTAGACTCAACAAAGCTATCACGATAGCTTCCTTCCCAATTTGATTTCACTGAAATTGTTAGCTCAATCATTTTTGAGGTTATTGCTAACATGTAAGAGTCGTAGTTTTGGCTAGAATCAGAATATTTAGCGATAATCTCATCATCATCCTGAGCAATCCCAAATAATAAATAATCAAATGCGGTAAATCCTTGAGAAGCAAAGTTGACCGAATCATCTAAATTAAAATCAAAGTTACTAATGTTATTCTCTATTTTCTCCACATTGGCCGGAAAGATATTCATCCGATTTTTAAAATAGATCTCCTCAGCAACTCCTATGTCGAACATCTCTATATGTTGCCATTTTTTATAGGTTGTTAGCCATTGATCACGTAATTGAGTTAAGGTACTCGGATTTGGATTAGATGTAAAACTCGATGCATATTCATTTAAAGAGTTTAATTCAACATAAAAACTATTTATCGATGGTATTATGATGTTATCTGCCCAAAAGGTCAACATACTTAAGCGATCGAATTCAGTTTGTTGTTCCTCAATATTTAATCCTGTTTCTTCAATTACATCGTTAGTGTCTGAATCACTTGTGCAATTGAGCAAGATTAGTGAAAGTAATATAACTTTTATACTAATCAAATTTTTCATATTATTTTCACATTTATTAACCTAAAAATGGCAAGGATTAACTTGCCATTTCAAGGGTGTTATTTTTTTAATTATTCACTCAAACCAGTTGATTGCTGCAATTGATCTGCCATAGTCGTCAGTTCTGTAGGAGTTCTATCCCAGAATCCACCATCGCCTGCAGAAAGACTACTTAGGTGCTCATTTACCTCTGCATGGGTGAGGTAAGGCTGCCCATCAGCTGCTTTAGTATATTGTAATCCTAATATAAATCCATAAGCTTCAGCAATTGCGTGCAGTGCATCTGCCCATTCTCCTTTTTCAATTTTTCCAGCAGCTGATCTCAGATAGTATTGAGATTTATAGCCAATTACCTTAGAAAGTTCTACTCCAATAATATTAGCTTGCCGATCACGTTCTTCATAATCCTTTGCAACTATAGCTGCTCTTCCAGCTGAAAATGCATCATAAATACGTTTAGTGATTCCGACTTCTTTCTCTTGACCGTTAATCTTATTAAGGTAATAATTTAAATTAGCACCATCGCGTCCTATTGAAGCGTCTCCTAGTCCTGGAGCATATTGATTATCTAGTCCTTGTAAATAACCAAATCCTTCATCCCAATAGTGTTCCATTTTGGTTATATAGGGTACTGCTGATCCATCAGTTGGATAATGATATATATCATCATCGTTATCTTGTTTTGCACCATCTAGTTTAGTGAAAGAAAGATATGTATTAATAATTTGATCAACTTGCAAGGCACCTATTAATCCTTTTGATAAAATCTGATTTAATTCAAAACCTTTAGCATTAACTTTAACCGTTCTAGATCCATCAGCTTCGGTATAAGAACCTGCAATAGTTCGGGTTGCAGTAATACTATTATTAACGGCCGGAGCTACAATTGTAGTAAATTCTGTTATCCATTCATCAAAAAGCGGTTTTACAGTGGCTGATCCTGAAGTTCCTACTTTGTTACCTATTTTTTTTCCAGAAGAATTTAGAGATTCGTCACTAAATCCAGTTCCATTATTGAACATATTGTCAACGTTAGTTTTAGTTGATGCTTTATCATTCATAGCACTTTTAAGTGCCGTAGCCATTTTTAATCGTGCTGATTGTCCTGTATAGTAAACAGTTGAAACGCCATTTCGTGTAAAAGAGTATTCTTCCGGGGGTGTAACCACATTAACCGTTTGAGTAACAGTCTGTGTTACTATCTTTTCTATTATTGTTTCTACCGGAACCTCTACATCTCTGTATTCAATTTCAGTTTTAGTACAATTTACTAAAAGTATAATACTTAGTAATAATGTCATTTTTTTCATCTTTCATTATTTATAATTAGTCTAAATTAATATTAATTTACGCAAATATAATAAACCGGATTTAAATTCCAAAATTTATTTAGACTAAATATAAATAAGCTTTTTTTACTGGTCAAATTTATCTATTTTTTGTTTAAAAAACAAACTAAAAACTTATAATAATTCATCAATTATTTCAAAACTATAAATATTGTTCAATGAAATCAATCCTTTTATTTTCGATTTAGGTATTTGATTTATTTTTAAAAAATTACCTATGAAAATAAACTAATTATCAATAAGTTTTAGTGAAATACTTTCAATTATCTTTATAATAGTAATTACATAATTCACATAAATTTTAATTATTGAAAGATTCATATAAAACCATAGAAGAAACATCAAAAGAAACCCTGATTAAATATAAAAACAGTAAGTTTTATGGATACGCTTTTCCGGTTTTAAATGAAAGTGATGTTAAGCTTGCAATAGATAACTTAAAGAAAAAACACCATACAGCGCGTCATTTTTGTTATGCTTGGCAGCTTGGAACAGAAACTGTCCGTTTTAGAGCAAATGATGATGGAGAACCAAACAATTCGGCAGGAATGCCAATTTATGGTCAAATTCAGGCGTTTGATGTTACCAATATATTAATAGTTTCTGTGCGTTATTTTGGAGGAACAAAATTAGGAGTTGGTGGATTGATTCAGGCATATAAAAATTCGGCTCAAATTACTTTAGAGGCATCAATAATTATTGAAAAAACAATTGACGTGGTTTATGCGTTATACTTTGAATATGACTTGATGAACAAAGTCATGCGGGTTGTAAAAGAAAATAACTTAAAAATTACACACCAAAAATTAGAATTAAATTGCAAGTTTCATGTTTCTGTTAGAAAAAAAGAAGCAAAGAATATTTTTGAAATTTTTGACAACATCTTCAAGCTGAGTATCAAAAAGCTAGTCTGATTTTTTATTGGTAGAATAATTAGTGGCGATCTGATCCAATACATTTAGAAAAACGCTAAAATCTTTTTTAGATATGTGTTGGACTCCAGTTTTACGTAGTCCTACTACAATTGGTAACACATGCTCTAACAGGTTCAATCCTGATTTGGTCAATCGCAAAAAGTACTCTTTTTTATTCCCACTCAATTTAAAACGTTCAACATAATTTTTCTCCATCAACCCCTTAATTACCCTAGACGTGGTTGCACGATTCCTAAAGTTTAGTTGTGCAATTTTAGACTGATAAGCTTCTTCCCCCAAATCGTGAATGTAGTATACAATTGCCCATTGCTCCACGGTTAGGTTAATTTTGTTTTTTTTAAAGGCAAGAAGGTAAGCTTCTTGAACCTGTTTTAAGGTTATATCGATTTGATACCCGTAGCCTTGCGTTTTATCCATTACTTAAACATTGTTAACAAAGATAGTGTTTGATTTATTGAGATGTGGAATATAATTCTTAATATTGTTGTTGATGCAACAATAATTCATATAATGATAAAATCAAACCAAGAACAAAAAGTTGACTTTCTACCCTTATTAGGAACGGACTACGTCGAGATTTACGTAAGTAATGCTAGACAAGCAGCTTATTTTTATAAAACAGCATTTGGATTCCAATCGCTAGCTTTTGCTGGTTTAGAGACAGGAATGAAGGATCGGGAGAGTTACGTAGTGGTTCAAGATAAAATACGCATAGTATTAACCTCGTCACTTCAAAGTGAATCACTCATAGGTGATCATGTTCAGAAACATGGCGACGGAGTCAAGACGGTTGCCTTTTGGGTTGACGATGCTACTGAAGCTTATCATAAAACAATTGAAAAAGGAGCAGTTTCCTATATGGAACCAAAAACCGAGGAAGATGCGCATGGATCTGTTGTGCTTTCAGGGATTCGGACATTTGGTGAAACAGTTCACATGTTTGTAGAGAGAAAAAATTATTCTGGAACCTTTTTGCCCGGTTTTATGCCGTGGGTTACACCTGAATTTAACCCAGAACCGATTGGGCTAAAGTATATTGACCACATGGTTGGAAATGTAGGTTGGGGTAAAATGGATCAATGGGTGAATTTCTATGCCAATGTTTTAGGCTTCTCTCAAATTCTTTCTTTTGATGATAAAGATATTTCTACAGAGTTTACTGCCTTGATGAGTAAAGTAATGAGTAATGGAAATGGTAGAGTTAAATTCCCAATCAATGAGCCTGCAAAGGGTAAGAAAAAATCTCAGGTAGAAGAATATTTAGATTTTTATGAAGGCGAGGGCATTCAACATGTTGCTTTAGCTACCGATGATATTGTCGAAACCATTCATCAATTAAAAACGAGAGGAATTGAATTTCTTAAAGTTCCAGACAGCTATTATGATTCACTAAAAGATCGGGTAGGGGATATTGATGAGTCAATACCTAGACTTAAAGAGCTTGGAATATTAGTGGATCGAGACGACGAGGGTTACCTGTTGCAATTATTCACCAAACCTATGCAACCCCGACCCACTATGTTTTTTGAAATCATTCAAAGAAAGGGTGCGACTTCTTTTGGGAAAGGTAATTTTAAAGCCCTCTTTGAGTCGATAGAGAAAGAACAAGAGTTAAGAGGAACTTTAGTATAAAAAACTAAGAATTATGCCACATTATCATTCTTTAGGAAAAATACCCCCAAAGCGACATACACAGTTCAAGAAAACGGACGGTAGTTTATATTCGGAACAACATCTAGGAACAATAGGTTTTAGCGGTATGTATTCAAACGCATATCATGTAGATCCACCTACAACTGTTAAAAAAATATTGAACCAATATAGTATTGCTCCCGAGATTGCCAAATCAAATAACATACAATCATATAAATTATTTGGGTTTAAAGTTAAGCCGAAGAAAGATTTTTTGGATAGCAGAACTATCGTATTAACCAATTCCGATTGTTCAATAGCTTTGGCTGCTCCAAAGGAGTCAATGAAAACATATTTTTACAAGAACACAGATGCTGATGAAGTAATCTTTGTTCATAAAGGGTCCGGTGTTTTAAGATCTTTTTTAGGTAACCTTAAATTCAAACAAGGCGATTATTTAATAATTCCTAGAGGCACTATCTATCAAATGGAGTTTGATACAGAAGAAAATCGTTTGCTGATTACAGAATCTTCCAGTCCCGTATATATCCCCAAGCGTTACCTTAATAAGTTTGGACAATTAATGGAACACGCTCCTTTTTGTGAACGTGATATCCGCTTGCCTGATATTTTGGAAACCCATGGAGATCGATGTGAGTTTTTATTGAAAGTAAAAAAGAAAAACGAAATAATCGAGATGGTATATGAACATCACCCTTTTAATGTAGTTGGGTATGATGGGTTCTATTATCCTTGGGCATTTTCAATTCACGATTTTGAACCGATAACAGGAAGAATTCACCAACCTCCACCAGCACACCAAACCTTTGAATCGAATGGTTTTGTCATTTGCAGTTTTGTTCCTAGAATGTACGACTATCATCCAGATGCAATTCCTGCACCATACAATCACAGTAATATAGATAGCGATGAAGTACTGTATTATGCCGATGGAAATTTCATGAGTAGAAAAGGAGTAGAGCCTGGACAAATATCCTTGCATCCTGCTGGTATTCCTCATGGTCCACACCCCGGAGCGGTAGAAGCAAGTATCGGTAAGAAAAGCACCAACGAATTAGCTGTTATGATCGATACCTTTAAACCCCTTCAAGTCACAAAAGCTGCATTGGAAATTGCAGATGAAAACTATTATCAATCTTGGTTAAAAAAATAAAACCCATGATAGAACCAAAAAACTGTTGGATTGAGGTTGCAAAAGACTCAGATTTTTCTATTTACAACATTCCTTTTGGAATTTTTTCGACACCTACGAAATCCAAGCGTGTTGGGATAGCTATAGGGTCTCAAGTTTTGGATTTAGAAGCTGCATATCAATCTGGAATTTTTGATTGTTTTATGGATGAAAAAGCTTTTATAGTTTCTGTTTTCAGAAACTCTTACTTAAATAATTTTATTTCTTTAGGAAAAAAAATTACTTCTAAGTTGAGAATTAAAATTCAAGAAGAGCTGTGTGACCCTGATTCTAAAATTAACCACCCCAAGTTTTTCGAAGCTTTAAACGATGTTCAGATGCATATCCCGGTTCAGGTAGGAGACTATACTGATTTTTATTCTAGTATTGAACATGCAACCAATGTGGGGAGTTTATTCCGAGATCCAGAGAATGCCTTATTGCCAAATTGGAAACACATGCCCGTTGCATATCATGGTAGAGCATCTTCTATTATAGGAACTGAAATTCCCATTCATCGACCTAAAGGGCAAACGAAAGCTCCAACAATGGATGCGCCTATTTTCGGACCTTCAAAACGTTTGGATTTTGAATTAGAGATGGGATATATTATTGGTTCTCAAACCGAATTAGGACATAGTGTATCTTCGGAGGAAGCCGAAAATTATATTTTCGGAAAGGTTATTTTTAATGACTGGTCAGCTCGTGATATACAACAATGGGAATATGTTCCATTAGGTCCTTTTTTAGGTAAAAACTTTGCTTCATCAGTTTCCCCATGGGTGGTTACAATGGAGGCATTGGAGCCTTTTAGGACATCCGGCCCAAATCAGGATACTGCTGTATTGCCGCACCTAAAAGCCGTAGGTCTTAGAAATTATGATATTGCTTTGGAAGTAAGTATACAACCTCAAGATTCGGTTGAGTCTACAATTTGTAATTCCAATTTCAAATTTATGTACTGGAATATGGCACAACAAATAGCTCATCATACGAGTAATGGCTGCAACCTTAATGTTGGAGATCTTTTTGCTTCCGGAACAATTAGCGGTTCAACTCAAGAATCCTATGGTTCCTTATTGGAAATAAGTAAAGCAGGAAAAACACCACATGAATTGGCATCAGGGCATATAAGGTCTTTCATTGAGGATTATGACACCATTCGGATGCGAGCTTACTGTATTAAAGGAGGCCTTAGGGTTGGTTTTGGAAGCGTAAGCACACAAATTTTACCTGCATTATAATATGAAAACACATACATTCAACGTAGATGAAATAGAGGGACAAATGTTAAATCAATTATTGATTTCAGCAGTATCCCCGCGCCCCATTGCCTTAGTTTCAAGTATTGATAATAGTGGAAAAGTAAACCTTAGCCCATTTAGCTTTTTCAATATTTTCAGTTTTAATCCTCCGATATTAATATTCTCTCCATCTAGAAGAAGTAGAGACAATACCACCAAGCACACCTACGAAAATGTACTTCAGGTTCCACAAGTTTCCATAAGTATTGTAAACTACGCCATGGGTCAGCAGATTGCTTTAGCAAGTAATCGCTTTCCTAAAGAAGTCAATGAATTTGAAAAAGCTGGCCTAACTCCAATAAAAAGTAATGTTGTAGCCCCTCCTTATGTTGGTGAAGCACCTGTATCTTTTGAATGTATTGTTGATCAGGTTTTGTCTTTAGGCAATGAAGCTGGTTCTGGAAATCTTGTAATTTCAAAAATCGTGAGGCTACACATCAACGATAGTTGTTATTGCCCCGATAATTTAGTGGATTTAGAAAAGTTAGATTTAATTGGCCGCATGGGAGGCTCATATTATTGTTCCACTCGTTCTGAATCTAGATTTGAAATAAAAAATCCAGAAACTCCTATTGGAATCGGATTTGATCAATTGCCAAAACATGCACTAGGAAGTGATGTTTTAACAGGAAATATACTGGGAAAATTAGCTTCTATGGCTCAAGTTCCTTCTCAAGAAAGTTTAGAAATATGCCGAGCAAACCCTGAAATTGAAATTATATTTGAGCAAAAAGAGTTGGAAGAAAAAATAAACCTTCTGCATCATAAAATTAAAGATCTTATAAAAAAAGAACAGTTTGAAGAGGCCTTATGTTGTCTTTTTTTAATTCAGTAATATTACATTTCAATGGAAGGGATTGATTTTAATTCGAATACAATAATTAAGCGCTTACCCAAGCATTTAAGGCAATGGGTTGTCCTTCAAAATTACGACCACTATACCGCACAAAATCAAGCGGTATGGAGGTATGTTATGCGTAAGAGTGTTCATTTTTTATCACAGTTTGCACATCCTTCATATATAGAAGGTTTGGCTAAAGCTGGAATTTCAGTGGATGAAATTCCGCGCATGCAGGGGATGAATCGTATATTAAAGGATATTGGCTGGGCAGCAGTAGCGGTTGATGGTTTTATTCCGCCAAATGCTTTTATGGAATTTCAATCCTATAATGTTCTGGTTATTACCTTAGACATTAGAACAATTCAGCATATTTTATATACTCCTGCACCAGACATTATTCACGAAGCCTCAGGTCATGCACCTATAATTTCAAATCCAGAATATGCAGAATATCTAAGAAGATTTGGCGAATTAGGCGCTAAGGCTATTTCTTCGATTAAAGATCAAGAACTCTTTGATGCCATCAGACATCTTTCTATTTTAAAAGAAAACCCCAACAGTACTGAAAAAAAAATAAAACAGGCAGAACAAAAAGTCCAGCTTTGTAATGATCAAATGGGACCTCCTAGTGAGATGTCTCGTTTGAGAAATTTACACTGGTGGACTGTTGAGTATGGGTTAATAGGCTCCTTAAAAGATCCCAAAATTTATGGAGCAGGCCTATTGTCTTCAATTGGGGAGAGCAAGTGGTGCATGAGCGATAAGGTCCTTAAAACGCCTTATTCTCTTTCTGCTGCTGATGTGAGTTTCGACATTACAAAACCACAAGAGCAATTATTTGTAACCCCTAACTTTACGCATTTGAGTAAGGTGTTAGAGAAGTTTGCTGATGAGATGGCCTTAAGAAAAGGAGGAGTTTATGGAATTAAAAAACTTATAGACTCTCAAGGACTAGGAACAATCAAATTATCAACAGGAATTCAAGTTTCTGCAATTTTTGACATCCTAATAGAAGGGGAAAATGAAAATCCTATATACTTTAAAACTAAAGGACCTACGGCATTGTCTTTTAGAAATAAAGAACTCTTGGGTCATGGAAAAATCAAACACCCAGAAGGTTTTGGCTCACCAGTTGGAAAATTAAGGGGAGTTAAGCTTGCTATAGAAGAGATGACTCCCAAAGACTTGGAACATTTTGGTATTATCGAAGGTCAAACGGTTTCTTTATATTTTGAAAGTGGAGTTAATGTTGTAGGAGAAATAATAACTGGTAAAAGGAATCTCCAGGGAAAGGTTATTTTAATATCTTTTAAAAATTGTACAGTAACCTATAAGAATCAAAAATTATTTTTACCCGAATGGGGTACTTATGACATGGTTGTAGGGGAGCATGTTGTTTCTGCTTTTGCTGGAGTTGCAGACCCAGAGTGTTTTGATTTAGAAGATTCTGTGAAACCATTAGAAAACACAAAAATAGCATATTCATTAAAAGATCAAAAGCTTTATGAATTATACCAAAACGTTCGGGATATTCGAGAAAATATAAAATTTGATTTGAAGCAAGCACAATCTATTTTTGATTTAGTTACCCTAGAATACCCTGATGATTGGCTTCTCTGTTTGGAGCTCTATGAGCTCGTTGCTAATCATGAAACAGTCTTTAAATCTAAAGTGCTAGACTATTTAATCGAACAATCAAAAAAAAAGGAATATACCAGTCTAATTGAAGAAGGTATAGCTATAGTCGACATGAGTTAGATTGCATCTAACTTTTAAAGAATTCTATTTTAATTATTATAACATTAGTTTTTATTCTTATTGAAAGGAGAAGCTTTTAGATGACTTACAATAGAGTTTTTAGATATGTACAATGCAAGTAGAAGTGTACCTATTCCGCCAAGCCAAATCCCTAAAATAAAATCTAGAAACAAAAAGTAATCGTAAAGTGCTTGGAAAATCACGGGAATTAATAAAGACAAAAAGATATATGGAGCTGTGATTTGTCTGAAGATTTAGCTTTTCCTAAATAATAAGATTTATCGAAAAAACAAATTGAGCGGGTATTGCAGAAACCATTCTTAAAAGAGCAAGAGAAGAAGATGAAGATTACAAAGGTGAAGTTTTCGGCGGTTGCAAAACCCATTCCTACAAAAACAGAATAAACAATCCCATCGAAAGGTTCATCATTTTTTTTGTTTGGTTAGATAATAATATAAAATAAAATCCACTCCATAGTTAATCCTACCATATTCCCAACTCCTGGAATCCACCAACATATTCATCATCAATCCAAATCTGTGGGACAGTTCTTGGTATAACGTTAATTGCTTCACATTTTTCCATTAGTTCGTCTCTATTTTTTGGATTCTTCTGCATGTGAAATTCTTCGAAGTCGATTCCTCGGATGTTCATTAACGTTTTAGCCTGTACACAAAATGTACAACTATCTTTAGTATAGATTTTTGCTTTCATTGAAGTTCCCTTATAAGTATTTTTTTTTATCTTTAAACCTTTAATTAACAAGAACAAAAATTTATCCAATGAGAAAATTATTCGTTGCCCTTGTAGCCAGCATTTTAATGACCGGTTTTTCCGCAAATGCAAATACAATTAATCTTGTTACTGCTGAAAACCCAGTAGTATCGTCAATCGCACAAGAGGAAGAAGACCAAGCTTCTGAAGAATCAGTATCTTTTACACAAGAACTAAAAACTCGTTTTATTGAAGGGGGTCCAGGTTTTATGGGAATCGTTTTGATTTGTTTGATTTTAGGTCTTGCAATTTCTATTGAAAGAATTATCTTCTTAAATCTAGCAACAACAAACACTCAAAAATTAACTCAAGGAGTTGAACAAGCTCTAGCAAGTGGTGGAGTAGAAGAAGCTAAAGATCTTTGTAGAAACACAAAGGGACCTGTAGCATCTATTTTCTATCAGGGTCTTGACCGAGTTGATGAAGGTGTTGAAAGCGCTGAAAAAGCTGTAGTAGCTTATGGAGGAGTTCAAATGGGACAGTTAGAGAAAAACGTATCATGGATTTCATTATTTATTGCTCTTGCTCCAATGCTTGGGTTTATGGGTACTGTAATCGGGATGATTCAAGCCTTTGATAAAATTGAAGCAGCTGGAGATATGCAGCCTTCACTTGTAGCTGGAGGTATTAAAGTTGCTCTATTGACAACAGTATTTGGACTTGTAGTTGCAATTATTCTTCAGGTATTCTATAACTATATTGTCGCAAAAATAGACAGTATCGTAAATGATATGGAAGATGCATCAATCACTTTGGTTGACATCCTCGTTGCACACAAGAAATAGTTATACACCCTTTAAAATTTATAAACTATGAATTTTCATAAAATAGTAAAAATCATTACGGGTATCTTAGGTTTGCTGGGAATTGTATTTCTATTCTTGGTTATTTTGCCAGGTGATGAAGAAATAAAGGCAGCTGCATCTAATGGAGACTTTAGTAAGGTTACTCCTTTAATTAGCCTTGCTCAAGCTATCCTCGGAATTGCTGTAGTATCAACATTAATTTTCTCTCTTCTAGGTCTTTTCTCAGATAAAGCAAAATTAAAAAAAGCTTTATTCTCTGTTGTAGGGCTTCTAGTAGTTTTAGGTGTTGCTTATGCAACTTCTGAAGGTGTAGAGACTCCAATGAAAGATGGTGAAATGTTATCGGCTATGGGATCTAGATTAGTAGGAACAGGAATTAGAATGTTTTACTTCCTTGCAATTATTGCTATTGGATCTATGCTTTTAGCTAGTGTTAAGAAATTAATCAAATAAATTAAGAATTATGGCAAAAAGAGCAGCACCGGAGGTAAATGCCGGATCGATGGCGGATATTGCATTCTTACTTTTGATTTTCTTTCTAGTTACTACAACTATAGAAACTGATTCAGGAATTAACAGAAAGCTACCTCCAACAGATGAAGTGGTTGATCCACCCATCATTAAAGAGCGAAATATATTTACAGTAGTTGTAAATAAAAATAACCAGCTCCTCGTAGAAGAAAAACCTATGGAAATATCTGAAATTCGCCAAGCGGCTATGGAATTTTTAGATAACGGTGGTGGAAAAGATGAGGAAGCATGTTCTTATTGCAAGGGTTCAGCAGACACAAGCTCATCAGATAATCCTGTTAAGGCTATTATCTCTCTCAAAAACGATAGAGAAACTTCTTATAAAGTTTATATAGCAGTTCAGAACGAATTGGTCGCGGCTTATAATGACCTTAGAGAGCGTGAATTTACTAGCCTAAATCCCAACATAGGCTTGTCTTATATGGAAGCGAGTAAGCGCTATTCTGACCCTCGTTATGTAAGCGATAGAGAAAGGTTGAAACCCTTACTCGATGAAGTAAAGGCAATGTATCCTCAGAAATTATCTGAAGCAGAACCTAGTAAGAACAATTAAAACTTAAAACATGGCTAAATTTAAAAAGAAAAAAGGAGGAGAAACTCCTGCTATTTCAACAGCATCTTTACCCGATATTGTTTTCATGTTATTGTTTTTCTTTATGGTTGCAACTGTAATGCGCGATAGTACTTTAATGGTACAAAACAAATTACCTGCAGCAGATCAAATACAAAAACTGGATAAGAAAGATCGTGTTATGTACATATATGCTGGAAAACCTTCTAGCCGATATGCAGATAAATACGGAAATCAAGCTCGTATTCAATTGAATGACAAATTCGCAACAGTGTCTGATGTAGGAGCTTTTGTTCTTGCTGAACGCGCATCAAAGCGCCAAGAACTTCAAGATGTATTGACTACTGCTTTGAAAGTTGATGGAGACACTAATATGGGATTGATATCAGATATCAAACAAGAATTAAGACAGGTTAATGCTCTGAAAATTAATTATACCACTCGTTCGGGTGATTATACTCAGAATACTAAAAATTAATCTAGACTATAATTTCATTTCTAAGGGTGTTTCATTGAAACACCCTTTTTTTTTGCACTAACTTCTGCTACCTTTACCAAATGAAGTATTGTTACATAACCCTCTTTATGTTTATTAGTTTTAAGATGATTGCTCAGGACAGCATTCCATCAACTAATTCTACCTATAAAGAAGACCAATGGTATGGTAGTCTTTCTTTTCTATTAGCAAGTGAATCTATCGATGGTTTCCGTTTCAATGGATTGTCCCAAGCCTTTAGCTTAGGCTTTATAAGAGACTTTCCTTTAAATCAAGAATCTAACAAAGCACTTGGCCTTGGTTTAGGGTATGGAATAAGTAACTATGGATCTAATCTTGGTATTTTAAAAGAAGGTGCCTCTGACTATCAATTTAATTTAATTGAAAACACCCTACTTGCTTCCAAAAACCGATTAATCTCTCATTTTATAGAAGTTCCAATCGAATATCGTTGGAGAACTTCAACTGCTTCAAGTTATGCCTTTTGGAGGGTCTATGCTGGCTATTTGTTGCGATATAACTTCTTCTCTAGATCAAAACCTTTTACAGGAGATTCTACTGTTCTTGAAGAAGTCAGACCTTTGTCTCATGCACTTAAACTCTCTGCAGGATATAATACATGGAATATATACGTGGAATACAGTCTATCACCTATTTTTAAAAAAGGAGTACAAACCAATCTTGGTACCCCTTTGAAACTCAATTCAATTAAATTAGGATTAATCTTCTACGTTTTATAGTTCTTTACGTAATCGTGCAACAGGAAAATCCATCTGTTCTCTATACTTGGCCACCGTTCTTCTAGCTACTCTATATCCTGCCTTTGATAGTTCTTCTGAAAGTGCTAGATCTGCCAGAGGTTTTCTTTTGTCTTCTTTTTCGATTAGGGTCCTTAGAATTTTTTTAATTTCTAAAGTAGAAACTTCTTCCCCATCTTCGTTTGTAAGTGATTCTGAAAAGAAACTTTTTAAAAGCTTAGTTCCATAAGGGGTTTCGATATACTTGCTGTTAGCGACTCGAGATACAGTAGAAATATCCATATTTATTTTTTCTGCAATATCTTTTAGAATCATTGGTTTTAATTGTAATTCATCTCCTGAGATGAAATAACTTTCTTGTTGCTTTACAATTGCATTAATGGTTAAGTATAACGTTTGGTAGCGTTGAGTAACTGCATCAATAAACCATTGAGCCGCATCTAATTTTTGCTTAATGAATTGAATTGCATCCTTTTGACCTTTACTTTTTTTAGGAGCCTCTTTATAGCCTTTCATCATTTCTTTATATGAAGATGAAATATGAAGTTCTGGAGCATTTCTTCGGTTAAGTTCAACATTTAGGATTCCATTTTCAATGGTCAAAATAAAATCGGGGACTATATGTGTATTCTGAAAAATACCGGATAAGGCACCTCCAGGTTTTGGGTTCAAACGCTCGATTTCTTTAAGTCCTTGCTTAAGTAGTTCTTCATCAACATCAAACTTTTCTTGAAGTTTGGTAAAATGTTTTTTTGAAAATAACTCAAAAGCTTCGTTAATTATTTTAGAAGCCATTATTTGGGGCACCGATACTTGTCTTCTACTTAATTGAATTGATAAACACTCCTGAAGTGTTCGAGCTCCAACTCCAGCGGGATCAAGAGAGTGAATTTTTCCTAATACCCGTTCAAGCTGTTCTTCTTTAACCGTTATGTTTTGTGTAAACGCCAAGTCGTCTAGAATGTCTAGTAAAGACCTCCTTAAATAGCCGCTATCGTCTATACTACCGATTAAGAATTCTGCAATACGTTCTTCATCAGGAGTTAGAATAAGTGAGCTGAGTTGCATTTTTAAGTGCTGGTGAAAACCAACACCCCCCGTTATTGGAACTGTTTTTTCTTCCTCATCACCGCTGTAGTTGTTTGCATGCAGTAAATAAGAAGGTGTATCGTCATCACTCAAATAAGCATCAATATCTAAGTCTTGAGTATCTATTACTTCATTGTCATTTATGTCATCTTGGTAATCGTCCAAGGGTTCATCCGATTCTTCCTTTCCACTTTCTAGCGCCGGATTTTCTTCGAGTTCATTTTGAAGTTTTTGCTCAAAATCTAACGTAGTTAATTGAATCATCTTCATCAACTGAATCTGTTGAGGAGATAGTTTTTGTGAAAGCTTTAATTGAAATTGTTGTTTCAGCATAATAAGTTGGAGACTTTCTCTAAAAGTAAGGAAAAGTGAAGACTTTAGAAAGCAGCATTCTGCGGAGTCCTAGGAAATGGGATTACATCACGAATATTACTCATACCAGTTGCAAACAATACCAAACGCTCAAAACCTAAACCAAAACCACTATGTGGAGCGCTTCCAAATCTTCTAAGATCGAGGTACCACCATAATTCTTCTTCATCAATTCCCATAGCTTTAATTCTTTCTTGAAGTACATCTAAACGTTCTTCACGCTGAGAGCCTCCTACAATTTCTCCAATTCCAGGAAATAAAATATCCATGGCACGAACTGTTTTTTGATCTTCATTCATACGCATGTAAAATGCCTTTATTTTAGCAGGATAATCATAAAGTATTACAGGACAGTTGAAGTGTTTTTCTACTAAGAAACGCTCGTGTTCGCTTTGTAAATCTGCCCCCCATTCATCAATTTCAAATTTGAATTTTTTCTTTTTATTAGGCTTGCTGTTTCTTAAAATATAAATTGCTTCGGTATAGCTAACTCGTTTAAAATCATTTTCAACCACAAACTTAATTTTATCTAAAAGTCCCATTGCAGATCTCTCAGCTTGGGGTTTTGATTTATCCTCTTGTGTAAGACGATCATCTAGGAAGGCTAAATCTTCTTCACATTCTTTATGAACATAAGTCAAAACGTTTTTAATAAATTTCTCAGCCAAATCCATGTTGTCGTCTAAATCAAAAAACGCCATCTCTGGCTCAATCATCCAAAACTCAGCAAGATGACGAGTTGTATTTGAATTTTCTGCTCTAAAAGTTGGGCCAAAAGTATATACTTCTCCTAAGCCCATAGCGTAGGTTTCTGCCTCTAACTGCCCTGATACCGTAAGGTGGGTTTCTTTTCCAAAAAAGTCTTGACTATAATCTATAGATCCGTCTTCTTTAAGGGGAGGGTTTTTGGTGTCCAAAGAACTTACTCGGAACATTTCTCCTGCACCTTCAGCATCGCTTCCTGTTACGATAGGAGTATGTACATATTGAAATCCTTCTTGTCTAAAAAACTGATGCACCCCAAAGGCTAATGCCGATCGCACACGCATTACAGCACTAAATGTAGCCGTTCTAACGCGTAAATGAGCTTTTTCTCTAAGAAACTCTAAGCTGTGTTTTTTTGGCTGAATAGGGTAGGTTTCTGGGTCTGCTTCACCATAGACGTGAAGATCTGTTACCTGAATTTCTGCAGATTGACCTTTTCCCTGACTTTCAATGAAATTTCCTTTAATTTTAATTGCCGCTCCCGTTGATATTTTTTTAAGTAGGTTTTCATCCATAGATTCAAAATCTACTACACATTGTATATTACCTAGGGTAGATCCGTCATTTAAGGCAATAAATCGTTTGGCTCTAAAGGTTCGAACCCAACCTCTAACCGTTACTTCTTGGCCTGTAGCCGATAATTTTAATAAGGACTTAATCTTCATCATGGTAATGTGCTTTTCGCTGCAAATATAATGGTTTATCTAAAAATGCGTTAGTTGTTTCTGTCTTCCTTTGATTCTTGATGTTCTAATATTTGAAGTGTTGGTTCTTTCATTACTTCTTCATTAGAAACAGAACGTTCTAAAGAAATTAAAAGTGATGGAAGTAATACTAGATTCGCAAGCATTGCAAAAAGCAATGTTGCTGAAACTAAGCCTCCCAAGGCTACGGTTCCACCGAATTCTGAAATCATAAAGACAGAAAACCCAAAGAATAAAACAATGGAAGTATAGAACATACTAACACCGGTTTCCTTAAGAGCGGCATATACAGATCGTTGAATTTTCCATTTCGAATCAATCAATTCTTGACGGTATTTGGCCAGAAAGTGAATGGTGTCATCTACTGATATTCCAAAAGCAATACTAAATACAAGTATGGTTGAGGGTTTTATTGGAATTCCTAGGAACCCCATCATTCCTGCAGTTACAATCAAGGGAAGTAAATTTGGAATCAATGAAATTAGAATCATTTTATATGATCTAAACAAATAAGCCATAAATAGTGCGATAAGAAAAATTGCTATCGAGAGAGATAAAACTAGATTTTTAACAAGGTATTTGGTTCCTTTTAGAAATATTAATGACTTTCCGGTAAGTTGAACACTATATCGGTCTTCAGGGAATATTTTTTTAATTTCCTTTTCCAAATCCGATTTAATTTCTTCCATTCGCTCTGTTCGTATGTCTTTCATATAGGTTGTTAGACGCGCATATTGACCTGTAGAATCAACATAGTTTTTCATCAAGTTTTGATTTGAATTCTTTGTGTCTAAATAGGAAAGAATAAAATTATTTTCTTGAGCAGTTGGTAGTTTATAGTAATTTGGATTTCCATTGTAATACGCTTGTTTTGCATACTTCATGGCGTTTACCACAGAAAGTGGAGGAGAAAGTTCCGGTATAGATTCAATACTTTTGCCTAAAGCATCCATGCGCTTTAAGGTTGCAAGTTTTAATACACCATCTTTTCGCTTGGTGTCAATTAGAATTTCTAGGGGGACAATTCCATTGAATTCATTGTCAAAAAACATAATATCTTTAAAAAACTCTTTTTTCTGGGGCATATCTTCTAGAATACTACCTGAAATCCGAATCTGATAGATACCAATAATACTAGCGACTAATAAAACAAGCGATATGATATAAGTGTTTATTCTTCGTTTTCTTACGTTTTTTTCCATCCATCCAACAAGCCTGTCGATAGTTTTATTTTTCAGGTGATTCAAATGCTTTTTGTTAGGTACAGGTAAAAAGCTATAAATAATGGGAATTAAAAGAAGCGATAGAATGAAAATTCCAATAACATTTATTGAAGCAATAATTCCAAACTCTTTTAATAACTTACTGTCTGTTAGAATAAAAGTAGCAAACCCTGAGGCAGTAGTTAGGTTGGTCATTAAAGTTGCATTTCCAATCTTTACAATAACCTGCTGAAGTGATTTAACCTGGTTCCCGTGTTTAGATACTTCTTGCTGATATTTGTTGATCAAGAAAATACAATTCGGAATTCCAATTACTATTATTAGGGGAGGTATTAAAGCAGTTAAGACGGTAATTTCATATCCCATCCAACCCAATGTTCCTAGGGACCAAGCTACACCAATGAGCACAATTATCATGGAAATGAATGTTGCACGAAGGGACCTAAAAAACAAAAAGAAGATCAATGAAGTAACTACCATTGCTCCCAAGACAAAGATTCCAATTTCATCTACAATATTCTGAGCATTAAGAGTTCTGATATAAGGCATTCCAGATACCCGGACATCCAACTGATTGTCTTCTTCAAACTTTTTGATCAAAGGAATAAAGATGTTGTATATGAAGTTTTTTCTAGCAGCGCTATTTACAATTTCTGTTTTCATATAAACAGCAGTCCTTACGGTTTGTGTTTCTTTGTTGAAAAGCAGGTTTTCGAAAAAAGGTAACTCTTTAAAAAGCTGCTGTTTTAGTTGAGAAAAGTCTTCTTCTGTCTCGGGTTTTTGATTAATGAAAGGAACTAATTCAAGCTTTTTCATTTGTTTATTTTTGGATAAAACATTCAGATTTTCAATTGAAATTGTAAAATCTATTTCTTCAAAAGAACCCAACTCCTTACTCAATTGATTCCAAGCTTCTAGCCTACCCTTACTAAATAATTCGGGATTTTGAACTGCCAAAACCAAAACATTTCCTTCTTCCCCGAAAAGCTCAAGAAATTCATTGTATCGAATATTTTCAGCATGTTTATCTGGAAGTAAGTTGGCTTCTGTAAATGTAAAACGCATATGTTTCCATTGCGTTACCCAAAATGTAGTGACTGCCAAAAGTAGTAGCAGTAGTTTAAAACGATTACGAAGAATAAGACGGGCAACTCCTTCCCAAAAATTCCAATTTCCTTTTTTTTTCATAATGAGGAGCGCGACTATTGTTTTATTTAAAAAAATCAGACGGTTAAAATATCTTTTTCTTTACGTAAATAAATTTCATCTGTCTTTTTGATGAAAACATCGGTATGTTTTTGAATGTCTATTTCACAATTTTTTTGCTCATCTTCAGAAACTTCTGTTTTTTTGATTTCGTTATTTGCATCTTTTCGAGCATTACGAATACTTACTTTTGCTATTTCTGCTTCTGCTTTCGCCATTTTAGCAAGCTCTCTTCTTCTTTCTTCAGTTAATGGAGGGACATTAATAATTATAGACTCACCATTATTCATTGGATTGAATCCTAAATTAGAATTCATTATTGCCTTTTCTATTTCGGTAAGCATAGCTTTTTCCCAAGGCTGAATGGATAGTGTTCGGGCATCAGGTGTATTTACATTCGCCACTTGAGCTAGAGGTGTAGGTGATCCGTAATAATCGACCATTACACTACTCAGCATAACTGGGTTTGCTTTCCCGGCTCTAATTTTTAAGAGTTCATTTTCTAAATGTTCAATAGCACTATTCATACTCTCAATGCTGCTGTCTATGATAAATTGTAATTCTTCGTTCATAAGGTTTTGAGTTAAAGATCTACTTTGGTTCCAATATTTTCTCCGCGGACTACACGTACTAAATTACCTTTGGTATTCATGTCAAATACAATAATCGGTAATTTGTTTTCTTGACTTAAAGTAAAAGCGGTAGTATCCATTATTTTGAGTCCTTTTTTGAGTACTTCTTCAAAAGAAAGTGAGTCAAACTTCACAGCCTCTTTGTTTTTTTCAGGATCTTCATTATAAATTCCATCTACGCGAGTCCCTTTAAGTATTACATCAGCGTTAATCTCTACAGCTCTAAGTACAGCAGCAGAATCTGTTGTAAAAAACGGGTTTCCAGTACCGGCACTAAAAATAACAACCCTGTTTTTTTCTAAATGACGTACTGCTTTTCTTTTGATGTATGGTTCAGCAACAGCTTCGATTTTTAAAGCGGTTTGAAGGCGGGTAGGCACTTCTATGTTTTCTAAGGCGCTTTGAAGTGCTAGCCCGTTAATTACGGTAGCTAACATCCCCATGTAGTCTGCCTGAACTCGATCTATTCCTTGACTAGAGCCAGAAACTCCTCTAAAAATGTTTCCCCCTCCAATAACAATAGCAATTTCTATTTTCTGATCATAGATCTGTTTTATTTCTTTCGCATATTCATTTATCTTTTCGGGATCAATTCCATATGAGCGATCGCCCATAAGTGCTTCGCCACTGAGTTTAAGTAATATGCGTTTGAAATTCATGTGATTTGTTTAGTATTACAAATATAGAAAATTAAGGGGATTGAATTTGAGTTCTTAATATATAATGCAAAGTAGGTAATTAGTTTTGTAGAAGATATTCAAAACCTTCTATATTTAGGGCTTTTTCGATATTGAAATCTCCTATTCTAGTTCTTCTTAATGCGGTCAGATATGCCCCAGAGTTCAATGCTTTGCCAAAGTCGTTTGCTAAAGACCGAATGTAGGTGCCTTTGCTACAACTAACCCTAAAGTCTACATTGGGAAGATCAATTTGAGTTAAATTAAAATCATGGACATTAACTTTTCTATGAGGAACTTCAACTTGAGTTCCTTCCCGAGCATATTCGTATAATCGTTTACCGTCTTTTTTTAATGCTGAAAAAACAGGTGGTTGTTGATCGATGGTTCCAATAAATTTAGATAATGTTGCCTGAAGCATTTCTTCATCGATATGATCAATCGGAAATTCCATATTTATTGGTGTTTCTAGATCATAGGAAGGAGTAGTAGCTCCAAGGGTAAAAGTCCCTGTATACTCTTTTTCCTGCCCCATGAACTGCTCAATGCTTTTAGTCATCTTACCGGTACAGATAATTAAAAGGCCTGTAGCCAATGGATCTAGAGTTCCTGCATGGCCTACTTTAATTTTTTTAATACCATAGGTAGATTTAATAATCCACCTAATTTTATTTACCACCTGAAAGGAGGTCCACTCTAGAGGTTTGTCTATTAGTATAATCTCTCCACTCAAAAAGTTCTCCTTAGATGCTATCATAAGAGGTCAAATATAATTGCAACTGATCCAGCTATTAAGCAATAGACACTAAAGTACCAAAGTTTAGAGTTTTTGACCCATTCGATCATCCATTTACAAGCAAGAATCCCCGTTATAAATGCTGCTATAAAACCAAGCGATAAGCTGAGTATGCTTATTTCAGATACTTGGTTATCTATTTCAAGAATACTTTTGGCCATACTCCCAAAAATCAAAGGAATTACCATTAAGAATGAAAATCGAGCAGCCTTACTTTTGTCAATTCCTAAAATAACGCCCAAAGCAATGGTTGCTCCACTTCGTGATATTCCCGGTAAAATAGCAATGGCTTGAATGATTCCTATTCCCAAGGCACTTTTAATATTTAAATCTTTTTCAGTTACTTCGGCACGATTTGCCAGGTACAGCAATAGGGCAGTAACCCATAGCATAAGTCCCACTAAAAGAATATTCTTGTGAAATAATTCTGTAATAAAATCCTCAAAAAAAAAGCCAACAAAAACGGCAGGAATCATTGAAGTAATAATTTTTAATGAAAAATAGAATGCGTCATTCCTTTCGAATTGAAATAAGCCTTGAAAAATCTCTTGTATGTCTTTCCTAAATACAACTATGGTGCTTAGCGCTGTAGCTCCATGGAGAACAAGAGTCATCAATAAGCTTTCTTTTGGAAGGGAATTGTCCCCCAAAATAGTTTTGGCTATTTCTAAATGTCCGCTAGATGATATGGGTAAAAATTCGGTAAGACCTTGGATTATACCCAGAAGAACTGCAGTAATTACATCCATTTATTTATTTTTTTGAAGGAATCAATATCGAGTAAGCAGCTATTCCAAAACCAATTAACACCAAGGTAGGGGCAACACGAATTCTTCTAAAGCTAAATATTTCTGGGTTAAAAATATTTTTCGGATCAGGACTCCCTCCTCCTGACATTAAAAAAAAACCAACACAAATAAACCCGAGAGAGAGAAATAGGAATTGGTAATTTCTTTTGCCAAATAGGAGTTGTTTTTTATTCGATTCAGTTTTCTTCATAATCAGTTATTGAACAGCTTCTGTTGTTAGGTTTAAAAAACGTTGGGTTGCAAAAAACGTGCTTAAACCTGTAATTAAAATTCCCATAGCTAAAATGCTCGAAAAAATAAGAGCAGGTTCTAATGGGTTTGATATTAAATTTAGCTCAGGAAAACGTTGATTTAGTTCGTAAAGAACTCCCGACAAAGCCCCCAAAGCAATTAAAGAACCCAATATTCCAAGCTGTAGATGTTTCCAGATAAAGGGTTTTCTAATGAAGCTTTTTGTTGCTCCAACCAATTGCATGGTTTTAATAATCATTCTTTTAGAGTAAATAGACAGACGAATTGAACTATTAATCAGCAAAATAGCCACAAGAATAAAAACGGCGCTCAAAATCAAGATCCATTGGGTTATTCTTTTTATATTTTCATCTAAAATTTCTACAAGAGGTTCATCGTAAAGAACTTCACTGATGTAGACTTTATCTTCAAATGTTTTTTGTAATTCACTTAAAAAAGCAGGAGACACATAGGAAGCATTAAAATAAACATCAATAGAACTAAGCAGCGGGTTATAGCCTAAAAACTCCATAAAATCTTCTCCAATTTCTTTAGCATGAGTTTCAGCAGCCTCTTCTTTAGAGACAAAACGTGTAGTTTTCGTTTCCTGTCGAAGGGCAAGGCTTTTTTGGAGTTGCTTTATTTCAATTGGTTTAGCAGTGTCATTTATATAAATTGTAAAAGCAATTTGCTCCTTGAAATGATCGGCTACTTTCTTTGAATTTAATAAAAGAAGTCCCAATAAACCCACTAAAAACAAGACAAGAGAGATACTCACCACTACCGAAAAGTAAGTGGAGAGGAGGCGTCTTTTTTGATATTTATCTTGAGAGTTTTTGCGCACTTAAATTAAATTTATACTGTAAAAATACTAAAGACTAAGCAATTTGTATTCTTGGTGTCAATAAACTTTTTCCTTTCCGGCTTAAACACTATTTTTGTGCATCTAATAAATTCAACTACTGTGGGGTATAATTTCCTTGAAATCGAAAAAAAATGGCAAGACTATTGGGCAAAAAACCAAACGTTTAAAGCCGAAAATAACAGCAAACTACCAAAGTATTATGTTTTGGATATGTTCCCATACCCCTCTGGAGCTGGGCTTCACGTTGGACACCCTCTAGGATATATTGCCAGTGACATTTATGCACGATACAAGCGTCACAAAGGATTTAATGTTTTACATCCCCAAGGGTATGATTCTTTTGGATTACCTGCAGAACAATATGCAATTCAGACAGGACAACATCCTAATATAACCACTCAGACAAACATAAGTCGCTATCGTGAGCAGCTAGATAGAATGGGATTTTCTTTTGACTGGAGTAGGGAAGTCAGAACTTCACAAGCAGATTATTATAAATGGACCCAGTGGATCTTTTTGTTGTTATTTGATTCTTACTACTGTAAAAAAGCAAATTCTGCAAAACCATTAACCGAATTAATAGCACACTTAGAACAAAAAGGTAATCAGGATTTAGATGCGGTTTGTGATGATGACATTAACTCTTTTAACTCAAGTGATTGGTCTTCTTTTACATATCAAAAACAGCAAAAAATACTTTTAAAATATCGTTTAGCCTATTTGTCCGAAACCGAAGTTAACTGGTGTCCAGAACTTGGAACTGTTCTTGCAAATGACGAGATTGTAAATGGAGTTTCTGAACGCGGAGGATTTCAAGTAACTAAAAAGAAAATGAAACAATGGAGTATGCGAATTGGTGCATATGCCGAACGATTACTTCAAGGGCTGAATACAATTGATTGGCCAGAATCTCTTAAAGAAATGCAGCGTAATTGGATTGGAAAATCCATTGGCGCTAATGTTCGATTTGATATTCAAAATGAAAATGGTACTATTGAAGTTTTTACAACAAGACCGGACACTTTATTTGGAGTTACATTTATGACACTAGCCCCAGAGCATGACTTAGTTAAAGTGATAACCACAAAAGATCAAAAAGAGGAAGTAGCTGCTTACGTTGAAGCAAGTGCTCAGCGATCTGAACGCGACCGAATGTCGGATGTAAAAACGATTAGTGGAGTTTTTACTGGAGCTTATGCATTACACCCTTTTACTAAACAGACAATCCCTATTTGGATTGGAGATTATGTCTTGGCAGGATACGGTACCGGAGCTGTTATGGCAGTCCCTTGTGGAGACCAAAGAGATTATGATTTCGCAAAGCATTTCAATATCCCCATTCGAAATATTTTTGATGGGGCTGATATTTCTAAAGAAGCTTTTATTGAAAAGGGAAATACACAAATAACAGACTCAGAATTTCTAAATGGTCTAGCTTATAAAGAAGCTATGGCCTCGGTTATTGAGCGCTTAGAAAAAGATGGCTCTGGGGAAGGAACTATAAATTATAGGCTAAGAGATGCTATTTTTAGTAGACAAAGATATTGGGGAGAACCTATTCCTGTTTTTTATAAAAATGGAATTCCTTTTGGCTTAAAACCAGAAAACCTTCCATTGACACTTCCAGAAGTTGAGCAATATTTGCCAACTCCAGAAGGTGCACCACCCTTGGGGAATGCAACTTCTTGGGCATGGGATACTGTGAGTGAAAAGGTAGTTTCTAATTCGCAAATTAATGAAACCACGATATTCCCTTTAGAACTCAATACAATGCCAGGTTGGGCAGGAAGTTCATGGTACTTTAACCGCTATATGGATTCTAATAATCCAGATGTATTTGTTAGCAAAGAGGCTGTTACTTATTGGCAAGATGTAGATTTATATTTAGGAGGAAGTGAGCATGCTACAGGACATTTATTGTATTCTCGTTTCTGGCAAAAATTTCTTTTTGATTTGGATTTGCTCCCAGTAGATGAGTATGCTAAAAAACTGATTAATCAAGGAATGATTTTAGGATCATCTGCTTTTGTTTATAGAAAAAAAGGTACCAAAGAGTATATTTCTAAAAACCTTACTGAAGGCATTGAAGTAGAACCCATTCGAGTAGACATAAGTTTGGTTAACACCTCGAACGAACTCAATATTGAAGGGTTAAAGAAATGGCAACCACAATTTGCAGAAGCTACTTTTGTTTTAGAGCAGGATGTTTATTTTGTTGGGCGTGAAGTTGAAAAAATGTCCAAGTCAAAATATAATGTAGTAAGTCCTGACCTCATATGTGAAGAATATGGAGCGGATACCTTGCGCATGTATGAAATGTTTCTTGGGCCACTAGAACAAGCAAAACCATGGAACACAGCTGGAATATCTGGTGTTCATTCGTTTTTAAAAAAACTATGGAGGTTATATCACCCTAATGATCAATTTTCGGTAAGCAAAGAACCTGCCTCAAAAGAATCTCTTAAAAGTCTACATCAAACCATAAAGAAAGTAACAGAAGACATTGAAAACTTCTCATTCAATACATGCATCAGTTCCTTTATGATCTGTGTAAACGAGTTGACTGCCCAGAAATGTAATGAAAAAGAAATTCTAGAACCTCTTGCTGTTTTACTAGCCCCATTTGCGGCTCACTTTTCGGAAGAGTTATGGCAACATTTAGGTAATAGTTCTAGTATTAGTAAAGCTTCTTTTCCAATTTATGAACCAAAATTTTTATTAGAATCATCTAAGAACTATCCGGTATCCTTTAACGGCAAGATGAGGTTTACAATTGAACTTTCTCTGACATTAAAGCCTCAAGAAATTGAAGAATTAATATTGAAAGACGAAAGAACACAACAACAACTTCAAGGAAGGGTTCCTAAGAAAGTAATCATAGTTCTAGGAAAAATAATAAACATTGTAGGCTGATGAATTATGAAATTATTGGCTTTATTGCCGCTATCCTAACCACTTCTTCCTTTCTTCCGCAGTTGATTAAGGTTTGGAAAACCAAATCTTCAAAGGGAGTATCTACCTTAATGTATTTTGTAATGCTCTCAGGAGTTATTCTATGGGGTGCATATGGATATTTGATTGGAAGTAAATCAGTTTTGATAGCCAATATTGTTGCGGGCCTATTGCAAATTGTGATTTTGATTCTTATTTTTAAAAACAAGAACAACGAAAGCACTAATTAATCCAAACATCAAATAGCTTAAGAGGGCTTATAATGCTATTTGTCGATTGATTTGTTGGTCTAAAGAAATGAAAGTCTCTGTCCTTGAAACTCCAGATATAGTTTGGATTTTTGTGTTCAACAAGTGCATAAGATGTTCGTTGTCTTTACAAAGAATTTTTATCAATATGCTCCAATTACCAGTTGTGTAATGGCATTCGGTTACTTCAGGAATTTTCTTCAACTGGGCTACTGCTTCAGGGTTACTAACCGCTTTATCCAAAAAGACACCAATAAACGCTAAGGTGGTATACCCTAAAATTTTAGGATTAATATTGACCTGAGAACCGCTTATCAAAGACGAGTTTTCTAGTTTTTTTAAACGCTGATGAACAGCTGCACCAGAAATTCCGGCTTTCTTAGATAATTCAACTACAGAAACCCGTGCATTTTTAATGAGCCCGTTTAAAATAATTTTATCAATACCATCTACCTTAACTTCTTGATTTTGAATTTTCATTTGAGAATATTTATATCAAAAGTATTAATTTTGTTTAATAAATTAATCAATTTAGTTTATTTCATTAATTTTTATAAACCCATTAGGCGAAAAGTTTTAGTACAAGTATCTTTAAAGAAAAAAAATAATGGATTATTACACAAAAATAACAAGTGCCATTGCCTGCGGAATGCTAATGTTTGCTGTTAGTCTAGGTGCTCTTGGGAGTCATTTTCTTAAGGTAAGATTAACACAAGACGCGCTTAGTAGTTTTGAAGTAGGGGTCCGTTATTTAGTTTATCACAGCTTAGCAATCCTAATTATATCTAGTTTTTCAACACTTGATTCAGCAATTAAACTCACTTTTGTTAAGTTGACTTTAGCAGGAATTCTGCTCTTTTCGGGAAGTATTTTCATGTTGTCTACTCAACAACTACATGGATGGCCGGTAAAGTATTTAGGCCCAATAACTCCAATAGGAGGTTTTTTATTGATTTCGGCTTGGGGGTATTTAATGCTTTCTTTTCTAAGAAAATAAAGCTATTTATTATTCGCAGAGATAAATTTTTCTATAGCCATAGTCATAGATGGCGTTTCTTCTGTCGGAGCTTTAATGTCTATTCTTAATTTTGCCTCATCTGCTGCTTTGACTGTAGTATTTCCATAAACAGCAATTTTGGTATTATTTTGCTCAAAATCAGGAAAGTTATGAAATAAAGACTGTATTCCAGAAGGGCTAAAGAATACTAAGACATCATAAGACACATTACGTAAATCAGATAAATCACTAACAACAGTTTTGTATAATTGCGCTCTAGTCCAGTCAATCCCGATACTATCTAAGAAAGATGAAGTAGTAGGTTTTAATATGTCGGATGACGGGAGTAAGAATTTTTCGTCTTTAAATTTTTTAAAGACACTCTCTAAATCAGTTAAACTTTTCTCTCCAACATAAATTTTACGTTTTCTATATACAACGTATTTTTGGAGGTAAAATGCAACTGCTTCGGATTGGCAAAAGTATTTAGTAGCATCAGAAACTTTAAAGCGCATATCTTCCGCTAAGCGAAAAAAGTGGTCAACAGAATTACGACTTGTTAATATCACAGAAGTGTAATCTGCAAAATCAATCTTCTGTCTTCTAACATCCTTAGCATCAACACCTTCTATATGGATAAATGGCCTGAAATCAATCTTCAGATTGTGCTTTTCACGAAGTCTAGTATAAGGAGAGTTTTCGTTAACTGGCTCAGGTTGCGAAATCAGTATTGTTTTAACTTTCATAAGTTGCTTTTTCAAAGACTTAAGCGATTGTGCTATAGAGCACTATCCACGGCGCCAATTTGAATGTGCAAAGGTATAAAATTAAATACAATAAATTGTATTTAAGCGTTAACCAATATTTTTTATATAAAGTTATTTGAGACGTTAAGTAGAGTATAATAACAACAACAACAGACATATTGAAGAATTCAATATTTAAAAAGCTGAACTGATATAAAAGAAAGAGGATGAACGTTAATATTGAAATCTGAATTTGGTAGGTCAAGCTTTTAAATTGAAATACTTCTGTAAAGTTTTTTATATTAAGAATCTTAAAGGAAAACTGTAAAAATAAATACCTAAAAACAACCAAACAAATAATTTTAGCCAAGAGCAAAAGGAAGAATTTGAATGAATTGAATTTAGAATAGTTGTGATTAAAAAAATAAAAAGCTAAAAGTGAGAAGTTGACAAGTAAAAAAATAGTTCCTAGTATAGTAAAACTTTGAAGTCTGAGTTTATCTTTCCCGTAAATTTTAAAATAAAGGGCACTGTCTATAATTCGAATGAAATAATGGAACTGGTTTCTATGCATTAGTTTTAGGGTAACTAAAAGAAAAAAATTGAACAAAAAAACAAGACTGAGCCAGTCTTGTTGGTCAATGTTTCTTAAAATCCAATCTTCCATGGGATAAAAATAATAGTTTTCAATAAGAATTCAATTACAAATGGATTTCTAATTTTATAATTCTATCCCCTATAATTTCTTACTTTTAACCATTCAAATGAAAAACACACTTATTGTAATACCGACCTATAATGAGGTGGATAATATAAAAGCTATTATTTGCGAATTGTTGGCCATTGATGAAAGTTATCATGTTGTTGTAGTAGATGATTCCTCACCTGATGGAACAGGCTCTTTGGTCGATGGACTTATCCCTCAATATTCTGGGCGTCTCTTTTTAGAATCTAGACCTAAAAAAGAGGGTTTAGGATTAGCTTATTTACATGCTTTTCGCTGGGCTCTGAAACATAATTATAAATTCATTTTCGAAATGGATGCTGATTTTTCTCACAACCCACAAGATGTCCCTAAAATGGAGGCGGAGCTTAAAAAAGGAACAGATGTTGTTATTGGCTCTCGTTACATCGATGGAATTAATGTAGTAAATTGGCCTTTAGGAAGAATTTTACTGTCTTTGTCTGCTTCTTATTACGTTAAGTTTTTTACTGGACTCCCCGTAAAAGACCCTACTGCAGGCTTTGTTGGGTATAGAGTGGAGGTTTTAGAGGCTATAGATCTAGACTCTGTCAGATTTGTTGGGTATGCTTTTCAAATTGAATTGAAATACAAAGCATGGAAAAAAGGTTTTAACTTGAAAGAACACTCGATTATTTTTTTAAATCGAATAAAAGGTCAATCCAAAATGAACGGTTCAATAATTTGGGAGGCAATATATGGAGTGGTTTATCTTAGAATTCAATCATTATTTAAACGATAGTTATGAGTACAATTTTAATAAAAAATGCAACAGTTGTTAATGAAGGTTTTCAGAAGCTTAAAGATGTTTTTATAGTTGGGGAATATATCCAACAAATAGGGACTGATTTAAATATTGAGGCAGATCAAATAATTGATGCTACTGGAAAACATTTACTTCCTGGATTAATTGATGATCAGGTACATTTTAGAGAACCAGGATTAACTCACAAAGCTACAATTGGTTCAGAATCACGAGCTGCAGTTGCTGGTGGGATTACTTCTTTTATTGAAATGCCTAACACCAATCCACAAGCAACAAACATAATAGAGTTAGAAAAAAAGTTTGATAGGGCGAGCGAAACTTCTCTTGCTAATTATTCTTTTATGTTTGGTGGTACTAACGATAACATAGAAGAAATTAGAAAATTAGATAAATCTAAAGTAGCAGGTCTTAAGCTATTTTTAGGTTCCTCTACAGGGAATATGCTGGTTGATGATCAAGCGGTTTTAAGAGAAATCTTTTCAAATACAAATCTTCTAATATCTGTTCATTGTGAAGATGAAGCAACGGTAAGAGCTAACTTTGCGGCATATAAAGAACGTTATGGAGAAGATATTCCAATAGAGGCTCATCCTGAAATAAGAAGTCATGAGGCTTGTTATTTATCATCTTCTAGAGCAATTGCTTTAGCAAAAGAAACTGGTGCGCGGCTTCATGTTTTTCATTTATCTACAGCTCAAGAAACGGATTTGTTTAGAAATGATATTCCACTAAATGAGAAAAAAATCACTGCTGAGGTTTGCGTTCACCACCTTTGGTTCTCATCAGAAGATTATAAAACAAAAGGGACGCTAATTAAATGGAACCCCGCGGTCAAAAACCAGGTTGACCAAGATGCTTTATGGAAAGCACTAAATGATGATCGTATTGATGTTCTAGCTACAGATCATGCCCCACATACTAAAGAAGAAAAAAACAATAAATACGCTTCAGCCCCTTCAGGGGGCCCTCTAGTTCAACATGCTTTATTAGCATTATTAACTGCTGTTGGTAAAGGCAAAATTTCAATTGAAAAGCTGGTTCAGAAAGCGTGTCACAACCCTGCTATTTTATTTGAAATAGAAAAAAGAGGTTATGTAAAAGAAGGGTTTTATGCGGATTTAGTTTTAGTGGATCTAAATAAAAAAACCTTAGTAACTGAAGAATCGTTATTATATCAATGCAAATGGTCGCCTTTTGAAGGCGAAACGTTTGAATCTAAAATTGACACCACTTGGGTAAACGGATCTTGTGTTTATGATAAAGGAATTGTAATAGAAAAAAAAGCAGCAAAACGTTTAACTTTTAACAGATAATTGAATGAAAAACTTCCTAACCTTTTTTGTGATTATATGTTGCTTAGCTTGTGATGGGAGTACTCCTGTTGCTGAACCAGATCAGATGATAGCTCCTGAAATCATGGAAGATATTTATTTTGATCTAATGTTAATGAAAGTAATTGAAAATTCAAATTATGTTGCCGAGGAATACAAACCTTATTTTGTAGACCAATATATTTTGAAAAAATATGGGATTGACAGCCTAAAGCTGATTCAAAATCAAACCTATTACGCTAAAAAGCCAAAAATGATGAAGCGTATTTTCGAAAACCTTGAACATCGGACTAAGTTGATTGAGGATAGTATAGATACAATTATTAAAAGAGAAAAACTAGATTAGCCCCTTATGGAGGCGTGTTGTTCTAGATAGGTTTCAATGCTGGAGTATTTAAAACTTATTTTATGAGTTATTCTTTTTCCTGAAATTTTCTTTTTATCACAGAGGCTATTTATTAAAGCTTTTGTCATAAAACGTCTTTTTCCAAATAGATATAAAACACCTTCAATTAGCCAAGCGATTTTTAACCAAGATTTTTTTATGCTTATTTTAGGGAGTTTACGTTTTCTCAATAAGGCTATTTTAGTGAAAATATCTTTATAACTCCAGTTCTCTGCAACTAATATAAAACGTTCATTTATTATTTCAGAATTCATTAATTCAATAAGCACTTGAACAACATCTTCAACGGTTACATACCCTGTGGCACCCTTAGGGTAAAAAGGTGAATTTTTATCTATGCGATTGCATAATAAGGCTAGTGGGTTCCCTTCCAATCCTGAGCCTAGTATTACGCCAGGATTCACAATAACAGCCGGAACTCCTTCTTGTGTTGCCCTCCAAACTTCTAATTCTGCCCCATATTTTGAGTATGCATAGGGTGTATGATCTTGGTCAGCATCCCATGGAGAAGTCTCGTCAATTGAATTCGAATTAGCGTCACTTCCTAAGGCTGCAATTGAACTGATATAGGCAATTTTTCTGATTTTATTTTTAATGGCAAGATTAACAAGATTCGCAGTTCCTTCTTGATTTACCTGCATCAAGGTTTCTTGCTTGTAATGTGCAAAAGAAATGAATGCTGCACAGTGGTACAAATGAGTAATTCCTTTAAATGCATCGGCTAAGCTCGGATGATTACAAATATCCCCTTTGCGCCAAATAATTTCATCCCATTTAGAAGAATGAGTGCGCTTTTTTAAAAAGTCAAGCGTTAAGTTTTTTTTAGACTCAGAACGGTACAGTGCAACTACTAAAATGTCTTGTTCAATAAGCTTTAACAGTAAATGTGACCCAACCAAGCCGGTAGCTCCAGTAACTAATATCATAATTCAAAAGTACTGTTTTTTATTTTTGGCTTTCTTGTTACCATTGAGAAATCTATCTTTGTAGAAATAGAGACCTCAAAGAGTCTGATAAATAAAAAGTAAGACTGTCGGAAACTAATTTGTTGAATATAATTTATACTAACCGACCTAATAAATTAAGAGCTAAACTGATGAAAAATATTTTTGTTGAAGAGTTGAGATGGCGCGGAATGTTGCACGATATTATGCCGGATACAGAAAACCATTTAAATGAGAAATCAACAACGGGTTACATTGGTTTTGACCCTACCGCAGATTCATTGCATATTGGAAGTTTAGTTCAGATAATGATTTTGATGCATTTTCAAAAAGCAGGACACCGTCCAATTGCTTTAATAGGAGGAGCTACAGGTATGATAGGTGATCCTTCCGGAAAATCTGCTGAACGCAACCTGATGAATGAAGAAACGATAAATAATAATATTATAGGGATCAAAAATCAATTAGCACGATTTTTAGACTTTGATCTTTCGAACCCTAACCCAGCTCTTTTAGTTAATAATCTAGATTGGATGAAAGGATATTCTCTAATTGACTTTTCAAGAGAAATTGGGAAACACATAAGTGTAAACTATATGATGTCCAAAGATTCGGTTAAAAAACGAATAGGATCTGAATCTCAGGTTGGAATGTCGTTTACCGAATTTACTTACCAGTTACTTCAGGGTTATGATTTTCTTCATCTTTACAACAACCTTAACTGTACATTGCAGATGGGGGGCAGTGATCAATGGGGTAACATAACAACAGGAACAGAGTTGGTGAGACGAAAAGCAAGTGGAAAGGCTTATGCCATTACTTGCCCTTTAATCACTAAAGCAGACGGTACTAAGTTTGGAAAAACAGAAGGTGGTAATATTTGGTTAGACAAATCAAGAACATCGCCCTATAAATTTTACCAATATTGGTTAAATGCTTCGGACCAAGATGCAGAAAGCTATATTAAGATTTTCACATTTTTAAGTCAAGACGAAATTAACACCCTTGTTGAAGCACATAAAGAAGCTCCACATTTGCGAGTTTTACAGAACAAGATTGCAAATGAGGTAACACTTTTAGTTCATTCTAAAGAAGACCTAGAAAACACGCAAAAGGCTTCTCAAATTTTATTTGGAAAATCAACTACCGATGATTTAAAAGGCCTTGACGAAGTTACCTTTTTAGATGTTTTTGATGGTGTTCCCCAAGCGGAAATTTCTAGAGTTAGCTTACAAAATGGAATAGATATAATTTCAGTATTGGCGGGTGAAACCAACTTTTTGAAATCTAATGGTGATGCAAGACGTGCGCTAAAAGAAAATTCTATTTCAGTTAATAAAACCAAAGTTGGGGATACTTTTAAAGTGACAGCTGAGGATTTAATTAATGATCGCTATGTTTTACTTCAACGCGGTAAAAAGAGTTATTATATTCTAAATTTCGTTTAGTAAACTAGCAAATTACAACCTCTAATTTCCGAGTGGTCTAATCGCCCTAGTACTTCAAATTTATTTAAAGAATGTTTTCGCCCTAAATCTTGGGTTGCAATAAAAGCACAAGATTCTCGATTTGCAAGGTCAATTACATTAATATTCCCCATCATTCCAATTCTAAGTTTTGTAAACGGGTCACTGGTATCTCGAATAAAGACCTGCATCCATGGAGGACAACTAAAAAATCCATTTCCTTTTGAGTATGCTTGTGAAAATAGTTCGGTCATACCATATTCAGAATGTATTTGTTCTACACCAAAGCCTTTAGATAATTGCTGATGAAGGTCTTCTCGAATAAGTTCTTTTCTTCGACCTTTCATTCCCCCTGTTTCCATTACAATGGTCGATTTTAATTTGAAATTAAACTTTTCAACCATGTCTAAAAGCGCGAAACTTACGCCTAACAAAAGGGTAGGTTGTTGCTCGGCTTCTAGCTCTAAGAGTACGTCTTTTAGCTCATCTAAATTATTTAAGTAAAATCCGCTTTTGACATGATTACTTTCTTTAATTAAATCATCTGCCATGTAGATCAAAGAAGAACATTCTCGTTCAAGATATGATGGCAACAAAGCTAGTATTGCTATTTCTTTTGGGTTTTCATAGAACAGAGTAAAAGCATTAGCGAAGCTGTTTTTGTAATCCTCGAGTTGTTTAACAAAATGCTTAGAAGTTTTAGATCCAGTTGTTCCGCTAGAACTGAATACGACAGCTGCTGTTCCATCAAAACTCTTTACTTCATGTGTTTTGAAAAAACCAATAGGTAGAAAAGGAATGTCTTGACTGGATTTCAAATCAGATGGGTTAAAGTGAATCAAGTCACAATATGATCTATAGATTGAATTGTTTTCGAATTGATGGTGAAATGTTTGCATAGCACATAATTCAAAATCAATTTCTGACGTTATTTCCCAAAAATTAATCTTCGATTGGTTCATCAATGCAAAGCTATTAATTTTTATAATGCAGTAGCGTTAAGATTGCTTCCAATATGAACAAATCGTTAAGAAGTAAAAGAGGTTGATTTTATTCTTAAATTTGACATACATTATACTCCTAAATTCGTATTGCCTTTAGGGTATGAAATTAGCTTCTGTGAAAAAAAGTAATATTAAAATTTTATTAGTTGATGATGAACCTGATATCATTGAAATCCTTACCTATAATTTAAGTAAAGAGGGATATCAAGTTTTTTCTGCCTCCAATGGAAAACAGGCACTTGATGTGGCAAACAAAATTATTCCGAATTTAATTATACTGGATGTGATGATGCCCGTTATGGACGGCATAGAAACATGCCAAAACCTTAGAAAAGACAGGCGTTATCGAGATACTATAATCATGATTTTGTCTGCTCGTTCTGAAGATTACTCTCATTTAAAAGCATTTGAAGTAGGGGCAGATGATTATGTAAACAAGCCAATAAAACCAAAAGTGCTTAATTCAAAAATCAGCGCCTTATTAAGACGCTTTAATAAAGAAACAAGGACAGAAATTATTTATGGTGATTTAACTATTAATTTGGATGAGCATAAAGTAACTTTAAACAATAAAAAAATCTATTTACCAAAAAAAGAGTTTGGATTACTCCGTTTATTAGCCTCTCAACCAAACAAGGTGTTTGAAAGGGAAGTTATAATGGAAAATGTTTGGGGTAATGATGTAGTAGTTGGCGACAGGACAATAGATGTTCATATTCGCAAATTAAGAGAGAAAATAGGTAATATTTATTTCGAAACTATAAAAGGAGTTGGGTATAAATTTATTTTTAATGAAAACACAGAATGATTTTTTTTAGGCGTTTTAGAGCCTCTTTTTTTATAACACTTTTGATAAGCATATTGGTTGTTTTCTTGATAGGTGCTTATATGTTTATTATAGATGATTATGGTTCAAATAAAAAACACCCTTATTTAATGTTATTTGGTGTTTTTTTTCTTTTCTTTTTTTCTAGTCTTTTTCTCATTCAATATCAAATCGAGCGCTATATATTCTCTAAGGTTAAGGCACTTTATGATGAATTTTATTCGGATGGAATTCCAGTTAATGAAAATTCATTAAACAGAGATGCTCAATCTCTTACGATGAGTATTCAGAATTTCGCAAAAGAGAGTAAATTGGAAATCGAGTTACTCAAAGTAAAAGACAATTACAGAAAAGAATTTATAGGAAATGTAGCCCACGAATTAAAGACTCCACTTTTTACAGTAGAGAGCTATGTACTTACGTTGATAGAAGGAGCGGCTGAAGATAAAGAACTAAGAGACATATACCTAAAGAAAGCAGTTCAGGGAGTTGATCGATTGAATGAAATTGTTACCGACTTAGATTTGATCACCAAATTCGAAGCAGGAATTACTTCTATTGAAAAAGAACGCTTTGATTTGTATGCATTGATAGAGGAGGTTATTGAGCTTTTAGAAATCAGATCTATGAACCAAAAAATAAAATTGGTGTTTGAAAGATTGGTTTCGCAAGATATCCTCTGGGTACGTGCCGATCGTAAAAGAATATCACAGGTTATTACAAACCTACTGGTAAATTCATTGAAATATGGTATTGAAGGAGGAACTTCAGAGATAACTTTAGCAGTTTTAAGCAAAGAGAAAATATTAGTTAGAATAATTGACAACGGTGTTGGGATTGAAGAAGAACATGTTCCTCGTTTGTTTGAGCGCTTTTATAGAGTAGATAAGGCAAGAAATCGTGATGAAGGAGGTTCGGGTTTAGGTCTTGCTATTGTGAAACATATTATAGAAGCACATCAAGAAAAAATTTATGTTCAAAGCACATATGGAGTTGGGTCTGAATTTTCTTTTTCCCTTTCCAAAACTAAATAAGTAGCCCACCATAATTTGTTAAGATTTGCTTATTTTTACCAACTAATAATTTAAACTTTGGGGAGTAAAAATAAATTAAAGCGGTTCAATCAAAATTTAACATTTCCAAATGTTATTCAGCCTTCTCGTGAAGAATTAATTGAAAATAAATTTCCTTTAAAAGGGAATTGGCGAAAAGATTTTTTTAAAAATGAAAACCCCATAGTATTAGAACTTGGATGTGGAAAGGGAGAATACTCTGTTTATTTAGCAAAAGAGAACCTCGATAAAAATTTTATTGGAATAGACTTAAAAGGAGCGCGATTATGGGCTGGAGCAAAAGAGTCTTTAATTCTTGAGTTAACAAACGTTGCTTTTATTAGAGCACAAATAGAGTTGGTTTCAGATTTATTTTCCGAAAATGAAATTGATGAGATTTGGATAACTTTCCCCGATCCTCAAATAAAACATAAGCGAACTAAACACCGCTTAACCAATCCGCAGTTTTTAGCTAAATACAAGAATATTCTGAAGCCTGAGGGCTTTATTCACCTTAAAACAGATAGTGAGTACATGCATGGATATACTTTAGGTTTGTTACAGGGTATGGGAATAGAAGTTGAGTATGCACACCATGACCTCTACACAAACCCTTATGCACCAAAAGAAGCTTCTGCTGTTCAAACCTATTATGAAAAAATCTATTTAGAAGAAAATAAACCAATAACCTATCTGAAATTTAAATTTCCATAATGGTACTAAAAGAAGAATTAAATTTTTTCGAAAAAGTATATGATGTGGTTCGAGAAATTCCTTTCGGGCGAGTATGCTCTTATGGTTTAATAGCTCGTTATTTAGGCTCTCCACAAAGCGCTAGGATGGTAGGATGGGCAATGAATGCTTCTCACATTAAAGAAGATGTTCCTGCACATCGAGTTGTAAATAGAATAGGACTTTTAACAGGAAAGCAACATTTTGAAGGGACTAACTTAATGCAACAATTGCTCGAAAGTGAAGGTATTCAAATTAAAGAAAACCAAGTTGTTGATTTTGAGCAATTTATATGGAATCCAGCGGATCATTTATTAACGAATACTTAAATTTAGAAACCTTCTTCATCTCAATTTAGAACAGTATATTTGTAATTTAGAATCAATATAAAAAAGGGAAACCTAAATGAATATATCAAAACAGGCCATCCAAGAAGTTTTAGAAGGACTTACCGTTCCGGGAGAAGGTCAAAACTTAGTTGCAAGTGGCGCTTTAAAGAATATTAATCTTTTTGGTGATGAGGTTGTCATTGACCTAGTGCTAAAAAACCCAAGTCTTCAGGCACGCAAAAAGGTTGAAGTGGAAATTTTAAAAAGCATTCATGCTCAGGTTTATAATAAAGCCAAAATATCAATAAATATTAAAGTAGAAACTCCTCCTAAGGCTGATGCTCCAATAAAAGGAGAGCCAATAAAAGGGATCAGCTCTATTATCGCAATTTCATCAGGAAAAGGAGGCGTTGGAAAATCTACTGTTACTTCAAATATTGCAGTTACTTTAGCTCAAATGGGCTTTCAAGTAGGCTTACTAGACGCAGATATTTACGGACCTTCAATCCCAACTATGATGGATATGGAAGGCGAACGTCCAATGTCCATTACTGTAGATGGTAAGTCAAAAATGCAGCCCATAGAAAATTACGGAGTAAAAGTATTGTCTATTGGTTTTTTTACACAACCTAATCAGGCTGTTATTTGGCGTGGACCCATGGCTTCAAAAGCTCTTAATCAAATGATTTTTGATGCAGCCTGGGGAGAACTTGATTTTCTTTTAATTGATTTACCACCAGGAACTGGAGATATTCATTTAAGTATTGTTCAATCACTACCGATTAGTGGTGCCATAGTTGTAAGTACACCACAAAATGTAGCCTTAGCAGATGCAAAAAAAGGCATCGCTATGTTTCAGCAAGACAGCATTCAGGTTCCTGTTATAGGGATAGTTGAAAACATGTCTTACTTTACGCCTCAAGAATTACCCGAAAATAAATATTATATCTTTGGTAAAGAAGGTGCTAAGAATCTGGCAACAGACACTAAAGTTCCTTTTTTAGGAGAAATACCTTTAGTTCAAAGCGTTCGTGAAGCTGGAGATGTGGGTAGACCTGCTGCACTTCAAGAAAACAGTTCGATTGCCGATGCAATAAATTTAATTACTCAAAATATGGTTGTCCAACTTGTCAAAAGAAATAAAACATTACCCCCAACTCAAGTAGTAAAAATAACAACAATGTCTGGCTGTTCAGCCGTAAAAAAATAAGTTATGAAATCTGCAGAAATAAAAGAAAAAGTACTCCTTGCTCTAGATGAAATCCGTCCGTTCTTAGCGGCAGATGGAGGAGATATTTCACTCGTTAGTATAGCTGATGATCGTATTGTGAGCGTTCAACTTCACGGAGCATGTGTAGGGTGTTCGGTAAATCAGATGACCTTAAAGTCAGGTGTTGAAATGACCATCAAAAAATACGTCCCTCAAATCGAGCAAGTAATTAACATAGAGGCATAAACCAAAATTATAGCGTTGAGTTTAAATATAAATATAAGTATTACAGATAGAACAGGTGAAGTCCATAATATTGAAGCTCCAACAGACATGTCAATGAATTTAATGGAGGTCTGCAAATCAATTGAACTTCCAGTTGACGGTACTTGTGGAGGTATGGCTATGTGTGCTTCCTGCCAATGTTATATTCTTTCTGATTCTGCTCTTTCTAAGAAATCAGATGACGAAGAGGCAATGCTCTCAGAAGCATATAATGTTAGAGAAAACAGTCGTCTTGGCTGTCAAATATTCATTACCTCTGAATTAGATGGTTTGCGTGTAGAGCTTGCTCCTGAAGAGTAACGGAATATTTGCAATAAGTTCTATTTAGTTTAAAATTAGATTATCTTGAACTACTTAATATATTTCAAATGAAAAACATCTTTTCCATACTTGTTGTTTTCCTAGTTATTGCTTGCAGTAATTCAGGAGAACCAGTTGTAAACAAATTACCTCCCGTAACAAAAGCCGATTTGGCCACCGGGATATTATATGAAGCCAACATAAGACAATATTCACCAGAAGGAACTTTTAATGCTTTTGCAAAAGATTTACCAAAGCTAAAAAAAATGGGAGTCAAATTTCTTTGGCTAATGCCCATTAATCCGATTTCATCTACAAAAAGTAAAGGGCCTTTAGGAAGTTATTATGCCGTTTCAGATTATACCGGAGTTAATCCAGAATTCGGAAGTTTAGATGACCTTAAAAGTCTAGTTGATGAAGCACACCGGTTAGGTATTTATGTTATTTTGGATTGGGTTCCAGGTCATACCGGTTGGGATAATCATTGGATCAAGGATCATCCTGAATACTATTTGCAAAACGAAGCGGGTAAAATTATAGACCCTATTAATCCTTTTACAGGAGAATCATTTGGATGGACTGACGTTGCCGATTTAAATTACGACAACATGGATATGCGTCAAGCCATGCGCGAAGCAATGGTTTATTGGGTTAAAGAAGCCAATATTGATGGGTACAGAGTAGACCAGGCATATGCAGTGCCTATGGAATTTTACAAAAAAACCTTTGCAGCATTACGGGAAGTTAAGCCGGTTTTTCTATTAGCAGAAACGGACATTAATCATCCAGGAGGTATTGAAATGGTTGACCTTTTTGATGCTTCATATGATTGGCCAGGGCATCACCTTTTAAAGGATATAGTGCACGGAAAAAAGAATGTTTCGGACTGGGATAATCATATTGAAAATTTACTTAAAAATTATAGCGATCGAAATATAGTGGTAAACTTTATAAGTAATCATGATGAGAATTCTTGGAACGGAACAGTACGAGAAAGCTTTGGAGCTGCTGTAAATGCATCTTTAGCTTTAGATTATTTATCTCCAGGGATGCCTTTAATATATAGTGGGATGGAGTATGATTTAAACAAAAGACTTCTTTTTTTTGAAAAAGACAGTTTCCCAAAAGTAGCGGGTAACACATTTAAACTGCTTGAAAGTCTAGGAGCCTTAAAACAAAATCATGCGGCATTAAATAGCGGAGAGGAACGGGGTTCTTATAAAAGAATATCCACTTCAAGAGATCAAAATATTTTAGCGTTCGAAAGAACTAAATTAGGTGACACCATAGTTTTTATTGCTAACATGAGCAATGAATACGTAGGTTTTACGTCTCCTTATAACAGTTCCTTTAAGAGGTTTGATGATGGAAAAGTAAAAATTCTTTCGGATACATATGAGCATAGAATGCGACCTTGGGAATTTTGGATTTTATTAAATAATTAAATTTTATGTCAACAATAAGATTAATCATAATGTCAATACTCGTTTCTTCTTGTGTCACCAAAAATACTGATGTATTGGTTATTGGTCATAGAGGAGCTCGAGGCCATGTTGCAGAAAACACATTAGCGTCGATTGAAAAAGCAATGGAGTTGGGAGTTGATGGTGTTGAGATAGATGTTTTTCGATGTGCAACAGGAGAATTAGTTGTTTTCCATGACAAAACTTTAGAAAAGCTAACAGATGGGCTAGGCTATATTGAGCAAATGACTTTAGATTCAATAAAGCAATTTAGGGTTCTTGGTAAAGAACCGATACCTACTCTAAATGAGGTAATGGATTTGATAGACGGTAAAATTCAGTTGAATATTGAACTCAAAGGAACCCAAACTGCAATTTTAACTTCAGAGTTATTAGTGCTTTATTTTAAAGAATCAAATTGGAAGCCCGAAGATATTTTTATTTCGAGTTTTGATTGGAATGAGTTGGATATTTTTTACGAAGTAAATAAAGAAGTTGCAATAGCAGTACTTACTGAAGATGACCCTTTAGATGCAATTCCTATTGGGCAACGGTTATCTGCCTTTGCAATCAATCCAAATTTTAAAAGTTTGACCCAAAAAAACACCAAAAAAATACAGGATGCAGGATTTAAAGTTTACCCATGGACGGTAAACGAACCCGAAGACATTAAGAAGATGATTGAGATAGATGTCGATGCTGTTATAACAGATTACCCTGAACGAATTAGATAGTAAATCCTCACTGCAAAATGTTTAATTTAAAACGTAAACACCCATATTTAGAGCTGTAGCATAAAGTAGCCAGCAAAAGTATGGGTAAAGTAAATATGCAGCTTTCTTGTTAATAACTCTAAACCATTTGATCGTTAGTAATACCAGTACAAGTAAGGCAAGGATGATTATCAATCCTCCTAATATATTTTTTAAACCAAAAAAGACAAGCGACCACATAGCGTTTAGAAGAAGTTGAGCTCCAAAATGGAAAAGTGCAGTTTTAACCCATTTATGGTGACTTCCAAAAGACCAAATCCAGCCTACTGACCAACCCATAAGAATATATAACAGGGTCCATACAGGACCAAAAAGCCAATTAGGGGGGGTGAAAAAAGGTTTTTCGAGACCAGAATACCATACTGAAATCGCAGACTGTGTTACGCTTCCAGCAATACCACCAATGGCTAGGCAGATTATTATGGATAAAATAATTGCAAAACTTTTTTGAAACTTTGTCTTCATAAAAACAGAATCAATTACTAAGGTACAAAATTCCATAGGTCTTAAAACTTTCTAATCATAATTGAATCTGTTATCTTTGTAACTTATGAATACTGAAAAAGATTTTATTGAAACCCAAAACTTTGAAGCAACGGGAAACTCAAAATGGGAAGCACCAAGTAATATTGCTTTGATAAAATATTGGGGTAAATATGGATCCCAGTACCCCCAAAACCCTTCTTTAAGTTTCACACTGTCTAAATGTGTTACTCAAACTACATTAGCTTATAGGCCACTAGAGCATAAACAAACAGGATTTTCATTTGATTTTTCTTTCGAAGGAAATCCAACTCCCAGTTTTCATCCTAAAATCGAAAGCTTTCTTAGAAGAATTGAACCCTATGTTCCTTTTGTTAAAAATCATCATTTATCTATTCAAAGTAACAATTCTTTTCCACATAGCAGTGGGATAGCTTCTTCTGCATCTGGAATGAGTGCATTGGCACTTGGAATTATGTCATTGGAAAAGAAAGCAAACCCAGAAATCTCTGATATCTATTTTTTAAAAAAAGCATCCTTTTTGGCTCGATTAGGATCAGGTAGCGCTGCCCGAAGTATTCAAGGGCCCCTAGTTTCCTGGGGTGTTTCTGATGCTTTCGACGGAAGTTCTGATTTATATGGTACAGCTGTTTCTTCTCAAATACATTCAGTTTTTAAGGATTATCAAGACACTATTTTATTGATAGATAAAGGTCAAAAAAAAGTAAGTAGTACCCTTGGACATGATCTGATGAATGGGCATTCTTATGCTTCTAAAAGATTTGAACAAGCTCGTGATAACATGTCATTGTTAAAAGAAATTCTTACTGAAGGCGATCTAACAAGTTTCATAAGCCTTGTTGAGTCAGAAGCTCTAACACTTCATGCATTGATGATGGTTTCCCAACCATATTTTATTTTAATGCATCCCAATACTCTTGAAGTTTTAAATAAAGTTTGGGCGTATCGTCAAGAAGTGAAATCCTCTTTGTGTTTTACTTTAGATGCTGGCGCTAATGTTCATTTGCTCTATCCAAAGGCAGAAAGTGACACAGTCTTAAAATTTATAAATCAAGAATTAGCAGTATTTTGTCAAAATGGTCAATTCATTGAAGATCAAATTGGTAATGGTGCCAAAAAACTATAACTTTGTTTGAATATGAAAGGACCACTCTTTTATGCTAAAATTTTGCTTTTTGGAGAGTATGGAATTATTAAAGATTCTAAAGGGTTATCTATTCCTTATAATTTTTATAGAGGCGCCCTTAAAACATCAGAAAATCCAATAACTCAAGATTCACATCTTAAGTTGGTGGCCTTCTGTTCTTATCTAAAAAAACTTCCTGAATCTGTTGTGTCTTTTGACTGGAAAAGATTAAATGAAGACTTAGATAATAAAATGTATTTTGATAGTAGCATACCACAAGGTTATGGAATTGGAAGTAGTGGAGCTTTAGTAGCTTCTATTTATGATAAATATGCATTAGATAAAATTACTGTTTTAGAAAATCTAACCAAAGAGAAATTGCAGCATCTAAAAATCATTTTTGCAGCAATGGAATCTTTTTTTCATGGTAAATCTTCAGGCTTAGACCCTTTAAATAGTTATTTGAGTTTACCTATTTTGATTAATTCTCAAGACCATATAGAACCAACGGGAATTCCATCTCAAAACCCAGATGGTAAAGGAGCTGTATTTTTATTAGACAGTGGTATTGTTGGAGAAACTGCTCCTATGGTTTCTATTTTTATGGAAAGTATGAAACAAGAGCCATTCCGTAAAATGATGAAAGATCAATTTATTAATTATACAGATGCTTGTGTTGATGACTTTTTGAATGCAAATCTAACTTCACTTTTTTCTAACATCAAACAACTCTCTAATTTAGTATTTCATAACTTTAAACCCATGATTCCTAAAGAATTTCACGCTATTTGGAAGCACGGAATTGAAAGTAATGATTACTATCTTAAACTTTGTGGATCTGGTGGTGGTGGATATATTCTTGGATTTGCCCAGGACTTTGAAAAAGCTAAAAAAACACTGAAAGGGCATCGTTTAGAGGTGGTCTATAATTTCTAGAAAAGCCATGCTTTTCAAAAATCAAGAAAGAAATAAAATCCTAATTCAATTATTAGCATTATTTGCTTCTGTACGAGGGCATACCCTTTTCACTATAATCTTTGCACAATACTTGAGTGCGAGATATATTTTTGCTCCACAAACTTCTTGGGAATATATACTAACTGATTCCAAGTTATTTATGTTGTTCATGGCTACCTCCCTTGCAGTTGCGGGTGGATATGTAATTAATAATTTTTATGATGCGGAAAAGGATCAAATTAATAGGCCTTTTAAGTATTTACTCGAACATCAAGCATCTCCAGCTTTACAACTCTTTTGTTATAGTATATTAAACTTTTTATCACTGCTTTTAGCAGTGTTTGTCTCTTTAAGGACAGTGCCATTTTTTTTAATTTATATTTTTGGTTTATGGATTTACAGCCATCTACTTAAAAAACATTTTTGGCTAAGTAACCTTTTCGCAGTTCTTCTTGCGGTTACCCCTTTCATTGCAATTATGATTTATTTCAAAAACTTTTCAAGTATTGTTTTTTATCATGCTAGCTTTTTATTTTTGATCATGCTTATTCGTGATTTAATCAAAGATTTAGAGAATTTTAAAGGGGACTGGGTGAGAAATTATAAAACAATCACTGTTGTTTTTGGAGAAAAAATAACCATTATAACAATCAATATTTTAATCCTTTTGACCTTTGTTCCTATAAAGCTTTTAATAGACAGCAAAGAAGTTATTCATAGTATGGTGTATTATTTTTTATCTCTAATACCATTTTTATTATTGATCGTTATAATCTTATGGAAATCTCCGACTCAAAAGATGTACCTTTGGCTTCATAATTTATTGAAAGTGCTTATTGTTACAGGAATTTTAAGTATAATACTTATCCGTTTTCCGCTCTAAGTTCAAACAGTTTTCAAATGCATACCTTACTATGGATTCAAAGTCAAATAATTCTTCTCTAAAAAAATCAGCTACTTCAACTCGCTTAAATAAATTTATCGCGAATTCAGGCATTTGCTCCCGTCGCGAAGCTGATATGTTTATCGCAATGGGAATGGTTAAGGTTAACGGCAAAATTATAATAGAAATGGGTTATCAAGTTCAAAGGGGCGATGATGTTCGCTACGACGGCAGAAGAGTTGTCTCTGATAAACCCGCCTATGTTTTGTTGAATAAGCCCAAAGGTTTTCTTGCTTCTGTCAAAAAAGGAACATACAAAAAAGACGTAATGGAACTTATAAATGGAGCTACTTCTTACAGAATTGACCCGGTTAATTCAATGGATAGAACCTCAACAGGCTTACTTCTTTTTACAAACGACACTGAGCTTAAAATTAAACTCAAAAACCCTTCTAGAGGGTTAAATAAGATTTTTCAAGTAGTATTAGATAAGAATTTAGTTCAAACCGACCTTGAGAAGATCCGTGAGGGTATTGTCATAGATAAATTTGACAAAATTGAGGTTGATGCTATAAGCTTTATTAGAGGAGAATCTAAACGAAAAGTAGGTGTTGAACTTTCGACGGAACGTCATCGTGCTATATTTCATGTCTTTGAAAAACTTGGCTACAAGTTAGAGCAAGTTGACCGTGTTGTGTTTGCTCATTTAAATAAAAAAGATTTACCTCGTGGAAAATGGAGACATCTAAATGAGCGAGAAATCAATCTATTTAAAATGATGAAGTAGTACTTTTTTCTGAATCATTTCATACACCAGTATTCCATAAACAAGACCATATTGAAGTGAAATTAAGTAGAAATTTTCATTGAAATTATAGTTTCCATAAGCAACATAACTCAATGTAACTAATGCGCTCCAAAATAGGGGATATGAATAGTTAGAAAACAATCCAATTGTTACAAGGCATACAATGTACCAGGGGTGAACTGTAGTTGATATAAAAAAGTAGCAACTCAGCATAAGTAACATGCCGTTTATAACAGACTTTGGTGTTTTATTATTTCTTATAAAAGTAAAGCACGCTACAAGTGCAATTATGATATAAGGGGTTACTTTTCCAAACATTCTTATGATATTATATCCTTTTACTTCATAACCAAGTTTTCTAATGATGTAGTATAAACTCCCGTTAAATTCAAATCGATTAAACCAAAGACTGATGGTTTTGAGGTAATGCTCAATCCCCTCTTGACCAATAAACAAGGGGATAAAAAACATCAATGAACACATTAGTGTGAGCAAGCCAAATAAGATACTTTTCTTTGGTTTTAAGAATTGCCAAAGTAGTGGTAAAATCATTAAAGGAATTAGTTTTAAAGCTATAGAAGCAGCCATAGGTATAAAAGACCATTTCCATTTATTTTCAATAAAAATGTAGTATAAACCTAAAAGGAAAAAAAACATCATTGCCCCTTCCCAATGAAGGTTTCCGATTAATTCTACTATGATTAAAGGATTTAAAAAGTAAAAAGCAATTCTTTTTTCTGGGAGTCCTAATAAGTTTAATAATTTGATTCCAATCCAAAAAATACCTAAATCAGCTAAGATTAAGAGCAGTCGAATGCTCACAATGTTTGCAAGAATAGAATCTCCTCCCAAAATAGATGCTATATAAAACCCCAATTGATTTAAAGGCGGATAATTAGAATAGTGTTCTGCACTTAAAGTCCCCATTCCGTTATAAAGATCTTGGCTAAATTGGCTTAAAAAAAAAGCTGAACTTTGATTTAAAAAATCAGGCGTAGCTTCATAGGGATTAAGATGGTTGGCGACTAACATTCCATCCCATATAAATCTATAAAAGTCTTGGGAAAGTAGGGGAGTTGCTATTAAAAGAATAAGTCTAAATAAGATTCCAATTCCAAGTATCTTTTTTAAAGAATCACAGCTTCTAATTAATAAATAAGTAAAAACAAAAAGGGATAAATATAATAAGACCAGCACAGAACTTTGTTCTCTTACTATTTCATAGCCAATATAATAATAGCCAAATAAACTTATCAAAACAAAAAGGCCTTGAAGAATCTTCATATGGACTTTCTTTCGAAGCATTATGCTTGGGTTTTGAACGAGTTAACAAATACAAATACAAATCCAATAAAGAATATCAAATGAAACGGAAACAAACCAAAATCTCCCTCCTTACCGACAATAAATGCACTATACATTCCAAATAAAAAGTATAAAGCTAATACTCCTTCAACGATTACATTTTTAGAAATTTTCTTTGTTGTGTATTTATTTTTCCCCCAAGAATCTTTAAGTGTTTTTATGTTAAATTTAGGTGTCCTTATAAAGTCACTTCTTTTCCCTCTGTGTCCTTCTAATACAGCGAGTGAGTTGTGGTAAGAGAACCCCATGGCGATAGTGTAAAAGGTAAAAAATATTTTAATATACTCGATGAAATTCATTAGCCCGCCACCCTTCTTGTACCTATAGAGCACCCAGTAGCAACAAAAAAATATGATAGTACTTACTATAAAAAAACTAGAGAGGTCAAAATACAGACTTAGGTGGCCCCATTCGTTTTTAATGTAAAGCATAGGGATGCTCAATACTCCCATAAAAAATACATTAAGAAACATGGTACTATTAAGTAAATGGAGAATCGAATGAATTTTTGAAGAGCTTTTGACTTCCTTCGATATAATAACTCTTTTAGCCATTTTTTGAAAGTTCTCTGCACCCCCTTTATTCCATCTAAATTGTTGGGAGCGAATAGAACTCATTACAACAGGAAGTTCAGAAGGCGTTTCTACATCCTCAAGATATTTAAATTTCCAATTTTTTAACTGAGCTCTATAACTTAAATCTAAATCTTCGGTTAGTGTATCTCCTTCCCAGTTTCCTGCATCAAGAACACAAGTTTTTCTCCAGACACCTGCTGTTCCATTAAAGTTCATAAAATGACCCTTACTGTTTCTGCCTACTTGTTCTAAAGTAAAATGTGCATCTAGAGCAAAAGCCTGAACTTGTGTAAGAATAGAATAATCTCTATTTATATGAGACCATCGAGTTTGAACAACTCCTATTTCTTCATTCTCAAATTGTGATACTGTTTGCAAAAGCCAATTAGGTTGAGGTAAAAAATCAGCATCAAAAATTGCAATAAACTCCCCTTTAGCTGATTTTAAACCCTCTTTTAGCGCTCCTGCCTTAAACCCTACCCGGTTTTTTCTTCTAATTTGGACAATGTCAAGGCCATCAATTTTTAGATCTTCAACTAATCTACGAGTAAGTTCAACAGATTCGTCTGTAGAGTCGTCTAGAACTTGAACCTCTAGCTTTTCACGGGGATACTCTATTTGATTTATGCATTTTAGCAAACGTTCCATAACATAGAGTTCATTGAAAACAGGGAGTTGAATTGTGATGAAGGGAATGGATTCTGATTTAGTTAGATCTAGAAGAGGATGTTTTTCTTTTTTCTTTTTGTACTGAACATAATTCCAAAGTAAGTTCAATTGTGAGAGACTATAGAACAGCACTAGAATTAAAGATATTGAATATACAATCATTAGAAGAATAGAAAGGTATAGCCAAATTTTTCCCATTTATTTAAATATGTAATGTTTGAAAATCCACCCTATGATTTTGATTCCCGCAAAGATAGTCCCTTTTAAGGTGCCTGAAACTTTAGACACGCCTATTCTTTTACGATAATTAACCTTAATCTCTTTGTAAGGAATTTTCTTATCAAGAATCTTTAATTGCATTTCAACAGTCCAGCCATAAGTTTTATCAGACATTTTAAGATCAATTAAGGTATTCCATCGAATTGCTCTAAATGGCCCAAGATCTGTAAAGTCAGATTTATAAAGAATTTTCATAAGAAAGCAAGCCAGCCAATTTCCAAAAACTTGCTGAGGAGTCAGAGATCTTTTTTCCCTCAATTCTTTAGCTCTTGCTCCAACAACAAAATCTATATTTTCTTTTTGAATTGGAGCAATAAGATGAATAATTTCTTCGGGAAAATCTGAAAAATCTCCGTCTAAAAAAACAACAACATCAGGGCTGATTTTTTTTTGCCTTAGGTAGTCAATTCCCTTAAGGCAGGCATACCCATATCCACCCCTTTTTTCAAAGAGAACTTTAGCCCCCGAATCTTTAGCAACCTGAGCGGTGTTGTCTGTAGAATTATTATTTACAACAATAATTTCATCAACAATATTTGGAATAGCACGAACCACAAGTCCGATCGAATCTTGCTCGTTATAAGCTGGTATTATAACTTTAATATGTTTCATATAATAATTAAAACCATTATTATTAAATAAACGAAAGCTTTTGAATTCTTCTTTTAAGTCAAAAGAACATTTTTATTTAAGCGTATTTCCTAGAGGGAATTCTGGAGAAAAAGTTCTGTTTTCAAGAGGTCCATTTTCAAGTTTCAAAACACCTCTTGGACAAACCGCCGAGCAAACTCCACATCCTACACATGAAGATCGAACAATATCTTGACCTTTTTGAGCATAAGCACGAACATCTATTCCCATTTCACAATATGTAGAACAGTTTCCACAAGAGATGCACTGACCTCCGTTAGTTGTTATTCTAAACCGTGATTTGAATCGTTGTACTAAACCAAGATACGCTGCTAAAGGACATCCAAACCTACACCAAACCCTATTCCCGAAAATAGGATAAAAACCAGTTCCAATTACACCTGCGAATATAGAACCAATTAAAAAACCATATATATTTTGAATCGCTTGCGTCTTAATACCCAGCACAGCTTGAGATCCAGAAAAATAAGAGTATAATGTAAATCCAGTCATTAGTAAAGAAAAAGCAAGAACCCCATGAACCATCCAACGTTCAAATTTCCATGCTCCAATAGATTTGTTTGAAAGATGTCTAAAAGGATCGCCAAGAGTTTCTGCTAATCCGCCACAACCACAAACCCAAGAACAATACCACCTTTTTCCAAAGAAATAAACCATTACAGGAACAATTACTAAAGTCAATACAATTCCCCATACAAGAATGAATAATCCAAATCCACCACTTTCAATTAAACTGTTTAAATTCCAACTAAAGAAAAAGTCATAGTCAAGAGGAAATGCATTTTTAAAGTCATACCAAGGTTTTTCAAAGCGCACTAAAATTTCAGGAATTAAAAAGGCAAAAACAATCTGAAAAAATAGAACAGAAGTAGTTCTCAGAATTTGATATTTATTATTTCTGTATTTAATATACATCCTAACCGCCATAACAGTCATAACAGTACAATATAAAAATCCATACAAAAACCATTGACTTGCTAAGTTGCCGCTCAGACTTTGACTAATGGGATCTACAATGTAAGTCCAATTGATAATATAATCCGGGAAGAAATAAAGTAACACATAAAATGCAACTAGGAAGATGAAAACAAACCACCCCAAGTAACCCTTATTTGTAGTAGAATTGAAATAAATCCCATTATTTTTTATTCCTGGGGGACCCAAGGTAATAACGTTAGGAATAATATAGAGTAATGACCCAAAAATCCCCAACCCAAATGTTAGAAACCAAAACAAACCCTTATTTTCTTTAATTGGTCCAGAACCAGCTTCTTTAGCTATTTGATAAGAAAAATTGTGCGGTTTATCCCAAATCACTTTATTCCATTCTTTGTTTTTTTTATGAGAAGCATTAGATATTTCTAGTGCACTGATTATCGTTGAAGAGAATTTAAAAGGACCTGAGAATTTTTTATCAATAATAGTTGTATTGATGTTTTCAATAAAGAGTTTACTCTTAATGCCTTTGTCGGAGATTACTTTTTCAAATTGCTTAGAACTTAACTCATAATCCCCTAGGAAAACCAGAGCGCAAAATAAAGTAAGTCCAATTAAAAAAATCCCGAGACCTAGCTTTTGAATTGTTTCTGTCATTTCGCTATTTTTGAATTAAATATTCTTGTCCAACTTTTCTTTTTCAACTTAATTTCTTTGTTATAATCTTGGTTAAATTTAGACAGTATTTCTTTCTCATAGGATTTGAAAAATTCGGAATCAAAATTACAATCTCCTAAATGCTCCATTACATGAAAAACAGTACTTTCGTTATTCAGCATTTGATTAAAAATTTCATGACGCATCCGTATTCCAAAAGTATTGATTCCTAGGAAAAGATTCGAATCTTTATGGAAAGCAATTGTTACAGCAATTTCTTTTTCTAAGTCTTCCCAATGAAAATGAATTTCAGGTTCTTGAGGATGAGCAGAAACAACTCCATAGGTTTGATATTCAATATCAAAAAATTTGGCGCTATTAAACCAATGTCCTGGATGATATGCTGTTTTTTCCCCTGTTAGTGTTTGAGCTACAGTCTCTCCCATCATACGTCCTGTATACCAAATAGCCTCAATAGCTCTTCTGTTCTCTAAAGGCTCTTGTTGTTCTGCACAATCTCCAATGGCATAGATGTTAGGTTCGCTTGTTTCTAGATATTTATTTACAAGAACACCTCGATTAGATGCAATGGTTGTGTTTTTAATAAAATCAATATTTGGTCTAACCCCAGCAGTAAGACCAACAAACTGACATTCAATAATTTCTCCAGAGTCAGTTCGTATTGCTTTCGCTCTTCCGTTTTCATTTTCTAAAATTTCACTTAAATTGGTTTTAAGGCGAAGATCAATTCCTTGAGATAGTATGTGTAAATTTATCATTTCTGACGCTCCCTTAGGGAGTACATTGTTCCAGAAACTTTCTTCTCGGACTAAAAAAGTCACTTTTTTACCTCTAGCATGAAGCATTTCAGCCAATTCAATTCCAATGAGTCCACCTCCAACAATAACGGCATGATTAATAGTATTGCTTAATGATTCTAAGCTTTCAAGGTCCTGTTTAGAGTACAAACCCTGAACTCCTTTCAAGTTTTCTCCAGGCCATCCAAATTTGTTAGGAACAGATCCAGTTGCTAGTATTAGAGAGTCATAAGATAAAATTGATTCGTTTGAAAGTGATATTGTTTTTTCTTTAGGGTCAATTTCAGTAACGGTTTCTTTTAGTAAATTGAGTTTATTCTTTTTCCAAAAATGATTTTCATAAGGCTTTGTGTGTTCCCACTTCATGTGCCCCATATAGATATACATTAGCGCAGTTCTAGAGAAAAAGTAGGTGCTTTCTTTTGAAATTATTAAGATGGGTTTGTTTGATTTTTTTCTAATATGTCTTGCAGCAGTAATGCCTGCAATTCCGTTTCCGATAACAATAATAGGCGGGGCGTTCATCTGTTGTTATTTGATTACAAGATACTTTTTTTTATGTTGTTATAAAAAAGGACTACATTTATAAAACCAAATTTTATTAACCCATAACCTATCTACTTATGTTTTATTTATGGTTGCTAGTTTCAGCTGCTGCTGTGTATACTTTTTTTAGAAGTTATTATCCTAATTTTAAAGAAGCAAAAGATTTATTTTCAATCTTAGGATTTTTATTGATTTTCACAATCAGTTCATTTTTTTTAGTTTAATTATGTTCATTCCCTATTTTATGCTTTATTAATAGGTCTATTTAAAGTCATTTGACTTGTATATCTTTAATCTGTGATTTTAAGGAAATTTTCACTTTTAACTCTTGGCTTATTAATCCTCTGTCCTACCAAAAATTGGGGACAAAAAATCAATGGGCTGAGCTTTGTTGGAACTCGAATCAATGTGAACAAAGAGCATATTGATCCTGTAAAAGAAACTGCTGTAAATTGGGTTGCTCTTATGCCTTATGGCTATATGAATTCGGCTCAAGATTCATCTATTAAATTTGATTTATCCTGGCAGTGGTTTGGCGAGACAAAAAGTGGCATTAATCAAACGGTTCCTTTTTTTATAATGATGGGATTGAAATTATGCTCAAACCTCATATTTGGATTCGAGGTGGATTTTTTAGAGGCACAAGAGCATTTGAATCTGATACTGCCTAGAGTCAATTCCAAAAATCCTATAAAGAGTTCATACTTCATTTTGCTCAAGTTGCCCAAGATTTAAAAAATTTCTCTGAAAAAGAAAATCGCAGCATTCTTTTTACTGAAATAGGATATAGAAGCATCCATAGATCTACAGTAAAACCAGGGGATTATAGCGTCAGAGAACAACCTTATAATGGCAAAGCACAGGCTGATGCTTTAGAGGCTATGTTTTTCAGTTTTCAGGAAAAAAACTGGTGGGCTGGAGGGTTTATTTGGAAGTGGTTTCCTGATCATGCTAACTCTGGTAGTGTTTCGGACACAACCTTTTCGCCACAGAATAAACCTGCTGAAGACATAATAAAGGGTTATTTCACGAATTTAGAGTAGTAGGAATAGAGTCTCTCGGGAGCCATTCCGATAACCCGCATTATATGAATTATCGTGAAATGAAATTGTAATCTTAATACTCCATTCTCTTTGAAGCGGCGTGCTGAAGTTAGTACATCATAAGGCAAAACACAAAACGAAGTTTGTTTATAAATACGGTCAATAAGTTCCCCATCTTCACAAATAAGATAATTCTCGTCGAAGCCTTTTAATTCATCAAATAACTCTTTCAGAATGAATAAAGATTGATCTCCACCACGGCAAAATCGATTATTATATTTACTTGAAAATGCTGCAAAGTTTAAAGCCCAATGTGAATCTGAAAATTTCAGTCTAAATGATCCTACTTTTTTCGATTGGCTAACGGTGTTTAATATTAATTTATCAAAATTGTTAGGGGGTAGGGTGTCGGCATGTAAAAAATACAATATTGGAGATTTAGCAATTCTAGCACCTTCGTTTTGCTGATGTGCTTTTCCTTTATTGGTTTGAATATAAGTATATCCTTTATTATTTTTTAACCATTCAACACTTCCATCTTCGCTTCCGCCATCAACAATAATGATTTCATTTTCAAAAACAGAAAGCTCTTTTAATGAATTTATTAATCCTTCAAGCTGGTCAAATTCATTTAAAACAGGAACAATAATGGAGATGTACTCGCTATTCATTTAGTTTCCAGTTGTATTCTTGATATTTTATTTTAGCCTTGTCATTAAAACTTTTTTCAGAATATTTTTGAATAAAAGAAATACGTTCTTTTTTAGATCCAAAGTCTTTTGAAAACCACAAGAATATCCGGGATAAATTTATTCTATCCCTAGAAAATCGATTCTTAGAGGGGTCATTAATAAAGCTCGATGTAACTGCTTCAAGTTGTTTCGGAATTTTAGAAGCTACAAAGGCCTCGTTTAATAATTTAGGACAAGATTCTGAAGCACAGTTTATGGCAAAATGAATTCTTGGGTCTCCCATCTTCCTCAAAACTTCATGTTCGATTTTATTTAAAGTAAATTCTTTATTGGGTAGTTTAAGACTTACGCTATCCCAAGGATCTTTAATTTCTTTAATGCTTTCTACGGGATAATTATCTAGAATTAATTTTACGGTAATTGCATTATATGCATTTATAAAATATGCTAAAGAGTCATTTCTGTCCCAATAATTTGCTGGAGATTTTTGTTCAAGAAGTTTAATATATTTGTTTAAAGCATCTTTATTTTTATTCCAACTACTGTAATCTACTATTCCATCTTCAGAAACATATTTTTGAAGTAAAACATTCCAGCTAGAATGGAGTCCTTTGTCCTGATTGAGTCCTGTCTCAGAATTGGATTTAAAACTAATTAAACCAATAGAAAGAAAAAATGTTATAAGTAGGTATTTCATCGAATTATTATTTAGCAACAACCACCTCCATCGTAGTGAAAAGTCGATTCACTTATGAAAATATCGTTTCTATTTAGGTTTGTAAATACTCCAGCGGTTTTGTCGCAAATTGCTAAAGGCTGATTTTGAAGTAAAATATGCCCTTTTTTATCATCAAATAAGTCATCATCTCCGAAGTATATTGCCGTTTTACCAGTAAAAACACAAGGACCATCTTCTGGCATTGGATCTTTAATTGCACAAACTTCAACACTTTCAATGTATATAGATTCTTCTGTAGGATAATGCTTAGGGTCTAATATTCTATAAGGTCTTCTTGCTCTAATTTCGATTGTGCCAAATCCCACTTCTGTTAGCATATTTACATAAGCAGCTAAAGGAATTGACCCTGACAAGCATAAAGCTCTTAGTCGTTCATCTTCTCTTAGGGTTTCATTCATTGGTTGCTCACAGGTAGGATCACTCATTACTAAGCGTCCGTGAGGTTTTAATACCCGATACATCTCTTCTAGAGCTTTTTTAAGTTCTTCCAATTTGAAGATATTAAAAAGACAATTTTGTGCAGCTACATCTATACTTCCATCTTTAACAGGGAGGTTTAGCGCATCTCCTTTTTTTAGAGTTACATACTCAGATTTGAACCAGTCGTTTTGATTTTCGGCAAGAATAAAATTTTTCCGAGAGGCTTCAAGCATTTCGTCTACTACATCAATTCCAATAACACCTTCTTTTTGTCTTGAGAAGTAAGAAAACTGAAGCAGCTCCATACCACCTCCAACTCCTACATAAAGGATTTTCGGATTATTAACTAGGTCACGAGGATGAACCGTAGATCCGCAACCGTAATTCATTTCTTGCATTATTGTAGGGATTTTAAGTCCTGGAAACTGCCATATCGGAGTTGTAGTACAGCATAAACCAATATCAGGTGTTAGTGCAGCTTCTTTGTAAACGTCTTTTGTTACTTCTAAATAACTCATTTTTTGTTTTTTAAAGAGATGAAATCAAATGTTTAATTAGTATAATCAAAGACTGTTCCGCTTTTTTGGCCATAGCCATTATATCAGGAATGTCAATAGGCTTTAAATTTTTGGGATCACAAACATCGGTCAAAACAGATAATGCTATACAATCCATTTCCAGTTGATTTGCAACTATAACTTCTGGAACTGTAGACATACCAACGGCATCTGCTCCGATTATTTTAAGGTATCGATATTCTGCTTTTGTTTCCAACTGGGGTCCTACTACCGCAGCGTAGGTTCCGGTATGAAGTATTATGTTTTCTTTGTTGGCAATTTCTTTTGCTTTTTGACGCATGGGAACAGCATAAGGTTCACTCATATCTACAAAACGTTTGCCTAAATCATGAATTCCTTTCTCAGCTAGAGGTGAGTCTCCCTGTAGGTTAATGTGGTCTTCGATCAACATAATTTCCCCTTTGTTGAATTTCAAATTAACTGCGCCAGCCGCATTACTTAGAATTATTTTTTTCACACCAAGTGCATGAAGAATTCTAACAGGGTAAGTAATTTCAAAAAAATTATAACCTTCATAAAGATGAAATCGGCCTTGGAAAACAAGTACTTTCTTTAAGTTAAGTGTACCATAAATAAGTTTTCCGCTGTGGTATTCAACCGTTGATGTTGGAAAATGTGGGATTGATTCGAAAGGGATTTCTTTTTCAACACTAATATGTTCTACTAGATTTCCTAATCCGGTTCCAAGTATAATGCCTATGCAACCGGATTCAATTCCCAGCTGCTCAAGAAATTCGATGCTTTCGTCAATTCTATTTTTCATAGATATCATGTGTCAAGGAGTTTTAAGAGTTTTGGAAATGAACAAAGGTCCGTATAGTTGTCAATGTCGTTTTTATAATCAAGTTTAACAACTTTTTTGTTTTTAAAGCTTTGCATAGTATCTTTTAGAACACTAGAAGTCCCCCATTTTTTATTTTCGAATACTTCAGTTGTCCACTCAGATAGACCTAAAAGATAATATCCGCCATCGGTTGCAGGGCCAATTACTCCTGCATTACTTTCAAGAGCTTTAAAAGCCAAATTGATGTCTTTCATTTCTATGTCCCAAAGATCTGTTCCGATTATTACAATTTTCAGAAAGCCTTCACTAAAACCTCTCTTAAAAGCATTTTCCATTTTTTCTCCAAGAGTATTTCCGACTTGAATGTTTTTGTCGGAGACATTGCCTTCCCATACATCTCCTTCTTCTATGTATTCAGAATAGTAAAGACTTTTATGTAGGTCTAATCCTTCAATTGTTTCTGCGGTTTTTTGAAGTAATTTTTTATATATAAAAAGCGCTTTCTCGTCACCAATAGATGCTGCTAATCGGGTCTTAACTTTTGAAAGAACTGGATTTTTAGCAAAAATAAGCAGTAATTTTTTATTCATAAAACAGATTTTAAGCAATACTGCCTTGACAGCTACTTCCTGCGCCAGCAGTACAGCCGTAGCAATGTTGAGAGAGCCTAATGTTTCTGTCGTCAAGGACGGTAGAATTAAATTCACTAATATGAGCAATTGTAGAGTCTACTTTTAAATCAAGTATCTGATTAAAATCACAATCAAATAAAAACCCTTCCCAGCTTACAGAAATGGTATTGGTACACATCACATTTCCAACTGTAGAAGGATTAAAAGCATCAACAAGTGCATGCATGTATTCTTCGTAATTTTCTGATGCAATAAGGTAATCCAAAAATCGACTAATGGGTAGATTAGTTATCGTAAAAAGCAGGTTAAATTTTATATTAAAATCCTCGGCTAATGCCTTTTTAAAATCTAGTTCTAGAGCTTTTTGGTCTCCAGGTAAAAATGCACCCGAAGGATTGTAAACCAAGTCCAATTGAAGTTCACTATTTGGTAATCCAAATCCAACAGCGTTCAGCATCTGTAAAGCTTTAATGGACGAGTCAAAAACGCCATCGCCTCGTTGTCGGTCTGTTTTATTTCTTTTGTAAAAAGGTAGTGATGAGATCACATGAATTTTATGTTCAGAAAAAAATTCAGGAAGGTCGTTATACTTTTTGTTTGCAAGAATAATCGTCAGATTTGAACGTACAATTATTTCTTCAACCTCTGTTTTTCTTATTTCTTCAACAAACCATCGAAATTGAGGGTGCATTTCAGGAGCTCCTCCTGTTAGGTCAACCGTATTTATTTTACTATTTCTTAAAACATGTAAAATCTGTTCCATGGTTTCCTGCGTCATTATTTCTTTTCTATCAGGTCCAGCATCTACGTGACAATGAGAGCAAACCTGATTACACATATAACCCACGTTAATCTGAAGTATTTCTAATCCTGTTGGACGAACTTGTTGAAAATTACTGTTTTTTACCTTTTCCTTAAAAGTAGGAAGTGTTCCATCTTCAAAAATTCCGCCATTTAAAATTTCAAGTTGTTTTTCAGATTGAGCAAGCGAATCTTGCCGTGATTTAAGAGATTTTATTTTCATATTACATGCTCAGTTGATCATGTCTATTCATCATTTGAACGCCATGAACTAATGCCGCACCAGCTTTTATTGCTGCGCCTACATGAACGGCTTCTATCATTTCTTCTTTTTCAATACCTCTTTGTAAGCCGTCTTTGGTGTACGAATCAATACAATAAGGACATTGTATTACATGCGATACAGCAAGTGCTATTAATGATTTTTCGCGAGCGGATAAAGATCCTTCTTCAAAAACACTATTATAATAGTCAAAAAACTTCGATCCTAAAGCTTCGTTCCATTCGTTTATTTCTCCAAATTTCTTGAGATCCTCTGGCTGATAATAACTTTTTTTCATTTATTGATAGAGTTGTGTTTGTTGAAACTAAAGATAGACATAAAAAGTAAATTATAAAGCTTACCAGAACTTACTCAAACATATTTGAAATTGTCCCTGATTTATTAGTAAACTTAGAGAATCTATAAAGTTTAATTCTTGATGAAACCAATGATGAATATGTGTGTGATTTAGGAACAGAAAAGAGTATTATATTGTCTTTAGAGCAAAAATAACAGTTGTTTTCTCACATCACATGTTTTTCATAAATCTCTTTCAACCTTTGATTTTTGATGATATACCCAGAATATACTCTTCTTTATACTCCTGAATAAATTTTTCATCAAAAATTTCCTTGCCCAAGATTTCATGACTTAAAAAAATATTTTTCAAGTCAATTGTTAGATAGTTTTTTAAAAAATATTTAGATTTCGGTTTATAACTGTAATGCCAAGGTTCATATTGAAATCCTTTACGTAAACTATCTTTAGGATAAGCTAGAAAAAATCCATAAGAGTTTGCATTAGCATCCATCCAAGACTTCAGAGCAGCGTAGGGACCCTCACCCTCAAATAAGTTGGCCAAAAGAACATCTCCATCTACTTTTGGTTGAGCAGAGATTAGATCAATTTCTGTTCCCCAATGGTGTCTAGATGTCCCAGGTATTGTTGAGTATTCCGTTATTTTTTTAATGTTTTCTAATGGATCCATTCCTTCTTTTGAATTGATTTCAAACTTTCTGTTCCATATAGCAAGTTGTCTATCAAAACTTCGATAGCTCGAAACAACTTTAAGTTCAAACCCATCTTTCACTGCAGCAACTTTCATTTTAATATATGCATCTGCAGCTTCTTTTATAAGATCATATCCTTGTCCATATAGAGTTGGAGTTCCTTGTCCTGTGAGTAAAATAATTTCGTTTTTAGATAATGATTTTTTTTGAGCAATAGAAACGCCCGATGTGTTTATGATAAAAAGAAATAATATAATTCGATAAGCATTCATAGGTTTATTTTTTTAAAAAAACATTGATGTTTACCAATTAGAGGAACTTCAAAAGCTGCTCCAATTTCTATATAATCAAGCTTAGTATAAAATTGATTTACATTTGTTCTAGCATTTAGCCATATGGTGTTGCAGTTTATTTGTCTCAAAAAGTTTTCGGCATGAAGCATTAATGCTTTTCCATACCCCTTTTGTTGTAAATACCCCTGTATAGCTAAACCTCTTATCTGATAATTTTTTCCAGTATAAAAATGACAGCCATTAGCTAGAAAGCAAGAGATTACTCCAACCAGATTGTTATTTTCAAAAGCTCCATAATGGATTGTTTCAGTTTGTTCATCACCATCAAACTTACAGCTTTCTATTGGGCGACCTACCCTTAAAACCTCATGTCTTATAGGATATGTTTCGCTGCTTGATATGCTTTTGATTTCTAGAGAAATATTCATTTTATGTAAAAATATAAAATCATAGGGAGAACTGCTTTAGATGCCTTAATTATTAATAAATAATCTTGCTTTTCGTAACTTTCGGTATTATCTCATCAAATATGGATATACATTTTCAAATCATACAAAAAGAGTTTATTTCAGAAATAATTCTTTTAATACAGGAATTTACTGACAATAAATTTCCTAACGATATACTTGAGATACGTTTTAATGATATGTTTACCCAGAATTATGAGTGTATAGGTGTTTTTAAAGGGGACATGCTCATTGGTTTATGTGGTTTATGGTTTCAAACGCGACATTATTCTGGTAAAAGTTGTGAGCCTGATCATGTATATATTCAGCCGGAATATCAAGGGCTTGGTCTTGGAAACAAAATGTTTGATTATGTCGAGAAATATTGCAAAGAAAAAGGGTGTGAATCTTTGGAACTCAACACCTATGTTCAAAACACCTCCTCCCATAAATTTTATTATAATTTAGGTTACAAAATCTTAGGCTATCATTTTTTTAAAGATTTATAAAGAAGTACTATATTAGCTTATAATAAGCGAGAGTAGCTCAGTTGGTAGAGCGTCAGCCTTCCAAGCTGAATGTCGCCGGTTCGAACCCGGTCTCTCGCTCAATTTTTAGATTAATTTTACCATTCAATGTTAGGGTTTACTTGCATTATGCTAATGTTAACAGCTCTTTTGCCAAGCTTAGAGATTATTTTTTATTTTTAAACCATGAAGATTAAACTTCTTGTATTATTGTTACTGTGCTCTTTCTTTAATTTTGGGCAGGAAAGTAGAACTCTATTAAAAGGTAGATTGTTGTATAGAAACAGCAATGTAATTGCTGCTAATGTTATAAATAACACTGCGCAATCCAATACCATTACAGATGGCGCAGGTGGCTTTGAGATCTCAGTAAGGGTAGGAGATGAGCTGGTATTCTCATCAGTACAATATAAAATCAGGAGTGTTAAGATAACCCCAGAGATAATCAAACTCAAGCGCTTAGTTGTATCTATAGATGAACGGATTAATGTTTTAGACGAAGTTGTAGTGGGGCCAGAAAATCAGCAGAAGTTTCTGGATATGAAGAAAGAAGAATTTAAACGTGTGGATTATACCCAAGATAAGTCTACTAAATTAATAAATAGAGCAGCCGATGATCGTCAGTTAGCAAACGGTATTAATTTTGTTAATGTTGCCAAATTATTAATTAAAGTTCTTTCAAAAAACCCAGAGAATACAGAGAAAAAGTTAATTCCAAGTGAAGTGCTCCCATATCTTTTTGAAGCTAAATTTTTCATTCAAGATTTAGGGTTAACAATAGCGGAAAAAGAAGGGTTTTTAGAGAAAATGGATCAAGTTTTACCTACAGATAAACTTTTTAAACAAAACATGGAATTCGAGCTAATTGACTACCTTGTTAAGATGAGTGATGAATATAAGTCTGAAATCAGGTGAGAACTTTGTTATCGTTCTTTTTTTGTTTTATAATTTCAGCAAGTTCAATTTACGGTCAGCAATTTAAGTTGCTCCGTGGAAAAGTTTCTAATGATGATTTATCATTATCGGGTATTCATGTTGTAAATACCTCTAGGGTAAATGCAGTTATTACAGATTCTGAAGGATTTTTCGAAATATCTGTTAAAATAGGAGAGCGATTAAAGTTTTCGGGAATTCAATTCAAAACAAAAGACCTTCTGATTGGTGAAGCCATTTTTGATTCTGAATTTGTAACAGTATACTTAGAACCTTTTGTAAATGAGCTTGATGAAGTAATTGTAAAACCACATGGCTTATCGGGAAATTTATCTTCTGATTTAGCAAGTGCAAATATTCCAAAAACAATTAACTTCGATGATGTAGGTATTCCTGGTTACAAGGGAAAAAGAGAAGAGAAAATCCCTTCGATTCAGCAAATGGCATTAAGTTTAGCCTTAGTTCAAGTTGATGTTGAAGCAGTTTATAAATATGTTTCGGGATATTACAGAAAGCTTAAATTAAAGAGGAAACAGGATAAAGAGTTTCAAACCATGTTAAAAGTAATTCAGTTTTATGGTTTGTATTTTTTCTCAGAGAACTATAATCTTGAACCCGAGGAGGTTTATGATTTTGTTTTAGGATGCAAAGAAAATACCAGTCTTTTACTACTCTTCAATCAAAATAGACATGATGAGGTTGTAAAGACTTTTTCAGGATATTATATAACTTATTCCCAATTAGATGTCTCAAATTAAATTATTCTCGTCACTTTTATTGGGGTGGTTTCTTTACACTGCCCCAGACTTTAACACCCATGAATATTATGTGTCAAGTACAGATGTTGTTTATATAACAAAAAATAAGCACATCCAAATCACTACACGAATATTTATTGATGATATTGAAGCTTATTTTAATTCAAGGTCTAACAGCAAGATAAAGTTGCAACCTGATTTGAATGAGGATCAAATTGATAGTTTAACTCAAGTTTTTTTCAATAAAAATTTCAATTTAATTTTCGATAATAAAGAATTAAAAATCAATTACTTAGGTAGAAAATATAAAGAAGATCAACTTCTCATTTTTGCTGAAGCCTTAGCAATAGAAGAGCCTTCCAGCTTTGAAGTTAATAATACAATCCTAACATCGTTTAGAAAAGGTCAGCAAAATATAGTTCATTTTAAAGCTGAAAATTTCAAAAAAAGTTTTTTGATGGATGCCTCTAAAACAATTTTGATACAACTTTGGAATCATTAATCTAAAAAAAACATTATTTTTAAAAAATTTTTATAACAATTATATGAACTACAAACCATCATTTTTAGTGTTTGCTTTTATTTTTTCAGGAGCTCTTTTTGCTCAAGAAAACACTCAGGCTAAAACACAAGCCGGTCACAAAAACAACAATAATTTTAAGCAGCTCTATGAAGAGTTTGCTACCCCAAATAATTTCAGAACTGCATCTGGAGCTCCAGGGTCTGAATACTATCAGCAACAGGTTGATTATATAATGGATATTGAATTGGATGATGCAAATAAAAAACTTTATGGTTATGAAACCATCACGTATACAAACAACTCTCCTGATAACCTTTCTTATTTTTGGGTTCAATTAGATCAGAATATTCGTCAAAAAGATGCTCCTGCATTAGAAAAAAACGGATCTGGTGTTTCACCCCTGAAGCAAGTAGAAAGTTTTGTAAGTGATAACATGAACGGCCCTTTTGATGGTGGATTTAATATTGAGTTTGTAAAAGATGTAAATGGAAAACCACTGCCTCACATGATTAATCAAACCATGATGCGAGTAGAGTTACCATCAGGTTTGAAGAGTGGCGAACAATTTATTTTTTCTATCAAATGGTGGTATAATATAAATAATCACGTTACAAACGGTGGAAGATCAGGTTTTGAGTATTTTTCAGAAGATGACAACAGAGCTTATGTCATTGCACAATTTTTCCCAAGATTAGCAGTGTATAATGATGTTGAAGGATGGCAAAACTATCAGTTTTGGGGTAATGGAGAATTTGCTCTTAATTTCGGTAATTATGAAGTTAATATAACGGTCCCTGAAGACCATATAATGGAAGCTACAGGAGAATTACAGAACCCTAAAGATGTTCTTTCTCGCAAGGAAATGCAACGCTACAAAAAAGCACAAAATACTTTTGATAAGCCTGTCATTATTGTTACTCAAGAAGAGGTAGAGGCAAAAGAAAAAATAAAAGCAACCAAGAAAAGTACTTGGAAATTTAAAGCTGAAAATGTTCGTGATTTTGGATTTGCTACATCTAGGAAATTTATCTGGGATATGATGGCGGTTAAAGTTGGAAGTAAGAATGTGATTGCAGCTTCTTTGTATCCAAAAGAAGGAAATCCTTTATGGGAAGAGTTTTCAACGGTTGTAGTTGCGCATACCCTAGAAGTGTACTCTAAATTTACATTTGATTATCCTTATCCAAAAGCTGTTTCTGTTCATGCTAAAAGCCAAGGGATGGAGTATCCAATGATCTGTTGGAATTATGGAAGACCTAACAAAGATGGAACCTATTCTGATCGAGTTAAGTACGGAATGATTAGCGTTATAATTCACGAAGTAGGACACAATTACTTCCCCATGATTGTAAACTCAGACGAGCGTCAATGGGGCTGGATGGACGAGGGTTTAGATACATTCATGCAGTATTTAACAGAACAAGAATTAGATCCTGAGTATCCTTCAAGAAGAGGGGATCCTTCTAAAATTGTCCGATACATGTCGGGTAATCAAGACTTTATAAGTCCTATAATGTCTAATCCTGAAAATGTTTTTCAGTTAGGACCAAATGCTTACGGAAAGCCGGCTACAGCGCTGAATATTCTTAGAGAAACAATTATGGGAAAAGAGCTTTTTGATTATGCTTTTAAAACCTACTCTCAGCGTTGGATGTTTAAACATCCTTCACCTGAAGACTTTTTTAGAACTATGGAAGATGCATCTGCTGTAGATTTAGATTGGTTCTGGAGAGGTTGGTTTTACTCAACTGATGTTGTTGATATAGGCCTTAAGTCTGTTAAGCGTTTTCATATATCTCCAAATGCTACTGAAGAAGTTAAAGAACTCGTTAAAGGCTATGGAATGACAGTTGATGAGCTTCCTCCTATGGTATTTATGATTTCTGAAGATTCTGAAGAGTTTACAGAAGATCTTAAAACTTCTGAAATGAATTCAGAAGTTTTAAGAAATTATCTTGATGAAAACAGTGTTGAATATGCAGGTAAGACATTGCCTAAGTTTTTCTATGAAATAGAATTCGAAAAACCTGGAGGAATTGTAATGCCAATTATAGTAGAATATGCATATGCAGATGGATCTAAAGAAACAATTACTTATCCAGTTCAAGTATGGCGAAAAAATGATCAATCTGTAAAGAAAATGGTTACTTCAGATAAAGAAATAATTGGGATAACGGTTGACCCTGAAGCGGAGACAGCTGACGTAGATCTCTCTAATAATGCTTGGCCAAGAGAAGAAGTTAAATCAGATTTTGATCAGTTTAAAGAAGCTGTAAAAGGATAAATCAAAAAAAAACAGCTATAAGTTATAGCTGCTTTTTTATTTGCCTGTATATTTGTATATATCTCAATAATAAATAATGTTAACATTTATAAGTGGTGCAGAAATTGTGTTTGTATTTTTCATCATACTTTTAATTTTCGGGGCTGATAAAATTCCATCCATAGCTAGAAGTTTAGCTAAGGGTATGACTCAGGTTAAAAATGCTACCAATGAAATTAAAGCAGAAATTCAGAAGTCAGCAGATGTTGATCCTTCCAAATCCATAACATCAGAATTTTCTAAAGAAATAGACAAGGTTAAAGATGATTTTGACGAGATATCAGGTTCGATAAAAAGAAAATTCTAAAGAATGTGACTAATTGTCAACCCATCTCTTAAGGGTAAAAGAACACTTTCTACTCTTGGATCATTAGCTAAAAGTTTATTATACTCTTGAAGTACTTGTGTGTCTTTATCATTTACTTCAGCTTCTTTAATTACTTTACCACTCCACAATACATTGTCAGATATAATTACTCCACCGGAATTCATTTTTGGAAGCACCAATTCTAAGTAGTTGATGTAATTATTTTTATCAGCGTCTATAAAGACAAGATCATAACCCGAAGCTAGTTTAGGGATTATGTCTTTTGCGTTTCCGAGATGTTGCTTTATTTGACTTCCAAAACCAGATCGATCAAAGTATTTTCTTTGAAAATCAACTAATTCTTCGTTTTTATCTAAAGTGTCTATTTGCCCATCATGGGATAATCCTTCGGACAAACAAAGTGTTGCGTAGCCAGTGTAAGTTCCAATTTCAAGGATTTTTTTAGGGCGAATTATTTTAGATAAAACACTTAAGAATCTTCCTTGTAATGATCCACTTAACATTCTGGGGAGTAAAATCTTTTGATAAGTTTCCCTTGTTAATTCCTTCAGAATATCAGGTTCATCATTTGAATGTCTGGTTGCATAATCCAAAAGGTCTTTACTTATAAAATCCATTATTTTTGCTTTAAATTAGGTCGTGCATATGGGAAACGATCTAAATGTTTAGGAAGAGCATAGCCCTCGAGTCCATTAATTGCAACTATTCCACCTTTTTCTAACTGTAGCCAACCATCTTTTTCAAGGATTTCATTTTGTATAAAAATATGCTCGATTTGACCCACAATCATTAAGGTATCGTTTTCTTCAATATGATATTCATTTACATAGCTACAAGCCAATTGAACAGGTGAGTTTTTAACAAAAGGAACTTCAATTTTGATTTTGTATTCTTCCTCAAGTTTAGTCTGATCAAATTCAGATGTGTTTTCTTGATATTTAGCAGATGTATGATGTGCATCTTCTATTTGACTGTAATGAATATGATTTACAGTAAACCCCCCTGTATCTTTCAAATTTTCATAGGTGTGCCTGGCAACAGTTGTTGGGCGTAATATAAAACCAATTAAAGGAGGATTACTCCCTAAATGAATTACAGAATTGAATACGGCTAAATTAGTAACACCTTTCTTTGACTTAGTCCCTATAAGGTTTGCAGATTTATAACCTGTACAACTGTTGATCATATTTAATCGGTATATCGAAGACATCTTCGAAATATCTTCTTTGGAGAAGTGTTTCATTTTTTGTTTTGAAAATAATTATGAAGCTTTCTTTTTAGTTGTTTTTTTCATCCTCTTTCATTATTTGATATATCAGAAAAAGTACACCAACAACTAGGCATCCCATGTAAATGAAATGTTTATATGTTTCTATTCCCTTAAAGGAGCCGCTTAAAATAACATTGTCCATACCGAAAATAAACCCAAAAATAAAAAGTAAAATAAAAAAGAACCTGTATTTATTAAGTATTGCTTTCATAGAGTTAATAAATATGAGCTGCATATAAACACAGCTTAATTATATATTAGGCTAAAATTAATGAATTATTTCAACATCTAATTTGACACATACTTTTAAATTTTTAAAGATTAAATTCAAATTCAATTACTATTTAACATATATGTAGTGAATATTTGTTTTATTTTTACAAGATGCATTCCTATTCAACTAAAGGCTTCATTTTTATTAGTTTACTAGCTATTCAGCTATTGGTGGGTTGTACCGAACCTGTATTTTTTAATGCTACAGAACAAATAGATTTGTCTGGCTGGGAGAATACGGGAAGTGTCAACGCCTCTTTTTTAGCTACAAATCGTGTTTTTGCCTCTACCAATAATACAGGTTCCCCTACTTTCGAGGTAAACTATATCGCAACAGCATCTAACATAGATAGCCTAATATGGCAATTCCCCGGAGGTACTCCAGCATCTTCAACTTTGGTTCAAGAAGCTGTTACTTATGAGGGTTTCGGATCCTTTGATGTTGGCCTTGAAGTTTTTAATTCAGAGGATGTTGATCGAAGATATGTTGAAGACTACATCCGCTTGTTTTATCAAGATGATTGGTCTTTTTCGGCAGACAGTTGGACTATTTCTGGGACAACATCTGCATCAGATTATGAGCCAAAAACAGATGCGGATGGTAATGCAGTAACTTCATGGATTATAGTTCCATATACTGTAGCAAATCAGGCCGAGTGTCTTAAGTCATTTTCTAGCTTTCCGTCTAATAACCTTATTCTAGAGTTTGATTATAAATTAGAAAAAATACCCGTGCTCTATGTTGCTTCAAATTATGTTGTAAGTAGAACAACTACTATTATATCATCGGGAACTTCAGTAACAAATACATTCACAATAACAAATCTCGACAACCCTATTGAATATGTTGATCAAGATACAACCCCTGTTCCAACTACTTTTATTTCTCCAAGTACTTATCCAGGCGAAAGACGATTAATTTTAAATTATAATGGCTTTCCAATATGGGTGACCTCCAAAATGACAAACGGCTTATTTAAAAGAGTCAAGCTATCACTTCCCTCTTTATCAAATTTTGAGCTAGGTTTTATAAAAACTCAAAATGCACTAGATGCCTCTGGAGTTATTGATTATCCTTATCAAGCAGAAATTAAAAATCTTACAATAAAACTTCGAGAAGAAGAGCAATAGTTCAACTTTTGTGTTAAAATATTCTTCCAGGATTTAGAATGTTTTTTGAGTCAAAGGTTTTCTTAAGAATTTTCATCAATTCAATTTCTTCTTTAGATCTACTTGTATGTAAATAGGCTTTTTTATGCAAGCCAATTCCATGTTCAGCAGAAACCGAGCCTCCCACTTCTTTTAAAGGCTTATAAATAATTTGGTTGATTGCTTCAATAATTTCAGGAGTGTTGTCTTTCTTGCCAATTATGTAATGAATGTTTCCATCGGCTACATGTCCAAAACTAAAAACACGCTCAACAAAGGGTAATTTATAGAGTTCTTCTGTTGCCTTTTTAACAAGTTCTCCAATGAGAGGGATGGGTATACTTATGTCAAAGTGCTGATCATAGTTAGCTTGAGCAGCTAGAATAGAAACATCTTCACGGATTTGCCATATAGTATTTAATTCTCTTTCAGATTGCGCCATAACACCATCTTGAATTAATTCCATTTCTATGGATTCACTAATTAAATTTTCAAGTCTACTATAATCTTCTTTAGGTTGACTTCCCAGGCTTTCGACAAACACATAATAATTATATTCTGAATTAAGAGGAGGATTAAGGTGCGAAGATTCTCCAGTCATTGCTTTGTATGTGTCTTGCCACATCAATTCAAAACCACTTAAGGTTCCTGCTAGATTTTTTTCTAAGAATTTCAAGACTTTGATGACATTGTCATAAGTTTTAATTCCAACAATAGCTGATGAGCGACTTGAAGGGGCTTCAGAGAGTCTCAGAATGATTTTGGTGATAATTCCCAAAGTTCCTTCGGAGCCTATAAAAAATTGCTTAAGATCGTATCCAGAGTTGTCTTTGATTGTTTTTTTTAAGGATGAAATAATTGTTCCGTCCGGAAGAACAGCTTCTATTCCCAGAACCATTTGTCGGGTCATTCCATATCTAAAAACACGTAAGCCTCCGGCATTTGTTGAAACTACTCCACCAATTTGAGCTGAACCTTTGGAGCCAAAGCTCATGGGCAATAAAAGTTGTTTCTCTGCTGCGGCATCAATCATGTGTTCCAATATAGCTCCTGATTGTGCGGTAATTGTTTTACTTTGAACATCTACTTCTTGAATTGCATTCATTTTATCTAAAGCAATTACAAGCTGATTTGATTCTGTTTCGGTTCCACCTACTAGATTTGTAAGTCCCCCATGAATAATAACTTCTTGATTTTCCCTGTGACAGTATTTCATTATTTGTGAAACCTGTTCGGTGGAGTTAGGGAAGACTACTGCTTTTGCTTCTAAAGGAATGTCTGTTTTCCAAATATGGGTAAAACGTTCTTTTTCTGCTCCAGAGTGAAGAATGTTGACTTCACCAACTATTTCAGTGAGGCTGTTAATTAAGTTTTGTTTCATTCTATTATTTTAAAAAGACATTTCGCAAACATCATTAGCAACAGAAATATTTCCTTGAGTTGCTTGAATTACTTGCTCAACAGTTACTCCTGGAGCTGTTTCAAGTAAAATAAACCCTGTTGGACCAATTTCTAGAAAGGCTAATTCAGTAACGATTTTCTTTACACAACCAACTCCTGTTAGTGGTAAGCTACAACTCTTTAGTAATTTCGACATGCCTGCTCGGTTAGTATGCATCATGGCAACAATTATGTTTTCAGCAGATGCAACTAAATCCATAGCACCTCCCATACCTTTAACCATTTTGCCCGGTATTTTCCAATTAGCAATATCTCCGGTTTCCGAAACTTCCATTGCACCTAAAATAGTAAGGTCTACATGTTTACCTCGAATCATCGCAAAACTGGTTGAAGAATCGAAGAAAGAAGCTCCTTTAAGAGTTGTTATAGTTTGTTTTCCAGCGTTTATAATATCAGCATCTTCATCTCCTTCAAAAGGAAATGGGCCCATACCCAAAACGCCATTTTCGCTCTGAAACTCAACATCAATATTTTTAGGAATATAATTTACTACTAAAGTTGGAATTCCTATTCCCAAGTTAACATAATACCCATGTTTCAATTCTTGAGCAATTCGTTGTGCTATTCCATTTTTGTCTAATGCCATAGGTTAGGTTTTTGATCTAACTGTTCGTTGTTCAATCCTTTTTTCATAACCAGTTCCTTTAAAAATGCGTTGAATAAATATTCCAGGAACATGAATTTGATTTGGGTCTAAACTTCCAGCAGAAACTAATTCTTCTACTTCAACTACTGTAATTTTAGCCGCCCCGCACATGTTTGGATTAAAATTTCGTGCAGTACCTTTAAATATCAAATTACCAGCTTCATCACCTTTCCAAGCTTTAATAAAACCAAAATCAGCTTCAAATGCTTTTTCTAGCACGTGCATTTTGCCATTAAATTCTCTTACTTCCTTGCCTTCAGCCACTTCTGTTCCATAGCCAGCTGGTGTATAGAACCCTGGAAACCCAGCTTGAGCAGCACGTGATCGTTCAGCTAAAGTCCCTTGAGGAATAAGTTCTACCTCTAATTCTCCGCTAAGCATTTGTCTTTCAAATTCAGCGTTTTCTCCTACATAAGACGCAATCATTTTTCTTATTTGTTTCTGCTGAAGTAATAGCCCCAAGCCAAAATCATCAATCCCAGCATTATTTGATATACAGGTAAGATTCATAACTTCAAGGCGAACCAATTCAGCTATTGCTTTTTCTGGAATCCCACATAATCCAAAACCTCCGAGCAATAATGTCATGTTGTTTTTAACACCTTTGAGGGCTTGGGTAACATTAGGAACGGTTTTATTAATCATATCAAAAAGTTAAGTAAGTAAATCCTCTAAAACTTCATATTGAAGATCAAATGTTCGTGCAATTGGTTCATAAACAATTTTTCCATTTAATATATTTATTCCTTTAGAAAGCCCAATATTAATTGAACAAGCCTCTCTCCAACCTTTAGATGCAATTAGCTTAATATAAGGAAGTGTAACATTATTTAAAGCTTGGGTAGATGTTTGTGGAACAGCTCCAGGAATGTTTGCTACGCAGTAATGTAATATATTGTCTTTAATATATGTTGGGTTTTCGTGTGTAGTAGGAATTGAGGACTCGAAACATCCTCCTTGATCAATAGCAACGTCTATAAGAACGGTTCCTTTGGCCATTTTTTTTAGCATTGGTCTAGTAATTAACTTTGGAGCTTTAGCACCAGGAATTAATATTGCACCAATTATTAAATCAGCTATTTTTATCAACTTATTAATGGTTTCTTCCGACGAAAATAATGAAGTAACGTTTGGAGGAAGGATTTCGGATAGGTAGCGAAGACGTTCTATATTTATATCTAATATTGTTACATCAGCTCCTAATCCTGCAGCCATTTTAGCAGCTTCAGTACCAACAACACCTCCTCCCAGGATCAACACTTTTGCAGGAGGTACTCCAGGAACTCCACCCAGAAGAATACCCTTTCCTTGTTGAGGTTTTTCTAAATACTTTGCTCCTTGTTGAATGGACATTCTTCCAGCAACTTCAGACATTGGAATTAGCAAAGGAAGTTTTTTTGAAGCATCTTCTATAGTTTCATATGAGATACAAATACATTTCTGTTTTTGCATCGCTAAGGTTAGCTCTTTAGAGGATGCAAAATGAAAGAAAGTGAAGATTATTTGATCTCTACGTATAAGTTTAAATTCATCCGATAACGGCTCTTTAACTTTGATAATCATCTCACTTTGAGCGTAAACTGTTTTTGCGTCTGGTGAAATTTGTGCACCAACTGCTCGGTAGTTTTCATCTGAAAACCCGCTTCCAGTTCCAGCATCTTTTTCAATATATACAGTGTTTGAATGTTTTATTATCTCAGAAACACTAGAAGGGGTTAATCCAACCCTATATTCATTATTTTTAATTTCCTTAGGGACTCCAATAACCATAACTTAAGGTTTAAATATTTAAATAAATGTACTTATTTTTTTGAATTAAATTCATTTTGAAAACACATTTAAATTCTCTTAATTTTGATCTTTTTTCTAAAAATAGAATCATATTTTTTTATTGAAACACATAGTATTTCTGGCTGTTCGCGATAAAAAAAGTATCTTTGATTATGGCATTAACAAACAACGACATCTTTAAAAAACTCCGCGTTGCTCTTAAATTGAGAGACGTTGACATTGTTGAAATCTGCAAACTTGTGGACTTTAAAGTATCCAAAGGGGAGCTTGGCGCTTTTTTTAGAAAAGAAGACCATCCTAAATATATGGAATGTGGAGATCAAATTTTAAGAAACTTCTTAAATGGCTTGGTTATTCATTTAAGAGGGCCTCAAAAATAACCTTCCTTTTTTATTAAATAAAACGGCCTAGATATCAGGACTTTTTAAATATTAAAACGTAGATGTTTTAATACTAAGTGTTAGTTATTTAAGAATTCTTTATTTTTCATATCTTTAAATTCTTAGTTTGTTTACATTTTAATTAAAACTATAATTATGAGACATTTATTTTCAATACTTTTTTTGATTTGCTCCATGCAATTAGGTGCACAACAATTTTCAACTACATGGCTAAAAGAAGCTGCTCCAAGAAATATTGGACCTGGTGGAATGAGTGGAAGAATTACTTCTATTGATGTAGTAGAATCAAACCCTGATATCATTTATGTGGGGACTGCCTCAGGTGGTTTGTGGAAATCTACTAGTGCTGGTATTTCTTGGGAACCTGTTTTTAACGACCAAGTAACAGCTTCTGTAGGGGCAGTTGCAATTCAACAATCTAATCCAGATGTTATTTGGGTTGGAACTGGAGAAGGAAATCCTAGAAATAGTTTAAATGGAGGATATGGAATTTATAAATCACTAGATGGCGGGAAGTCATGGAAGTCTATGGGCCTTCAGAAAACCAGACACATTCACAGAGTCATAATTGACCCTTCAAATCCAAACATAGTATATGTGGCTGCAATTGGATCACCTTGGGGTGAGCATCCAGAACGTGGAATTTATAAAACAACTAACGGTGGAAAGTCATGGAGTAAAGTTTTATTCATAAATAATAAAACAGGAGCTGCAGATTTGGTAATGGATCCAAGCAATCCTAATAAATTAGTTGCTGCTATGTGGGAACATAAACGTGATCCTTGGTTTTTTAAATCTGGTGGTTCTGGAAGTGGTTTACATATAACTTATGACGGTGGTAAAACCTGGTCAAAAAAAACAGATGCTGATGGTTTACCCAAAGGAGATTTAGGAAGAATAGGTTTAGCTATTGCACCTAATAAAACAAACATCATATATGCTTTAGTTGAGTCAAAGAAAAATGCGTTATACAAATCTGAGGATGGTGGTTTTAATTGGAAAAAAATTAACGACAAAAGTAACATTGGAAATAGACCTTTTTATTATTCTGACATTGCCGTTGATCCACAAAATGAAAATCGTGTATTTTCAGTATTTACTTACGTAAATGTTTCACAAGATGGTGGAAAAAACTTCAGTGAATTAATGCCTGCTTATGGTGTGGATAATGGAGTTCATCCTGATCACCATGCTTGGTGGATTCATCCAAAAGATGGATCTTTCATAATAGATGGTAACGATGGAGGATTGAATATTACTCGTGACGGAGGAAAAACCTGGCGTTTTATTGGAAACATCCCGGTTGCTCAATTTTATCACATCAGCGTAGATAATGAGTTTCCTTATAACGTATACGGTGGAATGCAAGACAATGGTTCTTGGAGAGGTCCAGCTTATGTCTGGAAGACTCAGGGGATAAGAAATTCATATTGGCAAGAAATTGCTTTTGGAGACGGATTTGATGTAGTTCCTGATTTAGATGATTCTCGTTATGGTTATGCGATGAGCCAGCAAGGATTTGTTTCTCGTTACGATTGGAAAACTGGAAATAATTATATAGTTAGACCAACACACCCAGAAGCAGACACTGTCTTAAGATTCAACTGGAACGCTGCAATTGGACAAGATCCTTTTGATAATAGTACTGTTTATTTTGGAAGTCAATTTGTTCATAAAAGTGAAGATAAAGGACAAACTTGGGAAGTTATTTCTCCAGACCTAACAACAAATGACCCTGAAAAGCAAAAACAAAGTGAGAGCGGGGGATTAACTCTTGATGCTACAGGAGCAGAAAATCATTGCACAATATTGGTTATCGAACCTTCTGCTTTAGAAAAAAACATGCTTTGGGCTGCATCTGATGATGGAAGAGTTCATTTCACAAAAGATGGAGGAGAAACTTGGGTTGATGTTAGTAAAAACCTGAAGGGACTTCCTGCAGGTAGCTGGATTACTCAAATTAAAGCATCACAAAAAAATAAAGGAGAAGCTCTTTTAGTAGCAAATGATTACAGAAGATTTAACTATACCCCTTATGCTTACAGAACTAAAAACTATGGTAAAACATGGGAGCGTATTGTAGATGAAACAAATGCTGAGAGTTATGTTTTAAGTATTATTGAAGATCCAATAAACTCGGATTTGATGTTCTTAGGAACAGACGATGGATTATACATCTCATTTAATGCTGGAAAGAAATGGAAAAAATTTGACTCTGAAATTTTCCCGACAGTATCAGTTAAGGATTTAGTTATTCAGACGAGAGAACATGATTTAGTGATTGGAACCTTTGGAAGGGCTGCCTGGGTTTTAGATGATATTCGTCCATTGAGAGCTATGGCAACTAATTCAGACCTTGTAAAGGACAGCTCCATGCAATTATTTGAACCACCAACAGCTTATTTAGCCGCATACCAACAGCCAACAGGAAGTCGTTTTGGAGCAGATGCTATGTATCAAGGAACGAACCGAAAGTTTGGTGCAATGATTTCTTATTATGTAAATCCGCCTGTTGAGAAAAAGGAAGATTCGAAAAAGAAAAAAGACTCAGATAAAGTAGATGAAAAAGAAATCAAAAAAGACTCTTTAACTCTTATGGTTTTTGATGGAGAACGTTTAATAAGAACCCTTAAAAAGAAAGTGCCAAAGAAACAAGGAATTCATCGTTGGTACTGGAATATGGATGAAAAAGGAGTTTCTAGACCAAGCAGAAGAGTTTCAAAATCTAAGAGAGAACCATCTGGAGTTCAGGTTAAGCCAGGAACTTATCGTTTGGTAATGACTTTTGGAGAAGAGCGTTCTGAACAAAATATTACTGTAGCTAGTGACCCTAGGTTGTCAGTTAATAAAGAAAGTATTGATCAAGTTTATACTGCTTCAAAAGAACTTGAAGGCTATATGGCGTCAGCCGCAAGTGCTGTAAGTCAATTGTCGGAAAGTAAACAGGCGCTTTCAGATTATCAAAAGCTTTTTAGTAAAAATAAGTCAGATGAAATGAAATCACTGCTTAAGGAAATTAAAGGTCAAACAAAGGTAATTGATTCTTTAATGGCTCTATATATAGGGAAAGTAGATAAGCGTCAGGGAATTGTTAGAAACCCACAAAGTACTGTGATGACTCGAATTAGAAACGCTTCAGGTTATATTGGAAGTCGTCAAGAGGGAATGTCTTCTACTGAAAACGAGCTGCTTAAACATGCGAAAGAAGAATTAGCAGTTGCAGTCAAAAAAACAAATGCTTTTTTTAAAGAAGTTTGGCCTGAATTAAAAGCTAAAATTGAAGCAGAAAACACTTCTCAATTTAAAGAGGTAAAAGAAATTACTATAGAGTAATTTTATAAATAACCTTGAAGTTGTTCCAAAGCAATTCCTCTCGATCCTTTGATCAAGATTGTCTTGTTTTGGAATTTCTTTTTTTGGAGGTAAGGAATCGCAAGATCTGTCTTGTCGAATTTTATAAAGTTGGAATCTTCAGTTTGTACTTTCTTAAATTCAGATCCTATTAACAAAACGCATTCTGCTTTTTGAATGCTTAAATAATCAATTACTTTCTGATGCTCCTCCAATGAAAATTCTCCTAATTCCAACATGTCTCCTAGTATCAAAACATGATTTTTTTTAGTTGCGTTAAGGAATGAATCTAGTGCAGCTTTCATGCTGCTTGGGTTGGCATTATATGCGTCTAAAACTAGAGTATTTGAGTTTGTTTTATGCCATTGGGATCTGTTGTTGGTTGGTGTGTATTTTTCAATCCCTTTTTTTATCATTTCAAGGGGTATTTCAAAATAAAAACCAAATGCTATCGCTGCTTTAATGTTAGGATAGTTATAAGCCCCTTTAAGTTTGCTTTGAATTAATTCTCCAGCAACTGAAACAGCCAAATGTCCTTCTGGATCAATTGTGTTTTTTTTAATTATTAAAGCTGCATCTTTCGAATTCCCAAATGAATACGTTTTTTGATCATTTGTATGTTCAAGCTGTAACGAATCTTCAAAATTAATTATTGCAACTCCCTTATTATTAGCTAAATATACATAAAGCTCTGACTTGCCCTTTATAACACCTGCTAGACTTCCAAAACCCTCTAAATGAGCTTTGCCAAAGTTTGTGATGTATCCATGAGTTGGGTCAGTTATGTGGGCTAAGAAATCAATTTCTTTTTTATGATTAGCACCCATTTCAATGAGCGCTATTTCTGTTTTTGAATTAATGTTTAATAGTGTTAATGGAACTCCAATATGATTGTTAAGATTTCCAAATGTTGCTGTTATGTTGAATCTTTCAGATAAAACACTTTTCATCAATTCTTTTGTTGTTGTTTTTCCATTCGATCCAGTAAGCCCAATAACGGGAATATCGAATTGGATTCGATGGTAGTGAGCTAGTTCTTGTAAGCTTTTAAGGCAATCTTCAACAAGGATGTATTGATCATTTTTTTTGAAGTATTCTAAATCATCAACTACTACGAAAGAAGCTCCTTTCTTGAGTGCTTCTTCAGCAAACTTATTGCCATTAAAATTTTCTCCCTGAAGGCAAACAAACATTGTTCCTTTTTCTGTTTTTCGAGAATCTGTAATAACACTACTAGATTTCAGGAAATAGGAATATAGTGTTTTTGTATCCATAGAATAAAAAAAAGGCATTTTATAAAAATACCTTTTAAATTGTTACCCTTTACGTTTGTGGCGGGCTGTTTTTTTGGCTTTGCTTTTGGAGCCTAAACGTGTCATTGCACATCTAAAACCTATATAATCGGTAGCAATGTATTGAGGTAAGTATCTCCTTTGGGCGGGGTCAAGCCAATAGGCTCTATCTTTCCATGATCCACCTTTAAATACTCGAACTTCATCAGTAATCATTGAAGTTCTTTTGGTTGTTATATCTTTTTTTCTAATTTGCTTATTATCTACAACTTTAACTTCAGGGTTTTGAGGAGCATCGTACATTAATGATGATTCTGTTTCAGTACTACCTTCTTCATTTTCACCACCATTAAAGCGAGCTAATAGACTTTTATCAAAATAATTTAGGGTTGATTCCACATCCCCATCTCTAAAGTTTCTGTTATCGCTTTCAGTGAAATTTTGTCTTAGATACGTTTCTTCTTCATCAATAGGCTGTTTTTTAAGTTGACCCGGAAGTCTTTTTATAAGTATCTTTCCGTTTGGAAGTGTGTCATATACCAATTTATTTGGATCAATTACTTCAGCTTTACCATCTTCTCCGATCACATCTTTTAAATATATATTTCCTCTGTAGTAATTAAAGTCACTTGCTTCATCATCAACAATAGGTCTATAGACATCAGCAACCCACTCCGCTACATTACCTCCCATGTCATAAACTCCAAAGTCGTTTGGAGGATAAGATCTAACTTGTATTGTTATGTCCGCACCGTCATCTGACCATCCAGCAATTCCACCGTAATCTCCTTTTCCTAGCTTAAAGTTTGCCAGTTGATCTCCTTCAGAGCGTCGTTCTTCAGATCTAGTGTACTCACCAGACCATGGATATTTTTTCTTTCCTCTGTAGGTGTTGTATTCTCTGTCTCCAACTAAAGCTAAAGCAGCGTATTCCCATTCTGATTCAGTAGGTAATCTGTATGATGGAAGTAAAATACCTTTGTCAATTCCTGCATATACATTAACTTCTAAAGAATCATTTTTCCCACGACCTTGCGAACGACCGTTTTTTCCAAGCAAACTATCCATTTTACCTCCGTATGTTGTTTTAGGCCTTTTTAAATAAGCTCCGGTGCTAAATGTGCTGTTTGCGTCAACTTCATTATAACGAACATCTTCTTCAATATATGATTCTCTTTCGAGTATAAATTCATTAACTCGATCTGTTCTCCATTCAGCAAACTGAACCGCTTGCAGCCAATTAACTCCAACAACAGGATATTCTGCATAAGCAGGGTGGCGAAGATAATTTGAAGTTAATTCTTCAAAATATCCCAATTGGTTTCTCCAAACTAGTGTATCTGGTAAAGCGCCTTGGTAAAGCTTTTTATAATCATTATTTTCTTGAGGAAATACATAATTAATCCAGTCTAGATATTCTAGGTACATTAAGTTAGTTACTTCGGTCTCATCAATGTAGAAAGACATAACATGTTGCTTGTTTGGAGCGTTATTCCAGTCATGCATTACGTCATCTTGAACTTGTCCTTTGGTGAATGTACCTCCTTCAATAAAAACTAAACCAGGTCCAGTTTCTTGATCATCAAATTCAAGATTATATTCGAACCCACCTTTTTTGGAATTGATTCCCCATCCTGTAGCTCTTGATTCATTTCTATTGTTTCCGCAAGAAGTTATAATCAATGCTGTAAAGACGATTAGGGTAAAGTTTATAAATAATAAGTTAATTCTCATAAATATTATATAAAGTAGTAATTTTCACTTAATATGTGCAATATACAAAATCTGGACTTCTACTAAGTTTTAAAACTAAATTTAGCTTAAGATTCTTAATATTAACGCATGAATTCATAGATTATTATCTACACTTCAGTTCTTTATTCAATTTTCTATTAATTAAAGATATAAGATTTTTAAATAAAATGCGTTATGGTTAGTATGACAAAATACCTAAAGGGCTTAGATTCTAGTATATTAGTTTTTATTGCTCTATTTATTTCTGTGCTATTTTCTAATAGAATAAATGCTCAAGAACGAGTTATTTCTACTGGTGTGCCCTTTCTGTTAATCACACCAGATGCAAGAGCTGCTGGAATGGGAGAACAAGGAGTTGCAACTTCTGTTGATGCTTTTTCACAACAGTGGAATCCTTCTAAGTATGTTTTTTCAGAAAGCAAATCTGGATTTGGTGTAAGTTACACTCCATACCTTAGTAAGCTTGTGAACGATATTTTTCTTGCAAACATAACCTATTTCAATAAAAACACAGATCGAAGTGCTTGGGCGGCTAGTTTAAAATATTTTAGTTTAGGAGATATTGTTTTAAACGATTTGGTTGCCGGGAGTATAATTCAACAGGGAGTAGAAAGACCAAATGAACTAACCTTAGATTTTTCTTACTCTTTATTACTTAACACTAAATTTTCTATGGCAGTTGCGGCTCGGTTTATTAGGTCTGATCTAAAAATATCATCAGACATAGACGCTTCTTCAGCAAATACCCTAGGAGTAGATATTGCAGGATTTTACAAAAGTGATCTGTTTGACTTTCAAAATAACAAGGCACGCTTAAGGTTGGGTTTTAATATTTCTAATATAGGACCGCGTCTAAAATATGACGAGGGAGGTCAGAAAAACTTTATCCCTACAAATTTAAGAATAGGTTCAGGATTAAACGTTCATTTAGATTCAAACAACAAAATTTCATTTAATTTAGAATTCAATAAATTACTTGTTCCATCACCTATCGCTGTTTTTGATAAAAATACAGGCGAAATTTTGTCTTACCAACAACCAGACATAAGTTTTTTGTCTGGAATTCCAGAATCATTTAATGATGCTCCAGATGGTTTGTCAGAAGAGCTTAAAGAGATTACTTGGGGATTAGGCACTGAATATAATTTCCAAGACTCGTTTGCTTTGAGAGGAGGTTACTTTAATGAAAGTTTGGAAAAAGGATCCAGGCGATATTTTACTCTTGGAGCTGGTTTTTCCTTAAATTTCGCTTCAATTGACATATCTTATTTATTTTCTACTTCTAAAGTCAGGAATCCACTCGAAAACACTTTAAGATTCTCAATAACGTTCGATCTAGATGGTTCTGAAGATGCTCAAATAGATGATTAGGTTTTGTGTGTATTTTTTTTTCTTCAAACTTATCAGAGATTTATTGATTTTTTAACAAAAAAATAGACAAATTAGCCATTTTTTAGCATTTATAAAATCAATTAAATATTGTATTTTTGCATGCATATAAATATTTTTTCAAACATCAAGATTAATGAAGAAAATAACAAAACAGACTTATATCGATTGGTATTCAAACATGCTCTTTTGGAGGAAGTTTGAAGATAAATTAGCTGCAGTTTATATTCAGCAAAAGGTTAGAGGATTTCTTCATTTATATAATGGTCAAGAGGCTATTTTAGCAGGTTCTTTGCATGCAATGGAATTGGGTAAGGATCGAATGATTACTGCCTACAGAAATCATGTTCAGCCAATAGGAATGGGTGTAGACCCTAACCGAGTTATGGCTGAATTATATGGAAAAGCTACGGGTACTTCTAGTGGACTTGGTGGTTCAATGCATATTTTTTCTAAAGAATTTAAATTTCATGGTGGACATGGAATTGTAGGGGGTCAAATTCCATTGGGAGCAGGAATGGCTTTCGGAGACAAGTACAATAATACAGGAGGAGTAACTGTTTGCTGCATGGGAGATGGTGCTGTTAGACAAGGTTCGCTTCACGAAACTCTTAACCTAGCTACTCTATGGAAACTTCCGGTTGTTTTTGTTGTTGAAAATAATGGATATGCAATGGGAACTTCTGTTGCAAGAACTGCTAGTCATGAAGAAATTTGGAAACTTGGACTTGGTTATGAAATACCTTGTGGTCCAGTTGACGGGATGGATCCAGTAGCAGTTGCTGAAGCAATGGCAAAAGCAATAAAGCACGCCAGAGTTGGAAATGGACCTTCGTTCTTAGAAATGAAGACTTATCGCTATCGAGGTCATTCAATGTCTGATGCTCAGCAATATAGAACTAAGAAAGAAGTTGAAGAGTACAAAAAAATAGATCCAATTACACAAGTAAAAGATATTATTTTAAATAAAAAATACGCCAAGCAGTCTGATTTGGATGCCATAGAAGCGGATATTAAAATTCGTGTAGCAGCATGTGAAAAATTTGCTGAAGAATCTCCATACCCAGATAAATCAGTAATGTATGATGCGGTTTACGAACAAACAGACTACCCATTTTTAAAACATAAATTAAGTTAGATATGGCAGAAATTATAAACATGCCCCGATTAAGTGACACCATGGAAGAAGGGACTGTCGCAACTTGGTTTAAAAAAGTAGGAGACACGATTAACGAAGGTGATATTCTAGCTGAAATTGAAACCGATAAGGCCACAATGGAATTCGAGGCATTTTATGCTGGAGAATTACTGCATATTGGGATTCAAGAAGGTGGAACTGCTCCTGTAGATACTCTTTTAGCTATCATAGGAAGTAAGGGAGAAGATATTTCTGCACACTTAAGCGGTGAAACACCAGTTGTAAATACTGACGCTGCTGCCCCTGAAGAATCAAAAGAAGAAGAAGCGTTACCAGATAATGTTGAGATTATTACGATGCCGCGCCTAAGTGATACCATGGAAGAGGGTACAGTTGCTTCTTGGTTAAAAAAAGTTGGAGACAATGTTGCTGAGGGCGATATACTTGCAGAAATAGAAACCGATAAGGCAACTATGGAGTTCGAATCTTTTCACAACGGAACATTATTATATATTGGAATTCAAGAAGGTGAATCTGCTCCTGTTGACAGTGTTTTAGCTATAATTGGAGCTAAAGACGCTGATGTTAAAGCTGCAATAGCATCCCTAAGTTCAGCTCCTACAAAAGCTGATGAAGCACCAAAAGAAGTTAAAGTAACTGCACCAACAGTAGAAGCTCCCAAAACAATTGAAGCTTCAAAAGTTGTTGTTAATAGTACAGGCAGAGTTATTGCCTCACCCTTAGCTAAAAAACTAGCACAAGAAAAAGGAATAGATGTCGCTACTGTTGCTGGTTCTGGTGACGGTGGGCGTGTTATTAAAAGAGATATTATAAACCATCAAACTTCTGCAGTAGCAGGTGTAAGACCTTTTGTTCCCGCAGGAATTGAATCTGTAGAAGAAATCGCAAATAGTCAAATGCGAAAAACTATCGCAAAACGACTTGGAGCTTCTAAATTTACTGCACCTCACTATTATTTAGGAGTTGAGTTTGACATGGATAATGCTATTTCTTTCAGAACTCAGTTTAATTCTATACCGGACACTAAAATATCGTTTAATGATATAGTGGTTAAGGCAACTGCTTTGGCATTAAAACAACATCCGCAAGTAAATTCAAGATGGTACGACTATAAAATAGTAAAGCATAACCATGTTCATATGGGAGTTGCTGTTGCAGTTGAAGATGGCTTAGTTGTTCCTGTTGTTAAATTTGCCGATGAACTGTCTTTACCACAAATCGGTTCTCAAGTAAAAGACTATGCTGTTCGAGCTCGTGACAAAAAACTAACTCCTGCAGAAATGGATGGAAGTACATTTACCATATCTAACCTAGGGATGTTTGGAATCCGCGAATTCACTTCAATTATTAATCAGCCAAATTCAGCAATTCTTTCTGTTGGAGCTATTGTTCAAAAACCAGTAGTTAAAAATGGACAAATTGTAGTTGGAAATACCATGAAACTTACATTAGCTTGTGATCACAGGTCGGTCGATGGAGCTACAGGCTCAAAGTTTTTACAAACCTTGCAGGAGTATATTGAAAACCCATTAACGATGTTATTATAACACATTATTTACTTTATTATAAACCCGCTTTCAGCGGGTTTTTTTATCTTTAACCTAAACTATAATTTAATATTATAAAAGAGTTGAAAAAAAATATAATCATTACAGGAGCAGGTAGAGGAATTGGAAAAGCTACTGCATTATTAGCAGCCTCAAAAGGGCATAGTGTTATTGCAATTTCCAGGAACATTAACACCCTACAGGGGATAGATAATATTCAGCCTTATTCAGTTGATTTAGCTGATAAAACTGCAATTACTTCTTTTTGTGATGAGCTTATAAAAAGTGATGTTTCAATCGATGTTCTAATTAATAATGCGGGAAAATTAGAAAACATGCCTTTTAGCCAATCAACTTTCGAAACTTTTGAGTCGGTGTATAAGGTTAATGTATTTGGGTTAGCAGAATTAACACGTCAGCTTTTACCTGTAATAAACGCTAGAGGACATGTAGTGAATATTGCCAGTATGGGTGGTGTACAAGGAAGCTCAAAGTTTGCGGGACTTGCTGCTTATAGTAGCAGCAAAGGAGCTTTAATAACGCTTACAGAGCTCTTGGCTGAAGAGTTTAAAGAAACAGGACCATCGTTCAATGCACTTGCATTTGGAGCTGTTCAAACAGAAATGCTAGAAGAAGCTTTTCCTGGTTATATAGCACCTCTAAGTGCTGATCAAATGGGCGCTTATCTTTTGAATTTCGCTTTGACAGGTCATCAGTTTTTTAACGGAAAAGTTTTGCCAGTTTCTTCGGGAACCCCATAATATAATAACTAATGGCAGATTTATATAGTTACATTCCAGTTCATGCTGTTGAGCAAGTAAAAATATATTTGTCTAATTGGAATGTAGATATTAAAGTAGTTTCAAAAAGAAAATCAAAGCATGGAGACTACAGAAAAACGTTGTCAGGCAGTTATCAAATCACAATAAATAAAAGCTCTAATCCGTATAGGTTTTTAATTACCTTAATTCATGAGCTTGCACACCATGTAGCTTTTCAGGAATTCGGAATTCGGATTAGACCTCATGGGAAAGAATGGAAAATAACATTTCAAAAATTAATGTTACCTCTAATAAATCCAGCTATTTTCCCTGATAATTTACTAAAAGTTATAGCGCATCACTTTAAAAATCCAAAAGCAAGCAGTGATACAGACTTTCGGTTGGTTATGGAACTTAGTAGTTTTGATGAGATTACTAATAAAACTCATATCTTTGAACTGGTGGAAGGATCACTTTTTTCAATCACCGATGGGAGAAAATTTATTCTTGGTAAAAGACGCGTAAAACGTTTTGAGTGTGAAGAAGTTTCTACGCAAAAAAAATATGTTTTTAGTCCTCATGCAGAAGTAACTTTAGTCAAAAAATAAGCACAGATGAAATCTAATTATTACGCACTTATAATGGCAGGAGGTGTTGGTTCTCGTTTTTGGCCTAAAAGCAGAAAAAATTTACCAAAGCAATTTCAAGACTTTATGGGGAGTGGTAAAACATTACTTCAGCACACTGTAGATAGATTAAGGCTTTTAATCCCTTCAAATCAAATCCTGATTCTAACAAACGAACTTTATAGTGACTTAGTTTTAGAACAAATTCCTGATTTTGAAAGTGATCAAGTTATTTTAGAACCAAGTATGCGAAATACCGCTCCATGCTTATTATATGCTTCCCTGAAAATTCAAAACTTAAATCCAGTAGCTCAAATTATTGTAGCTCCAAGCGACCATTGGATCAATGAATCTGATCTTTTTATTGAAAACCTCAAGGAAGCTTTTAATCATTGCTTAAAAAATCAAGCTTTAATTACTTTCGGCATTAAACCCACTCAGCCACATACAGGCTATGGTTACCTTGAATTAGCAAATCCTAAAGATGCAATCTCAAAAGTCCTAAAGTTTACCGAAAAACCATCTTTTCAAGTTTCTCAGCAGTTTTTGTCATCTGGAAACTTTTTCTGGAATTCAGGCATTTTTGTTTGGAACGTAAAAACAATACTAACTGCTTTTGAGCAGTATCAACCTTCGATGTTTGCACTTTTCGAGCCCATCAGAGAAATCTTAAGTACCCCTAAAGAAATAGACTTCATCAAAGACCATTATAAAAAAGCTGAAAATGTTTCTATAGATTATGCTATTTTGGAACAGGTAAATAATTTAGTGGTAATTAGGGCAAGCTTTAATTGGAATGACTTGGGAACCTGGAATTCACTATATGATCAATTGGATAAAGATGATGATCGAAATGCTGTAGTTGGTGCAAAAACTGTTTTTAAAAATGCGGAAGGAAACATGATTCACAGTAAAAGCGACAAACTAGTAGTCGTTGAGGGATTAAATGATTTCGTTGTGGTTGACAATGAAGATGTTTTGTTAATCTTTCCAAAAGAAAATGATCAGAATTTAAAAGATCTCATAAAGAAAAAGCAACTTAAATTCGGAGATCAGTTCGAGTAATTATTTGGATTCGTCAATGTAAACTTTTCTAATTTTTTTGAACATTTCAGATGAATAGACAAATTTTGTAACGGCTTCATTATCGGTCTTAAAAACTTCCTGATTAGTCCCTTCCCATTGCTTTATGCCGTGTTCTAAGAACACTATTTTCTCTCCAATTTCCATTACAGAATTCATGTCATGGGTATTAATTACGGTAGTGATTTGGTATTCACTTGTTATTTCTTGAATTAAATTATCAATCAAAATTGCTGTTCTTGGATCTAATCCAGAATTGGGTTCATCACAAAAAAGGTATTTAGGATTCATTACTATAGCTCGAGCAATAGCAACTCTTTTTTTCATTCCTCCTGATATTTCGGAGGGTAGTTTACTGTTGGCATTAACCAGATTTACTCTTTTTATTACGGTATTAGCTCGGTCTTTAATTTCCTCATTTGAAGCACTTGTAAACATCCTCATAGGGAACATTATGTTTTCTTCAACTGTCATTGAGTCAAAAAGGGCACTTCCTTGAAAAACCATCCCTATTTCTTGCCTCAGTAAAGCCCTAGCTTTGACATTCATGCTCTTTAAAGAAGTATTGTCAAAAATAATATCGCCCCCATCAGCTTCAAAAAGACCGATAATGCATTTTAAGAAAACAGTTTTTCCAGAACCACTCTGGCCTATTATTAGGTTTGTTTTCCCTTTTTTAAAGGTGGTACTAATCCCTTTTAAAACCTGGGTTTCTTCGAACGATTTTATTAAGTTATTAATTTTAATCATCTAGGTCAGTAATAGATTAGTAACAATTGTATTGGTGATTATTATTGCTACACTTGTCCAAACAAAAGAAGTTGTACTTGCTTTTCCTACATCAAGTGCACCACCTTTCATAAAATACCCATGATAGGATGGTATGGTAGCTAAAAGCAGCGCAAATAAGAATGTTTTAATAAAGGCATAAACAATATGAAAAGCCCTAAAGTCAAGCTGAAGACCGTCTATGAAGTCTGCATGCGATGAAAAACCACCACTTACACATGCTAAATAACCTCCAAGAATACCTAATGCCATAGAAAAGCTAATTAAAAAGGGATACAATGTAAGTGCGATTATCTTGGGAAAAATTAAGTAATTATAAGTATTTATCCCCATTACTTCCAATGCATCTATTTGCTCAGTAACTCGCATTGTACCTAGGCTTGATGTAATGAAAGATCCTACTTTTCCAGCCATGATAATAGAAATAAAAGTGGGTGCAAATTCTAAAATAATTGATTGACGTGTTGCAAACCCAACTAGATACCCGGGAAGTAGCGGATTATCGGTATTTATTGCTGTTTGAATAGCAACAACACCTCCAACAAAAAAAGAAATGAAAGCAACAATCCCTAATGAACCAATTATTAAATCATCAATTTCTCGGATGATTAAATTTTTCAAAACATTCCATTTGGTGAACTTACCAAATGTTTTTTGGATCATTAAAATATACCTGCCTATGTGGGTTAAAAGTTTCATTGCTCTAAAATACGCAAAACTTAAAAATTAAAGTCTCAAATAACCTAAAGGTATTTATAAATATGACTTTATTAAATTTGATAAGTAATGGCATTAATATTCATACCTGCTCCAACACTTGCAAATAATACAACATCACCTTTTACTAGCGTATGGTTTTCTTTTTCACCTCTTAAAACTTGGTCAAAAAGCGTCGGAATAGTTGCTACTGAGCTGTTACCATGCTCCTCAATGTTCATTGGAAGTACATCAACCGGAACTTTATCTTTGTAAAGTCTAAAAAATCTTTTTACAATAGCTTTGTCCATTTTTTCATTAGCTTGATGAATGAAAATTTTCTTTAAATCTTTGCTCTCTAAACCTGATTGATCTAGGCAAGCTTTCATTGCGTCAGGGACTAAGGATAAAGCAAATTCATAGACTTTTCTTCCTTGCATTTTGATGAACTGATCCGTATTGTTTTTCTCGTAAGATTTTCCAAAAAATAAGATGTCAACTTCGTTGTTATCTGTGTAGGTTACAGATTCATGCGAAAGTATTCCACCCTGATCTTCAGAACCTTCTACAACAGTGGCTCCTGCGCCATCAGCAAATATCATTGAATCACGGTCTTTTACATCAACAACCCTAGATAAGGTCTCGGTTCCTATAACAAGACACTTTTTAGCCATTCCAGATTTTATAAATGCTTTTGCTTGAATAACCCCTTCAATCCAACCAGGACATCCAAAAAGAATGTCATAGGCAACACATTTAGGATTTTTGATTCCCAAAATAGTCTTAACTTTTGAAGCAACACATGGAAGTGAATTGGATTGTTTTGACCCGTAAGCAGTATCTCCAAAATTATGGGCAACTATAATATAATCTAAATTTTCTTGATCAATTTTAGCACTCAGAATAGCTTTGGCTGCGGCTTTAGCTGCTAAATCTGAAGAATTTTGATTTTTGCCGGCATATCTTCGCTCTTTAATCCCTGTAATAGAACTAAATTTTTCTATGATTTCTGAGTTGTCAGCTTCAAAGGGTAGTCCTTCATTGGTCAAAAAAGTATGGTTAAGAAAGTCGCTATTTTTTTTAACTTCACTCGGTATATAACTTCCTGTACCTGTGATTTTTATATTCATGTAATTTATATTGTATCAAAGTTAGTAAAGAGATTGACGGAGTGTTAGATTAGCAAAAAATCAAGACGAAGTCTAAGCTCCTTTATTTATGTATTGATATCAAAATAATAAATTGTTAACACCTAAATTTCAAACATTTACATATTCATCTATAGGTGGACAACTACAAATTAAATTACGATCGCCAAAAGCTTCATCAACTCTTCTGACTGAAGGCCAAAATTTGTTTTCTCGAACAAAATCTAAAGGGTATAATGCCTTTTGCCTACTATATTCAAAACTCCAATTATCTGTAGTAGCCATTTCAAGGGTATGAGGCGCATTTTTAAGCACACTATTTTCTGCATGCATTTTTTGCTCATTTATTTCATTTGCTATTGATATCATGGCGTCACAAAACCTGTCGATTTCAGCTATATTTTCACTTTCGGTTGGTTCTATCATCATGGTTCCAGCAACTGGGAAAGATACTGTAGGTGCATGAAATCCGTAGTCCATGAGTCTTTTTGCTACATCTACAACTTCAATACCCTTCTCTTTGAAAGGTCTAAGATCAATAATCATTTCGTGTGCAGTTCTTCCTTTTTCCCCAACATATAGAATAGGATAATTGCCTTCTAATTTTACTTTAATGTAATTGGCGTTAAGAATTGCTATTTCTGTAGCTCTCTTAAGTCCTTTCCCACCAAGCATTTTGATGTATCCATAAGATATCAAGCAAGCCAATGCGGAACCCCAAGGGGCACCTGAAATTGAACTAATAGGGTTTTCACCCCCAGTAGGAATTATTGGATTGGTTGGTAAAAAAGGAGCTAGGTGTTCTGCTACGCAGATTGGACCAACTCCGGGTCCACCTCCCCCGTGTGGAATAGCAAAAGTTTTATGAAGGTTGAGATGACAGACGTCTGCTCCAATTATTGCCGGACTTGTAACTCCTACTTGTGCATTCATGTTAGCACCATCCATATAAACTTGGCCACCATTTCCGTGAATCAATTGAGTCATTTGGCGAATGTTCGATTCAAAAACACCATGTGTAGAAGGGTAAGTAACCATCAGTGCAGCTAAATTATCCTTGTGTTCAAGAACTTTATTTGAAAAGTCTTTCCAATCAATATTCCCAATAGCATCAGTTGCAGTAACTATAACTTTCATTCCTGCCATTACAGCGGAAGCTGGATTAGTTCCATGAGCAGATGCTGGAATAATACAAATATTACGATGATGATCTTCTCGAGATTCATGGTATGCTCTTATAACCATTAGTCCAGCATATTCTCCTTGTGCTCCTGAATTGGGTTGAAGAGATGTAGCGTAAAAGCCAGTAACTTCGTTAAGCTGTTCTTCGAGTTCCTTTAGTATGTGTTGATACCCTGCTGCTTGATTTAGAGGAATAAAAGGATGTAAGCCATTCCATTGCGACCAGCTCAATGGAAGCATCTCACTTGCTGCGTTTAATTTCATCGTACATGAGCCTAAGGAAATCATGGAATGATTAAGTGCTAAATCTTTTCTTTCCAACTTTTTTATATAACGCATCAAGCTTGTTTCAGAGTGATACGAATTAAATACGGGGTGTGTTAAAAAAACTGAATTACGAGTTTGATTTTCAGCTATTTTAAGGGCTGTATATTCCTTTTTATAAGTGCTTTTTTGGTTGCTATATTCTTCAAATAATACAACTAACTTATCAAAACTCTTACTTGTTATAGCTTCGTTAAATGCTATGGCAACGTGATCTTTATCAACTGCCAATAGGTTTATTTCTTTAGCCTCAGCTAGTTTAATTAATTTTGATGCATCTATTTTTATTAGCAGTGTATCAAAATAATTTTCGTTGAGTTGTTCAATAGAAAACTCTTTAAGAATTGCTTCAAATTCCATTGCATTTTGATGAATTTTGATAGCTATATTTTTTAGCCCTTTGGGTCCGTGATAAACCGCATACATTCCAGCCATAACAGCTAATAAAACTTGGGCAGTACATATGTTTGAAGTTGCTTTGTCTCTTTTTATGTGTTGCTCTCGAGTTTGCAGCGCCATTCGCAATGCAGGAGCTCCTTCTAAATCTCTAGTTTGACCAATAATTCTTCCGGGAATATTTCTTTTATAGGCCTCTCGTGTTGCAAAATATGCTGCATGTGGCCCGCCATACCCAAGGGGTATACCAAAACGTTGGGTTGTTCCTACAACAACATCTACACCATACTTCCCTGGTGCCTCAAGTAAGGTAAGGCTGAGTAAGTCTGCGGCAACAACGATTTTTATATCGAAAGCTTGGACTTTTTTAATTAATTCTGGTAGGTTTGGAATTGAACCATATTTCCCTGGGTATTGAAAAAAAGCTCCAAAAAAGTCTGATGTAAAATCAAAAGTATCTGGATTTCCTACAACAAGCTTTATTCCGATTGGTTCTGCTCGAGTTTTGAAAAGTGCTAAAGTCTGAGGAAGTACATCCTCAGAAACAAAAAAGTTATTACTATCATTCTTCTTTTGATTTCTAGTACGAGCTGCAAAAACAAGAGTCATTCCCTCTGCAGCAGCTGTACTTTCGTCAAGTAAAGAAGCATTTGCCAATTCCATTCCAGTTAAATCAGTAACTACAGTTTGAAAATTAAAAAGTGCTTCCAGTCTACCTTGGGCAATTTCAGCTTGGTAAGGGGTATAAGCAGTATACCAACCTGGGTTTTCAAGAATATTTCTTTGAATTACTGCTGGAGTAATTGTCGGATGATACCCTAATCCAATGTAAGTGTCATATAGTTTATTTTTTAAAGATACACCCTGCAATTCCGTCAAAAATTCGTGTTCACTAATACCATCCGGTAGATTTAATTCATTTTGTAGTGCAATATCTGGTGGGATGGTTTCATTCAATAAAGTAGGGATAGAATCAACTCCAATTACTTTGAGCATTTGCTCAATTTCTGCTTCATTTGGACCTAAATGTCTTGATTCAAAAGTTCCGTTCATTGTCAAAAGTTATTTACGTAAACTTAGTTAAAAATGACTTTATCTTTTTATGTTTTCTTCTTATAAGTTATATAAGTTTTCAACCAAAAAGTTAACTTAAATTTTATGCTCAAAACAGTAAGGATTTAAAGAATAATAAGACTTGACATGTTTTATAATAGTTGTTTTAGGGTACACATATAAACAGTTTTAATACTTTTGCCCCGTGAAACTACTCAAACACTTTTTTGATTTCTACCTTAGATCTAGTATTCATGTAGCTTTGATGATTCTTTGCGTATATGAAATTACGGTTTTTGAATATAAAGTAGATTCTACATTATATGAGCGGCTATTTATTTTTTTTAGCTCCCTTTCGGCTTATAACTTTGTAAAATATTTTAGTTTTTTAAAAAATAATCCTCAAAAAATTACCAATAATTTTAAGGGAATTCTTTTTGTTTCAATTATTAGTTTGATTTGTTCTGCAGGTCTTTTTACTTTTTTCAGCTATGCCGAACAAGTAATCATTTCAATCGCTACTTTATTTTTGGGTCTTTACACAATTCCAATTAATTCATCCCTGATGAACTTACGAAATATAGGGGGTGTGAAAATACATATTGTTGCATTATGTTGGACTCTGATGACATTAGCACTTCCCATCATAAATGAAGTTACTTTTCAAGATTCTTCCTTTTGTCTTTCGGTAATAAAACGTTATTTATGGATTATTTTAGCCATTCTTCCGTTTGAAATAACTGATTTTAATTCAGATTCTAAAACCTTGGGCACCTTACCACAGGTTTTGGGGATAAAAAAGACAAAAATCATAGGCTATTTTATTGTTACAATAATTTTAATTCTAGTTTATTTTGGAGCTGTTGAGGTTTGGTTATGTTATATAACGATGATGATTTTTTATCTTTATTTTCTTTCAACAAGTTCTCTGGTACAATCTGCATTTAGAAATCTTTTTTGGGTTGAAGCAATTCCTTTTATAGGGTGGCTTTTAGTATATTTACAACAACAGTACTAACTATGTTTCAGCCATTCTTTTTCTTTTTACTTTTTCAAGGTGTGATTTTAACAGTACCTGCCGATACATTTGTTTCACAATTGACCAAAACAACTATTTTGATTGACGTTAGAACACCAGAAGAGTTTGATGAAGGTCACCTTTCAGGGGCTGTTAACTTATCGGTAACTTCAATTGATTTTGTTAATCAAATCAATGAGTTTTCCAAAAAAGGCCTAATATATGTTTATTGTCGTTCAGGGAAAAGAAGTAATCGAGCAGCCAACTTAATGAAAGCAGATGGATTTCCTATGATCATAGAGTTAGAAGGAGGTTATCTAGCTTGGCAAATAACAAATTCTACTGCTCAATAAGTCCAGCTCTTCTCAATAAAGCTCTTGGGTCTGGTTCTGATCCTCGGAACCGTTTATATAATTTCATAGGGTGCTCAGTACCTCCCTTAGAAAGTACATGATCATGAAATGCTTGAGCTGTTTCTGTGTCAAAAATTCCTTTTTCTAAAAAAAGTTCAAATGCATCTGCATCTAATACCTCTGCCCATTTGTAACTATAATAGCCTGCAGCATAGCCTCCTTGAAAGATGTGCGAAAAAGATGTACTCATGCAATTTTCTTTTTGAGTAGCAGTAAATTGAAGTTTGGAAATTTGCTGTTCTTCATGTTCAAATACAGATTCTATTTCTGAAGCTTTTTCGTCATGGTATGAAAGATCTAGATAGCTAAAGCTAAGTTGTCGTAAAGTTTGAAGGCCCTGTTGGTATTGAGCTGCATCTTTAATTTTTTTCACATACTCCATCGGTATGGTTTCACCGGTTTCGTAGTGTTTTGCAAATAAAGACAAAGCTTCCTTTTGATAACACCAGTTTTCTAAAATTTGACTTGGTAGTTCAACAAAATCCCAAGAAACGTTTGTACCACTTAAGCTGCTGTATTTTGTGTTAGCAAGCATTCCGTGAAGTGCATGACCAAATTCATGAAAAAGAGTTGTTACTTCATTAAAAGAAAGTAACGCAGGAGTTTTATCTGATGGTGGCGAAAAGTTACACACAATTGAGATGTGGGGTCTTTGAGTTTGGTTTTGTGAACGATATGATGTCATCCAAGCGCCTCCTTTTTTACTAGGCCGTGGATGAAAATCAGTATATAAAAGTGCGTAAAATTTGTTCGATTTATCGTAAACTTGATAACAGGAAACATCGGGGTGGTAACCCGAAATTTTTTCTGATTTTTTAAAAGTTAAGCCGTAAAGTTTTTCAACTATTTCAAATAGCCCATTCAACACTTTTGGGAGTGGAAAATACGGTTTAAGGATTTGTTCATCAAAATCAAAAAGCTCCTCCTTTAGTTTTTCCGAAACAAAAGCAGTATCCCATTTTTGAAGATTTTTAAGGTTTAATTTATTGTTGGCAAATTCTTCAATTTGGTTCCATTCTTTTTCAGCAAAGGGAAGTGCGTTTTGAAGGAGGTCATCTAAGAATTGGTTAACAATCGAAGCAGACTGAGCCATACGTTCTTCTAAAACAAAATCTGCATGAGAATCATATCCCAATAAGTTTGCACGTTCTTTCTTTAATCGAACGATTTTAAGAATAATTTCTTCGTTATTGTTTTCATTGTTTTGGAAGCCTCTTTTTCCAAAGGCAAGGCTCATTTTTTTTCTTAAATCACGATCTTCAGCATAGGTTACAAATGGCACATAGCTAGGATAGTCTAATGTAAATATCCAACCTTCTTTATTTTTGTTTTTAGCCAAAGATTTTGCCTGCATAATGCTGGTTTCTGGCAAGCCTTGGAGTTGATTTTCGTCTGTAAGGAGCAGTTCAAAAGCATGCGTGTCTGCAAGGACATGATCACCAAAAGTAAGGCTCAGTTGAGCTAATTCTGTATCGATTAGCCTTAATTTATCTTTTTGTTCTGGGGTTAAAAGTGCCCCGTTACGAACAAATCCTTTATATTCTTTTTCAATCAGTGTTTGTTGTTCAGAACTAAGGATTAAGGTGTCTTTTTGGTTGTAAATTGTTTTTATCCGATCAAACAATACCTGATTTAGTCGAATGTCATTTTGAAGTTTGGTTAATAATGGAGCTGCTTTTTGCGTAACTTCTTGGAGATCCGAGCTAGTCTCAGCGCTATTTAAATTAAATAAGATACTGGTTATTGTTCCCAGTTGTTTCCCGCTAGTATCTAAAACTTCTAAGGTATTTTCGAAAGTTGGAGCTTTTGGATTGTAACAAATAGCATCGATTTCAGCAAGTGTTCTTTCTATCTCTAGCTCAATAGCAGGTATATAATTTTCAGTTTTTATAAGATCAAAAGGTGCGCTTTGGTGTTCTGTATTGAACGTAGTATTAAGGATATTTTTCAAAAGTAGGGAACAGTTTTTAGTTTATATTTTTTGCTGAATCAATAACTTTGGACTTTAGTGATTCCTTATACTCAATTATAGTTTTCTGGACTTCTTTATCGGCACTTCCAATAATTTGAGCTGCCAAAATCCCAGCATTTTTTGCTCCATTCAATGCAACTGTTGCAACAGGAACGCCACCAGGCATTTGAAGTATAGAGAGAACAGAATCCCATCCATCGATTGAATTACTAGATTTTACAGGAACACCGATTACAGGAAGTGGGCTAGTTGCCGCAATCATACCTGGAAGATGAGCTGCACCTCCAGCGCCAGCAATAATAACTTGTATTCCTCTTTTGTGCGCCTCTTGTCCATAAGAAATCATTTTCTCTGGAGTTCGATGAGCCGATACAATATCAACTTCTATTGCAATGTTAAATTCCTTGAGAATGTCGATTGCTTCTTGCATTACTGGAAGGTCTGATTGACTTCCCATTATGATTCCAATTTTTGCCATTTTATTTAGAGATTACTTGAATTGTTTTCTTAACCATTTCTGCTGTTTTCCGTGCCTCTTCAAGATTTTTATTGACGATGGTCACGTGGCCCATTTTTCTGAAAGGGCGGGTATCTTTTTTACCATAAATATGCGGGGTTACTCCCGGCATAGCTAAGATAGTATTCATATGTTCATAATGAACTGCTCCACTGTGATTTTCTGCACCTACTAAATTTACCATAACGCCCGAAACTTTATTTTCAGGATTCCCTAAAGGTAAATCAAGAATTGCTCGAATGTGTTGTTCGAATTGATCTGTGTAGGAAGTTTCTATTGTTACATGACCGCTGTTGTGAGGTCGAGGAGCAACTTCATTGACTAAAACATCTTCATTTTTTGTTAAAAATAACTCTACAGCCAAAAGGCCTACATGCTTAAAAGACTCTGAAACATGAAGTGCGACTTCTTGAGCTTTGTCTGTTATTCTTTTATTTAACCTTGAAGGGCATAATACGTATTCAACTTGATTAGCTTCTGGATGAAATTCCATTTCTACTGTTGGATAAGCAACAACTTCCCCTGAGGGGCTTCGGCAAACAATCACCGCTAGTTCGTGTGAAAAAGGGACTATAAGTTCTGCTAAACATGCAACGTCGGGTAGTTGGTCAATTTGTTTCTGGTCTCGAACCATGTTAACTCCATTCCCATCATATCCCATTAAAGCAGACTTCCACACAAAAGGGACATTTAATTGATTGCTTAGAACAGCCGCCTTGAGTTGTTCAAGGTTATCAAAGTTTTGATGAGCAGCAGTTGGAATGTTATTGACCACGTAAAAATCTTTTTGAACACTTTTATTTTGAATTAACTCTAGAGTTGCGGCAGAAGGGTATACATGAACTCCTTCTTTTTCTAATTGTTTTAGCGCTTCTAGGTTTACATGCTCTATTTCAAAAGTTAATACATCAACTTTTTTCCCAAAATCATAAACTGTATTGTAGTCTTTGAAATCGCCTACCTCAAAATAATCACATGCTAATTTAGAAGGCGCATCTGGACTAGGATCTAGGACAGAAGTTTTGATGTCCCATTTACGGGTTGCATATAGCATCATTTTACCTAGTTGGCCCCCGCCTAAAATGCCTAAAGTTTTATGGGTTGAAAAAAAGGACATATTTTTTTTTGACAAAAATACACATATATCTTTGATATATTAATTTCAAACACAAAAAGCCCTTTAAATTGGGTATCTTTGCTTTTTTATAAATTAGATTAATCATGATTAATATCGTTCTTTTTGGTAAGCCGGGAGTCGGAAAAGGCACACAAGCTGAGTTTTTAAAAATACAATACCAATTAATTCATATTTCGACAGGAGATGTGTTTAGATATAACATTAAAAATGCAACCGACTTAGGGAAACTTGCTCAATCTTTTATGGATAAAGGAGATTTGGTACCCGATTCGGTAACAATAAATATGCTTGAAGCTGAGGTTGAAAAAAACAACCAAGCAAAAGGTTTTATATTTGATGGATTTCCAAGAACCACAGCACAGGCTGAAGCTTTAGATACCTTTTTGAGTAAAAATAAAATGGAAGTAACGGCTACTATTGCCCTTGAAGCATCCGATGATGAGCTTGTAAATCGTTTATTGAAACGAGGAGAAACAAGTGGTCGTACGGACGATCAGGACGAATCTAAAATTAGAAATCGTTTTGAAGAATATAATCAGAAAACTGCTCCATTGCGAGGTTTTTATTCAGAACAAAATAAATTTCACAGTGTTAATGGGATTGGTTCAATCGATGAAATCACAGCACGATTAACTTCTATTATTGACCAATTCTAAAAACATACAATGACTGAAGGAAATTTTGTTGACTATGTAAAATTATCTTTATCTTCTGGTAACGGAGGCAAGGGATCCATTCATTTACATAGAGAAAAATTTATCACTAAAGGAGGTCCTGATGGAGGCGATGGCGGAAGAGGAGGTCATATTATTCTTCGAGGGAATCCAAACTTATGGACTTTGTATACCTTTAAATTCAAAAAACATTTTGGTGCAGAACACGGTTTTCATGGGAGTAAGAACAGAAGCTCAGGAGCTCAAGGAGAAGATATTTATATCGATGTACCCCTAGGAACTGTAGTTAAAGATACCGAGACGCAAAATGTTCTTTTTGAAATTACAGAAAAAGATCAAGAAATTATAGTAGTAAAAGGAGGTCTTGGAGGTCGAGGAAATTGGCATTTTAAATCTTCAACCCGTCAAACTCCTCGATATGCTCAGCCTGGAATAAAAGGTGAAGAGCGTTTTGTTACATTGGAACTAAAGTTACTTGCAGATGTAGGTTTGGTTGGATTTCCAAATGCTGGAAAGTCAACACTCTTAGCTGCACTTACCTCTGCGAAACCTAAAATAGCAGACTACGAGTTTACAACCCTAAAGCCTAATTTAGGAATTGTTCACTACCGTGATTTTCGTTCTTTTGTTATGGCTGATATACCTGGTATTATTGAAGGAGCAGCTCAAGGAAAAGGTCTAGGGCATTATTTTTTAAGACATATAGAACGTAATTCAGTGCTCCTGTATTTAATCCCGGCAGACGCTAAGGATGTTAAAAAGGAATTCGAAATATTAAGAAAAGAACTTCAGGAATTTAATCCTGAATTGTTAGATAAACAATATATGATTGTATTGTCTAAATGTGATTTACTTGACGATGAATTGCTTGAGGCATATGCTCAGGAAATGAAAGAAAATTTTCCGAACACCCCCCACACTATGATTTCATCAATAAGTGAGTATAACCTTCAAACATTGAAGGATGAACTATGGAAAGTTTTGGCACTTGAAAATTCTATTGCGTAAACCTCTATGCGTAGCTTCTTCATTCAATCTGTTTTCTTTTTATTTAGCTGTGTAACTTTTGCACAAGAGAAAACACCGTTTGCAATTTATGAATTTTCATCCGATCAAGAATATCAAAATAAACTTGAAATTCTTGAAAAGAAACCTACTTCAAAGGAAGCATTTCAAGATGTTATTTTATGGGCATCAGAACATAAAGATTATGAAACTGTAATTTTATATTATTCTAAATTAATTGAAAATGGTCATGAAAACGCTGAAAATCACTTTGGTTTAGCAGGAGCTAACGGGATAAGGATTGATGAAATAAGTAAGTTCAAAGCCTTGCCTTATGTTGATGCAATGAAAACTAATTTTTTAAAAGCACATCAACTAAATCCTAAACATACCCCAACTTTAATGGCTCTTGTAAAGGTTTATGCCAAGCTGCCTGGATTTCTAGGGGGTAGCTATTCAAAAGCAAGGAAATACGCAGAACTTCTTTCGACACTAAGTTCAATAGAAGGTATGCTGGCGGAAGGCTTTATTTTAGAGTCAGAAAACAAAAGAAATGAAGCAAAGAAAATATATAATCAAGCTTTTAATCAATTAACTTTTTTGGATGATTGTAATCCAGATGAGCTTAAAGTTTTCTTTGGAAATAGAAGTCAAAACTTGAGCTTTGAAATAGCAAGTATTGGCCTTGCCTTTGATTTAAACGTGAACAAATCCATCTGTTCGCTGAGTTATTTTCTAGAAAAATTTGACAAGCAAGATAACTTACCTAAAGAATGGGTTTACTATAAATTAGCGCTGCTTCACGAAAGAATTAATGAAAAAGAACAAGCCGACAAATACCGCTCCTTTGCTTTAGAAATTAACCCTAAATTTAAGCCATGAAAAAATTTCATTTTATAGCTATCGGTGGAAGTGCAATGCACAACTTAGCGCTCGCTTTACATCACAAAGGTTTCCAAATAAGTGGAAGTGATGATGCTGTTTTCGAACCTTCTAAATCACGATTAGCAAAGGCTGGAATACTGCCAGAGGTTTTGGGTTGGTATCCTGAAAAAATTCATGAAGGCCTCGATGGAATTATTCTTGGAATGCATGCAAAAAAAGATAATCCAGAACTTCAAAAAGCCGTTTTATTAGGTATTAAAATATATTCCTATCCAGAGTTTTTATATGAACAAACTAAGAATAAAACCCGAGTAGTTATTGCTGGTAGTCATGGCAAAACAACCATAACCTCGATGGTTTTACATGTTTTAAGTTATTGGGAAAAGGAAGTAGATTATATGATAGGCGCTCAACTCGAGGGATTTGACACCATGGTGCATTTAACAGATGAAAATGATTTTATGCTTATTGAAGGTGATGAGTATCTTTCTTCTCCAATAGACCGCAGACCTAAATTTTTATGGTATAAACCTCATGTGACCCTTATTTCAGGCATTGCGTGGGATCATATTAATGTTTTTCCGACAGAAGAAAACTATATAGAACAATTTAGAACTTATATTGACTCTATTATGCCTGGAGGTGTTTTGGTTTATAATGAATTAGACTCTGTCCTAGAACAGATCTCAAAAGAATCTCAAAATACAATTAGAAAAGAAGCTTATCACTTACCAGAATATTTCATAGAAGAAGGAGTTACTTATCTAAAAACAGATGAAGGAGATTTACCTCTAGAAGTTTTTGGAGAACACAACTTATCCAACATTGCCGGGGCAAGATGGATTTGCCAGTTAATGGGAGTAGATGAGGCAGAATTTCTAGAAGCTATAAGTAGTTTTAAAGGCGCTTCTAAGCGTTTAGAGAAAATCGGAGACAACGGATCTTCTTTTCTCTTTAAAGACTTTGCGCACGCTCCTAGCAAGGTTAAAGCTACTTCAGATGCAGTTGCTCAACAGTTTGAAGAGCATCATAAAGTTTATTGCTTGGAATTACATACATACAGCAGTTTAAATCCTACTTTCATAGGGCAATACAAAAATGCATTAAGTAGTGCAGACCAGGCGGTAGTGTTTTATGATCCAGAAGCACTAAAAATTAAAAACCGAATTCCTTTAAGTGAACAACAAATTAAAGTTGCTTTTGGAACAGAGAACCTAATTGTTTTTACTGAGCCAGATGAGTTTCAAGAATTTCTTTTAAATCATTCTTGGAAGAAAAGCATTCTTTTGATGATGAGTTCTGGAAATTATGGAGGAATGGATTGGGACGCTCTAAAAAAACATGTTCTTAGCTTTTAGTTTGATGATTTTCATACAAACGTTCAATGTGATTAATAACATCGGATTGACCCTCAATTAATGCTTGCTTTGCTCGTTTTCGATCTTCCTTGTTTTTGTCCTGTGAGATCTTATATTTCCCTTCCCATGAACTAATTTTTATATGAAAACCAACAATATAATCTAGTGCGGCATGCATACGCGGATTGTTTTCATCCAGAACATAATTAGGCTTTTCACCTTCTAGAAAAGCCGTCATAGTAATTAAACTTTCTTTCACGTCTTGAGGTTCTTTTTTAAGTATAATTTTTCCTCGTAAATGAACTTTAAAATAGTTCCAAGTTGGAAGCTGGGTTGTACTATATTTTGAAGGAGAAATATAAACCTCAGGCCCATGAAATATAATTTCTAGGTCGTGGTCTTTGTCTTCGAAATGATTAATTTGAGGGTTAAATTTATCCAAATGCCCTACCAAAGTCCCTAAAGTACCTTTTTCTGAATATACCAAAGGGATGTGGGTGCTTAAAACCTTATTACTGCTTGAAGTAATTACAGTGGCTAAGGGATACATTTTAATGAGTTCTAATGCATTTTCAAAACGATCTTCTTGATGGTGTTTGGGAGGGTAATTCATTGTTAAAAAATATTATACTCATAAGTGTTTTATTTCCAAATCGAAATTAAATTACTCAAATCAATTGTAAACCTACTTTACTATGAAAACGAATTTACCCAAATTTATGTTAAAAAATTGGTCTGTTGAAGAACGACCTCGAGAAAAATTAATTAGTCAAGGGCCTCAACATCTTTCCAATTCAGAATTATTAGCTCTTTTGATAGGCATTGGAAACCAAGGAGAAAAAGCGATTCAGTTAATGCATCGCTTGGTAGTTTCTTTGGACAATGACCTGATTAAGTTGCATAGAATTAGTATTGAAAAATTGTTGCTTTGGAAAGGAATAGGTCCAGCAAAAGCAGTTAAAATTAAGGTAGCTATGGAATTAGGTAAAAGAATTTAGGACTTCCAGCTCAAAAAAGTTGGTTGCACCAGTAGTAAGATGGCTTAATGACACTTTGTTTTCTGTGATGACTTATTTACATCAAGAAGAATTTTGGGTTTTGTTTTTAAATAACCAACATCATGTTTTAGATAAGAAATCTTTGAGTAAAGGGGGTATTTTAGAGAACACAGTCAATATAAGGTTGCTGTTCAAAAATGCTTTGCGTTTGGGAGCAATTGCTATTATCGTTGCACATGATCACCCTTCTGGAGTTTTGACATCTGGTAAAAGTGATATACACCTTACAAAAAAATTAAAAAAGCAGGGCATAATGTGGATATAAAACTCCTATACCATTTGATTATTTCTGAAAAAGGGTACTTTAGCCTTGCAGACGAAAATATGCTATAATTATGCTTTTGGTTTATACCCAAACAATAACTCCTAGACTTCGATATACTTTTAAGCATTTCTTTGAAAGTATCTTAGGTATTGAAGTAGACTTTACTACTAAATTAGATGTGTTTATTGCTCAAAATGGACCAAAACTAAGCTATGTAAATAAGCCTTTAGGGAATGAATTTTTTGTAAACGCTAATCCTTTATTATTTGAACAAGGAATTCAGAATCAAGAAATTGAAGTCTCAGATTGGGATGGGTTACCTGCTTTCTTTGAATCTTCACAAGCTTCTATAGTTCCTTATGATATATTTGCAGCTAGCTTTTACTTGATAAGTAGATACGAAGAATATTTACTCCACGTAAAAGATGAAAATGGGAGATTTTTAAGTAATCAAAGTTTAGCGGTTCAGAACAATTTCCTAGAACTACCTTTAATTGACCTGTGGGCCCAAAAAATACTTGATTTACTTCTAAATAAATTTCCTGAGCTTGAAATAAATCAAGTAAAAACAAGTCAGTTTATTCCAATAGTTGAGGTTGTTTCACCCTATAAATACACTCATAAGTCCTTCTTAAGGAATACAGCACAATTTTTTATTTCACTTAGTAAATTTGATTTGTGGAGTATTATGGAGCAAATAATGGTTTTACTTGGGTTTTGGAAGGATCCATGGAATAATTTTAAAGCCTTTTTCTTGTTATTCAAAAAAAGTAAGCTAAAGCCCAGATTCTTTTTTTTATTTTCTAAGATTACCTATTATGACCAAGGTATTTCAATTTTTAACGCAACTTTTCATTCGCTTATAAAGTCTGTGTCTGATTATCATAAAGTTTCACTTTTGGTATCTACAGAAGCGCGCCAAAAAGTTAAAACATTCAAAAACGAGTTAGAGCGCTTTGAACAAGTTATTCATCGAACCACTAAATTTATTCAATTCAATCTTGGAGTAACTTCTGTTTTTGAGACCTATAGAAATGTTTTGACAATGGAAGAAGCAGAAGATTTTAGTTTGGGTTATCATGATAAAATGGGATACAGGGCAAGTACAGCAGTTCCTTTCCGCTTTTACGATTTAGGTAATGAAATAGAAACTTCCCTGTTTCTTTACTCATTAGTTGCTACTGAAGAAGTACTCAGAAACACAGATGCATTTACTTCTTTTCAGAAATTAAAACAATTAAAGAATCAAATTCCTACAGCATCAGGAATTCACACTTTTTCTGTAACCAATGCTATTTTGTCGCCTCACAACAATAACAAACCCTGGAAAGAAGCTTATGTAAACTATATTACTGAAAATGATAGATAAGCATAGAATAAAACACATTTTTTTTGATTTAGATCACACACTTTGGGATTTTGAAAAAAACTCAGCAGCAACCTTTCAATTTATTTTTAAAGAATTAAAGGTTGATTTTTCACTAGAAACCTTTCTTGAATTTTACAATCCAATTAATCATTATTATTGGAAGCAATACCGCGAGAATAAAATCACTGAAATTGAACTGCGTTTTTTAAGATTAGAAAAGACTTTTAATAAAATGAATGTTTCATTCACCCACGAACTTATTGATCAATTTTCAGAGCTTTACATTCAAGAACTTTCTAAAAACACCATGCTTTTCAAAGACACAGTTACTGTTTTAGAATATTTGAATTTAAAATACACTTTGCATATTATTACAAATGGATTTGAAAATGTTCAACAAAAAAAACTCAAAAACTCTGGAATTGATCATTTTTTTGAAGTAGTACTAACTGCTGAAAAAATTGGAATTAAAAAACCAAAACCAGAGATTTTTCTCTCCGCACTAAAATCAGCAAATGCTCAACCGGAGCATGCACTTATGATAGGAGATAGTTTAGAAGCAGACATTCAAACACCCCTTAAGTTAGGGTTACAAGCCATTCACTTTAATTCCCATAACGAACAACACCACGAAGAATGTTTGATTATTGATAAGTTGATGGATTTAACTAATTTGTTGTAAAAAGTTAAGACATGAGAGCCTGCTCTTTTGTCTAGTCCCTATACTTAATGTATTTTTACTTAAAATTCCACTATGCAAATTCAAGATGCCCAAAAAGCAGTAGACGAATGGATCAATAAGCACGGGGTTCGTTACTTTGACGAACTAACCAATATGGCTCAGTTAACCGAAGAGGTTGGAGAAGTTGCTCGAATTATTGCTCGACGTTATGGAGAGCAAAGTGAAAAAGAATCTGATAAAAATAAGGATTTAGGTGAAGAACTAGCCGATGTTATTTTTGTTGTGTTGTGCTTAGCTAATCAAACAGGGATTGATCTTCAGGAAGCTTTTGATAAAAAACTGAATCTAAAAACTGAGCGAGATCATAACAGACATCAAAACAATCCAAAACTTAAATAACACGAATGCTTTTACAAATAAGTCACCCTTCTAAAAACTGCAAGGGAAGTCTAAACATAACAGGTTCAAAAAGTGAGACCAACCGTTTGCTCCTTCTAAAAGCTTTATTTAAGGCACTTGAAATCGATAATGTTTCAAATTCTGATGATTCTGTTGCAATGACAAATGCACTTTCAACAGATTCAAATTATATTGACATTCGTCATGCTGGAACCGCAATGCGTTTTCTAACAGCATTCTTTTCAACCCAAGAGGGAAGAGAAGTTGTTTTGACGGGTTCTTCCAGGATGCAAGAAAGACCAATAGGTGTTTTGGTAGATGCGCTAAGAGTTATTGGTGCAGAAATCACCTACGAAAAAACAGAAGGATTCCCACCACTCAGAATAAAAGGAAAAGTATTGAAAGGAGGACATGTGTCCTTGCCTGCCAACATCAGTAGTCAGTATATATCTGCCTTATTATTAATAGCCCCTAAGTTGGAAGAGGGTCTTAATCTATTGCTTGAAGATAAAATAACTTCTTTGCCCTACTTAAAAATGACCCTTTCTTTATTGAATCGTATTGGGGTACATTCACATTTTGAGAATAAGAACATCAAAATAAAAAATCAAAAACAAGTAGTCAACCAAGTTCAAATTGTAGAATCAGACTGGAGTTCGGCATCTTATCATTTCAGTTGTGTTGCGTTGAGTGATGAAGCTAAAATCACCCTAAAGAGTTACCGTGAAGACAGTCTTCAGGGAGATTCAGTTTTAATTGATATTTATAAAAAGTTAGGAGTTAGTACGCGTTTTGATTCTGATCAAATGGTTCTCGAAAAAATAAAAAACTTCCAACTGCCAAATTCAATTGAATTGGATTTAGTGGAAGCTCCCGATATTGCTCAAACAATTGTAGTTAGTTGTTTTGGGCTTGGAATAGGATGTGACCTTTTAGGTTTACATACTTTAAAAATAAAAGAAACCGACAGGCTTGTTGCCTTAGAACAAGAATTAACCAAACTAGGTGCCCAGATTCGGATTACCAATAACAGTTTACATTTAACTGCTTCAAAAGGTTTCAAGCCCAACCAAACAGTCGCAACATATAGTGATCACCGGATGGCTATGGCTTTTGCACCCTTGGCTCTAAAAATAAGTCTCAAGATAGCGGAGTCTAATGTGGTTACTAAGTCCTATCCGAGTTTCTGGAGTGACATGCAATCACTTGGTTTTGAGATAATTAAAAAATAAACTTACGAAAACACTCCTTTTACTTGACAACCCCTAGGCTGAGGTAGTATATTTGCGCTTTTAATGCCATTTTATAATTATGGTATTAGAGTAACTAAATACAGTTTATATATGAAATTATCTCATTTCGGTTTTAATTTACCAGAAGAAAGACTAGCAGAGCATCCAGCTGAAAATCGTGACGAATCTAGATTAATGGTTCTTGATAGAGCTACTGGAAAAATCAAACACAAAGTGTTCAAAGATGTTATCGACTACTTTGAAGAAGACGATGTTATGGTTTTGAATAACACCAAAGTTTTTCCTGCTCGACTTTTTGGAAACAAAGAGAAAACAGGAGCTCGTATTGAAGTCTTTTTATTAAGAGAACTTAACGAAGAGCAACGCTTGTGGGATGTTTTAGTAGATCCAGCTCGTAAAATTAGAATTGGAAATAAACTTTATTTTGGAGAAGACGACAGTTTAGTGGCTGAAGTAATCGATAATACGACCTCAAGAGGAAGAACACTTCGATTTCTCTTCGACGGATCTTACACAGAGTTTCGCAAGAAACTTAAAGAGCTAGGAGAGACTCCACTTCCTAAGTATATCAAGAGAGATCCCGAGGCATACGATAAAGAACGTTACCAAACAATATATGCCAAAAATGAAGGAGCAGTTGCAGCACCAACAGCCGGTATGCATTTCTCTAAGCACTTATTAAAGAAACTTGAAATTAAAGGAATTGATTTAGCTGAATTAACATTACATGTAGGTTTGGGTACATTCAATCCAGTCGAGGTAGAAGATTTGTCTAAGCATAAAATGGATTCTGAAGAACTTATTATTGAAGAAAAAGCAGTCCATATTGTAAACAACGCAAAAGCAAATAAGCGAAGAATTTGCGCAGTTGGAACAACAGTAATGCGAGGACTAGAAAGTTCCGTATCTTCTATAGGCACTTTAAATCCATACGAAGGATGGACTCATAAATTTATTTTCCCTCCTTACGAGTTTTCAATAGCTAACTGTATGATTACTAATTTTCATACACCTAAATCTACCTTGTTAATGATGGCATCTGCTTTCGCAGACCCCGATTTCATTAAAGAAGCATATCAAGTGGCAATTAAAGAAAAGTACAACTTCTATTCGTATGGAGATGCTATGTTGATTATTTAAATTAATCTAAATAAAAAAGGTTTCTATGGAGTTGGCTAAAAAAGATATTCGAGCACTTTCTAAAGAAGCCCTTCAGGACTTTTTTAAAATACAAGGTCATCAACCTTACAGAGCAGCACAGGTATATCAGTGGTTGTGGAGTAAAGGAGTACATGATTTTGATAAAATGACTAATCTTTCAAAAGAAACTAGACTTTTGCTCGACACCCATTTTACCATTAATCATATTGCAGTTGATCAACAACAAAGAAGTAAGGATGGGACCTTTAAAAACGAGATTAAACTTCACGATAACCGAATTGTTGAGTCTGTTTTAATTCCTGCGAAAGACAGAACTACGGCTTGTGTTTCTTCACAAGTAGGATGTAGTTTAGATTGTAAGTTTTGTGCAACTTCTCAATTAGATAGAATGCGAAACTTAAATGTTGACGAAATATTTGATCAAGTTGTAGCTATTGACCAACAGAGCAAAACATATTTTAATATTCCGCTTTCAAATATTGTTTTTATGGGAATGGGGGAACCATTGATGAATTACAATAATGTATTAGGTGCTATTGAAAAAATAACCTCCCCTGAGGGATTGGGAATGGCTTCAAAAAGAATTACCCTCTCTACTTCTGGGATTCCAAAGCTAATTCGTAAAATGGCTGATGATGGGGTTAAGTTTAACCTTGCGGTTTCATTACATTCAGCAATTCAAGAAACTCGGGAAAAGATAATGCCTTTCTCAAAGAAGTTCCCAGTAGAAGACCTTTTATCTTCTTTAGAATACTGGTATGAAGCAACTCAGAAAATGGTAACCATTGAATTTATAGTTTGGAAAGGAATTAATGACAACCTCGATGAAGTGAGGGCTTTGATTAATTTTTGCCGAAAGTTTCAGTCAAAAGTAAATTTGATTGAGTACAACCCTATTGGAGATGATACGTTTGAGCAAGCCTCTAAAGAAGCGATGTCAATGTATCAAAAGAAACTAACCTCCGCTCGTATTACCAACACAATTAGGCGTTCTAGAGGTAAAGATATTGATGCTGCTTGTGGTCAACTTGCCAACAAAGCTCATAAAAATTAATTCTTTAATGAAGTTGTATATTAGTAGAGTATGAAAGTAACGGAGCAAATAAAAGAGCCGATATATGCAGAAATGGAGCGCTTTGAACAAAAGTTCAGTGATTCTATGTCTTCTAAAGTAGCTTTGCTCAATCGAATTACACACTTTATAGTCAACCGGAAAGGGAAGCAAATGAGACCTATGTTTGTATTTCTCACAGCCAAACTTCTAGGAAATGGAACAGTAACCGAGAGAACCTTCAGAGGAGCTTCTGTCATTGAACTAATACACACAGCAACACTAGTTCATGATGACGTTGTAGACGACAGCAATCAACGGCGTGGCTTTTTCTCTGTCAATGCCTTGTGGAAAAATAAAATTGCTGTTTTAGTTGGAGATTACCTATTGTCTAAGGGCTTACTTTTATGTATTCACAACGAAGATTTTGATTTATTGAAAATCATATCTGTAGCTGTTCGTGAAATGAGTGAAGGAGAATTACTTCAAATTGAAAAAGCTCGAAATTTAGATATTACAGAAGAGATTTACTTTGAAATTATTCGCCAAAAAACAGCAACCCTATTAGCGGCATGTTGTGCAATGGGAGGAAAGTCAGTTACTGATGATGATGAAGAAGTAGAAAAAATGAGAGCTTTTGGAGGATTATTGGGAATGGCTTTTCAAATTAAAGATGATCTTTTTGATTATGGAGAAACAAAAATAGGTAAACCAACAGGTATTGATATTAAGGAAAAGAAAATGACCTTACCCTTAATTTACACCATCAACAACGCATCTTCAAAAGAAAAAAAATGGTTAATTAATTCAGTAAAAAACCACAATACAGATAAGAAACGAGTAAAAGAGGTAATCCAACTTGTGAAAGATACTGGAGGTCTTGACTATGCTCAAAAACGGATGGAGAATTTTAGGAAGGAGGCTCTAGATATTCTGATGACTTTCCCTAAAAATTCTTATCGTGATTCTCTAGAATTAATGGTTAATTATGTAATTATACGAAAGCAATAAATATTCAATAAAATTTAAATTTTGATTTCAAAAAATACCATAGACCAAGTATATGAAACTGCTCGAGTAGAGGAGGTTATTGGTGATTTTGTGGGTTTAAAGAAGTCAGGAACAAATTTCAAAGGATTAAGTCCTTTTACACAGGAACGAAGTCCAAGTTTCATGGTCTCGCCAGTAAAACAGATTTGGAAAGATTTCAGTAGTGGAAAAGGAGGTAATGTAGTTGCATTCTTAATGGAGCATGAGCATTTTTCTTACCCAGAAGCCATTCGTTATTTGGCTAAAAAATACAATATTGAAATTGAAGAAACCGAACAAACCGATGCTGAAAAGGAAAAATTAAACGAGCGTGAGAGTATGTTCTTAGTAGCTGAACATGCAAATAGTTATTTTAAGGATACCCTTTGGGAGGCTTCTGAAGGTAAGGCTATTGGATTAACCTATTTTAAAGAGCGCGGTTTTACAGACGAGACAATCAAAAAGTTTGATTTAGGTTATTCTCCCCAAGAGAAAGATGCTTTTTCTAAATCAGCGCTTAAAAATGCCTTTCAACTCGAATTTCTAGAAAAAACAGGATTAACTATTGTTAATAAAAATTATCAGGTAGATCGTTTTAGGGGAAGGGTTATGTTTCCTATTAAAAGTCTTTCTGGAAGAGTAGTTGGTTTTGGAGGTAGAATTTTAGGAGATAATAAAAAAACAGCCAAATATCTAAACTCCCCAGAGAGTGAAATATATCATAAGAGTAAAGTGCTCTACGGAATATATGAAGCCAAGCAAAGTATCGCTAAAGAAGATGTTTGCTATTTAGTCGAAGGGTATACTGATGTTATTCAAATGGTTCAATCCGGAGTAACAAATGTTGTTTCTTCTTCAGGGACCGCATTAACGGAGCTTCAAATCCGTTTAATTCAAAGGCTTACTCAGAACATTGTAGTTCTTTTTGATGGAGATGCAGCTGGATTAAGAGCGTCTCTTAGGGGTATTGATATGATATTAGCTCAAGGAATGAATGTTAGGGTATGTTCGTTTCCTGAGGGAGAGGATCCAGATAGTTTTGCAAAGAAAAATTCGCAAGAGGCTATTGAGCTTTTCTTTAAAGACAACTCAAAAGACTTTATACAATTCAAAGCCTCCCTGTTGCTTGAGGATGCAGTGAATGACCCTGTGAAAAAAGCAGCAACTATTCAAGATATTATTGAGAGTATTTCTAAAATACCAGACCCAATTCAGCGAGAGGTCTATGTGCAAAGTTGTGCGCAGATTATGGATATTTCTGAGAATGTTTTGTTCAGTGCTTTGGCTCAACTTTCAAAAAAGGCACAGAATACAAAGTCAAAAACAGCGCAGAAAGAGGAATCTTTCCGGATAGTGAAGAATGAAATCCCCCAGAGTGTTAGTATTGATCATACTTTTGAGCTAGAAAGACAAATCATAACCATTCTAATAATGTATGGTGATCGCGAAGAGACATTCAAGGAGTCGATATTAAGCTTTTCTGAAGAGGAGGAAATTGAGGAAGAAATTAAAGAAGTAAAAGTAAAGGTTTTCGAAAAGATTTTTTTAGACTTACAGCAAGATGAAATTGAATTAGCAAATAGTAATTTCAAAACCTTGTTTTATCTATTGATTCAGCATTTTCAAATCGAGGGACAGATATCCATTGATAAATTAATCCCAACTCTTGATGTAGAATTAAGTTCTTTGGTTAGCAATATTTTAATGAACGATGAGCAGCATCAATTGCACCATTGGGAAAAGAAAAATATTTTTGTAAAGTCCAAAGACAGTCAAATTTCCCAGTTAGTCAATGAAACTATTTTGACCTTAAGAAAGTTACTTATTGACAAAAAAATTGAAGAATTACAAGAGCAAGTAAAAGATAATGATGAACATCATGCCCAAATATTGGAAGATGTTATGAGTTATTACCAGTTAAAAAAAGTTGTCTCTAGAAAGTTAAACAGAGTAATTTAACTTTAAGCTAGTTGTTTTTTAGGTTTTTAGGAATTTCACAAACTGGAATTGATTCCATTTTGTGTAGATTTTGAGCATGAAGATTCTTGTAAATCAGTAAAATTTCGTTTTGCCTAGTGGAGTTGTTTTCCAAATCAGATTCGAGATTATTCATGGCCCATTCGAGTTCATCATAAGTAGCTCCCATTTGATCTTCATCAGTTCGATCATCGCCCCACAAGCCGTCAGTTGGTGCGGCATTTTGGATGGATTTAACTATTTCTAGTTTTTCAGCCAACAAAAACACTTCTGATTTCATAAGATCCGCAATAGGGCTAAGATCTACTCCTCCATCCCCATATTTAGTGTAAAAGCCAACACCAAAATCCTCAACTTTATTTCCAGTTCCAGCAACAAGATAGCGTTCTAGGGCGGCAAAATAATAAAGTGTTGTCATGCGAAGGCGTGCTCGAGTATTTGCAAGGCTTAAGAATTTACTTTCTTCATTTGTAGTGGGAGGTAAAAGCTCTTGAAAGCTATCAAATACTCCAGTTAAAGACAGTGAATGCTGCTGTACATTTGGATATTTACTTTCTAACCAAGCAATATGCTCTTGAGCCCTAGAAACCTGATTTTTCTGTTGATGAATTGGCATTTCTAGACACAGTACAGGTTTTCCTGTGTGTGCACATAGCGTTGAGGTTAGAGCAGAGTCAATACCGCCAGACACTCCTACTACAAAACCGTTCATTCCAGATTTTTCTGCATAGTTGTTGAGCCAATTTACAATGTGGTCAATTACTTTTTCTGGCGATTTCATATGTTTTAGAGATTTTTTGGATGTAACTTTGCATAAAATTAGGGAACTTATTCTTCACAAAAAATTTTTAGTAGCACATGAATTCATTTTCTAGATCATTTTATTTAAAAGTGGGCTTTTATAGCCTCATAGCTGTTTTATTTTTTTCCTGTTCAGGAGAAAATGAACTTGAAGTAAAAATCAAATCAATACCCGTTAACATTGTAATAGATCGTTTTGATCTCAAATTTTATAATGCTAATCCAGAAGAATACATTGGTCTTAAAAAAACATACCCTTACTTATTTCCAGCGCAATACCCTGACAGTATCTGGATCAAGAGACAACGCGACAGTATTCAAACTCTTTTACATGCTGAAATCAAAAACATATTCCCCTCATTAAGCACAATAAAAACGGACTTGGAGGATCTCTATAAACACATAAAGTATTATTTCCCAAAAGTACTAGACCCACATGTAGTTACTGTGGTTAATAATGTAGACTATCAGAGTAAAACAGTATTTACCGATTCTCTATTAATCATTTCTCTAGACACCTATTTAGGGTCGAAAAACCCTATTTATGAAGGCATTCCAAATTACATTGTTAAGGACATGGGGCTTCCTTATATGATGGCTCATATTGTTGACGAATTAGGGAACGTAGTTGTAAAAACTCCTAAAGACAGAACTTTGATAGCGCAGATGATATATTACGGTAAGAAGCTCTACATAAAAGATCTACTACTACCCTCTTCATCAGATGAAATTAAGATTTCATACTCAAAAAGTGAAATTGATTGGGTGAGTGAAAATGAGCGCTATATGTGGCAATATTTTATAGAGAACGAGCTTCTATATAAAACTCAATCGTCCTTATCATTAAGATTTATTGACCCAGCTCCATTTTCTAAATTTTATTTAGAAATCGACAATGACACTCCTGGTAAAGTAGGTCAATGGATTGGCTGGCAAATTGTTCGTTCTTATATGGATAAAAACCGCAACATTACGCTCGAACAACTCCTTGTAATTCCTGCTAAAGACCTCTTCAATAAATCAAACTATAAACCCACAAAATAAGATCATGGGAAAGCAAACTAACATTTCAATAGAAGTTCAATTAGATGAAAATAAAATTCCAGAAAAGATTGTTTGGTCTGCACCTGACGGTGGAGTAAATGAAGAGGAAGCACAGGCTTTATTGATGTCTTTATGGGATGGTAAAAATCAAGAAACTTTAAGGATGGATCTTTGGGTAAAGGATATGTCTGTAGATCAAATGAATGTATTTTTCCATCAGTCTTTAGTGACTATGAGCCAGACTTTTCTTCGTGCGACCCAAAATGAAAAAATGGCAGCTACGATGAATGATTTTTGCGATTATTTTGCTGAAAAGCTAAACATCGACCGAGGGTAGTTGATCTAGATTTATAAATTCCTCATTCAGTTTAGTGATATAAGCTAAAAGTTCTTCTCTTCCTGTTCTGTGTAAAGAAGAGGTAATGAAGTGAGGTGGAGCCTCTTCCCAAGCATGATCAAGCATTTTTTGAATATACGTTTCAGTTTTACGCTTAATTGCCATAGGCTTTTCTTTATCTGCCTTGGTAAAAATAATCGAAAAAGGAATATAGTGCGTGCCTAACCATTCCATGAATTCTAAATCAATGGGCTGAGGGTCATGTCTAATATCAATTAAAACAAAAGCAGAAACCAGTTGTTTCCTCTTTTCAAAGTAGGTTGTTATTAATTTTTGAAATGCTTTTTTTGAAGTTTTAGAAGTACGAGCATATCCATATCCAGGTAGATCTACTAGATACCAGGATTTATTTATTTTAAAATGATTTATGAGTTGTGTTTTACCGGGTCTTCCAGAGGTTTTTGCTAGGTTTTTGCGATCACAAATGCTATTAATTAAAGAAGATTTACCAACGTTAGAACGCCCAATAAATGCATATTCAGGAATTCTTTCATTCGGACAATTGGAAACATCCGTGTTGCTAATAATGAATTCGGATGCTGTAATTCGCATGGCTACTAAAAGTTACGTTTTTTGAGCCAAACCAAAAGTTTCTCATTAAATTGATCGGGATGTTCCATCATTGGAGCATGGCCACATTCTTTTATCCAATAGAGGTCAGAGTCTGGTAATAACTTATGAAACTCTTCAGCTACATTTGGAGGAGTGACAATGTCGTTTTCACCCCAAATAATACCAGTAGGGGTTTTCATTAAAGGTAGATCTTTTGCCATATTATGACGAATAGCACTCTTAGCAATTGCTAGAGTTCTAAGTAATTTATTTCGATCATTAACTACCTCAAAAACTTCATCAACAATTTCTTTAGTTGCTACAGCTGGATCATAAAACACCTCTTGAGCTTTAGTTTTTATGTACTCATAATTACCTCTTTTTGGATAGCTTTCACCCATAGAGTTTTCATATAAACCAGAACTTCCAGCAAGAACAAGGCCCTTTATTAATTCAGGATGATGTTTAGCAAACACCAAGCTTATGTGGCCTCCAAGGGAATTACCTAGAAGTATTGGTTTGTCAATCTTTTTTGCATACAAAAAACTTTTGAGATAATCAGAAAAGGTTTTGACGTTAGTCTTTAGTAAGGGCAATTCATAGATTGGTAACTCAGGCATTATAACCTTGTATCCATGTTTTGGGAAAAAGTCTGCAACACCGGCAAAATTACTTAAGCCACCCATTAGTCCGTGAAGGATAATAATAGACTGACCTTTGCCAATCTCGACAAACTTGAAATCCTTTTCTTCTTTATATATTTTTTCCATACTAAGACGTGTACTTAGAGTGTTTTTAGCTATCAAATATAGTTAATAATTAATGATTTGGAATTTTTTTTTGACTGTTATACGGCTAAGACCTCTTTTACTCCAACTCAGGAAACTTATCAACAAAGTGGTATTTAGTGGAAAATTGTGGTAAATATACTTTATATTTGATCTATCAACTCGCAAACAATTAAGATGCAGCACTTTATTGGGACATATGAATGTAAAGCTGACGCCAAAGGGCGGATCATGCTTCCGGTTGCCCTTAAGAAGCAATTGGCTCAAAATTTAGCAGAGCAATTTGTTTTAAAGCGTGCAGTTTTTAATTCTTGTCTAGAGTTATATCCCATTAAAGAGTGGGAAGCGATGATGGAAAAGGTTAATCAACTTAACCGATTCAATAAAAAAAACAACGACTTCATTAGAAGGTTTACGGCAGGGGTTCGCATAGTTGATGTTGATCAGACAGGGCGTTTACTGATTCCAAAAGACCTTTTTGTTCATGCTGGAATTTCTAAAGAAGTGGTGATTTCTTCAGCGGTAAATATTCTCGAAATATGGGATAAAGTTCGTTATGAAGAAGCAATAAGCGAGGCAACTGTTGATTTTGGCGCATTAGCTGAAGAAGTAATGGGAGATAAAGATGGAGATCAAATATCATAATCCAGTTCTACTGGACCGCAGTGTTGAGGATTTGGTAACCAACCTAGATGGGATTTATGTTGATGTTACTTTTGGAGGCGGAGGTCATTCAAGAAAAATATTAAAATCTCTTTCTCCAGAGGGCAAATTATTTGCTTTCGACCAAGATCAAGATGCAGTGAAAAACACTTTGACTGATCCGCGTTTTGAGTTGATTCAAGCAAATTTCAAAGACCTAAAACGATATCTTAAATTTTATGGCATAAAAGAAGTCGATGGCATTCTGGCTGATTTTGGTGTTTCATCACATCAATTTGATGCTGAGCAAAGAGGATTTTCAACACGCTTCGAAGGTCGTTTAGATATGCGTATGGATCAAGACGCAAGTTTATCTGCATTTGAAGTAGTCAACACCTATTCGGAACAAGAGTTGATTTCAATAATGAAATTGTATGGTGAGGTCAAAGGCGCTCACAAAATTGTTTCTGCAATTTTGGAGCAAAGAGATGTTGCGGATATAGAGACTACAACAGAATTGATTGAAATAATCAAACCGCTTATTCCTGAGCGTTTTATAAATAAAATACTAGCCCAAGTTTTTCAAGCCATTCGAATAGAAGTGAACCAAGAGTTGGAGGTAATTAAATTATTTCTTCAGCAGACTGTTGAGGTTTTGAAGCCTAGTGGGAGGTTGGTTTGCATCTCGTATCACTCTTTAGAAGACAGATTGGTTAAACGTTTTATTAGAGAAGGAGTTTTTGAGGGGGAGGCAGAACAAGATTTTTTCGGAAATCGATTTACGCCATTCAAAAAAGTTGGAGGCCTTGTAATTCCTTCGGATGAAGAAATAAAATTAAACAGTAGAGCTAGAAGTGCGAAACTAAGAACAGCTGAAAAAAAATGAACAAACTATTTTCGTTTTTAAACATAGAATTTTTGATTAAGGATAACGCCTTGAAAAATTGGCGTATGATTTTGTTTTTATCTCTTCTGGCTTTAGTAATTATTTCTAGTGGACATTCAGCAGACAGTAAAATTTTTCAGATAGCAAAACTCAATAACGAGCTTAAAGAAATGAAAAGCAACTTTGTCGAAAAGCGAGCTTATTTGATGGAATTAAAAATGGAGTCTAGAGTTACAGAGTCCCTCAAAGAGAAAGGCATCAAGCCTGCCAAAAACCCGCCCATAAAACTGGTTGTAGAATCAAGTAAAAAATGAGTAGAGAAACAAAGCAAATAACGAACCGTTTTTACCTAGTGGTACTTGGGTTGTTTGTCTTTGCCTGTATTTTGGTTTCCAAACTTTTTATAATTCAGATATCAGAAGGTGATTATTATCGCGATCTAGCCCAGCAAAGAACCGTTAAAAACTTTGTTTTACAGCCCAGTCGAGGTAATATATATTCAGACGATGAGAGTTTGTTGGCCACTACAGTTCCTCGTTATGAAATCCGATGGGATGCTAAAGTAGCTTCAGAAAGTCTATTTCAAAAACACAAAGACAGCTTATCTCACGAATTGGGAATTTTGTTTAACAAACCCAGTTCACATTATCTGAAAAAACTGGAACAAGCTCGGGCAAAAAAGAGTCGTTATGTGTTGATCGGCAGAAACCTTAATTTTTCTACTTACAAGAAAATAAAAAGTTTACCTCTGTTTAACATGTCTTCACTCCGAGGCGGATTAATTGTTGAGTCGCAATTGACTCGCGAAAATCCGATTGGTAAAATTGCAGAGCGAACCATCGGTTATGAGCAAAGAGATCCAAGCGGAAATTATCTGCGGGTAGGTCTGGAGGGAGCTTTTGGTCAATACCTAAAAGGAGAGAACGGCAGGAGAATGAAACAGAAAATTGCCAACGGCCAATGGAAGCCCATTAATGATAACAATGAAAAAGAGCCTACCGAAGGTTATGATGTATATACTACGCTCAATATCAATATGCAAGACATCGCACATCATGCGTTGTTAGCTCAGTTAGAAAAGTTTGAAGCCGATCATGGAACAGTTGTAGTAATGGAGACCAAAACAGGTAACATTAAAGCAATTTCAAATCTAGGAAGGACATCTGAAGGTAAATATTATGAGAAGCTAAATTATGCCATTGGCGAAGCCCATGAGCCAGGATCTACTTTTAAGTTAATGGCAATGATTGCTGCGCTTGAAGACAAAGTAGTTGATGTAGATGATTTAGTTGACACAACGGGTGGTGAGCTTACTTTTTATAATAAATATAAGGTTCGAGATTCTAAAAAAAGAGGGTATGGTTTGTTAACCGTTGCTAAAGCTTTTGAGGTTTCTTCGAATACTGGGATAGTCAAAATAATTCATGATAACTATAAAAACAACCCATCAAAATTCGTAAATCGCCTTTACAACATGGGATTACATAAACCCCTTGGACTTCCTTTCAAGGGAGAGGCTATGCCTAAAATTCCTTATCCAACAGATTCAGATTGGGACGGATTGGATTTGCCCTGGATGGCTTTTGGTTATGGCGTATTAATGACTCCTCTTCAAACCCTAACGTTTTATAATGCCATTGCAAATGGCGGAGAAATGGTAAAGCCTAAGTTCATAGATAGAATTGGAAATTTTGGAGAAACACCGGTTAAATATTTTGATAAAGAGGTTATTAACCCATCTATATGTTCTAAGGAAACACTAGAGCAAGTTCAGAAAATGATGTTTAATGTTGTTGATAAAAAATGGGGAACGGCCCATAAAATAAAAGACGAAAATTTTGCTATAGCCGGAAAAACTGGAACCTGTCAGGTAGATTATACAAAAGAAGAAACGCAGTATGTATCAAGTTTTGTTGGTTATTTTCCTGCCGAAGCCTCGCAATATTCCTGTATTGTTGTCATTCATAGACCAAACAAAAAGATAGGGTATTATGGAGCAACGGTTGCTGCACCAGTTTTCAAAGAAATAGCATTAAATATTTTCAATACAATTCCTAAACAAGTAGAGGTTCCTGAGTTGAATTTTGCTTCTGTAGGTTTCGACATTGATGCTTTTGATTCTTCAGCAACAAATCAAACAATACCAAACGTAAAAGGAATGCCAGCAATGGATGCGTTAATGTTATTAGAGCGAATGGGATTGAAAGTAGAATTAAAGGGTACAGGAAAAGTAAAAAGTCAGTCAATTAAACAGGGTTCGAGATTAAATAAAAAACAACAAATCTTATTAGAGCTCTCATGAAACAACTTAAAGACATTTTATTTGGGGTTTCTATTGAGCAGACTTATGGTGCTATAGCTAAGCATATTAGTACAGTTGCGTTTGATTCTCGCAAAGTAGAATTAAACACGCTTTTTGTTGCTATAAAGGGAGATCAGTCGGACGGTCACGACTATATTGATGCGGCAATTAAAAAGGGCGCTCATGTTGTTTTGGGAACGCAAGAACCTCATCAGATAATCCCCGGAGTTACTTTTATTAGGGTGCCTGACACGCGTGTAGCTTTAGCTATAATAGCAGCTAATTATTATGATCATCCTTCTCGTAAACTAGATCTGATTGGCATTACTGGGACTAATGGAAAAACCACAACCGCTAGCTTGAGTTTTGAGTTATTCACTCAAATGGGTTATGCTGCTGGTTTATTGTCAACTGTTGAAATTAAATACGCAAAACAAGTTATTCCTGCAACTCATACAACTCCAGATCCTTTAGCTATTAACAAGCACCTGGACACCATGGTAAATCTTGGAATTGGATATTGTTTTATGGAAGTATCTTCTCACGGAATAGCACAAGGAAGAATCCATGGACTCCAATTTAAAGGTGGGGTGTTTACTAACCTTACCCAAGATCATATAGATTATCATGAAACTTTTGCGGCTTACAGAGATACCAAAAAAGAGTTTTTTGATCTTCTTCCTAAATCAGCGTTTGCATTAGTCAATTTGGATGATAAGAACGGAGCATTTATGGTTCAGAATTCCAAGGCAAATATAAAATCATTTGCAATTCAAAATTATGCTGATTTTAGAACACAAATTCTAGAGCATCAATTTACTGGAATGCTTTTAAAAATTGAGGATAAAGAAGTGTGGACACAACTTATAGGCCTGTTTAATGCGTCTAATATTTTAGCGGTTTATGCAATTGCGAGTCTTTTAAATCAAGAACAACTTGAAGTTTTATATGCAATAAGTAAGCTTAAAAATGTAAGTGGTCGTTTTGAAACGATTCAAGGACCAAAAGGTTCTTTGGTGATTGTAGATTATGCTCACACGCCAGACGCGTTGAAGAATGTTTTAAAAACCATTAATTCGGTAAGAACCAGAAACGAAAAAGTGATTACGGTTGTAGGTTGTGGAGGTGATCGGGATAAAGAAAAACGACCTATGATGGCAGCTGTCGCAGCTCAACTCAGTGATCGTGTTGTGTTTACATCCGATAATCCTCGTTCGGAAGATCCTGAAAAAATCATTTTAGAAATGGAGGTTGGTGTAGCACCTGAAGATTATAAAAAAACATTAAAAATAAGCGACCGTAAGGAAGCCATAAAAACAGCATGCATGCTTTTAGAAGATAAGGATGTTTTGCTGATTGCTGGGAAAGGACATGAAACTTTCCAGGAAATTAAAGGGGTTAAAACACAGTTTGATGACCGTCAGGTTGTACAAGAAATATTATTGAAATTATTCTAATATGTTATACTATTTATTCGAGTATTTAGAAAGTCAGTATCAATTGCCAGGAGCAAGTCTGTTTCAGTTTTTGTCTTTTAGAGCAGCTCTTGCTGTACTTGTTTCCCTATTATTTTCTACCATTTTTGGAAAAAAAATAATTGATTATCTAAAACGAAAACAAATCGGAGAAACAGTTCGTGAACTTGGTCTAGAAGGTCAGGCACAAAAATCAGGAACTCCAACAATGGGAGGAATTATAATTATTATAAGCACCTTAATCCCCGTTCTTTTAATTGCAAAACTTCAGAACATATACATTCTTCTACTCATTTTCACAACCCTATGGATGGGGGCAATCGGGTTTTTGGACGACTATATTAAAGTATTTAGAAAAGACAAACAAGGATTGAAAGGAATTTTCAAAGTAATAGGGCAAGTCTTTTTGGGTGTTGTTGTAGGTTCTACTTTATATTTTCATTCGGAAGTTACTGTTAGATTAGAACAGCCTAATGTTATGGTTGAGCAAAATGTTGAGAATTTTACAAGTGATCAAAAATCTACTTTAACAACAATTCCATTTTTAAAGAATAACGAATTTGATTATGCGGAACTTATTCAATGGATTCCAAATTCTGCTCCTTACTCCTGGTTGATTTTCATTCCTTTTGTAGTTTTTATTATAACAGCTATTTCTAATGGTGCAAACCTTACGGATGGGATTGATGGCTTAGCCGCAGGAAGTTCTGCCATTATGGTTTTCACTTTAGGAGTTTTTGCTTGGGTCTCCGGTAACCTTATTTTCTCTGATTATCTCAACATAATGTACATACCAAATGCAGGTGAAATAACCATTTTTATTGCTGCTTTTCTGGGGTCTCTGATTGGGTTTTTGTGGTACAATACGTATCCTGCTCAAGTGTTCATGGGAGACACTGGAAGTCTAACTATAGGTGCTATTATTGCCGTAACAGCTATAATGATTCGAAAAGAATTATTACTGCCTCTTTTGTGTGGAGTTTTTGTATTGGAAACTCTTTCTGTAGTTATTCAGGTTGGGTATTTTAAATATACTCGGAAAAAACTTGGAACTGGTAGAAGAGTGTTTTTAATGGCACCCTTGCATCATCATTATCAAAAGCTTGGTTATCACGAAAGTAAAATTGTAGCTCGTTTTTGGATTATAGGTATCCTCTTAAGTGTATTAACCATTGTAACTCTAAAAATTCGATAATGCCTAAAAAACTTGTCATATTGGGCGGAGGAGAAAGCGGAATTGGATCTGCAGTTCTTGGCGTGAAACAAGGTTTCGAAGTTTTTGTTTCTGATGCTGGAGCTATTTCTTTGGATGTCCAAAATGAATTGAAAGCACTGGGTATTTTGTTTGAACAAGGTGGGCATGATTTGAAGACTATTCTTCAAGCTTCTTTGGTTATGAAAAGCCCTGGAATTCATGAAAAAATTGATTTAATTAAAGAAATAAGAGCTGCCAATATTAAAATAGTTTCAGAAATTGAATTTGCAAGTCAATATACTAATGCTACTTTAATTGGTATAACAGGGAGTAATGGTAAAACCACAACAACCCTTCTTACGCACCACTTATTAGAGCAGTCGGGATTGAATGTCGGAGTTGCAGGTAATATAGGATATAGTTTTGCGCGACAAGTTGCCGAAACCAATCGAGAAGTTTATGTATTAGAAATTAGCAGTTTTCAATTAGACGATATTTATGAATTTCAGCCAGAAGTTTCTGTCATTACCAATATTACTCCAGACCATTTAGATCGATACGAAAACAACTTTTCAAAGTATGTAAGGTCTAAAATGCGAATCATTAAAAATCAATCAAATAAGCAGTTTTTAGTCTTTAACTCCGAGGATCCGGTCTTGGTTAAAGCTCTTAATACATCTACTTCTGAAGTGAACAAAATTTCTTTTGGTTTTGAAAAACCAGAAAAAGATGGAACATATACCTCAGACGATCAAATAATTATTCAACATGACAATTCAAATACCATGATAAATACAGCACAATTTCAACTTCAAGGAAGGCATAATTTGCTTAACGCTATGGCGGCAGTTACCATTGCAAGGCTTTTAAAGGTTAGTAAAGATTCTATTCGCGAAAGCTTAATGAGCTTTAAGGGTGCTCCTCATCGTTTGGAGCAGTTTCTTAAGATTCAAAATATAAGCTATATCAATGATTCTAAAGCTACCAACGTGAATGCAACCTTCTATGCTTTAGATAGCGTGAATTCACAAACTGTTTGGATTGCTGGAGGTGTTGACAAAGGAAATGATTACAATTTGTTACTTCCGTTGGTTAGAGAAAAAGTAAAAGCCATCGTTTGTTTGGGTATAGACAACGAAAAGTTACTTGAGGTTTTTGGGCCTGTTGTAGAGACTATTGTGGAAACTCAATCCATTGATGAGGCTGTAAAAATCGCGCATAAAATTGCACTTAAAAAAGAAACGGTTTTGCTCTCACCAGCATGTGCAAGTTTTGATTTATTTGAAAACTATGAAGACCGTGGAGATCAATTCAAACAAGCTGTTCGAAATTTATAATGAATAAAAAAAACAAACTACTTAGTGGTGATCTAGTGCTTTGGGGCATTCTTGCTTTATTGGCATTGTTCTCTTTCTTACCTGTATTTAGTGCAAGCTCAAATCTTGCTTATGTCTTGGGGGAGGGTAGTCCATGGTACTATTTATTTAAACATATGGTTATTTTGATTTTTGGATTTGGATTTATGGTAGGGGTCCATAAAATACCCTATCAGTATTTCAAAGCAATTTCTATTTTATTACTACCTGTTGTTGTTCTGTTACTAATTTATACGGCATCTCAAGGAACAGTCATTGATGGGGCTAACGCCAGTAGGTGGATTCAAATTCCTTTCGTAGGGCTAAGTTTTCAGACTTCAACTTTAGCTTCAGTTGTTTTGATGATTTATGTAGCTCATTACCTGTCAAAGAATTATGAAAACCCCCAAACATTCAAAGCTTCTATTTTGCCTTTATGGCTGCCTGTTTTTGTAGTAGTTTCTCTTATTTTACCCTCAAACCTTTCTACTGCAGTATTGATTTCTATGATGGTTTTTATGCTTGCTTTTTTGGGAGGTTACCCGATTAAACACCTAACTATTCTTTTAGCTGGAGCTTTCTTTTTATTACTACTGTTTGTTTTGTCGGCAAAGGCATTTCCTGATTTAATTCCAAATCGAGTTGATACTTGGATTAGTAGAATTGATAATTTTAATCAACCAGATTCTGATACAACAGACAATTACCAGGTTGAACGAGCAAAGATTGCAATTGCAACTGGAGGCATAACCGGTTTGGGAGTTGGAAAAAGTGTAATGAAAAATTTTCTCCCTCAAAGTAGTTCCGACTTTATTTACGCAATAATTGTAGAAGAGTTTGGTCTTTTGGGAGGTATAGGCTTAGTTTTTTCTTACTTATTAATTCTTTTTAGAATTATGGTTATAGCCCATCGAACTCCAACAGTTTTCGGAAAACTTGTTGTTATTGGAGTTGGGGTTCCTATTATATTTCAAGCAATGATTAATATGGGAGTTGCCGTTCAGGTTCTACCTGTAACGGGACAAACCTTGCCTATGGTGAGTAGTGGAGGTACTGCAGCTTGGATGACTTGTATTGCATTTGGAGTGATTTTGAGTGTGAGTTCTGCATACTATAAAAAAGCAGAAGAACTAGAACCAAAAGCGTCAAACGTAGATAACCCTTTAGCAGTTTTAAGTGAAACCATATAAATTCATCATATCGGGAGGAGGAACAGGTGGGCATATATACCCTGCAATAGCCATTGCTGATAAATTAAAGCAAACCTTTCCAGATGCTAAAATTTTATTTGTTGGTGCACTTGGAAAGATGGAGATGAATCAAGTGCCAAAGGCAGGATATGCAATTAAAGGAATTTGGATTTCTGGTTTTCAACGGAGTTCTTTTCTGAAAAACATGCTCTTCCCTTTAAAGTTAGTGGTTAGTTTTTTTCAATCTGCTTATATTTTACTTTCATTTAAGCCCGATTTTGCTATAGGAACTGGTGGTTTTGCTAGTGGTCCAATTCTTTTTATTTCCCATTATCTAAAAATCAAGACACTTATTCAAGAACAAAACTCTTATGCAGGGATTACGAACAGATTCCTCGGTAACCGGGTTGATTTAATTGCTGTTGCTTTTGAAGGTTTAGATCGTTTTTTTCCAAAGGATAAAATCGCCATTACGGGAAATCCAATCCGAGAAGCTTTAGTTATCTCAAAAAACAAAAGGGCAATAGCACGCTCTAATTTTAATTTAGATATCACCAAAAGGACCTTAGTTGTATTGGGCGGGAGTCTGGGAGCAAAAAAAATCAATCAAACTATAGCAGCTCATCTTCCTCTATTCTTCAAGTTTAATATTCAATTAATCTGGCAATGTGGAAAGTTATATTATGATCAGTATGAAAAATACAATGAAGACCATAATGTTCAGGTGTATCCTTTTATCCAGGATATGGATCTTTTGTATGCTGCTGCAGATGTTTTAGTGTCTAGAGCAGGAGCAAGTTCTATTTCTGAATTAGCGGTAATAGGTAAGCCTGTTATGCTCATACCGTCCCCTAATGTAGCAGATAACCACCAGTTTCATAATGCACAGGCTTTAGCAAAAACAGGTGGCGCTTTAGTGCTTATAGAACAAGATATAGATCAAGAATTCGAAAAATATTTCAACCGTCTTTTGAAGGTCGATGAAGATTTGGTACAAGACGAGTTCGTTAAATTCGCTCGACCAAACGCAACTCAAGACATAGTAGGTTTAATAATAAATAAGCTCAATAGAAATTGAATTTTAAACGACAAACATATTATTTTATAGGGATTGGAGGCATCGGAATGTCGGCTATTGCGCGCTACCTTGTTTTGCAAGGGGCTCATGTTTTAGGTTATGATAAAATGCCATCTTTGATAACAGATTCAATGCAAAAATTGGGTATACATATTGTATTTGATGAATCCTTAATAGCTCTGCCTAAATCTGTGAATTCTATAGAAACTCAAGTCATTTATACGCCAGCAATACCTGATACGCATCCCCAATTAAATTTTTATTTAAATCAAGGTAATCGTGTGGTTAAGCGTGCACAGATTTTGGGAGACTTAACTCGCGATACAATTTGTTTGGCTGTTGCTGGTACCCATGGAAAAACAACTACCACCGCTATTCTTACTCATTTGTTTCAGCAATCCGAAGCATCTTTTACATCTTTTGTTGGAGGGATATTTCAAGATTCTAAAACCAACATGTTGTCCCATGGAAATGAATATACTTTAGTTGAAGCGGACGAATTTGATCGGTCTTTTTTACACTTGAATCCAACGATTGCCTGTATTACTTCTATAGATGCCGATCATTTAGACGTTTATAACGACGCTTCTAGCTTGAGGGACACCTACAGAGAATTTGCTTCACAGGTTAAAGAAACTTTGTTTGTAGAAAAAAACATACCCATAGCTGGATTGACTTATAGTGTTTCTGAAAAAGCGGACTATTATATTGACAACATAAGGCCCCTATCAACTGGTGTTCAATTTGATTTAAACACTCCTGAAGGAGTCTATGAAAATCAATTTTTCAATCAATTGGGGGTGCATAATCTTTCCAATGCTCTTGTGGCTGTAGCTATGGCCTCAAAGGCTGGTATTCCAGTAGCTGATTTAGTAAAAAGCTTAACCAACTTCCCGGGTGTTGAACGGAGGCTCCAAGTTTTAATTGACAGAAAAGATCGCGTTTTGATTGATGATTATGCACACCACCCTACAGAAATTAAAGCGGTTTACGAAACCTTAAATACAAGTTTTCCAGAGGATCACAAGTGTGTTGTTTTTCAGCCACATTTATATTCAAGAACCCAAGATTTTATGAATGAATTTGCAGCTGCTTTATCACTTTTTGATCGGGTATATTTATTGGACATCTACCCAGCGAGAGAGTTGCCCATTTTAGGTGTTACTTCTACTGTTCTTAAGGAAATGATTTTAGGGACACAAGTAGAGTTGATTTCAAAAGAAGAGATGGGTGTCAAGTTAAATCTAGTTAAAGAAAGAATTGTAGCGATTCTAGGAGCTGGTGATGTTGGTGCTGAAGTTGAAAAAATTAAACTTAAAATGATGCAGGATGAAGCTTAATAAATATCTAGGATTAGTTTTTGTTTTAATATTAATCACTTCTTCTGTTGTATTCAGTCATTGGCGAAATAATCAAAGAGATTTAAGCGGGATCAAAGTTGTTTTTAGTCAAAATCATCATGATTTTTTAAATATTGATATGGTTAATAAATTGTTAATACAAAACCAAGAGTTGTTGTCTATTGGAATAAAAGATAGCCTAGCTTTGAGTACTATTGAAGCAGACTTGGAGGCATATCCAATCATTTTGAACGCCGAGGTTTACATCTCTCCTTCAAGAGTGTTGACTGTCAGCGTAGAAGAAAGAATTCCTTTACTTCGAATTGTTGGCAAGGAAGCTTATTATGTCGATTCAGAGGCTGTAAAAATTCCTTTAACGGAATATTTTACATCTCATGTTCCGCTTTTTTTTGGATCTCCTGATGAGAAACAAACAAAAGCTTTGGTTGGCTTTATACAAAAAGCAAATCAAGATGATTTTTTAAAAAGAGAAATCATTCAGATTGAAGCAAATGATGGGGAGTATTTATTAAAAATTCGCTCTCATGATTTTATCATAGAATGGGGAAATTTTGATTCTTTTGAGAATAAGGGTCAGAAATTAAAAACATTGTGTAAGTATTTGGAAACTCTCGATGAGAAGCCAGACTTTACACAAATAAATTTAAAATTCAAGCAGCAAGTAATTGCGTCAAGTTGATCAGTTATGAAGAATAAAAATATAGCAGTCGGATTAGATATTGGAACTACAAAAATTGTAGCCATGGTTGGGCAAAAGAATGAATACGATAAAGTAGAAATCCTTGGAATCGGTAAGTCTAAAAGTTTAGGAGTGCATCGAGGCGTTGTTAATAACATAACACAAACAATTCAATCCATTCAAACTGCAGTAGCCGAGGCAGAAGCAAAAGCTGGGGTAGAAATTGATGAAGTTATTGTTGGGATTGCTGGGCAGCACATTAGAAGCCTGCAACACAGCGATTATATTACACGTGAAAATGCTGATGAAGTAATAAATGAAGACGATATTGATAGACTGATAAATCAGGTTCATAAATTAGTGATGCTTCCTGGGGAAGAAATCATCCATGTTCTTCCTCAAGAGTTTAAGGTTGATGGGCAAGCAGAAATAAAAGAGCCTATTGGAATGTATGGAGGACGCTTAGAAGCAAATTTTCATGTGGTTGTGGGTCAAGTTTCATCGATTCGCAATATTGGTCGATGTATAAAAAGTGCTGGCCTTACAATGGGCAAAGTAACCTTAGAACCGATTGCATCATCAGACGCGGTTCTTAGTCAAGAAGAAAAAGAAGCAGGAGTTGCTTTAATTGATATAGGAGGTGGAACCACTGATTTGGCAATCTTTAAGGATGGAATAATTAGACATACAGCTGTAATACCTTTTGGAGGTAATGTAATTACTGAAGATGTTAAAGAAGGGTGCTCTATTATTAATAAACAAGCTGAGCTTTTAAAAGTAAAATTTGGATCTGCTTGGCCGGGAGAAAATAAAGAGACCGAAATTGTTTCTATTCCAGGTTTAAGAGGAAGAGAACCTAAAGAAATTTCTTTAAAAACACTTTCAAAAATCATTAATGCTCGGGTTATAGAAATCATTGAGCAAGCCTTTCTTGAAATAAAAAATTATGGACACGAAGACCAAAAGAAAAAATTAATAGCAGGAATTGTTCTAACTGGAGGAGGAAGCCAGTTGAAACATCTTAAACAGTTAGTCGAATATATAACCGGTATGGATACTCGGGTTGGTTATCCCAACGAACATTTAGCTGGCGATTCAGATTCATCAACTACCAGTCCTACCTTTTCTACAGCAGTAGGGTTACTAATGAATGCACTCGAAAACATTCCTTCTGCAAAAGTGAGTGATTCGTCAGAACAAGTTGATTCGGATGATAATCAAGCAGACAGTGAAGAAGAAACTACTATTTCGGCTGAGAGAAAGTCAATTTTTGAAAAGTGGCAAGACAAGTTTAAAGAATTTTTGGATAAAGCATAATTAAAATATATGGACAATATTAGCACAGATATAAATTTTGATCTCCCTAAAAACAAAAGCAATGTAATTAAAGTCATTGGTGTTGGTGGAGGAGGGAGCAACGCAATTAACTACATGTTCCAACAAGGAATTATGGGCGTTGATTTTGTTGTTTGTAATACAGACGCTCAAGCGCTTGAGAAGAGTTCTGTTCCAATCAAAATTCAACTTGGAGCTTCCCTTACAGAAGGGCTAGGAGCTGGAGCAAACCCAGAAGTAGGGAAGCAATCTGCAGAAGAGAGCTACGAAGACCTACACACGCTTTTATCTACTCAGACCAAAATGGTTTTCATCACTGCAGGAATGGGTGGTGGAACGGGAACTGGAGCAGCCCCAATTATTGCGCGTATGGCAAAAGATTTGGATGTGTTGACCGTTGCAATCGTAACCATGCCTTTTCAGTTTGAAGGGAAAATAAGGATAGAGCAGGCCCAGAAGGGTATGGAAGAATTGAAGAACAATGTTGACTCTTTAATTGTAATCAATAATAATAAACTTAGAGAAGTATACGGAAATCTAGGATTTAAAGCTGGTTTTTCCAAAGCAGATGAGGTTTTAGCAACTGCAGCAAGAGGTATCGCTGAAGTAATAACACATCATTATACTCAAAACATTGACCTTAAAGACGCAAAAACTGTTTTGACAAATAGCGGTTCCGCTATTATGGGGTCTGCAAGTGCTTCGGGTGCAAATCGGGCTCAAGAATCGATAGTTAAAGCATTAGATTCTCCATTATTGAACGATAATAAAATTACTGGCTGTAAAAATGTACTACTATTAATTGTCTCAGGAGAAGAGGAAATTACCATTGACGAAATAGGAGAAATCAACGATTTTATTCAGTCCGAAGCAGGAAACAACACCAATATTATTATGGGTGTAGGCGAGGATCCAGAATTAGGTGATAATATTTCAGTTACCATAATTGCTACAGGATTCAACTCCGATCAACAACATGAAATCGTCAACACAGAAGCTAAAAAGGTAATTTATACCCTTGAGGAAGATCAACCCTTTGTTCACGATTTAACAGAAAAATCAGAATCAAATTCACCTTTTGCTGATCCAATTTCTGACTCAGATTCGAATCAGGCTATTAAATATAGTCTTGAAGAGACAGAAGAAGTAGAAGAAACAAAAGAAGCCTTTGTATTTGATCCTTTAGATCAAAAACTAGCTGAGGAGCAAGAGTATACAGATTTAAATATTTTGTTGACTGAAGAATTACTTGATTTAGAAGTTGTATTTGAACAAGTTACTGGAAGTATAACGGAAACCATAGAATCTACAGAAGCTATTGAAGTTGAGTCTGAGCCGCTAACTCCAGTTTCATTTAATTTGGAGGAACCAGTTGTTCCTGTACAAGAAGAATTTGTTATTAACGAAATTTCAACTGATTTTCGTGAAATAGAAGTTATAGATGCAGAACACTTAAATGTAGAAGAGGAAAATCAAATTAGTTTTGAGTTTGATTTGCCCTTAATGGAAGTCGAAGCAAACCAAAATAATGCAATTCAATTTGAACAAGTTTCTAGCGAGGAGCCTAGAGTTGCTCCATCAGTAAGTGATGCTATAGAAGAAAAGGTTCCTATAGTTTTTCAGTTAGATGAACTAGACCCTGCTCAAGAAATAGAAACTCATACATCAGCATCTAGCATTAATGATATAGAGGTAGAGTTCAAGGTAGTTTCTAAAGATGAAGTTCTTGATAAAGTAGTGTCAGCTAAAGATGCTAGTCCATTTGACCTTTCTATCAATGACACTGTAAATTCTGTAAACGAAAAACGAAAAGAACAATTAAAGAAATTTAATTACACTTTTAAAAACAACATAAATAGAATTGAAGAAATGGAGAAGCAACCTGCTTACAAGCGAATGGGCTTTGATGTTGATGATCCACAAGAAGAAGTTGGAAATTCACAAATATCTTTGGACACAGATACCAATCAGGACATTCAATTTCGTTCAAATAATTCTTTTTTACACGATAACGTAGATTAAACAAAGCAAATGGCCGCATTAAACAACTTAACCACTGAAATTAAAGAGGCTATGAAAGCCAAAAACGTATTAGCTCTAGAAGCTTTGCGTGCAATTAAATCTGCTGTATTGCTAATTAAAAGCGAAGCTGGAGCCTCTGAGGAACTCACAGAAGACCTAGAAATTAAATTACTACAGAAATTAGTAAAACAACGTCGAGATAGTGCTACAATCTTTAGAGAACAAAATCGTGTTGATTTAGCAGAATCAGAAGAAGCACAAGCTGAGATTATTGCAAAATTTTTACCAGAACAACTTTCAGAAGAAGAAGTTAAAAGTCTTATCGAAGCCATTATAAGTCAGACTGGAGCTACTAGTATGAAAGATATGGGAAAAGTAATGGGTATGGCTAGTATGCAATTGGCAGGTAAAGCAGATGGAAAAACAATATCGACCCTTGTTAAACAGTTGTTGTCGGCATAATGTTCAATACTTTTTGATTACAGCATATATAGCATTAGCTTTGCCTTTATATGAAAATGGCCCAGTAGTTCAACTGGATAGAATATCAGATTTCGGCTCTGACGGTTAGGGGTTCGAATCCCTTCTGGGTCACTTTTTAAACCAAATATTTGACTACTACTTTTTTAGAAGAAACTTTGAAAAAAATTTTTCAGAGCAAAACCAATCAGGATTTAGCTATGAATATTGTACGTTCAATAATTGTGATTTTTCTAAAACTAATCTTTCCGAAGCGACTTTCGAATCTTGTGATTTTGTAGGGTGTAATTTTAAGGTAATTCGAGGGTATTTTAGGAGGTAAGTTTCACGGACTGCAAAATTCTAGGCGTTGGTTTTGATCAAATCAATACCATCGGTCTTTCGTTAACATTTGTAAACGCTACTTTAAATTTATCTTCTTTCTACAAATTAGATTTAAAAAACTCAAAATTTACCAAAAGCACTTTTCTGGAGATCGATTTTACATAAGCCAACCTAGCAGATTCGGTTTTTGATGCTTGTGACCTCGGAGGAACAGTTTTTGAAACCACAAACCTTTCCAAGGTTAATTTTTATACTTCGTTTAATATAAAGATCAATCCCGTTGCAAATACACTAAAAGGAGCAACCTTTGCTAGTTCAGAAACCGCAGGTTTACTTGAGATTTTTGGTATAAAAATAAAGCCCTAGGTTTATTCTTTAGGGTCAAGTTTTTTGAGGTAATTCAAGACAATAAATACAACTCCGATGATAATTTGTAGTGACGAACTATTAACTTGGTTTTCAGTATATACCAGTTGTATTACTCCAAAAACAACATAGATCATACCATAGAAGTAGAAAAATATTCTCCGTAATCTATTTTTCTTTTCAACTGAAAAATCAATTACTTTTAAAGAAACAAAGTGCGCAATCCCTACAAATAAGAATAACACGATCATTATAAAACTCATTTTTTCCATTTCTAACTTTTCTTGGTTTGTTTAATAAAGGTACTTTCAAATATTTTATCTGCATTAGCAGTTTCAAAACCATCACGCCTGTGTTCAGAAGATATGAGTTTAGGATCTAAGTTTTGGAATTCCGAAAGTATTCTGCGTTCAGCAAATTCAACATAACTACCTGCTATTTTTTGGGATTCATTGCCATCGAAATCAGCAGTTATCATTTCTGCAACCGAACTACTTTGAAGTAAAAGTTCGTCTTTACTGGTTTTAATAACCCCACCGGCATCATTAAGTTTAATTCCTAAATCTTTAATAAACTCATTAAACTTTTCCAGCTTATCATAACCGTTTGGAAGTTCATGAACACTAATTGTGTAATGATTTAAATAATATCGGTTATAAATTACCCATGCAGCATATTCACTTTCGTTTAGTAAGTCATTATAATCATCAAGTGTAGGCAATTTCCAGAGCGGTTTTTCGAAAAAGTTAATTATTTGGCTTGGATCTTTTAGGTCCAATTGATCCACAGGGTCACTTTTTATAGATCCTGTATATTTTTTAATTATTTCTTGTGCTTTATTACTCAAATCACTTACTCTAAGTTCACTCATAAATATTCTCGGATGCTTGTTGCTAGGGGGTGCATACCAATAAGCGTTTAGTTTTTTAGCTTCAAATGAGTAAAAGTCTTTTTTTTGATATCCGTGTTCTAAGAATATTTTTTCAAAAGATGCAATGCCTAGGTTTTCTAAACCAAGAGTTCTAAAGGCCACATGGTCGTTTATAATATCTTCTTGGGCAGATACCCATCCTTTACTAATCATTGCGTTAGTTATCTTCTTAACGTCAGGAACACGCTCAAAATAAGTTCTAAACAACCCATTTAGGATTACTTCTAAGGTAGATTTTCCTGAAAAATGCATATTATGTATACTTTTAAGTTTAAATTTTGACATCATCGAAAGTAAATATAATACAAACTTTTAATTGGTAAGTAAACTTCGTATTTTTAACATACAAACTATTTCTCTTATGAAAAAGACACCATTAATTTTATTAGGTTTTTTTTTAGTTGCTTCTTGTTCAGGTATAAATAATTCTGATATAAAGGCAAAGAAAATTGGGGATGGCGTCTACGAACAGGCGGGTTGGTTTTTTGATTTAAAACAACTTCCAACGGGTGAAGATATAGTTCCTTATTTCACTGTAGGCAAATTGTCAGTAAATACCATAAAAGCAAAATCATTGGATGGTATTCCAATTGAAATGGGAATAACAATAAATTTTAAGGTTAGTAAAAGTGGCTCGGATAAAAATGAGATTATGGGAGTTTATATCGAGTCTTCAGCTGTTAATGAATCTAATTTTAAATTTCCCCGCTGCTTGAGTGTTTGTCCAATTCGAATTGAAATCCAAAGTGAAACAGGAGGGATTGAAGAAATAAAATCTTCTTATTCTAGAAGTAATGTTTTTCGGATGCAGTTAGAAGATGCTGTTTTGAATGATCTTGCACTCAAAAGGAATAAAATTCGTATTCGTATTCCTGTTTCAGTTAATTCAGCAAACACTATATTTGAGTGGTTTGAATTGGACCTTTCTGATTTTACTTCAAGCTTAAATTTATAAGCTAATTTAAATAGCCTTTAAGCTTAAGTCTATGTTTTTTGCAGAGTGTGTAATAGCACCAAGCGAAACATAATCCACACCAGTTTCTGCTATGCTAACAATGGTTTGAGTGGTTATATTCCCCGAAGATTCGGTTGTAATTCTACCCTTAATAATTTTTAATCCTTCGGACAACTTTTCTGGGTTCATGTTGTCCAATAGAATCCGATGTATCCATTGAAAATCAAGACAAGCCTCTATTTCTTCATTATTTCGAACCTCAATTATTACAGGAATTTCTAAATTTTGACTCTCAAGATACTTTTTTGTCTTTGTTAAAGCCGCTGTTACCGATCCGCAAAAGTCAATGTGGTTGTCTTTGATCATAATCATGTCAAACAAGCCCATGCGGTGATTTTCACCACCACCAATTAGAACTGCCCATTTTTCGGGATATCTGAAATTCGGGGTAGTTTTTCGAGTATCCAAAAGCTTACATTTTGTGTGTTGAATAAGTGCTGCAGTCTGGTGTGTTAGCGTTGCAATTCCGCTCATACGTTGCATGCAATTCAAAACCAACCGTTCTGTAGCAAGAAGTTCAAGTTGAGGCCCTTCTATGGTAAATACAACATCTCCGGCTTTTACTCGTGAACCATCCTTGATTTTGCTTTTAAATTTAAAAGCAGCGTTCTTTGATTTAAAAATATATTCAGCTAGCTCAACTCCTGCAATTATACCGGATTCTTTAACTATTAAATTTGCTTTACTAAACTGCAAATTAGAGAGGCAAGACTGCCCCGTGTGATCTCCAGAGCCAATATCTTCTTTTAGTGCAGACGAAATAAAAACATCAATTTCAGCTTTGTACTGCTTTAGGAATGGATTTTTTTGCATAATCATTGTTGTAAAAAACCCCTTTATTTTCTTTGATCTGTAGGGCTTGATTTATTAATAAATAAGCAACACTAACCATGTTTCTTAATTCACAAAGTTGTGGGGTCAGTTTGTTTTTTTGATATAAGTCGAGTGTTTCTGTGTATAAGCTATTCAGTTCTTTAGAAGCTTCTTTCAGCCCTTTGTTGGTTTTGAATATTCCGGCATTAGAGCTCATTAGCTGCTGCAGCTTAGTAAAAAGTTTTTGAGTCTTATTTACCTTTAGATTCGATGAATATTCCTGTCCATCCCAATTGGGGATATTAGAGTAAAAAGTGTCAGATAATTTAATGCTTTGTATACACTCAATCGAATATAGGGCAGCCCTATGCGCGTAAACAATTGCTTCTAATAAAGAGTTCGAAGCCAAGCGATTGGCGCCATGAAGTCCCGTGTGACTGCATTCTCCGACAGCAAACAAGCCTTGCAGACTCGATTCGCCGTTTGGATCTACTTCAATGCCTCCACAACTGTAATGTGCTGCTGGAATCACTGGAATTCCCTCGTTTAACGGATCAATCCCTATGGACCTACAAGTCTTTTTGATCATTGGGAAGTGAGAAGAAAATACTTCTTCATCAATCTGAGTAGCATCTAAAAGCACATGACTTTCTTTTCTAGAAAGTAATTCTTCTGATATTGCACGAGAGACAATGTCTCTAGGAGCTAATTCTTCTCTTTTGTCATACTGATGCATAAATCTTTCGCCACTTTGGTTTTTAAGAATCCCACCAGAACCTCGAAGTGCTTCGGTAATTAGGAAGGTTTCTCCGTTTACTTTAGGATGCAATGCTGTTGGGTGAAACTGAATGTAGGGCAGATTTTTAATTTTAACTTTTGCTCGATATGCTGCTCCTAGTCCGTCGCCAGTTGCTACTCTGGGGTTGGTTGTAAATTCATATAATTGTCCAACTCCACCAGTGGTAAGGACCGTTAGTTTTGAGGCTATAGTGATTACTTGTCGATCGATTGTTGAGATTATGTATGCTCCATAACAGCGTTTATGGGTGGTCTTGGTGTGGTGGTCTGTAATTAAATCGACTAAGATGTGGTTCTCTAAATACCTAATGTTATCTATGGCCTTAATTTTATCTATTAATGCGCGCTGAATTTCAGACCCAGAATGATCTTTATGGTGTAATATTCTCTTTTCAGAATGTCCTCCTTCTTTTGCTAAGTCAATTTCTTTAGTTTCTTTTGTGTCAAAAGCAGCACCCCATTCCATCAATTCGTTTACACGTTCAGTGCCCTCTTTAACTACAAAGTCAATTACATTTAGATCACCTTGCCGATCACCCGCAATATAGGTGTCTTCAATATGCTTTTCAAAAGAATCTTTCTCGAAATTATATACCGCAGCAATTCCTCCTTGAGCATAGCGGGTATTTCCTTCCATTAAATCTTCTTTACAGATTAATGTGATTTTTATTTTTGGAGATAACATAGACAACTTAATTGCATACGAAAGACCAGAGATACCAGTTCCGATAACAAGCACATCTGTATTCATATTATCCTAATTCTAGCATACGCTCAATAGGAAGCCGAGCTTTTCTCATTAAATCTTCGTCCAGAAGAATTTCGGGCAATTCGTGCTCTAAGCAGAGGTATAATTTTTCGAGGGTATTGAGTTTCATAAAAGCACATTCACTACACGCACAAGTATCGTCTTCGACAGGTGCAGGAATAAAAGTTTTAAGAGGAGCTCTCTTTTGCATTTCGTATAAAATTCCTGCTTCAGTAGCTACTATATATTCTTTTGAGCTGTCTTCTTGAATGAAGTTGAGTAATCCAGAAGTGCTTCCAACATAATGAGCAACATCCAGAACTTGACTTTCACTTTCGGGATGTGCAATGAATTTTGCATTTGGGTGCTGCTTAAAAAGAGTTACAATTTTTTCGAATGAAAATGCTTCATGAACAATACAAGAGCCTTCCCAAAGAATCATATCTCTCCCAGTTTCTTTAATTAAATAGCGCCCTAGATTTTTATCAGGAGCAAATATTATTTGTTGGTCTTTTGGAATCGATTCAATCACTTTCACCGCATTACTTGATGTGCAAACAACATCACTTAGGGCTTTAATATCGGCCGAGCAATTGATATAAGTGACAACTATGGCATCAGGATATTGTTCTTTAAATTTTTTGAAATCCGAAGGAGGACAGGAGTCAGCTAATGAACAACCTGCTTTTAAATCAGGGAGAACAACTTTTTTGGTAGGGTTAATTATCTTAGCAGTTTCAGCCATAAAGTGAACACCTGCAAAAACAATAATTGCAGCTTTTTCTTTTGCAGCAACTTTAGCTAAATAAAGACTATCCCCTAAATAATCCGCTAATTCCTGAATCTCTTTATTTTGATAATAATGGGCCAGAATAACGGCATTTTTTTCGATTTTTAAACGTTTAATTTCAGACACAAGGTCTTCTTTTGGAGGAACAGGAAGCTTTAAATAACCTCTAATATTGAGGTTTGAAGTAGCAGTTTTAAGATCTATTTTGTTGCCCATTAAACGGCTTTTTAGGTTTTAGTAAAAATACTTATTTAAAGGTAATTTGTTTCTTAAGAATAGGACTATTTTTAATTGTTTATTAAAAGAAAAATGATTTAAAGTTTACATGTAATAAAAAAACTTAAAAAATAGATATAATAAATGACAAATTTATTCGTTTAAAAGTAGCTAGGTATTTTAAATTTACATACGTTTTTAGCTGTTTAGAGCAATGTTTAGTTTAAAAGTATCAGTCATAAATTAATATTCTACTAATTTTTTTTTGTCTAAATAGAAATACATATTATTAAATATTAAATTTGCAAATAAATTTATTTAAATCATGAGAAAAATAATCTTTAAATATATTCATATGAAAAGTTTTAAATTAACTGCCCTTTTTTTGCTATCCCTGGGAGTAACTCAGGCTCAAACTTCTGACAACCCTTGGTTAATATCTGCTGGATTTAATGTAGTTGGATTACAAAGTGATTTAACAAGTGGTAATAATAGATTATTGCTAAATGACTATAAAAGTATGAGTTTTGGAGTACCATCTTTATCTGTGTTTAGATCAGTATATAGAGGTTTATCTTTAGGAGCTCAATTTTCGTTTAATAACCTTCAGAATAACGGAAGTGGTTCAGACGCGGAATTTTTGAGTATTGATGCAGCATTGAAGTATGGTTTTGCACGCAATGGCAAAGTAAGTCCGTTCTTAAAAGCTGGAATCGGTAGGGCTTCTATCGGTAGAAACGATGGTAGTAGTTTTAATTCTGCCTCAAACGCTACCGATAATTATTTTGGTGGTGCAGGACTTAACTTTAAATTAGGCGATAAATTTAGTGCTTTTGTTGAAACAAGCTACCGTGCAACTCAAGATTCTCCGAAAGGTAATTACATTCAACATACTGCTGGTCTTGCTTTGGGTTTAGGTTCAGGAGATGCTGATAAAGACGGAATTTCTGATAAAAAAGATAAATGTCCAGACGTTTTTGGACTTAAAGAATTCGAAGGGTGTCCAGATACTGATGCCGATGGAATTCCAGATAATTTAGACGGCTGTCCTGAAGAAGCTGGTCTAGAAGAAAATAATGGTTGCCCTGATACTGACGGTGATGGAGTTTTAGATAAAGACGACGCCTGTGAAGATGTTGCCGGATTAGTTGAACTTAACGGTTGTCCAGATACAGATTCTGATGGTATTATGGATTCAGAAGATAAATGTCCAGAAGAAGCAGGAGATCTTGAAAACAAAGGTTGTCCATGGCCAGATACGGATTCAGATGGTGTTTTAGATAAAGATGATGCTTGTCCACAAGAAGCTGGTATTCTCGGGGGTGATGGTTGCCCAGAAACACCTGAGAAGGTTTTAGAAGAATTGAATAAGGTTGGGTCAAGTGTTTTGTTTCCAGCTGATGGATTTAAACTGATGGGTAAGAAAACGCTAGACTATTTAAACGACATTAAAAGAATTTTAGACGAAAACCCCGAAGCTCAGATCGTAATCGAAGGTCATGCTTCAACAGATGGAAGTGAAAAATTTAATCAATCACTTTCTCTAAAGCGAGCAGAAGCTGTTCAGGCTAAACTAATTGATCTTGGTGTAGACTCTAGTAGACTTGAGGTTAAATCTTTTGGAGAGACTATGCCTTTTAGTGCTGAAGATTCAGCAGAAACTAGAAGTAAAAGTAGAAGAGTAGAATTTAAAGCTAAAAACTAGGTTTAGTTTAATTATAAAAACAAAAAAGGGGTGAACGTCAGTTCACCCCTTTTTTTATGTTGTATTTTTATTACAGATTTTTTAAGCCTTCAATTGTTTTGATAGGGTCATCTGCACCAAAAACATAACTTCCTGCGACTAAAACATCGGCTCCAGCATCAATAAGTTGTTTTGCATTTTTGTTAGTAACACCCCCATCTATTTCGATCAACGCATTACTTCCTTTTTTTGTAATCATAGCTTTTAATTCTTCAACCTTAGTGTAAGTTTCTTCAATAAAAGATTGACCTCCAAACCCAGGATTAACACTCATAATACAAACTACATCAACATCCTTAATAATCGACTCTAAAACGGAAATGGGAGTGTGTGGGTTTAATGCTACCCCAGCTTTCATTCCGCAAGATTTTATTTCCTGAAGAGTTCTGTGCAAGTGATCACAAGCTTCATAATGAACAGTTAGTACTGCAGATCCAAGCTCAGCAAAAGTTTCAATATATTGATCTGGATTAACAATCATTAAGTGAACATCAAGAGGTTTAGTAGCATGTTTTGCAATTGCCCTTAAAACAGGCATTCCAAAAGAGATATTAGGAACAAATACGCCATCCATAATATCGATATGAAACCAATCTGCTTGACTTGCGTTAAGCATTTCTGAGTCTCTTTGAAGGTTTGCAAAATCGGCTGCTAGAACTGAAGGTGCTATAAGTGTAGTCATTTGAAATAGATTTGGTTATAAAAAAAGCAACCCGAAGGTTGCTTGTTAAGTTATCCTAAATATGTTTTCAAGATTTTACTTCTAGATGTATGTTTAAGTCTACGAATTGCTTTTTCTTTAATTTGACGAACACGTTCTCGTGTAAGATCAAATGTCTCTCCAATTTCTTCAAGAGTCATTGCGTGCTGCTCACCAAGACCGAAGTATAAGCGAACTACATCAGCTTCTCTAGGAGTAAGGGTTTCTAGAGCGCGTTCAATTTCCGTTTTTAAAGATTCATGAAGTAGAGTTCTGTCTGGGTTAGGCGATTCACCACTATTTAGTACGTCATATAAGTTAGAGTCTTCTCCTTCTACCAGTGGCGCATCCATTGAGACGTGTCTCCCTGAGTTTTTAAGAGATTCTTTTACATCATTGATAGTCATATCAAGTTCCTTTGCGATTTCTTCTGCAGAAGGAGCTCTTTCGTGAGCTTGTTCTAGAAAGGCATAGGTTTTATTGATTTTGTTAATTGATCCAATCTTGTTCAAAGGCAAACGAACAATTCTAGATTGTTCTGCAAGGGCTTGAAGAATGGATTGACGAATCCACCATACAGCATATGAAATGAATTTAAACCCACGAGTCTCATCAAAACGTTTAGCTGCTTTAATCAATCCTAAGTTTCCTTCATTGATTAAATCAGGAAGAGTTAGTCCTTGATTTTGGTATTGCTTAGCAACAGATACAACAAACCTAAGGTTTGCTTTAGTTAGTTTTTCAAGAGCAACTTGATCTCCAGCTTTAATTCGTTGTGCTAATTCTACTTCTTCTTCAGCAGTAATTAAGTCTACTTTTCCGATTTCTTGAAGGTATTTGTCAAGAGAAGCAGTTTCACGATTAGTTACTTGCTTGGTAATTTTAAGTTGTCTCATTTAATATCTTATGTTGTATATACTTACTTATACGTTTAAAACTGAAAAATGTTACATCTTGAATAAAAAAAAACCACTCATTGAGTGGTTTTTTAAAAATACGATTAAATTAATCTTTATTTGGTCTTTCTTTTCGCTCTGGACGTGGAAGTAAGGCTTTTCTAGAAACCTTTTCTTTTCGTGTTCGAGAATCAATACCAAGATATTTAATTTGTAAAAGATCGCCCATGTTAACTACATCAGTTACATTTTCGGTGCGTTCCCAAGCTAGTTCACTTACGTGAAGTAACACTTCGTTTCCAGGTGCATCTATATATTCTACAACAGCGCCAAAGTCTAAGACTTTAATAACCTTTACTTCATAAGCGTTTCCAACAGTAGGTTTGAATGTTACCGAGTCAATTTTAGCTTCAACCATTGCAATTCCTTCTGGAGAAGTTCCTAAAATTTCGATGATACCTTCTTCTGTAGCAGGATCTTCCGTTATAACAATTGTACAACCAGATTCTTTTTGAAGTTCTTGAATAACTTTTCCACCAGGACCAATTAAAGCTCCAATGAATTCATTTGGAACGCGTCTGTTGATCATTTTAGGTGCATGTTCTTTAACGTCAGAAGCAGGTGCTTCAATCGTTTCTACTAGTTTATCAAGAATGTGTAAACGTCCTGCTCTTGCTTGTTGCAAAGCATTAACAAGAATTTCATAAGACAATCCTTTGATTTTAATATCCATTTGACAAGCTGTAATACCTTTTGAAGTACCTGTTACTTTAAAATCCATATCTCCTAGGTGATCTTCATCTCCTAAAATATCAGACAAAACAGCAAAACGGTCTCCGTCAGAAATAAGTCCCATTGCAATACCAGAAACAGGTCTTGTAATTTTAATACCTGCATCCATCAACGCCATAGTTCCTGCGCAAACAGTTGCCATAGAAGATGAACCGTTTGATTCTAGAACTTCAGATACTACACGAACTGTATAAGGACAGTCATCAGGAATCATTCCTTTTAAACCACGTTGTGCTAAGTTACCATGTCCTACTTCACGTCGAGAAGTTCCTCTTAAAGGACGTGCTTCACCCGTGCAAAACGGAGGGAAGTTGTAATGTAAATAAAAATTTTCTTCACCTTCATGAGAAGGCATATCAATTTTGTTTGAATCTCTTGATGTTCCAAGGGTTACAGTAGCTAAAGCTTGAGTTTCTCCACGAGTAAACACAGAAGAACCGTGTGTTGATGGTAAGTAATCTACCTCACACCATATCGGTCTAATCTCATCTGTTTTACGTCCATCTAATCGAATCCCTTCGCTAAGGGTTAATTCACGAACAGCTTCTTTCTCTGCTTTTCTGTAATAGCCACCAACAAGGTGACCAAACTCAGCCATTTCTTCTTCTCTAAAAGAAGCTTTAACCTCATCTTTGATTTCAGCAAAAGCAGAACTACGTTCGGCTTTTGAAGTTCCTTTTTTGGCTATTGCATAACATTTGTCGTAAGCCATGTCATGAATGCGTTTTTCTAAATCTTCATTTGCTTCGGCAGTATCGTATTCACGAACTTCTTTTCTGCCAAAAGCTTCAGCTAAGCGTAATTGTGCTGCAACTTGAACCTTTATAGCTTCGTGAGCAAATTTAATAGCATCTGCCATTTCTTCTTCAGAAATTTCATCCATTTCTCCTTCAACCATCATTACTGAATCTGCAGAAGCTCCGATCATCATATCAAGATCAGATTCTGCTAATTGTACACGACTAGGGTTGATTACGAATTCACCATTTACACGAGCGACTCGAGCTTCAGAAATAGCGCATTCAAAAGGAAAATCACTTAACTGAATAGCTGCAGAAGCTGCTAATCCAGCTAAAGCATCTGGCATAACGTCATCGTCATGAGACATCAACTGAATCATTACTTGCGTTTCTGCGTGATAATCTTTTGGAAATAATGGGCGCAATACACGATCTACTAAACGCATCGTTAATACTTCACCATCACTTGGGCGTGCTTCTCTTTTGAAGAAACCACCTGGGTAACGACCTGCTGCCGCGAACTTTTCGCGATAATCTACCGTTAACGGTAAAAAATCTACATCAGATTGTTTGTAATTTGATACAACTGTGCAGAGCAACATGGCTTTACCCATTTGCACTACAACTGAACCATGGGCTTGCTTTGCTAGCTTACCTGTTTCAATAGAGATTTCTCTTCCATCACCGAGATCGATGATTTCTTTAAAAACTTTTGGAATCATTTTTTTTTCATTTATGTTAAACCTAAACTCTTTGTTGTGTTGTCGTTGTAGGGTACCAATGAAAAACTAGGATTCAGCTTTTAATATTCCCGAGGGAAATTATTTTCGATTACTTACGTAAGCCTAATTCTTTAACAATGGCCCGGTAACGTGTGATGTCTTTTGACTTTAAATAATCTAAAAGACTTCTTCTTTTACCTACTAGTTTCACAAGTGAACGTTCTGTATTGTAGTCTTTTCTGTTGTTTTTTAAATGCTCTGACAAGTGGTCGATTCTGTGAGAAAACAAAGCAATTTGTCCTTCTGCAGTTCCGGTGTCAGTTTTTGATTTTCCGTGTTTTTTGAAAATCGTTTCTTTTACTTCTTTTGATAAATACATGCTAATATTATTTAATGATTGTTATGTATGCTTGTTAAGCGGGGCAAATATACACTTATTTTTTATAAATCGTTATTTTCTAACGGGCTGATTGAGGATCAAATCAATATAAAGATTAATCTCTTTTTTTAGATTTTTACGGTGTGCTATGAAGTCTAAAAACCCTTTTTCTAATAGAAATTCACTTTTTTGAAATCCTTCAGGAAGATCTTTTCCAGTGGTGTCTTTTACTACTCGTGGACCAGCAAAAGCAATTAAAGCCCCAGGTTCTGCTATATTAATGTCACCAAGCATTGCAAATGAGGCTGTTGTTCCTCCTGTGGTTGGATCCGTACAAAGTGATATATAAGGTAATTTAGATTCTGCTAATTCGTTTAGTTTTGCACTGGTTTTGGCTAGCTGCATTAAAGAAAAGGCACCTTCCATCATACGAGCCCCTCCTGATTTTGAAATTATAATAAATGGGAGGTTCTTTTCTATTGCGTAATCTATTGCGCGAGCAATTTTTTCACCAACAACGGAACCCATAGAGCCACCAATAAAACCAAAATCCATACTAGCAATCACTATTTTTTTACCATTAGATTTTCCAACTGCAGTTCGAATAGCATCTTTTAGTCCAGACTTTTTAGTAGTATCCTTTAAACGATCTTTATACTTTTTGGTATCCTTAAAATTTAAAAAATCTTTTGATACAATATTCGAATTTATTTCTTTGTATTGATTGTCATCAAAAAGAATTTCAAAATACTCTTTACTACCAATACGAACGTGATATTCGTCTTCTGGACTTACGTAAAAATTATCCGCTAGTTGTTGAGTTTCGATTATTTTTCCGGTTGGAGTTTTGTACCACAAACCCTTTGGGATATCTTTTTTCTCTTCTGTTCGGGTTTGAATTCCCTGTTCACTACGTTTAAACCAACTCATTTATTCCGTTTAGATTAGGCTAATGTATTGATATTATTTAAATCTTCAAACGCTTGTATTAATCTTTGTTTAAAGGTTTGTTCTCCTAGACGCAACCATTTTCTTGGATCGTAACTTTTTTTGTTGGGTTGGTCTTTTCCGTCAGGATTCCCGATTTGTGTTTTTAAATAGTCGATGTTATCAACCATATAGTCCCGGATTCCTTCTGTGAAAGCAAACTGTAAGTCTGTATCTATATTCATTTTAATAACTCCATATCCTATAGCTTCACGAATCTCTTCTAATGATGAACCAGAACCACCATGGAATACAAAATCTATTGTATTTTCAGATAAATTATATTTTTCACTGATAAATTCTTGAGAGTTTTTAAGAATCTTAGGAGTAAGTTTTACATTTCCAGGCTTATATACTCCATGAACGTTTCCAAAAGCAGCAGCAACAGTAAATTGATCACTAACTTTTCTTAATTCTTCAAACGCATAAGCTACTTCTTGGGGTTGAGTGTATAGTTTTGATACATCAACATCACTGTTGTCTATACCATCTTCTTCACCACCTGTAATTCCTAATTCAATTTCAAGAGTCATTCCCATTTTAGACATACGCTCCAGGTAGGTCTTACAAATTTCAATGTTTTCTTTTAAAGGCTCTTCAGAAAGATCAATCATGTGAGAACTGTAAAGAGATTTTCCAGTCTCAGCATAGAATTTTTCACCGGCATCAAGTAAACCATCAATCCAAGGCAAAAGTTTTTTAGCGCAATGATCGGTGTTTAAAATTACTGAAGCGCCATAAACAGCTGCAAGTTCGTGTATGTGTTTAGCGCCAGCAACAGCACCAGCTATAGCAGATTTTTGATCCGTGTTGTCTAAAGATTTTCCAGCATTAAAAATCGCTCCACCATTCGAGAATTGTATGATTACTGGGCTATTAAGTTCAGCAGCAGTTTCTAGTACTGTATTAACCGTATTGTTTCCAATTACATTTACAGCTGGAAGTGCAAACTTTTTTTCTTTTGCTAATGCAAAAACTTCTTGAACTTGTTTTCCTGTGATTACTCCTGCAGGGATTTTTGAACTCATAATAATGATGTTTTGGTTTTGGTAATTTGAAGATTCAAATGTAACTGTTTTTTTTAAAAGGGATAATTAATTCCAATGTTGAATACAGTTCTTTCAAAAGAAATCTGATTTCCCCAACGATTGGCCTTTATTTGTGAAGGATCGTAAGTTTTAAAGCCACAATCTAAGCGAAACACAAAATAATCAAAATCGTAGCGCAACCCAAATCCAGTTCCAATTGCAATTTCACTAAGATCTTCAATTCCGTCGAAACGTTGTTTAGGATCTTTTATGTTATCTAGAGCGTTCCAAATGTTACCTGCATCAATAAAAAAAGCTCCTTTTAAAGGGCCGAAAATTGTATACCTGTATTCTATGTTGAATGCAATTTTAAAGTTAGCTTCATTAAATTCATTTGAATTTTCACCAGTTCCTGGACCTAACTTATAAGCTTTCCATGCACGGTTATCGTTTGACCCCCCAGCAAAATAAGACCTTGTAAAGGGAATGTTGTTAGAATTTCCATAGGGAATAGCAATTCCAGAAAATAAACGCATCGCTAGAACCTGATCTTTTCCTAAACTCCAGTACTTTATATAATTGAATTCAGTTTTTATGAATTGAGATGGAATTACATCTAAAAATTCTTGTTTTTGATCTTCGGTTTTATCTTTTCCGCTCAGGTTAAGTAGCCCTGTTAAAAGGTTTCCACTAGAAACAATTTTTAGTTGTAATTGAGAAAAGTCCTCATCAAAAATATTCTCTTGCGTGTTTCGATTAAAACTAAAAGAAGTACTGGAAATTAGGTTGTTTGAAGTCAGTCTTTTTTCTCTTTCTTGAATTACTTGAACATCTCTATAAAAGTCATCTTCTGGTTCCAGTCGTGTTTGCCCTTGAAGAACTTGATTAATAAATCCTGAAGTTCCTTCGGGAATAATGAGGTCGTTGTCTTCTGATATAAATTCCGAATCGTAACGAATCAACTGAGCAATGGTGTTGAGACGGTCATAAGAATTTCTGTATACATTAAAATAGTTTGCAACTGCTTTGTTGTTTACGAATTCGAGATCGAAAAGCTTCAGATTAAATTTATTTCTTTCTTTTTTACTCCACTGATATTCCAATGTCCCTATAAAATTTTGTTTATCAAGTCCAATGTTTTTTTGAAAAGAAGACCCTATAATAATGTTGGTGCTTGGATTTTCAAAATAGTTTTTAAAAGCTAAACTTTTGAAAGGAGAAACCATCCTGGGAATGCTTAGTTTTAGATCTCCTCCAAACTCAAAAATATTAAAAAAGTCATCGTTTTTATCCGCAATATCTTTAGAAGCTCCAACGGTTCCTTTTAGTCCAAGCTCTAAAGTTTCGGTTCCCTTAAATACGTTTCTACTGATTACAGAACTTCCTAAACTGACACCAAAAAACTGAATATTAGAATGTGATAAATCTAAATCAAAACCAACAGAGAATGGTTCTCTAGGAGTAAGGTAGATTGATGTAATTAGTCCAAGTGAATCTTTGGGGTCTTGAGAAAAGTCAATGTTTGGATATTTGAAAATACGCAAATCAGAAAAATAGCGATAGGTGTCTGCCCTGTCTTGATCACTATATGGTGCCCCTTCTTTAATAAAGACTCCGTTGGCTAGTGCTCTAGGCTTGTAATTTAATCTGCCGTCTGATAATATGGATAAAGTATTGTATTTAAGGGTATCGGTATAGATAGAGAAATCTTTGTTTGGATTTTCGATATAAAGCTTGACTTCATTTACCTTTTGAATGACATAAGGAACTTCCACAATATTATTTTGATCTCGCTTAGCCTCGTTTTGTATAACAATATCCACAGGTATTTCAAAATCTTTACCCAAACTATCTAGATAAACCTTGAATCGAATTGATTTCTGCTGAAAATTTTCTATTCCATTATCTCTAAACAAGTTAACTAAGCGTTCACGTTCTTTATTGAAGTTTTCAACCTCGAAGACTTCATTTTCTTTGATGAAACTATCGTTCAGGTTTTTTGAATAAATTGAATCAAGGTCAGAAGACGCAATAGTTTTTGTTTTCTCAGCTATTGTAAATGCTTGACCAGCCAAAATGTTATAGATTAGTTTGACCTTTTGAGGTGCAATTGTATCGACTGAAGTTTTAACTGATGTATTAAAAAAACCTTTGTTTTTATAAAACTGTTTTAACCTTTCTGAAGTATTGATTGCATTATTTTGTGTGAAAATTGATGGTGGCTCTCCGGATTTCTTTAACCAAAAGTTGAAACTGTTTTTATAGTTTCTAAGTTGTTCAACCTGTTTGTCTGAATAAATTCTTGTTATTCGGTCTCTGCGTTTAGGGTCTTTAATAATCCAATCATCAAACAAACTATCAGAATTTTCTGAGGCTAAATTGTAAATGTGAAGTCTTGCAGGGATTCCAAGCAGTTTTGTGTTTGGAGGGAAAACGCTAAGTTGCTTGGTCAATTCTTGTTTTAAAGGAGTTCCATCCAACACAAAACGTTCTTTTACCAATAGGTTTTGATTGGGTGCAATATTTTTTATACTACTACAATTGCAGAAGCATAAGGATAACATGCTAAGAATGATTATTTTTGTGAACCTTCCTTTCAAACTATGAATGAATTTAAGGCAAAAATACATCATTTATGATTACGAAGAATGAAATCAAGCGAATCAAAAATTTGCGAAACAAGAAGGATCGAAAAGAGTTAAAACTCTTTGTGGCAGAAGGGGACAAGACAGTTTTAGATTTGTTGAATGCTGGGTGGCAAACCGAAAATCTTTTTACCTTAGATTCTTTAGAACCTTTCAGGGCAACTCAAGTCAGTAAAAAAGACATGAGTAAAATAACCTTGTTGAAGTCTGCAAGCTCAGCCTTGGGGGTTTTTAAAATCCCTGAAATCCAGTCGGTTTCTTATCAAGGCAGAATACTTGTTTTGGATGGAATTACTGATCCAGGAAACCTTGGAACCATAATAAGAACAGCAGCTTGGTTCGGAATCGCCACCATTGTATGCTCTCACAATACGGTTGATTGTTATAATCCTAAAGTTGTTCAGGCAACCATGGGTTCTTTGGCCTATGTAAATTGTGTTTATACAGATTTAGTTTCTTTTTTAAACAACACAAACAAACCTATTTATATAGTCGCAATGAAGGGAACTTCTGTTTATGAATCCACATTAGATCAAGAAGCAATACTTGTTATGGGAAGCGAATCCCGTGGTATCTCTAAGCCCGTGGATGCCCTTGCACAAAATCAGATTACAATTCCGCGTTTTGGATCAGAAAACGGAGCAGAAAGCCTAAATGTGGCAGTTGCAGCCGCTATTGTTCTGGGTCAGGCATATAGGCCTTAACTATTCGAAGGTGAAGTTGATGATTAGTCCCTGAGAAAATAATTTATTAATATTCGAAGTCCATGGACTGACTGGATTATTATCTTGAATCAATTCATTGTCTACCGAAAAAACACCCCTAATTGAAGGAGAGAATTTAAAATAAGGGAGGTAAAAATCAATTCCAAAACCAATTTCATAGTTGTAAACCTGATTGATTACTCGAAATACATTACTCGAATTATCATCCAAGCTTTTTTTGTTGCTGGAAAGATTAAAAGAGGTGGATATTCCTCCAACTATATAAGGCCTAAAGTTGTTAACTCGCAAAGAACTAAATTTCACCAGTAAAGGTAAATGGATGTAGGTAGATTTAACCTCACGAATATAATCTTGATCTGTCGTTAAGCCAGGAGTCGCTTCCGGATACATTAAATTTCTTTGAGTATAATATAGACCGGGTTCGAATCGAAGGTTTAAATATTTATTAATTCGCATATCTCCAATCAAGCCTACATTGAAACCAATGTTTTTGACAAGTTCTATGTCAGGTAAGGTTCTTCCATTCAGTGCTGATGGTCCAGAGTATGTCTTTTCATATTCAAATTTATATCCAAAGTCATTTAGCCCAAAGAAATATCCGTAGTGTAAAAACTTTTCATCAAAATCTTGTAAGTTTTGAATGCGTTCAGTTACCGTAGGGTATTGAGCGTGTGCAATTATTATTCCCAATAGGAATAATAAGGACATTAGGCGTATTTTTTTGTTTAGATTAAGGCTTTGTGGCACAATATATGGAAGCTACCCCTAAGGTTTGTGGATTGTCTTCTACCTCTATAAACCCTGTTTTTTCCAAAATATTGTTGAACTGTTTGCCATGTGGAAAAATTGCTGCAGAATCTGACAGGTATTTATAGGCAGCTTTGTCCTTTGTAAATAGTTTTCCCATTAAAGGCACAATCACTTGTGTATGGAATTTGTATCCCTGTTTAAAAGGAAATTTAGTGGGAACAGCTGTTTCTAGAATTACTAAAGTACCTCCTGGTTTTAGTACTCGAAACACCTCAGAAAGACCTTTTGATAAATTTTCAAAATTTCGAACCCCAAAAGCTATCGTAACAGCATCAAAAGAGTTTTCGTCGTAGACTAGTGCTTCACTATCCCCCAAAACCATTTGGATGGTATGGTCTAGATTAGATGAGGTTACTTTTTCTTTACCAACAGAAAGCATGCCTGGAGAAATATCAAGACCTATTATTTTTATAGCTTTAGTAGCAACAAGTGCAACTGCTAAATCCCCAGTTCCTGTTGCAATATCTAAAATACTGTTAGGTTTTTTATGAACTAAAATCTGTACCACTCTCTTTCTCCACTTAACATCAATTCCTAAAGAGATCATTCGGTTTAAAAAATCATAGTTAGAAGAAATTCCATCAAACATTTGAGTGACTTGCTTTTTCTTAGAATCTTGCTGATTAGCATAGGGGGTAACAGTCTTTTTCATAAGTTGCAAAGATAGATAATGAAGCAATTTTATAGCCTATATTCACCTTTTTATTCAGCCAAAAATAATTCAGGCATCTAAATTTAAGCGCAGTAGTTTTAGTTTTTTAATCTAACTCTAAACTAATTAGTATATTTGTCTCGAGTTTATTGAACATTACTCTATGAAAATAATTATCGCAGGGGCTGGAGAAGTAGGATTTCATCTTGCTAAACTTCTTTCTTTTGAATCCCAAGATATTACCCTTATTGATACAGATAAGGAGCGTCTAAATTATGCCGAAAAAAACTTGGACATAAAAACCATAAAAGGAGATGCTTGTTCATTATCCCTTATAAGGGAAGCTAATGTTGGCAGCTCAGATCTTTTCATATCAGTAACATCCCAAGAAACAACAAACATCACGATTTGTGCTTTAGCAAAACAATTAGGTTGTAAAAAAACAATAGCACGTATATCTAGTATTGAATTTATTAATGCCGCAGATGACGTAAGTTTCTCAGATTTAGGTGTTGATGAGCTTTTCTCACCAGAAGAATTAGCAGCTTTGGAAATACAGCAATTACTGGATCAATCTGCTTTTAGTGACAGTTATGAATTTGAAGATGGTGCGCTAACACTCATTGGAACAACACTCGATCCGTCTGTTCCTTTTGTAGGTAAATCGGTTAAAGAAGCTGCTAATATTTTCCCTGATGTTCATTTTATGCCAATTGCATTACAACGCAAGGGAACCCAATATACAATTATACCAAGAGGGGATACAGTTTTTGAGGCGAATGATCAAGTGTATTTTATTACCTTAAAAGAAGGGGTAGAAGAGCTGTATAAGCTGACAGGAAAAACGAAAGAATCCATTAAAAATGTAATGATTTTAGGTGGAGGTAAAATAGGGCTTAATACTGCTAGAGAATTGTGCGAAAAGAAATTCAGAGTTACAATTGTTGAACAAAATAAAGCGAAAGCTTTTGAAATAGCAGATCAGCTTCCTGATGCCATGGTTATCCATGGAGATGGTCGAAGTGTTGATCTTTTGGATGAAGAAGATATTGAAACAATGGATGCCTTTATTTCGGTAACCGAAAACTCAGAGACCAACATTATGTCTTGTTTGATGGCTAAATCTAAGAAGGTTAAAAAAGCTATTGCTTTGGTTGAGAATATGGATTATTTTCAATTATCTCACTCGGTTGGTATCGATACTTTAATTAATAAAAAGCTTCTTACTGCAAATACTATTTTTAGATATATAAGAAGGGGAGAGGTTGTAGACATGACCACACTCACAAATATGAATGCTGAAATTTTGGAATTTATTGTTAACCCTGAATCTAAAGTAAATGGCATAAGTATTCGTGACATTGATTTCCCTAGATCGGCTACTATTGGAGGGGTAATCAAGAACGGCGAAGGAGCAATTGTTCTTGGAGATTATACTATTGAAGCTGGAGATCGCGTGGTGGTTTGCTGTCTTCCCAGAGCCATTAGAAAAGTAGAAAGCTTATTCTTGTAGCATGCATAAAATAAATAAAGAAATAATAGCCAACCTAATGGGGGTTCTTCTCCTGTTCAACGGTGGGTTTATGTTACTGTCAGCATTGGTAAGCTTGTTGACAAAAGACGGGGTTACTTTTGAGTTAACCCTCTCTGCATTTTCTGTTTTATTTCTAGGTGTTTTTATTATGCTTTTGTCAAGAAATCATACCAAACAGATTCAGAAAAAGGAAGGTTATTTGATTGTGAGTTTTGGATGGATTTTGATGTCCTTGTCCGGTATGTTGCCTTACTTATTTACTGGAGTAATCTCCGATGTTTCTGGTGCTTTTTTTGAAACCATGTCTGGTTATACTACAACGGGCTCATCTATTCTAACCGATATTGAATCTGTGCCAAAAGGAGTTTTGTTTTGGCGAAGTACAACCCATTGGATAGGGGGCATGGGTATTATTGTTTTGGCAATAGCCATCCTACCTTTACTTGGTATTGGCGGAATGCAGCTATTTAGTGCTGAAGCTCCTGGTCTCAGTAGCGATAAGCTACATCCAAGAATAACAGACACCGCTAAACGGTTGTGGTTCATTTATGTTGGATATACATTAGCTGAAACAATTCTATTGTCAGTTGCAGGCATGAGTTTGTTTGATGCGGTAAATCACGCAATGAGTACGATTTCTACTGGAGGGTTTTCGACCAAGAACACAAGTATTTCTTATTGGAATGACACTCCAGTAATTCAATATATCATTACTTTTTTCATGCTTATTGCGGGTACCAATTTTGTACTTAGTTATTTTGCTTTTACAGGTAAAATTAAAAAAATATTCAGAGATCAAGAGTTTAGGTATTTTATGACATTTATTGGTTTAGCTACACTTTTAGTCTCATGTGTTCTATATTTCCAAGTTGACCTAACTAAAAGTTCCTTCAATCATCCTCAAATTTTCGGAACTATAGAGAGTTCATTTCGTCACGCCTTTTTTCAGATAGTAGCGGTTATAACAACTACAGGTTTTGTTACGTCCGACTTTACAGCTTGGACTCCCTTTTTAACGATTCTCTTTTTTGGTTTGATGTTTATGGGTGGTTCTGCTGGATCTACTTCTGGGGGAATCAAAGGTGTTCGTCATATTCTCATGATCAAAAGTGGGTTTCTTGAATTTAAACGAGCACTTCATCCCAATGCAATAATCCAACCACGTTATAATGGATCTATTTTAAAAGAGGAGATTATTCATAACGTCTACGCCTTTTTTATTCTTTATATGTTATCCTTTATTTTTGGAGCGCTTATATTTAGTGCGTTAGGCTTAGATTTTCAATCTGCTATTGGTGTAGCAGCATCAAGCTTAGGGAATATTGGGCCTGCACTTGGAAACTTTGGACCGTTGTTTTCTTATAGTGAATTGCCTCTTCTAGGCAAATGGTGGGCTTCTTTTTTAATGCTTTTGGGTAGATTAGAATTGTTCACAGTTCTCATTTTATTTACTCCCTTCTTTTGGAAGAAACGCTAATAACCGTATTTGTCTTCCCACCTTTTCTTTAAAAATGAGCGAATAGCCTGTTCTTTAGTATTTTGTCCAGGTTCATAGAGTCTAGTTTTACTTATTTCTTCGGGTAAAAACTCTTGAGCGGCAAAGTTCAAATCATGATCATGGGCATATTGATATCCTTTCCCATAATCCAAATCTTTCATAAGCTTGCTGGCAGCATTCCTTAAGAGCAAGGGTACCTGAAGATTTCCTGTTTCGTCTACTATTTGTTGTGCTTTTCCGATAGCCAAATAGCTCGCATTACTCTTAGGGCTTGTGGCTAAATATAGTACACATTGACTCAATATTATTCTTGCTTCTGGGTATCCAATAGCAGCTACTGCCTGGAATGTGTTATTGGCTAAAACAAGGGCAGTTGGGTTTGCATTTCCAATATCCTCTGAAGCTAAGATTAATAATCTTCTGGCAATGAATTTAACATCTTCTCCACCTTCTATTAGTCTGGCAAGCCAATAAACTGATGCATTAGGGTCACTTCCTCTAATAGACTTTATGAAGGCCGAAATGATATCGTAGTGTTGGTCTCCATCTTTATCAAATAATACGGTCTTTGTTTGTGCCTTATCTAATACGATTTCATCAGTAATAGTTATTTCATCGCCTTCTTGACTCATGATTACTAATTCCAGTAGGGATAACATTTTACGTGCGTCACCTCCAGATAATTTCAATAAAGCCTGATCTTCAATTAAGGTAACTTTCTTTTGGTTTAAAATTTCGTCTTCTTCAAGTGCTCTTTTGAGTAGTAGTTTGAGGTCTTCTGTCTCTAAATGTTTTAAGGTATAAACTTGACAGCGAGATAACAATGCCTTGATAACCTCAAAACTTGGGTTTTCGGTTGTTGCCCCAATTAAAGTAACATATCCTTTTTCTACGGCGCCTAAAAGAGAATCTTGTTGCGATTTACTAAAGCGATGAATTTCGTCAATAAAAAGTAAAGGTCCTTTTTGAGTAAAAAGCCCGCCACTGTTTTTTGCTTTGTCAATGATTTCACGCACTTCTTTAACACCAGAATTTATGGCCGAGAGGCTGTAGAACAGACGATCGTTACTTTTAGCCATAAGCATAGCTAAAGTTGTCTTTCCGGTCCCTGGAGGTCCCCATAGAATTAGTGAGGGAAGTTGTCCAGTTTTAAGAATAGGCCGCAAAGCTCCTTTAGGACCGACCAAATGTTGTTGACCAGCATATTGGTCAATGGTTTTTGGTCGCATGCGTTCAGCCAAGGGTGCTATCATAGCACTAATATAATCAAGTTAAGAGAACTTTCGTTGACGAATAATTTCATAAAGTACGCTTCCACATGCAACTGCTACGTTTAGAGAGGCAATTACTCCTTCCATAGGAAGTTTAGCTTTTTCAGAGACAATATTTAATATTCCCTTTGAAATACCTTTTTCTTCAGATCCCATAATGAGAGCTAGAGGTTTTTTAAAATCAAGTTCGTATACTGTAGAATTTGCTTTTTCTGAGATGGCTACGGGTTCAACATCATGTGCCTGTAAAAGATAAATGGCATCTTTGAGGTGATCAACTTTTGCAATAGGGACCGTAAACAAAGCTCCAGCTGAGGTTTTAATTGTATCAGAATTAATACGTGCGCTTCCAGTTTGGGGTAAGATGATTCCACAAACTCCAGTAGCAGAAGCACTTCTAATAATGGCTCCTAGATTTCGAGTGTCGGTTATATTATCTAAAAGTAAAAAAATAGGTGTTTTATTTTCTTCAAGTACTTTTTCAATCAATTTCTCCAAATTCCAATAAGAAATAGGGGATATGGTAGCCACTGCACCCTGGTGATTTTTATTAGAAAATCGATCCAGACGTTCTATAGGAACATAACTGTGAGCTACTTTTTTTTCTCTTAATAATTTTTCGAGTTGTTTAAAAAGTGGACTTCTTTGGTCTTTTAATAAATAAACCTTTTCAAGGTTTTGATTAGCCTCAATACATTCTATAATGGCGCGTACGCCAAAGATTTCTTGTTTATCCATTTTTGAAATTTTGTCAAAGCTAGTTGTTTTCATCTGTTTTGTAATAGAAAAATACAGGTAAAAAAAAACCCGCTCGAAAGCGGGTTTAATTCTATTATAAGGGGGTAGATTATCTCCAACCACCAGAAGAATAATCAACTCCAGCAGTACCATCAGTACCACCATAAGTATAATTATCTGCTGGGATAGACTCTAAAGCTTTTCCAGGAACTGGGAAATGCAATAAAGTACCCGCTTGTAATCTGTTAGTCGATCTCATCTCAAAGAAAGAAAGTCCAGCTGCAGCCAATGGCATCTCAACTATTCTTTCATAATGAATTGCAGCAAGAACATCAGCTGCATTTGCAGCAACAGGAGCTAAGTTACCACGAGTTACTCGTGTACCAGCATTAACTATTGCAGCAGCTCCAGCAGCATCTCCAGCCCACAATTTAGCTTCAGCAGCATAGAGTTGTATTTCAGCTGCAGGTACCCAAACAGTTGGATAAACCCACTCAGCAATGTATGTGTCATAGCGGCCATAACGGTAAGAAGAATAGTGGTATTCACCACGCTCCGGTCTGAAGTTTTGTCCAGAAAGATAATCGTAATCAGTCGCTAATCGTGCATCTACTGAAGTAGCTTCAGGCAGTACAGTTTCTCCAGCTGGCCAATAACTTGGATAAGCAGGATCCATTAAGCTAATTGTACGAAGATCAATTCTAGCCCAACCTGGGTAAACCAGGTAGGTTTTGAATAAATCATACCATACTGTATCATCATGTTGAATATCATAGTCGGTTGTTATACCAGCATTAGCATAAGCTAGAACTTTAGACCAGTTTACCGCAGCTCTTTCAGTACTGTTACGAGCATTTCCTGCTAACATACGAGCACCAAAGCTTGACATAATTTGAGAAAGTTCAGAACTACTAAGGTCTCCCCCAGCGTTAAACCAGCTGTTAGGAACATTAAAAGAGTTTGCGTTTGCAATCGCAATCGCTTCATCTAATTTAGTTAAAGCAAAAGTCATAGCTGCATTATAATCAGCAGCATCATCTCCAATAACACCTGTTTCATCAGACAACCATACTTTGTTAAAGATTAGGGCATTGTATCCGATAGTTATTGCCTGACCAAATTTAGCAACCGCATTAATTAAATTCGAGTCAGGAAATTCAGTTCCGTTACTTACAGCTAAAGCTAAAGTATTGGCATCAGAAAGACTTGAATATAATGCATTGAAAAAGTCGTTAGTAATGAAACCATTACCGTAAGCAACACCGTTGTTCCAAGCAACACGAGGTTCACTTGAAAGGTCACGCATTCCTACGTTACCCCATGAACAAGATGATACATCTGCCATTGTGTTCAATGCCATTCCTGGACCATAGTATGTTTCAATGGTCATGTAGATAGCATTAAAAAGTCCAGCAGCAGTAGCCTCTAGTGCTACTGGATCTGACGTTAGGATATCGTCATTTGGATTTTCGAGGTTTTCAACCTCAAGTTCAGTTTCGAATGTATCACAGCTTACAACTGTAATGAACATAAGTGAAACATAAACTAAATTTTTAAATAAATTTTTCATGAATTAAAAGTTTAATTTTAGTGATAATGAATATGAAGTCTGGGTAGGGTATACACCATAATCAACTGAAAAATACTGTTGTGTACCACTACTGTAGTTGGTAACTTCAGGATCCCATCCAGTATAATCTGTAAATGTTAAAATGTTTCTTCCGATAAGACTCAATTTAGCATTCTTGATAACTTTAGTTCTAGCTAACATTTCTTTACTGAAGTTATAAGAAATAGCAACTTCTCTTAGCTTAACAAAAGAACCATCTTCTACCCAAAACTTGTTAGCTCTATTTACGTCGTATAAAGAACCGTAGTAGTTTTGAGTCTTTTTCTCATTTTGAGGCTTTCCAGCTTGATCTACAATTCCAGCACGAGATGAAATGGTATTCCATTGCGTGTTACGGTTGTAAATATCTCCACCTGATTTCCAATCCCAAAGCATGTAGAAATCGATGTTTTTGTATGTAAAGTTTGAAGTCATACCAACTCTAAAGTCAGCATTTTGATTTCCGATTTGCTCAAATACAGCAACTCCGTTTTCATCTACTTTTGCAATAGCCGCTTCATCTACAGAACCTATGTTAGCGGTTTCTACAACAAGACCATCAGCATTTACACTGTAATCACTTATAGAACCTCCATCAGGAAGTTGAGCAGACATAGTAGCTAAGTCATAAACAAAAGATCTACCCCACATTGATCCAAACTCAATACCTTCTTTAAGAAGGAATAAATTATCTGAACCAACCTGTTGTTGTGGTGCGTTAAGAGCTTTGATTTCGTTAGTAGTAGTGGCATAGTTTACACCAATATCCCAACGCATGTTTTGAGTATTTAAAACATTAGCTTTCAAACTAGCTTCTATTGTAGTAGCTTCAAGATCACCAACATTTTGCCATTGTCTGTTTTTCCCAGCATTTGCAGGAGAAAATAAACCAACAAGCATAAACTGATCACTAGTTTCAGTAGTAGCGTGAGCTGCTTCGAAAGTGAAACGATCTAAGAAACTAACATTTAAACCAATTTCAGTTTCAGCAGATTGTGAAGGCTTTAAGTTAGAGTTACCTTTCAAACGGTTAGAACTAAGCTGACCATTAGAAAGACTAACTTGCTCATACTGCCAGTTAAATCCTGGACGTTGTCCTGAAGTACCATAAGCAGCATTAATTTTCATTTCTTGTATACCTGGGATAGTAATATCCTCAGTTATACGCCATGCAGCAGATACACGTGAGTAGTTGTTGTATCTTTCATCAGCACCAAACTGAGAAGAACCATCACGACGAACTAAAGCGTCAAGGATGTATTTCTCTTTGTAAGTAACACCCGCAATTAAGAACATGTTTGAAGCACGTACAACTTGCTTATCGCCCGTTGCAGTAATGCTTTCTCCTTTAAAGTTATCTAAAGTTGGAAGTCCAGCATACAGGTAATCAATACCTGAAGCACTAAACTGCTCGTAAGATAAATCTTCTCCTAACCAACTTAATTTTGCTTTAATATCAAAAGCTCCAAATTCTTGTCTGTAGTTCAAAGTAGCCTGAGCTTTTTGAGCTAACTGGTAGTAGTTATTTTGGTAAAGTGATCCTTTACTATATCCAAACCCAGGCTCTTCAGAATTAATCTGGTAATAGTTGTAAGGATTAGAGCTAGAATAACGATAGTTATCACTTTCAAAAGAGTACTCTAATTCAACAGTAAAAACTGATGAAATATTGTAACGTAAGTTATAACCTCCTAAGAAACGAGATTGCTTAGCTCCAAGAGTTGGAGTAGCTAATCCGTATAGTGGGTTTTGAATCTCACTTTCGTGTGGATCTGGAGTAAACCAGTACTTTTGACCATCAGGGTTGTCATAAGTTAAATTAGAATCAGGACTCAAACGAGTAATGTTTCTGTAACCCTGAGCACCTACACCTGGAGCAAGATCATCAACCTTAATAAACGCGTTCGATGCAGAGAACTTGAGATTATCACTTAAGTTGTAATCAATGTTTGCACGAATACTTGTTCTTTTGTATCCTTCAGTTTCGTTAAGAACTCCTTCGTTACTGTAGTTTTCAAAAGAAAATAACGTTGAAATCTTTTCGTCACCACCACTAACTGAAACGTAGTTTGTAGTGTTCATACCTTTTTTAAAAAATAAACTTTGGAAGTCATTATAAACTCCAAAAGGATTGTCAGAATACTGATCTGCCTTAAGTACTTTTGCTCCACTAGTAGCTTGAGGTCCACTTGCAGCATAAACACTTTGGAATCCAACAGGATAAGTTACACCAGCTAAAGCTGTGTACTGTCCTTGGTGTTGTGCAAAATCAGGAGCTAATTCCCATGCGTGAGATTGGTTAGTTGTAATGAAGTTTGTAATTTCATTGTAACCAGTCTCCGTTCTGAAAGTAACTTGAGTTTTACCGATTTTACCTCTTTTAGAAGTAATAACGATAACTCCGTTACCTGCTCGAGATCCATAAAGTGAAGAAGCAGATGCTCCTTTTACAATTTCAAAAGACGCTATGTCATCAACGTTGATGTCACCAAGTCCACCTTCTACAAATACACCATCAAGAATAACTAAAGGTTCTTGAGAACCATAAAAGTTAGTTGCCCCTCTCAAAACGATAGTTGCACCCTGACCAGGTTGTCCAAGATTAGTAACTGTAACCCCAGCAACTTTTCCCATCAAAGCTCCAGATGCAGAACTAGCCGGTACTGCTTCAATATCCTCCGCTTTAACGGAAGCTACTGTTACAGAAAGTTTCTTTCTAGACGTTGCTCCTGCAACTCCTGAAACGATAACTTCGTCTAATTCGTTATCTGCAACTAAAGAAGCATTGATTGAATCAGAAGACCCAACAGTTTGCTCAGAAGTTTGATAACCCATGTAGCTGAATTCTAGTACAGCTCCTTCGGCAACTTCGATAGAGAAATTTCCATCAAAATCAGCACTAACACCATTGCTGGTACCCTGCTCTACGACAGATGCGCCAGGAAGTGGAAGTCCACTGTCATCTGTTACAACACCTGTTACTGTTTTTTGCGCCAATGCTGTAAATGCAATAAGCATCATAGCAGACGATAATAGTAATAGTTTTTTCATATTGTTATATATAGTTAATAAATTGTTAACGAAAGTAAAAAAATAAATAATAACAAATATAATTTCTGCCTTTTTTTTTGTGTTTTAATTATGTTTTTATCGAAAAACACCCTGATTAACTGTATTATATTGAAAAAAAAGCCCTTAATTTCCATTTAATTGCGAAGTACAAGTGTTTTTACATTTTTTTTTAACAAGTATTTTTATTTGTAGAAGGTTATGCATTTATCTTAGATTATATTTGAATAATTATTATATTTAAGATGTCTCCAGATTCGTTTGTTAAAAGAGTTAATAGCCTTACTTCTTCAAAAACCCCTTTCTTTTTTTTGATTGATTTTGAGAAGAAAGAACCCCTGGTTTTTTCATTAGAAGAAGCTTTTGAGCAACAGATACTATTTAATGTTGGTGGATATAGTAATTATGTTCAGCCCTCAGTTAGCAAAAAATCGTATCGATTAACGCCAAAACCTTCTTCTGTTGATCGTTATTCTTTGGCTTTCGATCGAGTTCAAGAGCATTTGAAGCGTGGCGATAGTTATTTGGTAAACTTAACATTCCCTACGGAGGTTGTTTTTGATGGAAACCTAAAGGACCTTTTTTATAGTTCTAAAAGTCCCTACAAATTGTTTTTCAAAGATCAGTTTGTGAGTTATTCTCCGGAATGCTTTGTAAAAATAGTTTCAGGTAAAATTTATTCATACCCAATGAAAGGAACTATTTCCTCTTCGGTTATCAATGCGAAAGAAACCATACTTGGCAATCCTAAAGAGATTGCAGAGCATGCAACCATCGTAGACCTTATAAGAAACGACTTATCGTCGTGCGCCAAGCAAGTTCTAGTCAACAGGTTTCGTTACGTAGATCAGATTACAAGTAATGATTCGAATTTACTACAAGTAAGTTCAGAAATAGAAGGAACTTTAAATGAAGATTGGCAAGGAAATTTAGGAAATCTTATTTGGGATATGCTGCCGGCGGGTTCTATTTCTGGGGCACCAAAACCCAAAACACTTGAAATAATTCGTTCTGTTGAAGACGGGAAGCGTGGATATTATACTGGAGTTTATGGATTTTTTGATGGAACCAACCTAGACAGTGCGGTAGCCATTCGGTTTATTGAAACACATAACCAGACCTTTTATTATAGAAGCGGAGGAGGGGTAACCTCGCAAAGTAATTGCGCGGAAGAGTATCAAGAACTTTTAGATAAAATATATGTACCCACTCTTTGAATCCATTCGTGTTGAAGGGGGGCGAGCACATTTACTCCAATATCATCAAAATAGATTAAATCGTTCTTACCTAAAACTTTTCAAAACCACATGTCCTTGGACCTTGGAGTCTATTCTCCCTGAGCTTCCTCCTGTCAGGTTATTTAAATTGCGTTTTAAGTACAACAAAGACAGCTTTAGCTTTGAAACACTAAAATATACTCCAAGTAAGATTGAAAGCCTTAAGCTCGTTGAAATCAATTCCTATTCCTACGATTTTAAATTCACAGATCGATCGGGTATTGATCAGGCTTTTAATTTAAGAGGGGACTGTGATGATGTTCTGATGACCAAAAACGGCTTGCTTACCGATACATCGTATTGCAATATTCTTTTGTTTGATGGAACCGATTGGATTACTCCAGCCCAACCCTTGTTTAAAGGGGTTCAAAGAAATTTTTTAATTGATCAACAAATTATAAAAACGAAGCAGATTTATAAAGAGCAGCTTTCTAAATTTAAATTTTTCCAATTGATTAATGCATTGAATTCTTTTGATAAAAACATAAAGTTTTCTGTTGATTGTATTAAATAAAAAACCCGCTCGAAAGCGGGTTTAATTCTATTATTAAGTTAGGCTTATAAAAATTCTGATGCGAGGGAACTTTTATGCAAAAAAAACCACCTAGGATAGAGGTGTTTTTTTATTTTAAATTGCTTTTGCCTTAATTAACGTCCCAAAACAATCTGGTAGTTTGTGTATCAGCACCAATTGCAAAACTGGCAGCATTATAATTTGTTTCGATCAACGTCTGTACGTTTAAAGGTTATGTGAAGCCATTAGGAATAGGGTTTCCTGTATCTGCAGGCAAATTGGAGGTAATTGCGCCATGAAACATTCTGTAAATAGACCATCCCTCAAATCCACGGTTGTACATAGCAATCCAGAATTGTTTTCCTAGGCTGTCTTGAGAAAAAGTAACTTCTGGTTTAGCAATGTAGTCTGCAGCAACAGCTATTTTCAAATCCTCAAAAGATGCTGCAATACCAGCTTTATAATGAGAAGCGTTTTAGGAGTTGGAAATATTATATAATTTCTACCTGAATTATAAGAGTTGTTTTTTGTCTTCTAGAGTTAATATTTCTCATTGTTAATAAAAAACAGACTTAGTTGTGATTTTTAGGTTAAATCAGTTTGAATCCTAAAAAAATATTCTTACATTTGCAGCCCTTTAAAAGGGAATAATATAAAATTATATATGCCAACTATTGCACAATTAGTACGAAAAGGAAGAGTCACCATTACCAAGAAGAGTAAATCGGCTGCTTTGGATTCGTGTCCACAAAGAAGAGGAGTATGCACTCGTGTTTATACCACGACTCCTAAAAAACCTAACTCAGCAATGCGTAAAGTAGCACGTGTTCGTTTGACTAACGGTAAAGAAGTAAATGCATACATCCCTGGAGAAGGACACAACCTCCAAGAGCACTCGATAGTATTGGTACGTGGCGGAAGAGTTAAAGATTTACCAGGTGTTCGTTATCACATCGTAAGGGGAGCATTGGATACAGCCGGAGTAGAAGGCCGTCTTCAAAGAAGATCCAAATACGGAGCAAAACGACCTAAGAAGTAAAAAAAAATTAACTCTTTAAGCATTAATTATGAGAAAAAGACAAGCAAAAAAACGTCCACTATTACCGGATCCACAATTCAATGACCAACTGGTTACTCGTTTTGTGAATATGATTATGTGGGACGGAAAAAAATCAGTTGCTTTCCGAATTTTCTATGACGCCATGGCGATCGTAGAGGAACGCAACCAAGACGAAGAAAAAACACCATTAGAAATCTGGAAAGAAGCACTTTCCAATGTGATGCCTCACGTAGAAGTACGTAGCCGTCGTGTTGGTGGGGCAACCTTCCAAATTCCAATGCAAATTCGTCCAGACCGAAAGGTATCACTTGCAATGAAGTGGATGATTACTTACGCTCGTAAGCGTAACGAAAAAACCATGGCTTTGCGTTTAGCAAATGAGGTACTTGCAGCTTCTAAAGAAGAAGGTGCTGCTGTTAAGAAGCGTTTAGATACGCACAAGATGGCAGAAGCAAATAAAGCCTTTTCACATTTTAGATTCTAAACGTAAACATCAACTACTGATTTATTTATCATGGCAAGAGATTTAAAATATACTAGAAACATTGGGATTGCAGCGCATATTGATGCGGGTAAGACCACTACGACAGAACGTGTGTTGTTTTACACGGGTGTTAGCCACAAAATAGGTGAAGTGCATGATGGTGCAGCAACTATGGACTGGATGGAGCAGGAGCAAGAACGTGGTATTACCATTACTTCTGCTGCTACAACATGTTCATGGGACTTCCCAACAGAACAAGGCGAAGCATTAGAAGATACTAAACCATTCCACTTTAATATTATTGATACTCCTGGCCACGTTGATTTTACCGTGGAAGTTAACCGTTCTCTTCGTGTACTCGATGGGTTGGTTTTCTTGTTTTCTGCAGTTGATGGTGTTGAGCCACAATCTGAAACAAACTGGAGACTAGCAGATAACTATAATGTTCCACGTATTGGTTTTGTAAATAAAATGGACAGACAAGGATCTAACTTCCTTGGTGTTTGTAAGCAAGTAAAAGACATGTTGAAGTCGAACGCAGTTCCAATTGTATTAAACATTGGCGATGAAGAAGACTTTAAAGGTATCGTTGACTTAGTTAAAAACCGTGCGATCGTTTGGCATGAGGATAACTTTGGATCTACGTTTGACGTAGTAGATATTCCAGAAGACATGAAAGAAGAGGCTAAACAATACAGAGCACTTCTTATCGAAGAGGTTGCTAGTTATGACGAAAATCTTCTTGAGAAATTTATGGAAGACGAAAATTCAATTACTGAAGACGAAGTGCACGCAGCATTGAGAGCAGCAGTAATGGATATGTCGATCATTCCTATGGTATGTGGATCTGCATTCAAAAATAAAGGAGTACAGTTTCTTTTAGATGCTGTATGTCGTTACTTACCTTCTCCGGAAGATAAAGAAGCGATTGTAGGGATTGATCCAGATACTGGTGAAGAAATTACAAGAACACCATCTGTATCTGATCCATTCGCAGCATTAGCATTCAAAATTGCTACCGATCCTTTTGTAGGACGTTTAGCCTTTTTCCGTGCATATTCAGGTCGTTTAGATGCAGGTTCTTATGTATTGAACAACCGCTCTGGTAAAAAAGAACGTATTTCTCGTATCTATCAAATGCATTCCAATAAACAAAACTCCATCGATTTTATCGAAGCAGGAGATATTGGTGCAGCTGTTGGATTTAAATCCATCAAAACAGGAGATACTTTATCAGCAGAGAAACACCCAATTGTCTTGGAATCTATGGATTTCCCTGATCCAGTAATTGGTATCGCTGTTGAGCCTAAAACAAAAGTAGATGTAGATAAGCTAGGTATGGCTTTGGCTAAACTAGCAGAAGAAGATCCTACATTCCAAGTTAAAACAGATGAGGCTTCTGGCCAAACTATTATTTCTGGAATGGGAGAGCTACACTTAGATATTATTGTTGACCGCCTACGAAGAGAATTCAAAGTAGAGGTTAATCAAGGACAACCTCAAGTAGAATACAAAGAGGCGTTGACCATGTCTGCAGATCATAGAGAAGTTTACAAGAAACAATCTGGTGGTCGTGGTAAATTCGCAGATATCGTATTTACTATCGAACCAGCGGAAGAAGGTAAGCCAGGTCTTGAGTTTGTAAACTTAATCAAAGGTGGAAACGTTCCTAAGGAATATGTTCCAGCCGTTGAGAAAGGATTCAAAGATTCTATGAAAAACGGTCCTTTAGCTGGATTCGAAGTTGATTCTATGAAAGTTACTTTAAAAGATGGTTCGTTCCACCCAGTGGATTCCGATTCACTATCTTTTGAACTTGCAGCAAGAATGGGCTTTAAAGCTTCAGCAAAAGCAGCTAAAGCTGTGATTATGGAGCCAATTATGAAAGTTGAAGTATTGACTCCCGAAGAAAACATGGGAGATATCGTAGGGGATCTTAACAAACGTCGTGGTCAAGTAAATGCCATGGACGATCGCTCAGGATCTAAAGTTGTAAAAGCTTTAGTGCCTTTATCAGAAATGTTTGGATATGTAACTTCATTAAGAACACTTTCTTCTGGTAGAGCAACTTCCACAATGGAATTTTCACACTACGAGGCAACACCTTCTAATATTTCACAAGATGTGATTGCAGAAGTTAATGGACAAAAAAACTAAATCATTAGTACGATGAGTCAAAAAATTAGAATTAAATTAAAATCTTACGATTACAACTTAGTGGATAAGTCTGCTGATAAAATCGTAAAAACAGTAAAAACAACAGGTGCAGTTGTTACAGGTCCTATTCCTTTACCAACTCACAAAAAAATATTTACTGTATTACGTTCACCTCACGTTAACAAGAAATCAAGAGAGCAATTTCAATTGTGTTCTTACAAGCGTTTATTGGACATCTACAGTTCATCCTCTAAAACAATTGATGCTTTAATGAAGCTTGAATTGCCTAGTGGAGTTGAAGTAGAAATAAAAGTTTAAGTACAAGTATACATTAGGAGTAAAATATAAATCATTAATTAATTATATAATCATATGTCTGGGTTAATAGGAAAGAAAATCGGTATGACCAGCCTCTTTGACGAGCAAGGAAAAAATATTCCTTGTACAGTTATAGAGCTAGGACCATGCGTGGTTACCCAAGTCAGAACCGAAGAGGTTGACGGGTATAGCGCTCTTCAAATTGGTTTCGATGACAAGGCAGAAAAGAGAGTAACTAACGCTGCTCTTGGGCACTTCAAAAAAGCCAACACTGTACCTAAAAAGAAAGTCGTTGAATTCCAAGATTTTGAAGAAGAGTATAAATTAGGTGACACATTAACAGTAGAACTTTTTAAAGAAGGTGAATTTGTTGATGTATCAGGAACATCTAAAGGTAAAGGTTTCCAAGGGGTTGTAAAACGTCACGGATTTGCTGGAGTAGGTCAAGCTACCCACGGTCAGCATAACCGATTACGTGCACCGGGATCAATTGGAGCAGCTTCTTATCCTGCACGTGTATTCAAAGGAATGCGCATGGCAGGTCAAATGGGAACTGACAAAGTTAAAGTACAGAACTTAAAAGTATTAAAGGTAGTTTCTGAAAAGAACCTACTCGTTGTTAAAGGAGCAGTTCCTGGTCACACGAATGCTTACGTAATCGTTGAGAAATAATGGAAGTAGCTGTAGTAGACATTCAAGGAAAAAAAACAGGAAGGAAAGTTAAACTTTCAGAAACTGTTTTCGGCATTGAGCCAAACACACACGCTGTTTATTTAGATGTAAAATCACATCTAGCGAACAAGCGTCAAGGGACTCATAAGGCCAAAGAACGTGGCGAAATCAAAGGAAGCACACGTAAGATCAAAAAACAAAAAGGTACCGGTACAGCTCGTGCAGGTTCTATAAAGAATCCCCTCTTTAGAGGTGGAGGTCGTGTTTTTGGTCCTCGTGTCCGTGATTACAGCCAAAAAGTAAATAAGAAAGTTAAACGTTTAGCGCGTAAATCTGCCTTAACAATCAAGGCTCAAGAAAACGCTATTATCGTTTTGGAAGACTTTCAATTTGACTCCCCAAAAACCACTAACTATCTAAACGTCCTAAAGTCTTTAGGATTAGAAAACAAAAAGTCAGTAGTAGTGTTGGCTGAGCCAAATAAAAATGTATATTTGTCATCGCGCAATATAAAACATTCGCAAGCTATAACCAGCTCAGAATTAAACACTTACAAAATAGTCAATACCAACAGTTTGGTTTTATTTGAAAGTGCAGTTGCCGGAATAGAAACCCTTTTGAACAAAGCATAGCGTTATGAGTATTTTAATCAAGCCTATCATTACCGAGAAAGCAACAGCAGATAGCGAAATGAATAATTGCTATACGTTTCTTGTATTAACAACTTCTAACAAGGTTGAAATCAAGAAAGCAGTAGAGGCAACTTATGGAGTTTCTGTAGAAAAAGTAAGAACCTTGAGATATGGTGCAGAGCGTAAAACGCGCTACACTAAGACAGGTCTTCAAAAAGGAAAAACGAATAGCACCAAAAAAGCAATCATACAGGTTGCCGAAGGGGATGCTATTGATTTTTATAGTAATCTTTAACAGCGTCACATGTCAGTTAGAAAATTAAAACCGATAACACCAGCGCAGCGTTTTAGAGTAGTAAATGGATTTGACGCAATTACTACTGATAAGCCGGAGAAGAGTTTGTTGGCTCCGAAAAAGCGTAGTGGTGGAAGAAACAACACTGGAAAAATGACCATGCGCCACTTAGGTGGAGGTCATAAGAAACGATATCGTATCATTGATTTCAAACGTAACAAATTTGATGTTACCGCTGAAGTTTTATCGATTGAATACGATCCAAACCGTACTTCATTTATTGCACTTGTGCAATATAAAGACGGGGAGAAGCGATATATTATCGCTCAAAATGGTCTTCAGGTAGGACAAACAGTTACCTCGGGTGCATCCGCTGCACCAGAAGTAGGTAACGCACTTCCTTTATCTGCAATACCATTAGGGACAATCATTTCTTGTATAGAATTACGCCCAGAAGCAGGAGCAAGTATTGCACGAAGTGCAGGATCATTTGCTCAGTTAATGGCACGAGATGGAAAATACGCAACGATTAAATTACCGTCCGGAGAAACGCGTTTAATCTTAGTTACCTGTATAGCTAGCATTGGTGCTGTATCGAATTCAGATCACCAATTACTTGTTTCAGGTAAAGCCGGTCGTTCTCGTTGGTTAGGAAGACGTCCACGTACACGACCTGTTGCAATGAACCCTGTCGATCACCCAATGGGTGGTGGTGAAGGTCGTGCATCTGGAGGACATCCACGTAACCGTAATGGAATTCCTGCTAAAGGATTCAGAACGCGTTCCAAGACTAAAGCGAGTAGTAAATTTATTGTCGAACGTAGAAAAAAATAAGAAACTATGGGACGTTCATTAAAAAAAGGACCCTTTGTACACCACAGTCTTGAAAAAAAGATAGTGGCCAATGTTGATTCAAAAAGTAAATCAGTAATAAAGACTTGGTCTCGTGCCTCGTTAATTACTCCTGATTTTGTAGGACAAACAATTGCAGTGCACAACGGAAGACAATTTATTCCTGTATACGTTACAGAGAATATGGTAGGACATAAACTAGGCGAATTTTCACCAACACGATCGTATCGTGGTCACGGTGGAGCCAAAAATAAAGGTAAAAGATAATAGCTCATGGGAAATCGTAAAAGACTAGCAGCAGAAGCTATTAAACAAGCGAAAAAATCGCTCGCCTTTGCTAAGCTAAATAACTGTCCAACATCACCAAGAAAAATGCGCTTAGTTGCGGATTTAGTTCGAGGAGAAGAAGTAAATAAGGCCCTTGCTATTTTGAAATTCAATCCTAAAGAAGCTTCTCGTAGACTAGAGAAATTACTTCTTTCAGCTTTAGCCAATTGGCAAGCTAAGAATGAGGAAGGTGATATTGAAAAAGCAGCTCTATTTGTAAAAGAAATCCGAGTAGATAGCGGAAGTATGTTAAAAAGACTTCGTCCAGCACCACAAGGAAGAGCACACCGAATTCGTAAGCGTTCGAATCATGTGACTTTAGTTTTAGGATCAAATAATTTAGATAACTAATATGGGACAAAAAACTAACCCAATAGGAATACGTTTAGGAATCATCCGTGGATGGGACTCAAACTGGTACGGTGGGAATGATTACGGCGACAAGATTGCTGAAGATTATACAATCCGTAAATACATTCATGCACGATTAGCTAAAGCAAGTGTGTCTAACGTAATTATTGAGCGAACACTCAAATTAATTACTGTTACGATCACAACAGCACGTCCAGGAATTATTATAGGAAAAGCCGGTCAAGAAGTTGACAAATTGAAAGAAGAGTTGAAAAAAATCACCTCAAAGGAAATTCAAATCAACATTTTTGAAATTAAACGCCCAGAATTAGACGCCCGTTTAGTAGGTGCAAGTGTAGCGCGTCAAATTGAGAGTCGTATTTCATACAGAAGAGCGATCAAGATGGCAATTTCAGCAGCAATGCGCATGAACTCTGAAGGAATCAAAATTCAAATTTCAGGCCGATTAAATGGCGCAGAGATGGCACGTTCAGAAACATATAAAGATGGTCGAATTCCATTATCTACTTTTAGAGCGGATATCGATTATGCTCTTGTTGAAGCTCATACTACTTACGGTAGATTAGGAATAAAAGTATGGATCATGAAAGGTGAGGTATATGGAAAACGTGAGTTATCCCCCTTAGTTGGGATGTCTAAGAAAACTAATACACCAAGTAGTGCTAAGAATAATAATTCACGTCAACGACGCAGAAAATAATTGAATAAGTAATTAAGTAGGTAAATATGTTACAACCTAAAAGAACAAAATTCCGTAAAGCACAGAAAGGCCGTATGAAAGGCCTCTCTCAAAGAGGAAACCAACTTTCAAATGGAATGTTTGGTATCAAATCTCTTGATACGAAATTTATAACTTCCCGTCAAATCGAAGCTGCACGTATTGCTGCAACTCGTTATATGAAACGTGAAGGTCAGCTTTGGATCAAAATATTTCCGGATAAGCCGATTACCAAAAAACCATTAGAAGTTCGAATGGGTAAAGGTAAAGGAGCACCAGAATATTTTGTTGCAGTTGTGAAACCAGGACGTATCTTATTTGAAATATCGGGCGTACCACACGATGTAGCAAAAGAAGCACTTCGCCTTGCAGCTCAAAAATTACCTGTAAAAACTAAATATATCGTTGCTCGAGATTTTCAAGCTTAAACCAGCGAACGCATTATGAAACAATCTGAAATTAAAAACCTTTCTTTAGAGGACTTAAGAGATAAACTAGCAGAGAGTCAAAAACAATTGACTGACATGCGCATGGCGCATGCCATCACTCCACTAGAGAATCCATTGCAGCTTAGAGCCGCCCGCAAGGTCGTGGCACGTCTCCTTACTGCTATAACCGAAAGAGAACAAGAAAGCTTAGTAGAAAATGGAAAATAGAAATCTAAGAAAAGAACGAATAGGTGTAGTAACCAGTAATAAAATGGAGAAATCTATTGTAGTTGCTGAGGTGAAACGTGTGAAACACCCAATGTATGGAAAATTCGTTTTAAAGACCAAGAAATATGTTGCACACGATGATACAAACGAATGCAACATCGGTGATACCGTTAAAATCATGGAAACTCGACCTTTGAGTAAATCAAAGTGCTGGAGACTTGTAGAAATATTAGAAAGAGCTAAGTAAGATGTTACAACAAGAATCAAGGTTAAAGGTAGCCGATAATACTGGAGCCAAAGAAGTACTTACTATTAGAGTACTTGGTGGAACCAAAAGAAGATATGCTTCTCTTGGAGATAAGATTGTAGTAACAGTAAAAGAAGCTTCGCCTTCTGGAACTGTTAAAAAAGGACAGGTTGCAACTGCAGTAGTAGTTAGAACCACCAAAGAAGTTCGTAGAGCTGATGGATCATATATCCGATTTGATGACAACGCATGTGTGTTATTGAACCCAACAGGAGAAATGATCGGAACACGTGTTTTTGGGCCAGTTGCCCGTGAACTTCGTGACAAGCAGTTTATGAAGATTGTTTCACTAGCACCTGAGGTGCTTTAAGACTCAAGATCATGAATAAAATTAAAATTAAAAAAGGAGATAAAGTTCGCGTCTTAGCCGGATCGCACAAAGGTGCAGAAGGTGAAGTAGTAAAAGTACTACGTGAAACAAACAAAGCAATTGTTGAAGGTGTTAATCTAGTAAAGAAACACGCTAAGCCAAGTGCAGAAAACCCTCAAGGAGGAATCCAAGAAAAGGAAGCTCCAATACAAATTTCAAACCTTACTTTATTAACTGCAGACGGACAAGCTACACGTGTAGGTTACCGTATGGAGGGAGATGTTAAAGTGAGATTTTCGAAAAAATCTAATGAAGTAATTTAGTTATGAGCTATCAACCAAGACTAAAACAAGAATTTAACGATCGTATCGTTAGTGCCCTAACCGAGGAGTTTGGGTATAAGAATACAATGCAAGTTCCAAACCTAGAGAAAATTGTTCTCAGTCGCGGAGTTGGAGCTGCAGTTTCTGACAAGAAATTAATCGACTACGCTGTAGACGAGTTAACAACAATCACAGGACAAAAAGCTGTTTCTACAATTTCAAAGAAGGATGTCGCTTCTTTTAAATTACGTAAAGGAATGCCTATTGGTGCTAAAGTTACCCTAAGAGGGGAACGCATGTACGAATTTCTTGATCGTTTGGTAACTGTTGCTCTTCCACGTGTACGTGATTTTCAAGGAATTAAAGCTACAGGTTTTGACGGCCGTGGTAACTACAACCTTGGAATAACAGAACAAATTATCTTCCCTGAAATTGATATTGACAAAGTAAACAAGATTAACGGTATGGACATCACCTTTGTTACATCTGCCAATACAGATAAGGAAGCTAAATCATTATTGAACGAATTGGGACTTCCCTTTAAAAAGAACTAGGATGGCTAAAGAATCAATGAAAGCTCGAGAAGTAAAAAGAGCTAAAACTGTTGCTAAATATGCTGAAAAGCGTAAAGCTTTGAAAGAAGCTGGAGATTATGCAGGACTTCAAAAACTCCCAAAAAACGCATCGCCTATACGCATGCACAATCGTTGTAAATTAACCGGTAGACCTAAAGGATACATGCGCCAATTTGGCCTGTCAAGGGTAACTTTTAGAGAAATGGCCAATAATGGTCTAATCCCCGGTGTAACTAAAGCCAGTTGGTAATCAAATAAGGAAGCTATGTATACAGATCCGTTAGCAGATTTTTTAACAAGAATTCGTAATGCAAGTGCAGCTGGCCACCGAGTGGTGAGCATACCTGCCTCAAAAATAAAGAAAGAGATCACAAAGATTCTTTTCGATCAAGGATATATCCTTAGTTATAAGTTTGAAGAAACTGATAACAATCAAGGAAGTATCAAAATCGCATTGAAATACGATCAAACTACTAAACAACCTGTAATCCAAAAGATTCAGAGAATCAGTACACCCGGTCTACGTAAGTACGCTGGATCAACTGAACTCCCCAGAATCTTAAACGGTTTAGGTATCTCAATCGTGTCGACTTCAAACGGTGTAATGACCGGGAAGCAAGCTAAGCAAGATAAAGTAGGTGGTGAGTTATTGTGTTACGTTTATTAAATTATAAAAGAAGAAAACAATGTCTAGAATTGGTAATAATCCGATCAGTATCACGCCCGGTGTAACGGTAGATATTCAAGCAGACAAAGTTGTCGTTAAAGGCAAACTTGGAGAACTTGAGCAAGACTATGCTGGAGTTACTTTCGAAGTATCAGACGACACCATCGTTGTTAAAAGAAATTCAGAATCTAAAGATAATAAAGCTAGACACGGTTTGTATCGTGCCTTAGTCGCCAACATGATTGAAGGTGTTTCTTTAGGATTTACAAAAGAATTAGAGTTGGTAGGTGTAGGATACCGTGCCAGTAATCAAGGTCAAAAATTAGATTTAGCTCTTGGTTTTTCTCACAACATCCTTTTGGACATCGCTCCAGAGGTTAAAGTAGAAACTATTTCTGAAAAAGGAAAGAACCCAATCATCAAATTAAGTTCGTACGATAAGCAATTAGTTGGCTTTGTTGCCTCTAAGATCAGATCGTTCCGTCCACCTGAGCCTTACAAAGGTAAAGGAGTTAAATTTGTAGGTGAACAAATAAGAAGAAAAGCAGGTAAATCTGCATAAGACAAAAGAAATGGCGTTAACTAAAGAAAAAAGAAGACTAAGAATCCGCATGCGTATTCGCAAAACCATTAATGGTTCTGCAGCGGCTCCACGTTTATCCGTGTTCAGAAGTAATAAAGAAATTTATGCTCAATTAATTGATGATACCACTGGTAAAACAATTGTTGCTGCTTCTTCAAGAGATAAAAAAATTGAAAATAAAGATAACAAATCAAGCACTGCTATAGCTGTAGGTAAGCTAATTGCCGAAAAAGCAATGAAAGCAGGTGTCGCTAAGGTCACTTTTGATCGAGGAGGATACTTGTATCATGGTCGTGTTAAATCTCTAGCTGAAGGTGCGCGTGAAGCTGGACTTAAATTCTAAATAGGAAGATGTTACAAAATTATAAAAACGTTGAGCTAGTAAAACCGGGAGGTCTTGAATTAAAAGATCGTTTAGTTGGAGTACAACGTGTTACAAAGGTTACTAAAGGAGGTCGTGCATTTGGTTTTTCTGCCATCGTTGTTGTTGGAGATGAAAACGGAGTAGTAGGACAAGGTCTTGGAAAATCTAAAGAAGTTGCCGAAGCAATTGCTAAAGCAATTGAAGACGCTAAGAAAAATTTAGTTCGAATTCCAATTGCAAAAGGAACAGTTCCTCATGAGCAAAAAGGAAAATATGGTGGTGCCCGTGTATTTCTGAAGCCAGCTTCAGAAGGTACAGGAGTTATCGCTGGAGGAGCTGTAAGATCGGTATTGGAGGCCGTAGGAGTACACAACGTACTTTCTAAGTCTCAAGGATCTTCAAATCCTCACAATGTTGTGAAAGCTACCTTTGATGCATTACTTCAATTAAGAAATGCTTCTACCGTTGCAAACCAACGTGGGATTTCACTAGATAAAGTTTTTAACGGTTAATTTACCTTCAAATGGCTAAAGTAAAAGTAAAACAAGTAAAAAGCAGCATCAAGCGTCTTCAGAATCAGAAGCGTACACTTGAAGCACTAGGACTCCGTGGGATTGGAAAAGAAGTCATTCATGACGCTTCACCAAACATCCTAGGAATGATAAAAAAAGTTGAACATTTAGTTTCCGTTTCGGAAGCCTAAAATCAGAATAAAAATGAATTTAAGTAACTTACAACCTGCTTCTGGAGCGGTACAAAAAAATGCGAAGCGTCTAGGACGTGGACAAGGATCTGGTAAAGGTGGTACTGCTGCTCGTGGTCACAAAGGAGCTAAATCGCGTTCTGGTTATTCAAGAAAGCTTGGTTTTGAAGGAGGGCAAATGCCTTTGCAACGTCGTGTACCTAAATTTGGTTTCACGAACATCAACCGAAAAGATTACGCTGGAATTAACTTAGACACTTTGCAAGCTCTTGTAGATGCAAAAAGAATTAGTGATTCTCTTGCTATTGATCAAATTGTTGAGTTAAGACTCGCAACTAAGAACGAACTTGTAAAAATTTTAGGTAGAGGTAAATTAACAAGCTCTCTTAAAGTAACCGCACATAAATTTACAGCTACTGCAAAAGCCGCTATCGAAGCAGCTGGAGGTGAAGCTATAGAATTATAATATAGAATGAAGAAGTTTATAGAAACCCTTGTTAATATTTATAAAATCGAAGAATTGAGGAATCGAATTGGGTTGACTTTGTCTATCTTATTGATTTATCGCTTGGGAGCTCAAATAGTTCTTCCTGGAATCGATTCTGTACAATTAGCTAGCCTTGCGAGTAGAGCAGACGGCGGTGGATTGCTTGGTATTTTAAACGCTTTTACAGGAGGTGCTTTCGCAAATGCTTCTGTATTTGCATTAGGTATTATGCCTTATATTTCTGCATCTATTGTTGTACAATTAATGGGTATCGCAATTCCTTATCTTCAGAAACTTCAAAAAGAAGGAGAAAGTGGTCGTAAGACTATCAATCAAATAACACGATGGTTAACCATTGCTATTTGTATTGTTCAAGCACCAGCTTACTTGTTTGGATTAAGTGCACTTGGTGTTCCAGATTCTGCATTTGTAATAGGTAAAGGTCCTTTATTCTTATTTTCTTCCATCTCAATCTTAGTTACTGGTTGTGTTTTTGCCATGTGGTTGGGAGAGAAAATTACAGACAAAGGAATTGGAAATGGTATTTCACTCCTTATTATGGTTGGTATCATTGCAACACTTCCCTTATCTTTTGCACAAGAATTTGCTGCGAGAGTAACAGAAAACAATGGTGGTTTAATGATGATTCTAATAGAAATGATTCTTTGGGTTGTTGTTATCCTTTTATCTATTCTTCTAGTACTTGCAGTGCGCCAAATACCAGTTCAATATGCACGAAGAACTTCAGGCTCTAACACGAGTTCAGCTCCAGTTGGTAATCGTCAATACATTCCTTTAAGATTAAATGCGTCAGGTGTAATGCCAATTATTTTTGCACAAGCCCTTATGTTTGCTCCTGCTTATTTAGGTGGTCTTATGGGAGAAGATAGTGCCGTTGGAGGATGGATGGAAACAAACTTTCAAGATATTTTTGGATTATGGTATAACGTTGTATTTGCTTTGTTGATCATCATCTTTACTTATTTCTATACTGCGATTACTGTTCCGACAAATAAAATGTCAGACGATTTAAAAAGAAGCGGTGGCTTTGTCCCTGGGATTCGTCCTGGAAACGAAACCAGTGATTTTTTAGATAATGTAATGTCACACATAACCTTCCCTGGTTCTCTTTTCTTAGCTGGTCTTGCAGTATTACCTGCTATAGTAGTTAAGTTAATTGGAATGCAACAAGGATGGGCTTTGTTTTATGGAGGTACTTCCTTACTGATTATGGTGGGAGTTGCTATCGATACCATTCAACAAGTAAATTCATACTTATTGAATCGTCACTATGATGGTTTAATGAAGTCAGGAAATAACAGAAAAAACCTAGCTTCATAGATATGGCAAAACAAGCAGCAATAGAACAAGAAGGATCAATTATAGAGGCACTCTCTAATGCAATGTTTCGTGTAGAATTAGAAAATGGACACGTGGTGACAGCACATATCTCTGGAAAAATGCGTTTGCATTATATTAAGTTATTACCTGGAGATAAAGTTAAGTTAGAAATGAGTCCTTACGATCTTACGAAAGCAAGGATAACATATAGATTTTAATATAAACAAAAGATGAAAGTAAGAGCATCAATTAAGAAAAGAAGTGTCGACTGCAAAATAGTACGCAGAAAAGGGACGCTTTACGTTATTAATAAAAAGAATCCTAGATTTAAACAAAGACAAGGATAAATTATGGCAAGAATATCAGGAGTAGACATTCCAAAGCAGAAACGTGGCGTAATCGCTTTGACCTATATATTTGGAGTAGGAAGAAGTCGTGCCGAAAAGATTTTAGCAGAAGCTAAAGTAAGTGAAGAAAAAAAAGTAGCTGACTGGACCGATGAGGAAACCGGAGCAATTAGAGAAGCTATATCAGTTTTTAAAATTGAAGGTGAATTACGTTCAGAAGTTCAATTAAACATCAAACGTTTGATGGATATTGGATGTTATAGAGGAATTCGTCACAGATCAGGACTTCCTTTAAGAGGACAACGCACCAAGAATAACTCACGCACACGTAAAGGAAAACGTAAAACAGTTGCTAATAAAAAGAAAGCAACTAAATAATCTTTGACTATGGCTAAATCAGCATCAAAAAAAAGAAAAGTAATTATTGAATCAGTTGGAGAAGCGCATATAACCGCATCTTTTAACAACATCATTATATCACTGACCAACCGAAAGGGAGAAGTTATTTCTTGGTCATCTGCTGGTAAAATGGGATTCCGAGGATCAAAGAAGAACACTCCTTATGCAGCTCAAACTGCAGCAGAAGATTGTGCTAAAGTAGCACAAGAGGCAGGATTGCGTCAAGTGAAAGTTTATGTAAAAGGACCAGGTAACGGAAGAGAATCTGCGATCAGAACTTTACATAACAATGGAATTGAAGTTACAGAGATTATCGATGTTACTCCATTACCGCACAACGGATGTCGCCCTCCGAAGAGAAGAAGAGTATAATTAATTATCAATCAACAGGGGTATCTGTGTTGTCGGAGGAGTTAGACCTTAATCCACAACAACCTTTGTTTAAAACACCAATATAATGGCAAGATATACCGGTCCAAAAACTAAAATCGCAAGAAAATTCGGGGAACCGATTTTCGGCGCTGACAAATCGTTTGAAAAACGAAACTATCCTCCAGGACAACACGGGAATACTCGTCGTCGTGGGAAAAAGTCAGAATATGCTGTCCAACTAATGGAAAAGCAAAAAGCAAAATTTTCTTATGGGATCTTGGAACGTCAGTTCCGAATTCTTTTTGAACGTGCTAACCGAAGCAAAGGTGTAACTGGGGAAGTTCTTCTTCAACTTTGTGAGTCTCGTTTAGATAACGTAGTGTACCGTATGGGAATTGCTCCCACTCGTAGTGCTGCACGTCAATTAGTTTCTCACCGTCACATTACTGTGAACGGTAATCTAAACAACATCGCTTCTACACTTGTAAAAGCTGGTGATGTAATTGGAGTACGTGAGAAATCTAAGTCATTAACAACGATTACACATTCACTTGAGCGTAATTCATCTGTTTACGAATGGTTGACCTGGAACAATGCTACCCTTGAAGGTACATTTGTTGCAACACCACTTCGTCTTCAAATTCCTGAAAACATAAAGGAACAATTGATCGTAGAATTATACTCTAAATAATAACCACTGAAGTTTATACTTATGGCTATACTAAATTTTCAAAAACCAGACAAAGTTATCATGATCGATTCTTCTGAATTCGAAGGTAAATTCGAATTCCGTCCTCTTGAACCAGGATATGGATTGACAGTAGGTAATGCTCTTAGAAGAGTATTGTTATCTTCTCTTGAAGGATTTGCAATTACTTCTGTTAAGATAGATAACATCGATCACGAATTTTCTACTATTCCTGGAATTGTAGAAGACGTTACCGAAATCATCCTAAACCTAAAGCAAGTTCGTTTCAAACGCCAAATCGAAGATTTGGATAATGAGAAAGTAACAATCGCTATTGGAGGACAAGAACAACTTAAAGCTGCTGATTTCCAAAAATTCATTTCTGGTTTTCAAGTTTTAAATCCAGAACTTGTTATCTGTAACCTCGAGAAAAGTGTTCAATTGAACATGGAACTTACGATTGATAAAGGTCGTGGATATGTTCCTGCTGAAGAGAACAAAAAAGCAAATACTGACATCGGTACTATTGCAATTGACTCGATTTATACTCCCGTTAAAAATGTTAAATTTAGTATCGAAAATTTTAGAGTTGAACAAAAAACAGATTACGAAAAATTAGTTTTCGAAATCTTGACAGACGGTTCTATTCACCCAAAAGATGCATTGACAGAAGCAGCTAAAACACTTATACATCACTTTTTATTATTCTCTGATGAGCGTATTACACTTGAAGCTGATGAAATTGCACAAGCTGAAACTTATGATGAAGAATCATTACACATGCGTCAGTTGCTTAAAACAAAACTAATCGACATGGACCTTTCAGTTCGTGCATTAAATTGTTTAAAAGCTGCAGAAGTAGATACATTAGGAGACTTAGTTTCATACAACAAAAATGACTTAATGAAATTCAGAAACTTTGGTAAAAAATCTCTTACTGAATTAGACGAACTCGTAGCTCTTAAAGGACTTACTTTTGGTATGAACCTTACGAAGTACAAATTAGATAAAGACTAACCGACATTTTTATATAAAATAAAATGAGACACGGAAAAAAAGTAATGCATTTAGGTAGGAAAACTGCCCATCGTAAGTCTATGCTCGCCAACATGGCATGTTCATTAATCGAACACAAAAGAATCAATACAACGGTAACTAAAGCGAAAGCTTTGAAAATGTTTATCGAACCGTTGGTAACTAAATCTAAAGAAGACACTACTCATAACCGTAGAACTACTTTTAGATATTTAAGAAGCAAAGACGCAGTTTCTATGTTGTTCCGCGACGTAGCTGTAAAAGTCGGAGATCGTCCAGGAGGTTATACTCGTATTATTAAGTTAGGAAACCGTTTAGGTGATAACGCTGATATGGCTATGATTGAATTGGTAGATTTCAATGATGTTTACTCAAACACTGAAGAAGCAGCTAAGAAAACAACACGTAGAAGTAGAGCTAAAAAGTCAACCATTGACGCTCCTGTAGTTGAAGCAGCAAGTGAAAGTACTGAAACTCCAGAAACTCCCTCAACAGACGAGAAGAGTGAAGACTAACAGTGTTGATAATTACTAATTATTTCAAAGGATAAACATTCACTGTTTATCCTTTTTTTATGTTTATTTGTAAAAACTTTTATACCGTTTATGAAGTATCAAAAAAGAAATGAAGCTATAGTTTTACTAGCAGATGGGACAACTTTTTTTGGAAAATCAGTTGGGATTGAAGGAAGTGCTTTTGGAGAAATTTGTTTTAACACTGGAATGACTGGTTATCAAGAGATTTTTACAGACCCCTCTTATTTCGGTCAGCTAATGGTTGCGGCAAATGCCCATATTGGTAACTACGGAACAACTCCTTTAGACGACCAATCAGAATCAATCAAGATAGCTGGATTAATCTGCAAAAATTTTAGTTTTCAACACACAAGACCCATTGGAACATGTGACCTCTTGGAATATTTTAAAGCTCAAAATGTTGTGGCTATTTCTGACGTGGATACTCGAGCATTGGTTAGCTATATTAGAGATAATGGCGCCATGAATGCAGTGGTTACAACCGAGGTTGATCGCATCGAAGAATTAAAGATTCAGCTGGCTGAACAACCTTCTATGGTTGGACTTGAGCTTGCCTCTAAAGTGTCGACAAAAGAACCCTATTTTTATGGAAATCCAGAGGCTAAATATAAAGTAGCTGCTGTGGATTTGGGAATAAAGAAAAGTATTCTAGATAACCTTGTGTTGCAAGATGTTTATGTTAAAGTATTTCCTTACGACGCAACCTTCGAAGAATTAGAAGTATGGAAACCGAATGGATATTTTCTTTCGAATGGCCCAGGAGATCCAGAACCATTAGTTCATGCTCAGGCTCTTGCAAAAGAAATCATTAAACGTGATTTACCTTTGTTTGGGATCTGTTTAGGGCATCAAGTAATTGCAATTGCTAACGGCATATCCACATTCAAAATGTTTAATGGTCACCGTGGAATTAATCACCCGGTATTTAATATAGAAACAGGTAAAGGAGAAATTACTTCTCAAAATCATGGCTTTGCTGTTAATAGGGAAGAAGCTGAAAAGCATCCTGACATAGAGATTTCTCACGTTCATTTGAATGATAAGACAGTTGCAGGACTCAAAATGAACAATAAGAAAACCTTTTCGGTGCAATATCACCCAGAAGCATCTCCTGGACCTAACGACTCCAAGTATTTATTCAGTAATTTTGCTCAAAATTTATAATTTAAAAACTATTTAAACCCTTTAATATGAGTATTATTATAAGAGTACACGCAAGACAAATCCTTGATTCTAGAGGAAACCCAACTGTTGAAGTAGACGTGGTTACAGAGAACGGAATTTTAGGAAGAGCAGCTGTACCCTCAGGAGCATCTACTGGAGAACATGAAGCTGTAGAACTCCGTGATGGTGGATCGGACTTTATGGGTAAAGGTGTTCTTAAAGCAATAGAAAATGTTAACGTTGCGATTGCAGAGCATATTCTTGGAACTTCTATTTTTGAGCAAAACAAAATTGATCAGATGATGATTGATTTAGATGGAACTCCAAATAAATCAAAGCTAGGAGCAAATGCAATTTTGGGAGTTTCCCTTGCTGTTGCTAAAGCGGCTGCAAATGAATTGGGTTTACCTTTATATAGATATATAGGTGGGGTTAGTGCAAATACACTTCCCGTTCCTATGATGAATATTATCAATGGTGGATCTCACTCAGATGCTCCGATTGCTTTTCAGGAATTTATGGTAATGCCTGTAATGGCAGATAGTTTTTCTCATGCAATGCAAATGGGAACTGAAATTTTCCACCACCTTAAAAAAGTATTACATGACCGTGGCTTAAGTACTGCGGTAGGTGACGAAGGAGGGTTTGCTCCAACGCTAGACGGAACAGAAGATGCTTTGGAAACCATCATCATGGCAGTTGGAAATGCTGGTTATACTGCAGGTAAGGATGTTATGATTGCTTTGGATTGTGCAGCCGCTGAATTTTATAAAAACGGTGTTTATGACTACACACTTTTTGAAGGAGATAAAGGAGTAAAAAGAACATCAGAAGAACAAGCTACTTATTTAGCAGAATTGAGTTCACAATACCCTATTATTTCAATCGAAGATGGTATGGATGAAAACGATTGGGCAGGATGGAAATCACTTACTGAAAAAATCGGAGACAAAGTCCAGTTGGTAGGCGACGATTTATTTGTTACTAATGTAGAGCGTTTGTCTAAAGGAATAAACGAATCTATAGCAAACTCAATTTTAATTAAAGTGAATCAAATAGGGACGTTAACTGAAACTATTGCTGCAGTTAATATGGCTCACAATGCGGGTTATACTTCAGTAATGTCTCACCGATCTGGAGAAACAGAAGACAATACTATTGCAGATTTAGCAGTAGCTTTGAATACGGGTCAGATTAAAACAGGTTCTGCATCTCGAAGCGACAGAATGGCCAAATACAATCAGTTATTACGTATTGAAGAGGAGTTAGGTCAAGTGGCTTATTTCCCAAAAAAGAATGCTTTTAAGATCTAGTATTTTATACAATAATTTTTAAAAGGGGCTTTATGCCCCTTTTTTTATTAAAAAATTCCTTAGAAATCCTTAAATTTGCAAACTCACAAAAACATATTCTATGGAAGATTCTGTAAAACTTACCTATAAAAACGAAACATTTCAATTCCCTTTAGTTGGTGGAACAGAGAATGAATTAGGAATAGACATAAAGAACCTCAGAGCTTTAACGGGCCTCGTTACCCTGGATCCAGGATTTAAAAACTCGGGATCATGTGAGAGTGGAGTTACTTTTTTAGATGGTGAAAAAGGTATTTTGAAATACAGAGGTTATTCGATTGAGGATTTGGCTAATGGTGCAGATTTTATTGAAGTAGCTTATTTATTAATTTTCGGAGAACTTCCAACTAAAGAACAATTAATTAAATTTCAATCTGACATTAACGAGGAAGCTATTGTTGATGAAGATTTAAAAACAATATTAAAAAGTTTCCCCAAGACTGCTCACCCTATGGGAATCTTAGCTTCATTAACTTCTGCTCTTACCGCTTTCAATCCATCGTCTGTAGATGTTGGTTCGGAAAAAGAAATGTATGAAGCGATTGTAATTATTTTAGCTAAATTTCCAGTTTTAGTTGCTTGGGCTCAACGTAAAGTTAAAGGACTTCCTTTAAATTATTATGACAGTAAATTATCTTACGTTGATAACGTAGCGCAGATGATGTTTAAAAAGCCTACAGCAGATTATGTTTCGAGCCCTATAGTTACTCAAGCTCTAAATAAATTACTGATTTTACACGCCGATCATGAGCAAAACTGTTCTACATCAACCGTTCGTATTGTAGGATCTTCTCACGCAGGTTTGTTTGCATCTATTTCAGCTGGAATTTCTGCCCTCTGGGGACCACTTCACGGTGGAGCCAACCAAGCAGTTATTGAAATGCTCGAAGCGATTAAAGCAGATGGTGGAGATACTAAAAAATTTATGGCTAAAGCCAAAGATAAGAATGACCCTTTCCGATTGATGGGGTTTGGTCACCGTGTTTATAAAAACTTTGATCCTCGTGCTAAAATAATTAAAGTAGCTGCTGACGAAGTTCTCAATGAACTTGGAATTGTAGATCCTATTCTTGATATCGCAAAAGGATTAGAGCAAGAAGCTCTTTCTGATCCTTACTTTGTAGATCGTAAATTATATCCAAATGTAGATTTCTACTCCGGTATTATTTACAGAGCCCTAGGGATACCTACCCAAATGTTTACTGTAATGTTTGCCTTAGGTCGTTTACCGGGTTGGATTGCTCAATGGCGCGAAATGAGAGAGAATAACGAGCCTATTGGTCGTCCAAGACAAATTTATACCGGCCCAACCAATAAAACGTTTAAAACAAGCTATAAGCGCTAATTAAGTCCATTCATCGTTTGTGTGCAATGTTAATTATCATTCCTTTGAAAATAAAGTAATGAAATGGTACCAAAGTATACCAATACAATCTTCCCCATACTCCGCGCGGACGAAAGGTTGCAGTTTGATATAAGGTGTCTCCTTCAATTTTAAATTCAAGCCAAGCTTCTCCTGGTAGCTTCATTTCTGCATATAGCAATAACCGCTGTTCTTTTTTGTCTGCTAATAGAACCCGCCAAAAATCTAAGGAATCACCCGTAAATATTTTATCTGGATGAGTTCTCCCTCTTCGAAGTCCAACTCCACCAATTAATTGATCTTGGTATCCTCTTAGTTTCCATAGCCAATTGGCATAATACCAACCCTGATCTCCTCCAATTTTCCAAAGGGAATTTAAAGTCAGTTCAGGATTTATAGAATTGATTTTCTGAGCGTCTTTTAAGACTCCAAATTTAGGAACCTGAATATACTTCTGGAGATCTTTAGGGAGCCTTCCACTCACCATACTATCTTTCCAGCTGCTTATTACCGAATTCTGCTCTATCTTATTAAATGCCATTTCTATGGCTTCGACATAGGTGTAAGGCTTAATATTTAAAATAGTTTGGAGTCGTGTGTCTTTAGCAACAACTTCCATTTTCATGCTATTTACTAATTGAACTGCTAGGGGGTATGAGGTAGAGGTTACAAAATGTAGCCAGTAAGAAGAAAGTCTAGGCGTCATGATTGGAATGATCCAAATCCAATTTTTAAAACCGCGAGTTCGGGCATATAGATGGAGCATTTCTTTGTAGGTCAATACATTAGGCCCCCCAATATCAAAAGCATCATTTAGACATTTGGGGTGAAGCAAAACACCCATCAAAAATTCCATTACCGTTCTGATTGCTAAAGGTTGAGATTTAGTTTTAACCCATTTTGGTGTAATCATGAAAGGGAGCTTTTCGCATAAATCTCTGATGATTTCAAAGGATGCACTTCCAGACCCTACTATAATTCCTGCTCTTAAAACCGTTAGGTTGAACGAAGCATTTTCTAATAATTGTTCTACATTTTTTCGGGAGCGTAAATGTTTGGATAGATTTTGATCATTAACAATTCCACTTAAATAAATGACTTGCTTCACTTTTGTTTTCTCAATTAAAGAACAAAAATTCACCGCACATTTATCTTCTAGTTCTTCAAAATCCCCTTGAGAAGAGGACATGGAGTGAAGTAAGTAATATGCAGCATCAATGTCTGTAGGAATTGGATCTGTTTTTTTAATATCAGAAAAGTCAATGGTTATGATTTTTATTTTACTCATAACATCTTGAGTAACCGATAGTCTTTTGGGGTCACGAACTGCGCAGATTACCTCATGACCAGCATCGAGTAATTGCGGAAGCAAGCGCATTCCAATATACCCATTGGCTCCAGTTAATAGAATTTTCATAATAATAGTGTTTTATAGTTCTTCAAGAGGTGTCGGCAAAGCGTCTATTTTTTGCTGATTTATTTTCTTAAAATATTGATGAGTACTTTTTTCGAATGCTCCTACTTTAATGCAAAAGTGATCTTTATAAATTGAATACTCATTTGCTTTACCTTTATAAATTTTTAATTTATAATATGGAATTACGAGACCGTAAGTCTCCAAAAGACTCCTAAAACGAATAATAATTCCATTGGGCCGCAATTCAATATTACAATTATCACTGTTATTATCTAATACTAACAGGTTGTGGATATCAATTGAGGCGTGGGTTATTGAAAGTTTAGAAGAGCCTATACCCCCTATTTTCCAGCGTTCTATGAGCGAAAAAGGCGGACCAACCTCCTTGTCGATTTGTTCTTTTATTTTGCGATCGTTATAGGAAACATTTAAAAGCATTTTTTCCTTTAAATATAATGGATATCTATTAGACCGAATAATTTGTACATAATAATTATATTTGCCGAAATTGATTTATGAACTCGATCTCCACGCAACTCGTGCCCACTTTAGAGAAGATTATCCAAGAAACCTTTGATGCATCGATTGCTACATTCGAATTTCAAGCAACACGTAAGGAGTTTGATGGCGACATAACACTGGTTGTCTTTGCTTTACTGCGAACGATTAAGGGTAATCCTACGCAAATAGGAGAGGCTATCGGTAAAGAACTTGTAAAGCAATTAGAATGGGTCATTGGGTATAATGCTGTGAAAGGTTTTTTAAATATAGAAATAGCAGATGCTTTTTTTATAAATGAACTAGACCGCATTAGTTCTTCAGCAAATTATGGAACTGTAGCTTTAACAGATACGAGTCCAACCGTATTAGTAGAATATTCATCTCCAAACACGAATAAGCCGCTTCATTTAGGTCACGTTCGAAATAACCTTTTGGGCTATTCTGTAGCCAACATACTAGAAGCTAGTGGAAATAAAGTTGTAAAAACTCAGATTATAAATGACCGAGGAATTCATATATGTAAGTCCATGGTTGCTTGGCAGGATTTTGGAAACGGAGAAACTCCAGATTCAACTGGTTTAAAAGGAGATAAGCTGGTGGGGAATTATTATGTTTTATTTGATAAAAAATATAAAGAAGAAATCGCCAATTTAATTGGCCAAGGAAAAACAGAAGAAGAGGCTAAGTCCGATGCCCCCTTGTTTGTAAAGGCTCAGCAAATGTTACGTTTATGGGAGGCTGGGGACCAAGATGTAGTTTCTATGTGGAAAACAATGAACTCTTGGGTTTATAAAGGTTTTGAGGCTACATATCAAGCAATGGGAGTTTCTTTTGATTCGTATTATTATGAAAGTGAAACCTATTTATTAGGAAAAGACTTAATCGAAGATGGATTGTCTCGCTCTATATTTTATAAAAAAGAAGACGGTTCTGTTTGGGTCGATCTTTCTGACGAAGGTTTGGATGAAAAATTACTATTGCGTTCCGATGGAACTGCGGTATATATGACCCAAGACTTAGGAACTGCATTACAGCGATACCGAGACAACCCAACTATGACTGGCTTGGTTTATACGGTAGGAAATGAGCAAGACTATCATTTTCAGGTGTTGTTTTTAGTTCTAAAAAAACTCGGTTACGACTGGGCACAATCTCTATTTCATTTGAGTTATGGAATGGTAGATTTACCTGAGGGTAAAATGAAAAGTCGTGAAGGGACTGTAGTTGATGCCGATGATTTGATGGTCGAAATGCAACAAACTGCACAATCAATAGCAGAAGATTTAGGCAAATTAGACGGCCTTTCATCAGACGAGAAATCTTCTTTATACCAGTCTATTGGAATGGGAGCTTTGAAGTATTTTATTTTAAAAGTTGATCCAAAAAAACGTATTCTATTTGATCCTAAAAGTTCGGTAGATTTCGCAGGAAATACAGGGCCTTTTATACAATATACCTATGCGCGAATACAGTCGATTTTAAGAAAAGCAGATCAAGATCAACACAAATTAGATTCACAACTAATTTTAGATCCTCGTGAAAAAGAAATAATTAAACATTTAATGGTGTACCCCAGTATAATTCAGCAAGCGGCAAAAGCATATAGTCCCGCTGTTGTTGCTAACTATAGCTATGACCTTGTAAAACTATTTAATTCGTTCTATCAGAATTTATCTATTCTAGGAGAAACAGAAGGCTCTATCAAAGCGTTACGCGTTAGTTTGTCTACTGAAGTCTCAAGTGTTCTTAAGGATTCGCTAGCCTTGTTGGGTATTCAAGCACCAAGTAAAATGTAAAATAATTTAAAACTGAAGCACAAAAAACCGCTCAGTTGAGCGGTTTTTTTATACATAAATTATAATGTAGAAGTCAATTATTTAGAATCTACAGCTAGTTGATATACTACTAAACCGAAACCGATTTTATTGATAGCATCACCAATGTTATAAATAACATCCATATTTAAGCCAAAATCTCCAACAAATGAATACCATTGACCATCAGCAGTACCTGCCATGTATCCGATAGGGTAAATAGCCCATCCTACGAGTACAAACCAGCATAGTGTTTTGTGAGCTTTTTCAACGGATCCACCAGCAGATTGTGCTAATTTTGCAGCTCCACCCATCCATATTTCATAAACTATTACAAAATAAGCGATACCTGAGATAAGACCCCAAATTGTTGGTCCCGATCCATCTGTGTAGACAGCTTCTCCAAAGTAACCTGTTACAAGCATAACAACCGATAGGAATATCAATTTCCACATTAGGCTTTTGGTTGCACCTGCAGCTCTAAGAATTAAATAGAACTCAACGCACATCAACGGCACAGTAAGCACCCAATCTACATATCTAAAGAATGTAGGTGACTCTCCAAAGTTTGCCCAGTAGTCTCGCATGTACCAGTAATGAACAGCAGCGATGAATGTAATTAGACCTGAAATTAAAATTGAGGTTCTCCATTTACTATCAAATGAATTCATTGAAAGAAAGAAAAAAGCAGATGCAGCCATCATTGCCATACACCCTACAAAGAAAGTAAAGCCTACATAATCAGTTGCAGCCATCTTTTTAGCTTCTAAAATTACGCTTAAAAAATTTTCCATAATTAAATTATTTATTTGTTTTTGTTTGAGTAAATTTATATAAAAATATATTACTTACTATATATATTTGATAAAATTTTATCTTAAAAATTAATAATTCCTTGATTTTAATCAGAAAGTTAGATCGATTTAATATTTTTTTAACAGTTTTTTTAATTGCCCTAGGGTCTTTCATAAGTACAATTTTAGCCGATTATCTTGCTTTGACTTTAATTTTCACTGCAGGATTAATTCACGGAGCGAACGACATTCGCTTACTTCAAAAAAAATATCAGAATACCCGGATTAAGTTTTTTATTTTACTTCTTTACCTATACATTCTTGTTGTTATTCTGGGTGCTGTTCTTTTTTTCTATATTCCCTCGGGTGCATTAATATTTTTTATTCTGTTTAGTGGTTTTCATTTTGGGCAACAGCATTGGTCTTCTTATCCTAACATGAACAATAAAGATTCACTTTTTAAGCAATTGGGGTTTACTGTATATGGGTTGCTTATTTTTAGCCTGTTGTTCAGCCTTCAAATAAGTGAAGTAAACTCTGTGATTAAAGATATCACGGGATTTGAATTCAGGAAAGAGTTTTATTATTATAGTACTCTTTTATTGACTTTGAGTTTTTGTATACTTTCTTTTTTTCTTCCTATTAGCTTAAAAATATTTTTTAAAGAAGTATTGTCCTTGCTGTTACTTTCGGCTTTATTCTGGTCAACGAGTCTTTTATTTTCATTTGCAGTTTATTTTGTCTTTTGGCATAGTATTCCGTCAATTCAAGATCAGCTGATGTATTTAGATGGAGAGGTTACTCTTAAAACCGTATTAGGTTATATCAAGTCCTCACTTGTTTATTGGGTTTTATCTTTGATTGGCTTGTTTTTATTCTACTTCTATATGGACATCCAATCTGAATATTTCATTCCTTTGTTTTTCTCTTTTCTTGCTGCGATTACTTTCCCTCATACGGTCGTTATTGGAATGCTTAAATCAGAATAAAATTCTACTTTATAATCTTTCTCCAATTCCCCGAAAAAAAAGTAAATTTGTGTTTATAAATGTATATTCATGTTCGATAGCTTAAGTGATAAATTAGACAAAGCCTTCCAGGTCCTTAAAGGGCACGGGAAGATTACCGAAATCAATGTAGCCGAAACCCTTAAAGAAGTAAGACGTGCATTACTTGATGCCGATGTTAACTTTAAAATTGCAAAAGATTTTACTAATCGAGTAAAAGAAAAGGCATTGGGTCAGGAGGTTTTAATAACTCTTAATCCAGGACAATTACTAGTTAAGATCGTTAAAGACGAATTGACTGAACTCATGGGTGGTGAAGTGGCTGGTGTAAATTTGGCTTCCAACCCAAGTGTTATTTTAATGTCGGGGCTTCAGGGATCTGGTAAAACAACTTTTTCAGGAAAACTGGCTTTACATTTTAAAAACAAAAAAGCAAAAAACCCATTATTAGTTGCCTGTGATGTTTATCGTCCGGCTGCAATAGACCAATTAAAAATTATTGCAGAACAAGTTGGAGTTGGAATTTATAAGGATATTGAAGAAAAAAATCCAGTTAAAATTGCAAAAGCTGGTATAGCTTTCGCAAAATCGAACAAGCATGATTTAGTAATTGTAGATACTGCAGGTCGATTAGCTGTGGATGAAGTTTTGATGAAAGAAATTTCGGATATTCACAAAGCAATAAAACCAGACGAAACCTTATTTGTTGTTGACTCAATGACAGGTCAAGATGCGGTGAATACTGCAAAAGCATTTCATGATGTTTTGAATTTTGATGGGGTTGTTCTTACTAAACTAGACGGAGATACACGAGGGGGTGCTGCACTTTCAATTAAGACCGTTGTTCAAAAACCAATAAAGTTTATTGGAACTGGAGAGAAGATGGAAGCATTAGATGTTTTCTATCCAGATCGTATGGCCGATCGAATCCTAGGAATGGGAGATGTTGTTTCACTTGTAGAAAGAGCTCAAGAGCAGTTTGATCAAGAAGAGGCGCGAAAAATAAATAAAAAAATAGCTAAAAACCAATTCGGTTTTGATGACTTCCTTTCTCAAATTCAACAAGTAAAGAAAATGGGGAACATGAAAGACCTTATAGGAATGATACCAGGAGTTGGAAAAGCAACGAAAGATCTGGATATAGACGACGATGCGTTTAAATATATAGAAGCAATAATTGGATCCATGACTCCAAGCGAAAGATCGAACCCTAATTTATTAAATATAAACCGTAAAAAAAGAATAGCCAAAGGTTCTGGGCGTAATCTTAACGAAGTAAATCAAATGGTAAAGCAATTTCATCAAATGAGTAAAATGATGAAAATGATGCAAGGTGGAAAAGGAAAGCAAATGATGCAAATGATTCAAGGAACACGATAAAAGATATGATACTACTAGACGGAAAAAAAACCTCGCAAGAGATCAAAGAAGAGATTAAATTAAAAGTTTCAGACATGAAACAACTTGGCGTTCGTGTTCCTCATTTAGCTGCTGTTCTGGTTGGAAGCGATGGAGCTAGCTTGACTTATGTAGGTAGCAAAGTACGTTCTTGTGAGCAAATCGGATTTGAATCAACACTCATTCGTTTAGAAGATGATATAACCGAAGATGAACTACTTCTTCAAATAGATAAACTTAATAAAAACGAAACCCTAGATGGATATATAGTTCAGTTGCCCTTACCAAAACACATTAATGAAGAGCGTGTGTTGTTGGCAATTGATCCAAAAAAAGATGTGGATGGTTTTCATCCCGCTAATTTTGGACGTATGGCACTTGATTTAGATGCTTTTATTCCTGCCACTCCTTATGGAATTATGCAGCTTTTAGAGCGTTATAAAGTTCCAACTTCTGGCAAGCATTGTGTTGTAGTTGGACGCAGTCACATTGTTGGAAGGCCAATAAGCATCTTGATGAGTCAAAAAGGGCCTGCAGGAGACGCTACAGTAACGGTTGCTCATAGTAGAACTCAAAACTTAGCAGAACTCACTAAAAAAGCAGATATTGTTGTTATGGCCCTTGGTATCCCAGAATATTTAACTGCTGACATGGTGAAAGAGGGAGCGACTATTATAGATGTTGGAATTACTCGTGTTGCCGATGAATCGCATCCAAAAGGATATGTTATTAAAGGTGATGTTGCCTTCGATGAGGTTGCTGAAAAAGCAAGTTTTATAACTCCAGTCCCTGGCGGAGTAGGTCCAATGACAATTGCTATGTTACTTCAAAACACCTTGCTAGCTAGAGAGTGGAATCAGGCTTAGAGTCCTCCATGGCATTATAAATCTGCAAGATTAATAAGGCAAAGATAACTCCAGTTAAAATTAAAATGATGTTAAGAAATCCATCTGCTGAGAAGGATAATCGGATTAATATGGTAGCAATTATAAAGCCTGTATTTCTAATCAATTTGCTGTATTCTTCTGTATAGCGGAATGATATTAAAAGTATAATAACATCGGTTAGTATTAGGAGTGTGAAGAATTGATTGAAAAACACGCTGTCTATATTATTTACAAATCTATCGTTATACAGATTAAGTGACCAGGTTGCAAGAGAATAGATCGACGCGGAAACTAATAAGGTTAATAAAACCAAACTCACAATTTTCTTAGAGTTTATGAATTTCAACAGCTTTGGGTCAATAACTTCTTTTTTGGGAAATTTATTTTTGCCTTTATTAAAAAAGAAAATAAGGAGAAATAATAATAAAAATCCAAATAAATCAACCACGAGTTCAAGATTATGTTGACTTAAATGCCAATTACCTTTTAGGTCCATCAAGGGAATGTCTTTGAATATTTTTCGAATAACAATCAGTGAAATGATTTCAAATTGTTTTGATACACAAGATGTAAATGAGCGTGGGAGATAGAATACTAATAAATAAACTTCGTAAATTAGAATTAACGAAAAAGGGGTGTATATCGCTGTTATTGGATCGTTTAACAAGCTACTGTTTGTGCCTGCTAAAAAATAGACTTCATTTGCTTTCAGGGCAATTAATAGTAGGTGAATTAAAAAGCCTAAACCCGCTAATGAAAGTATAACAGATTCAAATTTTTTGCGAATGTGATCTCCAAAAACGGTAGTGAAAATTGTATTTACTCTATTTCTATATTCCATTATGATGCAAATAATTGACTAACATTCTTAAAGCATTTAAATTCCAAAGCATTTCCAGAGGGATCATAAAAAAATAAGGTCATCTGTTCACCTGGTTTTCCCTCAAACCTAAGGTAAGGTTCGATTTCGAATTTAATTTTTTTTGCTATTAAGCGTTTGCTGAATATTTGAAAATCATCCCACGGAAGAACAATTCCGAAATGTGGAACAGGTACTGATTTTCCATCTACTTCATTAAAATGCTTATGTCCTTTAAATTCAGTGTCCTCGTGTAAAACAAGTTGGTGACCGAAAAAATCATAATCGGCCCACTGTTTACTTGTTCTTCCATGAATAAGACCTAAAGTGTTTTCATAAAAATCTCTAGCAATGGGTAGGTTGTGAGCCGGTATAGCTAAATGAAATGGTGATATTTTTCGCATATTTAAAGGTAGACATTTTTTTGGTATTTTTTTTAGGTGTAATTATAACAGTTCAAATAGCGCACTTTTCAATATTAGATTATCTTTGTCGCATGACAGAAATTGAACTGAAGCAAAAGGTAAATCAAGGGGTTTATTTACCATTAATGGAAGCATTTTACACCCTGCAAGGTGAAGGTTATCATAAGGGAAGTGCTGCTTATTTTATTCGTATTGGCGGATGTGATGTGGGTTGTCATTGGTGTGATGTTAAAGAAAGTTGGGACGCGCAAAAGCATCCTCCAACTGGAATCGAGTCAATAGTTCAAGAAGCTAAAAAATGGTCTAATACAGTTGTTGTTACTGGAGGAGAGCCTTTGATGTGGCCAATGTACCCATTGACTACAGAGCTTAAGAGCAAAGGAATTATCACCCACATAGAAACTTCAGGTGCCTACAATTTAAGTGGTGCTTGGGATTGGTTTTGTCTTTCTCCTAAAAAAACTAAGTTACCAACCCCTGAAGCTTATAAAGCAGCTGATGAACTAAAAATGATTATTCATAATCAGAATGATTTTAAGTTTGCGGAAGAACAAGCCGCATTGGTTGGTGAAGATTGTATTTTATTTTTACAGCCCGAGTGGAGTAAACGTGAGCAAATGATGCCAGAAATGGTAGATTATGTTCTTAAAAATCCCCGCTGGAAAGTATCATTACAAACGCATAAATATTTAAATATTCCTTAAATACTGAGTTGTGCGAGGAAATCAAAATTCTCTCCTTGCTCGATTATTTTAAATTTAAACCCACAACTTTTTGAAACTTCTTTTAGAGTTTTAGGATCAATATAAAGCCATGGAAATTCCTCGCTTTTACCCTGGAATCGGATTCCAAAATCTACTTCTCCATAATATGTTTTATCCTCTTTCCAGAGTGCGATATCTTCTTTTTCGAATAAGTAAATTAGGTCAGAGGAATCAACTAATATTTTACCCTCAGCTGCTATTAGTTTTTTAAGGTGTTTTAAGAGTTTCGGGAGTTCGGCAATTGTTTTTCCAATTCCCATTCCATTCATAAGCAATAAAATGGTTTCGAATCCGGTTTCTTCAAAATCCCATATAGAAATATGCTTTGTTTTTTTAACGCCTCTTTTTTCGGCAACATATATAGCTCCTTCAGAAATATCTAAAGCCGTTACATTATGGTTGCATAGGTTTTGTAAATACAAACTATGACTTCCAGTTCCACAGCCAACATCAAGGATTTTACCACGTGCTAGTTCAAGTGCTTTTTTTTCTATTGAAGGCATTTTTTCAAAATCCCTAAAGAAATAAGATAGTGGAACATCATCTTCATCTGTAAGGTTAGTCCAGGTTGTGATGTTTTGGTTTTCAGGACCTAGAAAATATGTTTTAAGTGCTTTTCCAAATATATCGGTTTGTGCTTTCAATTTAATTGTAGTTTTACGGAAAATATAAAAAATGCAGGATCGCCTACTTTCACTTCCCAAGGATGCCAAAGATAAGGCAATAGAAACAAAAAAGTTTTTCAATAAGCTTAAAAAAAGAGCCCCTAAAAACTTAGATAATTTGGTTGAAGAAATTCATGATGATGTTTTTGAAAAAACTGACTGTCTTTCTTGTGCGAATTGCTGCAAAACTACAGGGCCTTTGTTTTTGAAACAGGATATTGCTCGTATATCTAAAGTCATTGGATTAAAACCAGCTCAATTTGAAAAAAAATATCTAAGAATTGATGAGGATAACGACTGGGTATTACAAAAAGTACCTTGTTCTTTTTTAGGAGCTGATGATGCTTGTACAATCTATGATGTTAGACCAAAGGCTTGTCAAGAATTCCCTCATACAAATCAAAAAAATATTTATAAAATCACCGATTTAACAATCAAGAACACGAGTATTTGTCCAGCAGCTTTTGATGTGGTAGAACGAATAAAAGCTTCAATTAAACTTTAGTCATCATAGAGCAAATACTTAGATCGTATTTTTAAATAAGTATCTATCTGGGGTTTCCAACTCGCTCTAATTTCTTCTTCTGAGGCTCCTTTTGTGATTTGTTGTTGTAAGGTTTTGGTTCCTGCGATTCTAGCAAAGCTATCGAAGAAAAAAGCTTCTTTATTTTGGATCATTTTATAACTATCGATCAACCAATTAATTTCTACTCGATCTAATCTCGATTGATTTCTAAGATCAGTTCCATAACATAATAAGCCTTTTTGTTTAGGGTATTTGGCACCAAAATTAGGTTGAGGTTTGAATTTAAAACCACCCTTTTTAAAATCAGGATGTCCATAAATTTGAAATTGCATTTCAGTTCCTCTTCCAATGCTAACAGGGGTTTGTTCTAGTAAACATAAGCTAGGATATAGGTTAATTGACCTGTCGTTGGGTAGATTCGGAGAGGGTCTGACCAGCAACGAATAAGGTGTTTTGTGGGTATAGTTTTTTATCGGAATAACATCAAGCTCACAGCGAACGTTGTTTTTCAACCATCCTTCATCGTTTATCATTGTTGCATATTCACCAAGTGTTAGCCCATAAACAATCGGGACATTATGCATGCCTACAAAACTTTTAAATTCGTCTTCCATTAAAGGTCCATCAACATAATGTGCATTTGGATTGGGACGATCAAGAACCAGAAGCTGAACGTTGTTCTCGGCACATGACTCCATCACCAAATGAAGTGATGATAAGTAAGTGTAAAAACGAACTCCAACATCTTGAATGTCAAAAACAATCAGATCAAGTCCTTCAAGGTCTTTGGGTTGTGGTTTTTTATATTTTCCATGTAATGAAATAAGAGGTAATTGTGTTTTAGGGTCTATAGAATTTCCGAAATCTTCTCCGTTATCAGATTTACTTCTAAAGCCGTGTTCTGGAGCAAAAACCTTAACTATTTCTATTTTGTGGGTGAGTAAACTGTCGATTAAATGAATCGAACCTTTAGAGGTTTCAATAAGACTAGATGCGTGAGCGACAATTCCAATTTTTTTATTTTGAAGTAAGGGTAAATAGGCTTCAATTTGTGCGGCCCCAACTTGAATTTGAGCATGAACGGAGCTAAAGAAAAATAGACTCAACGAAAACCATAATAAAAATGTATTTTTGAAGGCAATAACCATAGAATAAGTCATTTGAATTTCGGATTATTTTTAGCGCATCGAATGCGAAGACAAAGCATTGATAAAAGTAGTGCATCGAGTCGGATTATAAAAATTGCGATCACTGCAATTGCTATAGGAATGGTGATGATGATCGTTGCTTTATCAACAAGTTTGGGGCTTCAGCAAGAAATTAAGAAGAAGATAATAGTTTTTAGTGGTCAGTTACATATTGCACCATTTGAAAATAATAATTCAAAAGTTTCTACTCGAGCAATACGTCTGTCAGAATTAAATTTGAATGCATGGAATGATTCTGAGGAAATAGATCATCTTCAAGCAACGGCCAGTAAAGCGGCTCTGGTAAAGTCAATAACTGACTTTGAGGGGCTTATAGTAAAAGGAGTTGGGTCTGAATATAGATGGAATAATTTAGACACTTACTTAGTTTTGGGCAGATACCCAATTACGAATCAAAATTTAAATAATGAAGTACTCTTATCAGAGACTATAGCTAATCGTTTACAGATTAATGTTGGAGATAAAATCACAGCATATTTTCAAAGTAAAACTTCATCGACTTCTCCTAATGCTCGTTATTTCAAGGTTGTTGGAATTTATGAAACCGGGTTTCCAGATTTTGATTCTTCGTATCTTTTCGCGGACATTCGACATATTCAGAGAATTAATAAATGGAGCTCAGAGGAAGTGGGGGGAATTGAAGTTTTTTTAAAAGAAGGAGTTGATTTGACTCATAAGAATGAAGAGATTTATAATCAACTGCCACCACAAATTGACAGTATTACCGTTGATAAGATGTTTCCGGGTTTGTTTGAATGGGTTTCATTATTTGATTTTAATGTTGCTATTATACTAATTCTTATGCTTTTGGTAGGGACACTAAATATGGCAACAGCTTTGTTGGTTTTAATTTTAGAGCGCTCAAAAATGATAGGATTATTGAAATCTATGGGTGCTAGAAATAAGTTAATTCAGCAGGTTTTTTTGTGGAATGCTTTTTATATCATAATCAAAGGAATTTTTATTGGAAATTTGATTGGCTTAGTTTTGGTTTTTGGGCAGAAAAAATTCAGTTTTATTCATCTCGACCCCATGACATATTATGTCTCTGAAATAAAGTGACTTATTATCTTTTTCAAATATTTTTTTTTTAAATTTAGGTATTATTATAACATGTACAATATTGTTGTATTTTCCTTCTTTAGTAGTCACTAAAGTTGATCCTACAAAAGTGATGCGTGTGCAGTAATAATGAAGTAGACATTTTTAACTAATAAGACATATTTACTTTTAAATAAACGTATTTTTGTATTAGATTTATGGATTACGCAGAAAACATCCTCCAAACAATAGGGAATACCCCTTTAGTTCGATTGAATAAAATCACCAGTGAAGTAAATGCTTTGGTTTTGGCTAAAGTTGAAAGTTTTAATCCTGGGAATTCTACAAAGGACCGCATGGCATTAAAGATGGTTGAAGATGCAGAATCTGATGGCCGCTTAAATCCAGGATGGACAATTGTTGAGGGTACATCTGGAAATACAGGAATGGGTTTAGCTCTTGCAGCTATTGTTAAAGGATATAAGTTAATTTGTGTTTCAACCGATAAACAATCTAAAGAAAAATTTGATGTTCTCAGAGGAGTTGGAGCACAGGTTATAGTTTGTCCAACAGATGTCGCGCCAGAAGATCCAAGGTCTTATTATTCAACTTCTAAGCGCATTGCAGAAGAAACGCCAGACTCTTGGTATGTTAATCAATATGACAACCCCTCAAATTCCCTTGCTCATTACGAACAGACAGGGCCTGAAATATGGAAACAAACAGATGGAAAAATTACCCATTTTGTTGTTGGAGTTGGAACGGGTGGAACTATTTCTGGTGTTGGTAAATTTTTGAAAGAAAAAAATCCAAATATTAAAATCTGGGGAATTGACACCTATGGTTCTGTTTTTAAGAAATATCACGAAACAGGAATCTTTGATGAAAATGAAATCTATCCTTACATTACTGAGGGAATTGGGGAAGATATACTTCCAAAAAACGTTGATTTCTCTATTATTGATGCATTTGAAAAAGTGACAGATAAAGATGCCGCATTGTATACGCGGAAGATGGCATTGGAAGAAGGTATTTTTGCAGGTAATTCTTGTGGTGCTGCTATCAAAGGATTATTGCAATTGAAAAGACATTTTAAGCCAGACGACATAGTAGTTGTTTTGCTTCATGATTCAGGGAGCCGATATATTGGTAAGATGTACAATGATGATTGGATGCGTAAAAAAAAATTTATAGATTAGAAAACATATATAATCACTAAGGTTTTTGACAATATTTCCATAAATTAGTCGTTAATAAAAAGACGTATTAAAATTTATTTTGAATAAAGAATTAATAACATTCCGAACATTAATGATTATAACAGGTTTTATGTTATTTCCATTTTTAAGTTTATCTGCTCAAACATCATGGGATTTAAGGTTAAACAACAGGGCTCAAATCACAACACCTGCAGCTGGTTCTCCATCACAATTTTGTTCAAGCGCTTCTTCAAATTTAATTTTTCAGGTTACTAATGATGGCCCTGACAATTTAGTTTTGGCTACTGTTTCGATGACTGCAACCCTAACACTTACGGGAAATACTTTTTCTCCATCAGGGTCTAATGTTGCAACTAACGCATTCACTACAAATACTTTCCCAGGTAGCCAGGTTCAAAATGAAATACGATCTGGACAGTTTGCTGTTTTTACTTGGCCTTCCCCTTTGCAGTTTGCAAGTACAGGAATAACAACTGTTACTATTGAGGTTGCTCCTTTTTCAGGAACTGATGCTATAGCAAATAATACTCAAAGTTACGTTGTAACGGTTCAGGCCAATCCAACACAACCAACTCTAACGTCTAACTATGGTAACGGTACAATTTCTATATGCCAAGGCGCTTCTGTTGAGTTAACTTCATCTGCAGTTGGTGATGAATATGAGTTTTATAGAAATGGTGTTTTACTTGGACCAAGACAAGCTTCTGTTTCATTTATAACTACCAATCTCAATAATAATGATGTAGTTAATGTAATAGCTTTCTTTACTTCAAATTGTTCTTCTGTGAATTCTGCACCTATCAATGTGATTGCAGAAACTCTTCCAAGTGGTAGTATTGCCTCAACAGCAAATAATAATGTTGCTTGTGAAGGAGATTCTGTTTTATTTACAGCTACTGATTTGAATGGTAATCCAACTCCATATTTTGAGTTTTTTGTTAATAATATTTCAACTGGATCTGCTTCTACTGTTTCAACCTACACATATACACCTGTAATAACTGACAGTGTTTTAGTTACCGTTAGAACATGGTCTTCTAGTCCATCTTTATGTTATGACGAGGACTCTATTACTCTTAGAATGAATTCTGTTTCAGGATCTAATAGTATTACTGGATCTCAAACAATTTGCTCTGGAGAAGATCCTTTTATTATTGCTAACACTTCTATTTTTGTTGCAGATCTTGCAGCAGAAGGAGCAGTTTTATTATATCAATGGCAAAGCAGAACAGCTTCGACTTCGTTTACAAATATTTTAGGAGCTAATGCTATAACCCATGACCCAGGAATACTTTCAGAAACAACTGCATATAGACGTTTAATTTACTCATCATTTAATAGCGTCCAATGTAATACTTTGGCTGCTTCAGCAACTTCTAATGTAGTTACTATAACAGCAGATCTGGTTTCTACGGCTGTTTTAACTTCTAATGCAATAAATCTTACAGTTTGTTCAGGTGATGATCTTATTGTTGATGGCTCAACTTCTTTAAATACTGCTAGTTATCGTTTTTATTTAAACGGAAATCCTCTTGGTTCAGGACCTCAATCTACCTCTTCTTATACAATTAATGCAGGTACATTTTCAGATTCCTCATCTATAACTCTTAGAGCTTATCAAGGCACTTTGGGTTCAGGATGTTTTAATGATACTAGTTTTGTTATCCGAGTAAATGGATTAACAGGGACAAATATAATTGGAAGTAATCAGAACGTATGTTCTGGGGAAACTCCAGCTGCTTTTACAAGTATTTCAACACCTACAAGCGATAGATTATCAGATGGTGCTGTTTACACTTATCAATGGCAAAGTAGGATAGGATCAAACCCTTATTCTGATATTATAGGAGCAAATAGTGAAACTTTTACTCCTAGTTCAGTTACTACAACAACTGACTATCAACGAAAGGTTATAAGCACTTATAATTCAGTAGTTTGTGACATGATTTCAGCTTCGGTTCGAGTCACTGTTGATTCTAATCCAGATGTTTTTCTATCTGCAGCATCTACATCTATTTGTGCAGGAGATTCTGTTATTTTCACAGCTTCTGGAGCCGTAAGTTATGAGTTCTTCGTTAGTGGAATTAGTCAAGGAGCAACATCTACATCAAACACTAAGACTATTTCTGGGTTTACCGATGGTCAGCTTGTAACTGTAATAGGTGAAAACGCTCAGAATTGTTTTACAACTTCAAGTGCGGTTACTATAACAGTTAATCCAATACCGTCAGGATCACTTTCGTCAGGCTTAACGCTTGACACGATGTGTAAGGGAGACTATCCGATATTTACGGCAACTGGTGGAACTACTTATGAGTTTTATGTGGGAGGGGTTCAGCAATTTGGTGCTGGAATTTCTGGAAACATATTTAATACAGTTTCTAATTCTTTAGATTTAACAGATAGCTCAATAGTATCTGTTAGGGTTATTAATGCTGGTGGGTGTAGTGAAACAATATCATCAACAATCCGAGTAAATGGATTAACAGGGACAAATATAATTGGAAGTAATCAGAACGTATGTTCTGGGGATACTCCAGCTGCTTTTACAAGTATTTCAACACCTACAAGCGATAGATTATCAGATGGTGCTGTTTACACTTATCAATGGCAAAGTAGGATAGGATCAAATCCTTATTCTGATATTATAGGAGGAAATAGTGAAACTTTTACTCCTAGTTCAGTTACTACAACAACTGACTATCAACGAAAGGTTATAAGCACTTATAATTCAGTAGTTTGTGACATGATTTCAGCTTCGGTTCGAGTCACTGTTGATTCTAATCCAGATGTTTTTCTATCTGCAGCATCTACATCTATTTGTGCAGGAGATTCTGTTATTTTCACAGCTTCTGGAGCCGTAAGTTATGAGTTCTTCGTTAGTGGAATTAGTCAAGGAGCAACATCTACATCAAACACTAAGACTATTTCTGGGTTTACCGATGGTCAGCTTGTAACTGTAATAGGTGAAAACGCTCAGAATTGTTTTACAACTTCAAGTGCGGTTACTATAACAGTTAATCCAATACCGTCAGGATCACTTTCGTCAGGCTTAACGCTTGACACGATGTGTAAGGGAGACTATCCGATATTTACGGCAACTGGTGGAACTACTTATGAGTTTTATGTGGGAGGGGTTCAGCAATTTGGTGCTGGAATTTCTGGAAACATATTTAATACAGTTTCTAATTCTTTAGATTTAACAGATAGCTCAATAGTATCTGTTAGGGTTATTAATGCTGGTGGGTGTAGTGAAACAATATCATCAACAATCCGAGTAAATGGATTAACAGGAGCTAACAGTATTTCAGGTTCTCAAACAATTTGTACAGGAGGAGATCCAGTGCTACTTTCAAGTGCAGCAGTTCCAAATTTAGACATAGCTGGAGCAACCTTAAGTTACCAGTGGCAGAGTAAAACTGGAGCAAACCCTTTTAGTGATATTGTAGGAGCTACTTTATTAAACTACGATCCAAGTGCTTTAACAACAACAACAATATATCGTAGGGTGGCTTACTCAACATTTAATGGTGTTCAGTGTCCTGGGACAGATGATTTAGGATCTTCAAATACGGTAACTGTAACAGTAGATTCAGCAGCAACTCCTGTGCTTAATTTTACATCAGGACTTTCTAATGATACGCTATGTTCTAATAGTAGTGTAACATTTGATTCAACTGGAACAACAGGAGCAGACACTTTTGAGTATTTTGTGAATGGAGTAAGTGCAAGATCTGCTCTTGCTTCTCCAGCAGGATTAACATACACTCCGCCTCTTGGAAGTTTAAATGACGGAGATCAAATTACTGTAAGAGCATACTTATCATCAATCCCGTCTTGTGCTGTTGAACAAACTATAACAATCCGAGTAAATGGATTAACAGGGACAAATATAATTGGAAGTAATCAGAACGTATGTTCTGGGGATACTCCAGCTGCTTTTACAAGTATTTCAACACCTACAAGCGATAGATTATCAGATGGTGCTGTTTACACTTATCAATGGCAAAGTAGGATAGGATCAAACCCTTATTCTGATATTATAGGAGCAAATAGTGAAACTTTTACTCCTAGTTCAGTTACTACAACAACTGACTATCAACGAAAGGTTATAAGCACTTATAATTCAGTAGTTTGTGACATGATTTCAGCTTCGGTTCGAGTCACTGTTGATTCTAATCCAGATGTTTTTCTATCTGCAGCATCTACATCTATTTGTGCAGGAGATTCTGTTATTTTCACAGCTTCTGGAGCCGTAAGTTATGAGTTCTTCGTTAGTGGAATTAGTCAAGGAGCAACATCTACATCAAACACTAAGACTATTTCTGGGTTTACCGATGGTCAGCTTGTAACTGTAATAGGTGAAAACGCTCAGAATTGTTTTACAACTTCAAGTGCGGTTACTATAACAGTTAATCCAATACCGTCAGGATCACTTTCGTCAGGCTTAACGCTTGACACGATGTGTAAGGGAGACTATCCGATATTTACGGCAACTGGTGGAACTACTTATGAGTTTTATGTGGGAGGGGTTCAGCAATTTGGTGCTGGAATTTCTGGAAACATATTTAATACAGTTTCTAATTCTTTAGATTTAACAGATAGCTCAATAGTATCTGTTAGGGTTATTAATGCTGGTGGGTGTAGTGAAACAATATCATCAACAATCCGAGTAAATGGATTAACAGGAGCTAACAGTATTTCAGGTTCTCAAACAATTTGTACAGGAGGAGATCCAGTGCTACTTTCAAGTGCAGCAGTTCCAAATTTAGACATAGCTGGAGCAACCTTAAGTTACCAGTGGCAGAGTAAAACTGGAGCAAACCCTTTTAGTGATATTGTAGGAGCTACTTTATTAAACTACGATCCAAGTGCTTTAACAACAACAACAATATATCGTAGGGTGGCTTACTCAACATTTAATGGTGTTCAGTGTCCTGGGACAGATGATTTAGGATCTTCAAATACGGTAACTGTAACAGTAGATTCAGCAGCAACTCCTGTGCTTAATTTTACATCAGGACTTTCTAATGATACGCTATGTTCTAATAGTAGTGTAACATTTGATTCAACTGGAACAACAGGAGCAGACACTTTTGAGTATTTTGTGAATGGAGTAAGTGCAAGATCTGCTCTTGCTTCTCCAGCAGGATTAACATACACTCCGCCTCTTGGAAGTTTAAATGACGGAGATCAAATTACTGTAAGAGCATACTTATCATCAATCCCGTCTTGTGCTGTTGAACAAACTATAACTCTTACTGTTCAGGGGATTAATGAACCTAACACTATTTCAGGGTCTCAAGTAATTTGTTCAGGTGATATTCCAGTTCAAATATCAGGATCAACTTTAACTGCATCTCCATCAGGTGTTATAACATATCAATGGCAAAGTAGAATAGGAGCAGATAGTTTTGTTAATATCATTGGAGAAACTTTACAAAATTATACTCCATCTGCTTTATCAACAACAACAGCCTTTAAACGTAATGCAATATCTACTGTTAATTTTACTTCTTGTGTATTTGAAAGTAATACTGTTACTGTAACAACCGCTGCAGGTCCTGTGCCAGTTGCAATACTTTCATCTGGCGAAGTTGCAGATACTGGTTGTGCAGGTGAAAATTTTATTTTTGATGCTAGCGCAAGTACCGGAGGATTGAGCTATGAATTCTTCGTAAATGGAATTTCTAACGGAATTGCATCTTCAGTAAATACTGCATCCTTATCATTAACAGATGGTCAAACAGTTAGTGTAAATGTTTATCCGGCCGCAAATGGCGTTGGATGTGCAAGCAGTCAATCAATTTCCGTTAGAGTAAATTCAATCTTGGGGTCCAATTTTATTGGAGGTGATCAAACTTTATGTGTTGGTGAGAATCCTTCGGTTTTAAGTTCAGTTAGCACTCCCACATCATCAACAGGCACCCTAACTTTTCAGTGGCAATCCAGGTCAGGTGTCAATCCTTTTGTTAATATAAATGGATCAACAGATATATCATATGATCCTAATGTTCTACCTGTAACTACAATATTTAGACGTTTAGCAATTAGCACTCTTAATGGAGTTAGTTGTTCAAATCCAAGTAATGAAGTAACTGTTACTGTTGACTCATCCGCTATTGTAACAGGTACACTAATTTCAGATCAACCTTCTGATACAGTTTGTTTCGGTGATCCAGGAGTAATTACTTTTACCGTAAATTCTGCAGCTGCTCCAATAACTGTCTTCTTTGTTAATAATGTTGAAGTTCAAAGAAGTAATTCTCAAACTTACACTTCTACACAATCTAATTTTGCTGATGGAGACGTTGTTAAAACTAGAATTTTAAATGCCGCAGGATGTTATAGTGAGCAAAACTTAATTGTCAGTGTAAATGTGGCTACCGCTGGAAGTATTTCTGGAGCTCAATCTATTTGTTTTGGATCTGATCCTCTTATGTTAACATCTGTAACTTCTGGAACTATTGACGGAGTTGCTATAACCTCACCAGGCACTGGAAATTATCAATGGCAAGACTCTACTGATGGAGTAACATGGAATAATATTCTTACTGCGACTTCTGATAATTACTCCCCAACTGCAGTTCTTGTAGACAAATATTATAGAAGACTAACGGTTAGTTCACTTAATGGTGTTTCGTGTACTTTCCCGACAAATAGCTTCTTAGTTAGTGTTGATATACTTCCCATTCCAGGTTTAACTGCAAATGGAGGGGCAATTAGTGCCCCTGCAACAATGACTTCTTGTTTAAATGCAGAGATTGTTTTTATTGCCTCAGGGGGAGTTGAATACGAGTTTTTTGTAAATGGAGTTTCAATTCAGTCAAGACAAGCCTCACAAAATTTCTCATCATCTTCACTAGTTGATAGTGATGAAATTATAGTCCGAGTATATGATAGTTCGTCTCCTACCGCTTGTTTTGATGATTCGGGAATTATAGATTTAACTATAGATCCCCTACCTATGGCTTCGATTTCTTCTTCAGCACCTAATGATACTTTTTGTTCATCAGACAGTGTTGTCTTTACAGCAGGATCTGGAGGAGCACCTGCAACATATGAATTTCTTGTAAATGGTACATCTTTTCAAAATAGCTCTACAAATTTATTTGACACTTCAGACTACCTTATTACACTTACTGATCAAACTGCTGTTCAAGTTATTGTTTCAACTATTTCTGGATGCTCAAGTAATGTAACTATAGTCTTAACTGAAAATGGAATTTCAGATTTTGGTACATTAAGTTCAACAACAGCTTCAGTTTGTATAAATGATATTCCTGATCCAATTATTGGAACTACCTCAATTGCCTCGGGAACAATGACTTATCAGTGGCAATCTTCTCCTGATAATATTACGTATAGCAATATCAATGGAGAAACTTCGACGACTTTGACTCCTACAACACCATTGCTAATTACTACATATTTTAAAAGACTTACAATAAGTGAATTAAATAGCGTTGTTTGTTCAAGTTCAACTGTTCCTTTCAAATTAACAGTTGACCCACCACCAATTCCTGGCTTAATATCGAATCCAGGAGCTATTTCAGCACCAGGAACATCAACTTTATGTGACATCACTGGTTCCGCAAGTTTTGAGGCAACAGGGGGTGCTTCTTATGAATTTTATATAGATGGAGCTGTATTTCAAGCAAGATCTGCTGTAAATTCATTTACAGCTACTACATCAGGCACATTATTTAATAATAGTAAAGTCTATGTTAGGGTTTTCAAAGAAATAACAGGTGGATGTTTTACAGATTCGAATTTAATTAATATTGTTACAGTTCCACAACCTGTTATAAGTTTAACTAGCGATAAGTTTTCTAATATCTTCTGCGATACAGATGAAGTAATCATAACCTCTACCTCAAGTGTAGCTGGAAGTACTTTTGATTTCTACGTAAATGGGACAAGTTACCAGAATAGTATCTCAGGCACTTTTTCTCCGACATTAAATGCCCCTAATGCTGTTAATGGTGGAGATGTTATTACAGTAATTGTAACCACACCTGGTGGATGTAGTTCAAGTAGTAGCTTAACAATGGTAGAAAACTTTATTACTCCTCCAGCAACTTTAACAACAGCAATTGCTAATTTATGTTCGGGTGATATACCGACTCCAATAATCGGAACAACAGGAAGTGCATCAGGAACTATTTCCTACCAATGGGAAAACTCTACTGACAATATAACTTTCACTAATATTGCAGGAGCTCAGTCATCAACTTATACCCCAACAACAGGAATCACAACAACCACTTATTATCGTCTTCAGACAATAAGTACATTAGGTGGAATAGTTTGTCAGTTACCAAGCCCATCAATAAGGGTTCAGGTATTACCTCCTCCTATAGCGGGAATAACAGGTACATCATCCTCAGGTAGCATTACTGGTTTAGGTAATTTAACAGTTTGTCCAGGTGATCTAGTAAGCTTTTCAGCAACTGGAGGGGCAAGCTATGAGTTTACAACAGAATTAGGAGTGGTATTACAAGCACGCTCAACAAGTAATACATACAGTTCAACTACTTTAATAAATAATGATAAAATTAGAGTAACCGTATTTAACCAGGTTGTAAATGGATGTTCAAGCTTCTCTGACATTATTACTATTGTAGATGGAGTTGCAGCAATTATTTCACTTACAACCGATAAGATATCTGACACCTTTTGTTCAGGTGATGATATTGTAATAATGTCTTCTTCTTCAATTGCCTCATCAACCTTTACCTTTTATGTGCAAGGTATTCTTCAGTCTGGTCCATCAACTAATTCATCGTATACTGCTGCAGCAGGTTCTATTCAAAATCTTGATGAAGTATCCGTTATAGTAATTACTCCTGGTGGATGTAGTACAACTTCAACGATTACTCTCAATGAGAACTTAATTTCAACAACAGGAAACTTAACATCTGCAAGTCTATCGATTTGTTCAGGAGATACTTCTTCTAGTATAATTGGTCCAACCTCAGTAGCCAGCGGGGTAATTAGTTATCAGTGGTCAGGTTCAAGTGATAATATAACATATACAACAATTAACGGAGCAAATTTATCGTCATATGATCCAGGTATTTTAACATCAACAACATATTTTAAGAGAAAAACAATTAGTGAACTTAATGGAGTTCAATGTGAATCAATAGATACTCCCTTTATAGAAATTTTGGTTGGTGATTCACCTGTATTAAATCGAACTACAGGTGGCCCATCTCTTCAAGAATTATGTTCAGGTGATACTATTACACCTATTAGCTATGAATTCGGCGGGATAACTTCATCTGTTCAAATTAGAAATTTAGGTGCGAATCTTGCTCCTGTAATGGTTGGACCTGGATTAGTTACTGCTATTGCTGGACCGCCAAATGGATGGTATAATATTACATCTGCAGCTGCAACCTCGAGCTTTACTATTTCAGGAAATATTTTGAACACTTCTGTATTCGATGTAGTAACAATTTTACCTGCTGGATCTGCCTGCCCTCAAATCACAGAAACCTATTCGATTATTGTATCTCCGCCTGCAGTTCAGCCAGACTTTATTAGAATGGATGTTAACCAGCCAGGATATGAGGTTCTTTCTTCGGCAATGAGTAATACTCCCGCTATTGCTGCTTTAGCACCAGTACGATGGTATAATAATACTGTTTGCCAAGATAGATTGCCGGCTCCAACTACAGCTAGTACAGAATTTTTTACCTGTTACATTGATAATGCATTCAATCAACAATCTAATCAGTATGAGTGGGAAGTTACACCTCAAGGTGCAGGTAATATGGTTAATAATAATTTCCAGCAAACAACAATTCGAGTAAATGAAGTAGCTGCTCTTTTAAATGGGCAAAGCTATACAGTAACTATTACAACTGCTTCTGGAACAATAACAGCATATCAATCAATATCCAGTGCTGCAATGCAAACCGCAGACTTAATAGGTTTAGATTTAGCAAATAAAATAAATGTTGACGCTGAAGTAACTGCAATTTATAACAATGTTTCAAACCAAATAATTATTGAAGCTGCTGTTGCTAATACAGCGTTTACTGTTTCTGCTGCTCCGCTTGGTCTTGGACAATCAATTCAGTTAGGAACCCCAGTAAATGATCTTAATGGAATTACTCGCAGTGGAACTATGCAATGGGATCAAGCCTTCAGCGGATTAGCAACTATAAGTGTTCGATCTGTAGGTTGTGGAGGTGGTAATTCGCCTTGGACCTCTGTTCAGATTGATGTAATTTCTGAAAGTGTTCCTGCTAATCCAGCTTCAGAACTAAATACTCCGATTGCTTTAGATGTAAATACTTGTAGTGGTGGAACTACTGGACCCATTCCTGAATGTCAAATAGATGCATTTTCCCTTCCGACTCAATTTTTCGCTTCCAGTAACAATGCAGCTAATGTCAATGATTACGCTTCTCTTGAATGGAGGATTATTAACGAAGCACCAGGGATTGGATCTTCAGTTGCTTCACCTGGAACTATAGCTCAAGCTACAGGAATTATTTCATGGAATATTGGTTGGTTTGGTGTATTTGATTTACAAGTTCGACCAAGGAGTTGTGATAATGTTTTGGGAAATTGGATATCGACAACAGTAATTATTGGTTCAACAAGTGCAGCTCCTTCAATTAGTGTTGATCCCTCATCTGCTTTACCTGAATGTCCTATTCCGTTAGCTGGTTTCACGACGTTATTAGAGTCCGATCAGTCAGTAAAATGGTATGTAAACAGTTCTGTAGGCTTAAGCGATACAACTTCTTTTATTAATACTAATACACTTCAATTAACGCCAGAAGCAAACAATGATTTATTATTAGACTTCCAACCAGGTTACTCAGGAAATGTAATTATTACTGCTGAGCCAGATTCATGCCCAGGATCTTCCACTACTTATATTATTCAAGTCCCTGAACCACCGACTTTAACTTTGACTTCAGTAGTTAATTCAAATTTACAAATAGGTTCTTCTTCGGTTTGTGTTGATACTTCTATAAACACAATCACATACGATATTGATGGTGCAGCTAATACAGTAACTGTATCAGGACTTCCTCTTGGTGTAAATGCTGCATTACAAACTACACCTCAATCTACAATACTAAATTTCTCTAATACTGGAACTGCTTTCTCAGCAAATCAAGTATACTCTTTAAATATTAATAACAGCATATTTAGTTTTACAACTACTGGTGGAACAAATTCATTTGATGATGTTGCAATAGGATTACGAGATGCTGTAAATGCGCTTACAACTGATTTTGTAGCTACCTATGTTTCTCCTAGTTTATCTCTTGAAGTAAGTGCATCAGGTAGAAGAGGGAACTCATATATAATTGCTCGATCAACACCATTTGGCAATTCAGTTGCAATCAGCGCCCCTTTGGTTACAGTTTTACAAAAAACACTTACCATTTCTGGAACACCTTTAGCATCTGTAATTCCAGGATTATACAATTATGTAATAACCACAGAGGCTCCAGCAGCAAATTGTGCAGTGGTCAGTTCTACAGGAATTATAGAAATTGAAGCTCCTGCAACTATTTCAATTACATCCGGAATAGCTAATAATGTTGGGACTAATTCTTTATGTAATGGGTCCTCCTTTAACCCTCCAGCAGCTTTAATGACTGTTAAGATTCAAAATGCTTCACAATTAATTGTAGATCCATCCACACCTCTTCCAAACGGTTTGTCTTTATCATTATCAGCTAGTGGATCTCTCAATGAGTATGAAGTAGTTGGACAAATTAATGAAACGGTAGTAGTGCCTACATTATTTACAGTAAACCTTATTACTGTTGGGGCTGTTTGCGATGAAGCTTCAATTCAAATAACAATAGAAGTAGAGCCGAGCCCAGTTATTATTCCCGCTGACGCTAGTCTTGTAAATCAAACAGAATGTTCAAGATCACCCATTGATCCTATACGATTTGAAGTTTTTAACCCTGCTTTTGGATTGGGTACAACAGCGGCTAGTGTTTACCCTAACGGAGTTACTGGTCAGCTTTATCAACAAGCTCAACTTTCACAATTTCAAGTTAATTTCACTGTTAGTGTTGCAGATACTTCAGCTGTTAGTGACACATTTACTTTTAACATTAATAACACGCTATACACTTATACCGCTGCAGCTACGCACAATTATATTCAGTTAGCTTCTGAATTGAATACTTTCTTAACTGATCAACTACCCAATGCAAATTATAGTGTTCTCTATACTGCCGGTACAAATGTGATTCAAATTCAAGCAGTTAATCCAGGTATTGCTTTTGATATTATTTCTTCAGAAACTTCTGCTAACCTTGGCATTGGTAATACAACAGTTGTAACCCCACCAGCTTACTATGAGATCTCTGGGACACCGTCTGTTACTCTTGTTGTACCAACAGATTACATATACGAGCTTATCACCTCTGGGCCTTCCTGTATTGGAAGCTCTTTAGTAAGTGGAACAATTACAATAAACCCAAACACATATGCAACTTATTTCTCAGGAGATGCTAATCCTATTATTTGTGACACTGAAACAATTGGAGATATTGTATATAATACAGTAGGTGCTATTTCTGCTGCAATAGTAACGCCAACGACTCCATCTTGGGTTAGTGTTAACTTTGATTCTGTTGCACAATCAGTAACTATTTCAACCCCTATTGCCCCCAGTTTGAATGTCACCCAAACTACAGTTTACACCTATCAAATTAATTTGATTGGAAGTATATATGGCTGTACCGATACACCAACTCCAATTCAAGGTACAATTACTGTATCACCCATCGATCAAATTAGTCATATTATAACTTCAGGTTCTCAAACACAAGATATTTGTGTGACAGGAAATCCTTTAGCAATCGTTCCAATTGAATATCAATTATCTGGAGGAGCAACAGATGCAACTGTAACCGGACTACCTCCGGGAATTACAGGAAACTTAACAGTTTCTAATACAATTTTAATATCAGGAACTGCAACTCAAATTCCAAGTTCAACGTTTACTTATAATTATCAGGTGGTAACTACACCAGCTGCATGTGTTTCCGCAACTGCTAACGGTTCAATAACAGTATTCTCACAACCTGAATTAACATTAAAATCAACACCAACATCTAATAGTCAAATAGGAGTTAATTCAATTTGCGATCAAACACCAATTGAAACCATTATTTATGAATATAGCCCAGTGCCATCCACTATGGTTAATTTTACCTGGACGGGATCAAATAGTCTAAATGGATTAGGAGTTACTGCATCAGTTTCTGGAACTAATCAGTTTGTAATCCAAGGAACTCCTTCAACTGGAGTTACCCAAACGACAATTTACACCTATCAAATAGAAACAGTTGGAAGTAATTGTTCGCCAGAAATTGTTTTAACGGGAAGCATTGCTATTAACCCAAATGATTATATAGTACATATTCCAACATCAGGTTCAGAGACACAATCAGTCTGCGTGAATAATCAAGACAATCCGCTTACAGCTCTCGCCGAAAATTTTGTAAATATTCAATACCAATTAGAAGGAGGAGCTTCAAATGTTGATGTTTTAGGTCTCCCTCTTGGTTTAGGTTTCACTATCACTGCGTCAAATACTGTATTAATTTCAGGTATAGTAAATGCATCAGCGACGCCGACACTTTATAACTATATAATAACGACAAATGGGTCTTGTTCTAACGTAACTGCAAATGGATCTATCGATGTTTTAGCTTTACCTACTTTAACTCTTACAAGCTCTAATTCAACAATCAATCAAACTGGAACTAATGCAATTTGTGATGCTACTCCAATTGAAACAATTACTTATGAAATGGGTGGTGGTGCAACACGACTTGACTTCTCATGGGTTGGTTCTAATACACTTCAATTCTCAGGAATCACTTCAACTGTTTCTGGTACTGAGTATATTATCTCAGGTACCCCAACTACTGGTGTTACTCAAACTACTATCTATACTTATGAATTAACTACTGCAGATAGTGGTTGTTCGCCCGAAATTATTCTCACAGGTAGAATTGAAGTTATACCAAATCAATCTGTTTCTTTAATATCTTCTGCAACTACCAATAGTCAAATAATTTGTATTAATGATCAAATTAGTTCAGGATCATTCACTTCTAGTTTTACTTCAATTGAATATCAATTAGGAGGAGGGGCATCAGGAGCAGTTGTAACTGGTCTTCCAACAGGAATTGGTTATACTATCACAGCATCAAATACAGTATTAATTAGCGGATCTGCAGCTCCTTCAGCTACATCTATTGCTTCTCCAACAATATTATACACTTATACACTCGTTACCTCTGGAGATTGTGTTACTTCTCAAGTCCAAGGAACAATAGAAGTTCATTCATTACCTGTAATGAGCTTAACAACTTCTTCTTCTACTTCAAACCAAGTAGGAATTGCAGGTTCTGTCTGTATGAATACTCCAATTGATGAAATCGTTTATAAATTTGAGGGTGGTGCAACCGGTGTTCAATTTAGTTGGATTTCACCAGGACCTTTAAATGGAGTTACAGCAACTAATTCTGGAACAAATGAATTTAGAATATCTGGTAATCCATCTGTTAATATAACTACAAACACAGTTTATCAATATCAAATTGTAACTACTGGAAGTGAATGTTCACCAGAGATTACATTAACCGGAAGTATTGAGGTTAAACCAGATGATTTACTTTTACTAACTTCTGCAGTTGAAACTGATAATCAAGATATTTGTGTTGGTGGTCTTCCAGTCGCTAACGATCTCATAGATATTACTTATGAATTACGTAATGGCGCTCAAAGTGCATCAGTAATTGGACTCCCTCCGGGAATTGGCTTCAGTATCAACGCTTCAGGAACACTTAGAATTAGCGGTACTGCTCAAGCTTCTGCCTCTCTATCTTCTTCAACAATATCTCCTTATATATATACAGTAACAACTATTGGATGTTCTCCATTTGTTATGAATGGAACTATCAATATCATACCAAAACCTGAAATGATTTTAGCTGTTGGAGCAGAATTTCAGGAGCCAGTTTGTAATAATACACCTATAACTCCTGTAGGTTACGTTTTTAATCCTGCAGCGGGATCTAATCCCTTAGTTACTTGGCCAGACGGAAGACCTAATGGGATTTCAGAAAGTCTTAGTGTTTTTGGAGGGGGAGTAACTCCTAACATGATTAGTATTCAAGGAACTCCAAATATTAATGTATCATCAACAACAACCTACAGATACGTTATTACATATTCAGGCACGTGTGACATAGACGCTATTAACCCTGATGTAATTGTTTCTGGTTCTTTTGGAGTAATTCCTACACCTTTTATTGATTCTCCTTATATCATTGCAAATGATGTAACTAACGTTTCTTGTTTTCAAGGAAATGATGGATCAATTATAATTCCTGATGATACATTGGCTCAGTTTGAAGATCGTATTAGAGGTGGTTTATTAAGTCAAAGGCAAATAGATGAAATAACCCTAACGGGTACTACAGCTATTGGTGATATTATTAGTATTAGTTTTGGAGGAAAAACCTATTCATATACAGTTAAAGCCGCTGTTTATTTAAATCCTACACCTGAAAATTTCCTAGCAGTTAGTAATGAGCTTGCAGATGTTATTAATAATGCAGTTGCACCTAACCAAAGTTATGCGACTGCTGTTCCTTTCGGATCGCCTACACAGGGAGGAATTAGACTTACTGCTGATGTTGGAGGAATAGCGCTTGACACTTCTGTTAATGTTGTTCAAACAGCTAACATTAGCAATACTATTGTTACTACTCAAATCAATAGAGCCCTAAATTATTCATACAGTTGGACTGGACCGAATAACTTTACAAGTTCTAATTTAAGTATTTCAAACCTTTTAGCTGGAGATTATTTCTTAACGGTTGATCTTAACGGATGTTCTGAAACTTCAACTGCAATAACAGTTACTGAGCCATTAGAATTAATAATTGCCATAAGTGCTTGTGGTGGATTAACAGGTTCATTCGAAGCTACAATAACAGGTGGAACTCCGCCATATACTCTGATTCTAGAAGATGATAATGGCGTTCAAATTGGACCTGCTGTAGTTTCTAATGGTGGACAAGTATATACAGGTCTTGCGGTTGGTGATGATTATGTTTTAGAGGTAACGGACACAACTTGTAATCTAGCTGTTCGTGAGGCTATAGAAATCCCTACTCAACTGTTATTTAATCATTGGGATCTAAACAATGGAGTTACAGATAGTTATTGTTCAACTTCCGCAGGTAACGGAAGTATTTCATTAACTAGATCTGTTGGTGGTGTTTTCCAAAGCGCATTCAGTGGTGGTTCTAATGTGTTTTCATATGTTTGGACAAGTTCTTCTTCTTCAGCAACAATTGGAGTTACTCCTAATCTTAGTAATTTGGCTCCAGATATTTATACTTTAACAATAACTGACTTGATTCTAGGTTGTTCTGACATCAGATCGTTTACTGTTGGTGGTTATCCTCAATTAGAGCTTAATCCTATTTTGATCGGTGGCTTACAGCTAAATAGTTCAGGTGTTTCATCAAGTACAGCAGATTATGTTTATTTCTTAACGTGCAGCGATGATAATGATGCAGCATTTACATTTAATGCAGCAGGAGGAAATAATAGTTATACAATTACTTCATCTGTTCCAGTTGGGACAACAGTTAATAATATAGGTGGGTCAATTATTATTCAAGATGGTCTTCCTGGTTTATATACAATTACACTTCAAGATGCTGGGCCTAACGGATTAGTTTGTGATGTTATCAAAACTATTCAGGTTATTAATCCTCCAGCTTTATACCTTGTTGAAGCGGTAGACTTGAGAGTAGATCCTGTTTGCTCTGGTGAGTATGGTTACCTTGAGTTTAATGTTATTGGTGGAGAGCCTAATAAAGGGCCGTATACAGTCACTTTAAATGGAGGTCAACTTGTTGGAAGTTCACTTTCTGCGGGGGACAGAAGAGTAATATTTAGCGACATTGACACTTCAATGGTTAGTGAAATTGAGCCTTTAGTTGAAATAGAAGATGCTTTTGGTTGTAGTACCACTGCTTCTTTAGCGAGTTCAATAACCTTTAACATTACTCAAAGCTTCGAATTCGAAGCTCAGGTAACCGATATAGACTGTTCAATTCCTTCACCTGGAACTGTTATCTTTAACGAAATAGGACCTGATACGTTTACTTCATCAGAAAACATACAAATTAGAGTATATAGATCTTCAGTATTAATTAATATTTATAAATCTTGGGGAACAGATCCAAATACTTCTGTTGAATTCCAATTAGATCAACCAGGTTTATACTCTTATGATATTACAGACAGTAATTCTTGTGTATTGATTTCTGGAGGCGAGTTTGAAATTGTGGTTGTTGGTAATCCAAATCCACTTGACATTGCAAGTATTGACGTTACTCAGGTAGGTTGTGAAAATGATGTAAGTATAATTGCTCTTGATGTAGTGAATATCCAGCCACCATTAACGATCAATTGGTTCCAATACAAATCAACTACAATAAGCTCTTCTACAGGAACAGGAACATCAACCACATCAACTAATGTTACAGTAATTGCATGGGTTCCTATAAGTTCTTTAGATGGAAATGCTACGGTGTCTAATTTAGACGAAGGAATATATAGAGCTGAGGTTTCTGATGGACGTTCAGGGAATTGTGGTGGAACATTAGTAACAAATAGTATTATACTTCAAGAAAGCTCAATTGAGATAACGAACTTTAGAACTATAGAAAACAACCCAGCTTTATGTGATAACTATGGAACTAGCTTCACTTCTGATGTACTATTTAGTATCAGTGAAAATTTAAGTAGAAATCTTGGTTCAAATAGCTTTAATATTACATTATTATCTGAATCAGGAACTGTAATATCTAATCCTGCTGCATGGGATCTTGATAGCAATGGAATTTTAGATCCAAAACCACAAGGATATGTTTATCGTTATCCTAGCCTTCAAGCAGATCGATATACTCTTATTGTAGAAGAAAGTATTCCTGCATCAAGTACATTAACCGCTTGTTCAGAGATTTTCTTCTTTGAAATTCAAGATTACTTACCAATCTCTTATGTCGGACAAACTATATTTGAAACAGATATATGTACAGGTAGAGTTGATTTAATAGATGGTTTAGCTTCAGGAGGAGTTCCATTTATCATAAACGGACTTCCAACCTATCAGTTTGAATGGACTTATACACCTGATGATCCAACTGAACGACCAGCTAAGTTCTTTGGAGAAACAATTCAAAATGCTCTTCCAGGATCCTATTGTGTTAAGATTACCGATAGTAATGGATGCTTCTATGATTCTTGCGATACAAGCTCGGGGGGCCAAACTTTAGAGATTCTTGTAGAAGATGTAGTTTTACCGTTTACTATTAGTCCTAACCTGACTGATCGCGATGATCCTACCCTCCTTGTTAAATCATTATCTCCTGATTGTGAAAGTGGTGGTCAAGATGGGCGTATCGGAGTAGAGTTGTCAGGTGGTTTATTGCCTTATGAAATCACATGGTTTTTAGAAGATCCTACAGCTGTAGTTTCGGGAACATCAGCATATATTCCGGTTCCAGATAGCACAAACAGAACATCGCTAGAAGGATTAACACCTGGGAATTATAAGATGGTGATAACTTCAATTAATCCTCGTGGCGCTGCGTGTGCTGCAGTTGGTGACTTCTTACAAAACGATTATCTCTATTACGAAGAAATTATTCAGGTATCACCAAACCGTGAACTATATATAATAGACGGACCGTTTGTAGATGAAGATCTTTGTTCTGGACTTCAAGGGAGAATAACAGTCGATGTGTTTGATAACAATAATGGAAATTTAAGTTTCTATTACAATGATATTTTAATTCCTTCTGATGACGTTGTTCGTGTTAACGATCGTTCATGGTCTGTTGCAATTGTAAACGCTATTGACTCTGCAGACTTTAAAATTGTAAACGAAGAAGGATGTTGGATTTCATCAGAAATTAGTAGAGGAATTGGAGTGCCGAATTTTGAATATACATCTCCAAACTTTGAAATTTCATCTTCGATTCTAGCGCGTGAAGAAGTAACCTTCTTAAACACGTCTACAGATCCGTTTGTGACTTCTGAATGGATTTTTGGTGATAACTCAGCTCCTGTAATTGCACAGTCATCTACAAGCAGTGTAACACCAATAAGACATGCTTATGGGGTTTCAGGGACATATTTTGCTACTTTACGTATTTATAATAGCATTGGGTGTTCCGATGAAGTTACTCAGCCTATTGTAGTTGGTAGAGGATATAATATTATGATACCAAATGTATTTACTCCAAATAATGATTTAGTTAATGATAAATTTAGACCATTATTTAGTGGGTTTAGTAAAATGACTTTTTCAGTTTATGATTATCGCGGTAATGTGATTTATAACGAATTTGTTGAAGAAGCTGACTTGACAAATATTACAGGAATATCAGTCAGTGGTTGGGATGGAGCTTTAGCTCCATACTCACCTTATTATATATTTACCGCATCAGGTGTGCTTCTTGACGGAGAAACTGTGGTAGAAAAAAGTGGAACCTTTATTTTGATTAATTAATGATCTTGAAAAAAGCTACATATTATTTATTACTAATAATCCTTTTTGTTGGAGGATCCCTTCATGCGCAAGAAGAATATATTGTTAATCATTCTAAATTTATGCAAAAGTCGAATCCAAGTTATTTTGGTTTCAACAGCTTAAATAAAGTTGGAGTATTATATAATTCTATGAAGCTAAATGAGTACGATAGACTTGATAATAAGTACTTTTTTGGAGCTTTGACTTTTGAAGATCAGGGCTTTAGCTTGGGTGTAGATATTAATTCATTTAAAATTCAAACTACTGGACTAACTTCAAACCTAGCTAATCTATCTTATATTTATAAGTTACAGTTTGACAATAATACATTCTTTTTACCAGCTGTAACTGTTGGTTTTGGAAGCTCTAGTGTTAACCCTGCTAACCTTATTTTCGAAGATCAATTAGACACTTCTACAGGATTTATTAATAGTGAATCTATAGACCCTTTAGCTCCAATTATAAGTAATGTAAATTATTTTGATTTAGGTGCCTCTTTTATTCTTCATTCAGATAAATATATGGCTGGATTATCTTTTAAACATCTTAATAGACCAAATACTTCATACAATAAAGAAGTTCCTTTTGAAAAGCCAATTCAGGTTTCTCTTCAGGGGGCTTATGAATTTGACTTAAATCCATACGAAAGAAGGTTTTTGCCCAGATACTCATATTTATATGCTTACGGTTCTTTCACTAAATATGGTGATGCTTTACAAATTTATCTTTCTCAAGATTTTCAACTTGGTGAATTTTCAATTGGATTAAGTCAACAAGCAGCTTCGCTAAATTCTTTCTCATTAAATAATGTTGGTGTTTCTATTGGTTTAGCTGTTGAAAATTTTGATTTTGGAATTTTATATAACTTCCCATTTCAATCTCCAGGTATTGTTTACTCTCCAAGTATTTTCGAATTATTTATTACCTTTGACTTTAGTGTTTATCGCAGAAATAAGCGTGGTCAATACAACCGCTTACAAGTCGATAACTACTACTAGACAGTCAATTACAGCAACCGATAATTATTAATTTCTAAGGATCTTATTAGGAAAAACCACTGGACTTTCAATACCATTTTTTCCAACGGTAGTTACTCCGAAAAAGAAATTATCAATTACAATTCCTTTTAGAGTAGCTTCCGAAACATCACCTACAAAACGCGAATGATCCCAAGTAGGAGAAGTTGTGTCTCTCCAATATATTCTATAGCCTTTTATGTTGGGATCGTCTGTTTTCGACCATTTGAATCTAGCTGAAGCTTCAACAATTCCTCCAATAGCTAGCTCCGAAACAGCAGGAGGCGCCCAGGCAATGGATGCTAAGTTTATTGCATTAACTGCAGTTAGCTTGTTTGCATAGTCAAAATTTACAGCCTCTAAAACATCTCCATAATCAATTCCTTTTTCTGTACGAATATCTTGGTGTTGTTGGGTGTAATTTTCATGTGCTTCCATTATTCGAATTCCTGCAAAACCTTGATCGTTAAAGGGTCTGTGGTGCCCACCTCTTCCAAAACGATCTAATCGATAGATCATTTTTGGATTCATTTCGGGCATGTATTGCTTTACTGTTTTATAGACATAACGAGCCAGTTGCCTGGAAATTCCATCAACTTCACCTCCATAAAATCTTCGACTTCTCCGTTCTCTTTCTGTTTCGGTATGAGGGACAGGTTCAGAAAAAATTCTAAAGGTTCTGTTGTCTATAACACCATCTACCCCTTTAATATTACCTATCATGTCGTTATTCAAAATCCCAATAATTTCCCAACCCTGCTCTTTAGCATATTGAGCCAATCCTTTTCCTCCAAACAGCCCTTGTTCTTCACCAGCAAGACCTGCATAAATTATGCTATTTTCAAATGAATATTTAGACAATACTCTTGCAGCCTCTATGGTACCTGCCATTCCGCTTGCATTATCATTTGCTCCAGGTGAATCATCAGTGAAGTTATTGGAGTCAGAAATTCTAGAGTCAATATCTCCGCTCATAATAATATAACGATTAGGATATTTACTCCCTTTTTGAATCGCAATGACATTATTAATCCAAACAGGTTTTATGATTCTTTTTTTATCAGGTTCCACATAATTTTTTTGATAACTTACTTCAATACAGCTTGAACAATCCGAGGATATTTTTTGAAAACTATCAAAAATCCATCTACGTGCTGCTCCTATTCCGCGTATTTTAGATAGGGTATCACTTAAGGTGTGTCGAGTTCCAAAATTAGCTAAAGTAGTAATGTCTTGCTCAATTCTTTCCGTTGAAATGCCATCAATTATGGAATAAAAATCACGCTCTGTTTGGGCTAGTAGCTTATCTGTATTTGAAAACAAAGCCACTATTATGAGAATACTTAGCACAATTGATTTTTTCATGATTCTATTTTAAATTTTGTTTTCAGCCATATATAATTTTCATCATACAATATAGTAGTTCTTATAAATATATAAAAAAACCTCCAAGTAGAATTTGGAGGTTTTAAATAAAACAAAACAGTGAATCTAATTAAAAAGGATATTTATTTTCTTCGATTAAAGTAGAAGCTATACTTCTTCTTAAACCTACAATGTTTGGATAATTCGTGTATTTACTATATTGCTTCATTCCAGATAGCATTCCTTTAAGATGAACTCCTTCAGCAAATGATACAATAGCCTCTTTTCCGCTTCGATTGATGTTTTCAATAGCATTGAATAAGTACAATTGAGACATCTCTATTTGATTCTTTTGAGAATCGGCACCAAAGCGATCACAATTTTTTTCTGTTCTAAGTATTGTGGATTCAGCCATATATATTTCAATCAATATATCCGAAAGCGCAAGTATGATTTGTTGTTCTTTTTCAAACTTAGGTCCAAATTTTTGAACTGCAGCTCCTGTAATCATTAGTAAAACCTTTTTCATGTTTTCAATCAGATACTTCTCTTCCGCAAATAGCTTGTTCGAAATCTCTGCTTTAGGGATTCCAGTCATTAACTCTTGACCTACAGCTGTAGCGGGGTTCATTAAATCTACCTCACCTTTAAATGCTTTTTTCAAAAGCATTCCAATAGAAAGCATTCGATTTATTTCATTAGTCCCTTCATATATTCTGGCTATACGTGCATCTCTCCATGCCATTTCCATAGGAGCATCTGCAGAGAAGCCCATCCCTCCAAAAATTTGAATTCCTTCGTCTGAACATTTTTGAGCTTTCTCAGAAACAGATACTTTTAGAATAGAACATTCAATAGCAAATTCTTCTACTCCTTTCAATTCTGCCTCTTGATGCGATACTCCTTGTTCTAGAAGTTCATTTATTTTCTCTTCAATATCAAAAGCTGCTCTGTAACTAGCAGATTCACTTGCATAAGTCTCCATTGCCATATTGGCTAGTTTGTATTGAATTGCTCCAAACTCTGCTATAGGAGTTTTAAATTGCACGCGTTCTGTTGCATATTGAATAGCCAAAGTCGATATTCTTCTTTGTGCTTCTATACAAGCTGCTGCAAGTTTAATACGTCCAACATTCAAAGCATTCATTCCAATCTTAAAGCCATCTCCACGTCCTGCTAGCATATTTTCTAAAGGCACTTTCGTTTCATTAAAGAATACTTGGCGTGTGGAAGAAGCTTTAATCCCTAATTTATTTTCTTCATCACCTAAGGTAATTCCGTTTTCTAGATCTTTAGGAACGATAAAACCTGTTATATTTTTATCATCTTCAATACGAGCAAAAACAATCAAAATATCTGCAAACCCAGCGTTTGTGATCCACATTTTTTGACCCGTAATCTTATAGTGAGTTCCATCTTCAGAAAGTACTGCTTTGGTTTTTCCTGAGTTTGCATCAGAACCTGCTCCAGGTTCAGTTAAGCAATAAGCTCCAAACCATTCTCCGGTTGCAAGTTTACTTACATATTTTTGCTTTTGTTTTTCATTTCCATAAAGTGTTATAGGCATTGTACCTATTCCTGTATGAGCACCAAAAGCAGTCGAAAACGACCCATTTGCTCCTGATATATAATCACAGACTAACATAGTAGAAGTAAAAGGCATTCCAAGACCATTATATTCTTCTGGGACAGCTACTCCTAAAAATCCAAGATCACCAGCTTTAGACATTAATTTTTTAGTCAAATCAAAGTCTTTTTGCTCAAAGCGCTCTCTGTTCGGGACGATGTCACGGTCAACAAACTCTATAACAGATTCCTTCATCATAAGTTGTTCTTCGCTAAAGTCTTCTGGAGTAAAAACAGTATTTGCAAGTGTTTGTTTGATTACAAAATCACCACCTAAAGTTTGTGTTTTAATGTTTTCCATTTAAGTATAATTAGATTATTTGGTGTTAATTAGTTCCTTTTGCTCGACTGTTGTTTTTATATAATCAGTGACTTCAAAAAAGTGTTTCATTTTTTCCGAATTTATATTTTTTATAATAGAGTTGTTAAATTCAATAACGGTTTTCTTAGAAATATCTCTTTTTTCTTTCCCTTTTTTGGTTAAGAAAATCAATACGCCACGCCCATCATTTGGATTGGGTTTACGTTTTATGTATCCACGTTTTTCCAGGGAGTTAAGGATTCTAGACAAACTCGTCGATTCTATTCCCATTTTAGGACCTAAAGCGGTAGAGGGAGTTCCATCAGCATCTATAGAAAGTAAAGTAAACCCCATGGACATTGTTGAGTCATAAGCAGACGCTTTATCGTTATACATGTTTGTAACCGACTGCCATGCAGTTCTTAATGCGTATTCTATTGTAATTGGTTTCAAGTAGTTTTTTTATTTACTCAAATATAATCAATTTTACTATGCACACATAATTATGCACACATAATTATGTGTGCATAATACATATTTAAAATCAATCCCTTTGTTTAATTGGGATTGAGTGCTAAGAATATATTTTATCGAAGAGCTCTTTGTAGCGTTCTTTAACTACTTTTCGCTTTACTTTCATGGTTGGTGTAAGATGTCCTAGTTCTATACTCCATAATTCAGGAGTTAATTCAAATTTTTTAACCTGCTCCCATTTTGCAAAGGTTGGGTTGTATTCGTCCAAATCTTTTTGAATTGCATCGATTACTTCTTGACTAGAGCAAATCGCTTCTATTGTTGGTTCAATTGATAGTTTCTGATCTTTAATCCAAACTTCAATATATTCAAATGCTGGCTGAATTAGAGCTGCTGGCATTTTCTGAGCCTCACCGATCACCATTATTTGTTCAATAAATAGGGATTGCTTCATTTTGTTTTCAATCAATTGAGGAGCAATATATTTCCCTCCAGAGGTTTTGAATAGTTGTTTTTTCCGGTCCGTGATTTTTAGAAAACCTTCGGAGTCAATTTCACCAATATCTCCGGTATGGAAATATCCATCTTTAATTACTTCTGCGGTTTTTACTTCATCTTTATAATAACCCTGCATAATGTTGGGTCCTTTACATAGAATCTCTCCGTCCTTAGCAATTTTAAGTTCAACACCTTCAATTGCTTTTCCAACACAACCAAATTTTAGACCTCGGTTATTGATATCACTTACCGTTAGTACAGGTGAAGTTTCAGTTAAACCATAACCTTCAGAAATGGTAATCCCAGCGGCACTAAAAACACGCGCCAATCTTGGCTGAAGTGCTGCACTTCCAGAACTTATGGTATGTAAATTCCCGCCTAAAGCTGCTTTCCATTTAGAGAAAATAAGTTTTTGTGCGATTTTTAGTTTAAACTCATACCAAAATCCATTTGCACCATAAGGTTCATATTTTAACCCAAGATCTACAGCCCAATAGAAAAGTTTTTTCTTAACTCCATCTAAATCTGCTCCTCGAGCATATATTTTGTCGTAAACTTTTTCAAGAAGTCTGGGAACAGCAGTCATGAAATAGGGTTTTACTTCTTGTAGATTCTCAGATATTTTTTCAATCGATTCTGCAAAATGTATTCCAATCCCTTGATAGTAGTATATGTATAGAATTACCCGCTCATATATATGACAAACTGGTAAAAAGCTTAACGCATGAGTTTTTCCAAGTTCAAGAGGTAATCTTTTGGCACTTGATATAACATTAGAAACCACGTTTCTGTGATTTAGCATAACTCCTTTTGGAACTCCAGTTGTACCTGAAGTGTATATTATAGTTGCAAGATTTTCCGGATCAACAGCTACTTTAGCAGCAACAACTAATTCTTGTGTTTCTTTATCCTCTGCATCACTAAGTAGTTCTGTCCAAGAGAGACAGTCGGAAATAGAGTCAAAAGAATATACTTCATTAAGTTTTGGTATTGCTTTTCGAACAGAGTTTAATTTATTCAGGATTTCTACATCAGAAATAAAACAAAACTTGCTTTCCGAATGATTGAGTACATATTCATATTCTGGAGCTGTAATAGTAGGGTAGATTGGAACAGTTACTGCTCCAAGCTGAAGAATACCGAGGTCCATGATACACCACTCTGTTCTGTTGTTGGTAGAAATTAAGGCAATTTTATCTCCTTTTTTTACCCCAAGTTTAATAAGGGATCTGCTTACTTGCTGTACTTTTTGATAGAATTCTTCTGTAGAAATACTTGTCCAAAGACCATCGTATTTAGTTGTCAAGCACTTTTTTAAAGGAACATTTTTTCTTTGTATTTCTAAAAAATCAAATAATCTAGTCGGATTCATTGTTAAAAAATTAGTTACTAAATGTACCCAAATATTTTAAAGAATGAAAGTAAAATAGTCTACAATGAAAATTTAATTTATAAAAAAAATTAATTCTTCAACCAGTTGTATGCATTAACAAGGCTTGTCATCCATGGAGATACTTCATCATTTCTGTCGGCTTCATAATGTCCCCAATTCCAAGGAAAAGTAGAGCGTTCTAGGTGAGGCATCATAACTAAATGACGTCCATCATCGCTACAAAGCATTGCTGCGTTGTAATCCGACCCATTAGGATTTGCAGGATAGCCTTCGTAGGCATACTTTCCTGAGATTTGATATTGATCTTCATTTTGTGGAAAAGTAAATTTTCCTTCCCCGTGAGCAGCCCAAATTCCGAGAGTACTTCCTTCCATTCCTTTAAGTAAAATAGAACTACTTTCTTGAAGCGTAACCGATGTAAAGATACATTCGAATTTTCCTGAATCGTTATGTAGCATTTTAGGCTTTTCAATATGATCTGGATTAATCAATCCCAGTTCAATAAATAATTGACATCCATTACAAACTCCTAGTGATAGGGTGTCGGGTCTAGCAAAGAAACTATCTAAAGCTTTTTTTGCTTTAGCATTATATTTGAAAGCACCTGCCCAACCTTTGGCGGATCCTAATACGTCTGAGTTTGAAAAACCTCCCACAGCAACAATAAAGTTGATGTTTTCTAGAGTTTCTCTCCCTTCGATCAAGTCGGTCATATGCACATCACGAACTTCAAACCCGGCAATGTGCATGGCGTAAGCCATTTCTCTTTCAGAATTACTTCCTTTTTCACGAATAACGGCGGCTTTGATTTTATGAGTTGGAGTTGCTCTTAATTTACCTGTAAAGTTCTTAGGAAATTTATATTGAAGTGGTTGTTGATCCACGTTCTTAAAACGTTCAATTGAACAAGTTTTTTCTGTTTGCTCAGCATCTAGGAGTGCAGAGGTTTGATACCAGGTTTTTCTTAATTCCTTTATTGAGAAATCAGTTTTGAAATCATAGTTTTTAAGTGTTAATTTTGCTTCAGAATTTACAGAACCAATTTTGGTACACTTTATTCCAGCAGCTTCAAAATGAGCTTGTAAATCTGTATTCGATTGAATCAGAACTCCAATTTTTTCTGAAAACAAAACTCGTACTATATCTGCTTCTCCTAGGTTACTTAAATCAACATCAAGTCCAACACCTAGGCTAGGAAAACAAAGTTCCAAAAGAGAAGTTATAAGTCCACCAGAACCAATATCGTGCCCAGCACTTAAAACATTTGTTTTAATTAATTCTTGAAGCATATTAAATGCTTTACCAAAGTAAGCAGCATCTTTTACAGAAGGAACTTCTGTTCCTATAGCATTTCTAGTTTGTGCGAAAGAAGAGCCTCCTAAGTGAAATTCATCCTGGGATATGTCTAGATAGTACAGAGCACCACCATTCGATTTCAAAACGGGTTTAATTATGTTTGTAACATCATTACATTCTCCAGCTGCAGATATGATAACGGTTCCTGGGGCTTTTACTTCTTGGTCTTTGTATTTTTGTTTCATGGAAAGAGAGTCCTTTCCAGTAGGAATATTAATTCCTAGCGCAATAGCAAATTCAGAACAAGCTTCAACAGCTTGATATAGTCGAGCATCTTCCCCAGGATTATTACAAGGCCACATCCAGTTGGCTGATAGTGAAATAGAAGTTAATCCATTTGTTAGCGGAGCCCAAACCAAGTTGGTGAGTGACTCTGCAATAGCATTGACACTTCCAGCTTTAGGATCAATAAGCCCAGATAAAGGAGCGTGACCTAAAGAAGTCGCTATACCACTTGTTCCTGTAAAATCTAAAGCCATTACACCGCAATTACTCAAAGGAAGCTGAAGTTCTCCAATGCATTGTTGTTGAGCTACTCTTCCCGTTACACAGCGGTCAACTTTGTTTGTTAGCCAATCTTTGCAGGCTACAGCTTCTATTTGTAAAACCTGATTTAGATAGGTATTTAAATCAGACACTTTATATTCAATTTCTTTAAAATCTGCCACCAAAGCGTTGTCTTGCATTAAGGTTTTAGGTGAGCTTCCAAAAAGTGCACTTAGATCTAGGTCAATTGGTGTTTCATCAGTTTTTTCGGAATGAAAAGAAAAATGTTTGTCGTCGGTTACAACGCCAACGTCATAGAATGGTGCACGCTCTCTGTTTGCAATTTTCTCTAAAATCCGAGCGTCTTCTTCTTTTAAAATAAGTCCCATTCTTTCTTGGGATTCATTTCCAATAATTTCTTTTGCTGATAGTGTAGGGTCTCCAAGAGGTAGTTTATCGATATTGATGACACCTCCAGTTTCTTCGACTAATTCAGATAAACAATTTAAGTGTCCTCCAGCCCCATGATCATGAATCGAAATTATAGGGTTATGTGTACTTTCTACCAAAGAACGAATGGCATTTGCAACTCTTTTTTGCATTTCTGGATTAGAGCGCTGAATTGCATTAAGTTCTATTGAACTTCCAAATGCACCAGTATCTGCAGAAGAGACTGCAGCTCCACCCATTCCGATCCTATAGTTATCACCACCTAAAATAATGATGCGATCTCCTTTTTTAGGAATGCTTTTTTGAGCTTGATCTTTTTTTCCAAATCCAATTCCACCTGCTTGCATAATAACTTTGTCAAATCCAAGTTTATGATTTCCTTCTTGATGCTCGAAAGTTAAAACAGATCCAGTGATTAAAGGTTGACCAAATTTATTTCCAAAATCTGACGCTCCGTTAGATGCTTTTATTAAAATTTCTAAAGGTGTTTGATATAACCAATCTCTTTTTTTAAAGCCATTTTCCCAAGCCCTGTTTTCAGCGACTCTAGAATAAGGGGTCATGTACACGGCAGTTCCAGCTAATGGTAAAGAACCCTTTCCACCTGCCAAACGGTCCCTAATTTCACCTCCAGAACCAGTTGCTGCACCATTAAAGGGTTCGACAGTGGTAGGGAAGTTGTGCGTTTCTGCTTTCAAAGAAAGAACAGTTTCGATTGATTGGGTACGATAGGAGCTCGGAACATCTCCTTTTTCAGGAGCAAATTGATCTATGGTGGGGCCTTCGATAAAGGCAACATTGTCTTTGTAAGCCGAAACAATGCTGTTCGGATTTTGTTTTGCAGTTTCCTTAATCATTTGGAAAAGACTTTTCTCTTTTTCTTCTTGATCAATAACAAAAGTCCCGTTGAAAATTTTGTGTCTACAGTGTTCTGAATTTACCTGAGAAAATCCAAATACTTCGGAATCAGTTAATGAACGTCCAAGTTGTTTAGATAACGAATTAAGATATTCAACTTCATCGTCGTTCATTGCTAAACCTTCAGAAGAATTGAAATCAGCAATACCTTCAATAATTTTTACTTTTTCCGGGTCAAGTTCTATTTTAAATAAACTTTCGTTTAATGCATCAAATCGTTGAACTAACATATAGTCAACAACATCAATTTTCGTTTCTGGAATATACTTTTCAATGCGGGTAATCCCTTTAATCCCCATGTTTTGAGTAATCTCAACAGCGTTTGTACTCCAAGGAGTAATCATCGTTGCTCGAGGCCCAAAATAACTTCCTTTTATATTTTTTGAGTCAATGAGGGGAAGATCTCCAAACAGCCATTGTATTTTTTTTTCTGAGTCAGAAGACAAAGCTAGGTTAGTTTCAACGGCGAAGATTTCCTCTTGAGGTAAGCCAAAAAAATGGATCATAGGTATTACGTATTTCTAGGATGTAAATTTACATATTTTTTACACAAGCAAACATCTCAAATACCATCGTTTTTCATACAGTTTTACTAATGTTATTCACAACTATTCCGAATAAGTCGTGCCGCATAAAATCCATCAAAACCTGTTTGATGTGAATAAAGCATTTCCTCTTTTTCTAGAATATAACCAGCACCTTCGGGTTGTTTAAGGAACCAAGCAATTTGATTTTGATTTTCACTTGGTAAAATAGAGCAGGTAACATAGATCAGTTTTCCACCTCCTTTAACCCATTTTGATTGTTCTAATAAAATTTTTTGCTGTAGTTCAATAACTTCAGAAATTCTTTCTTCTGTAAGCTTCCATTTCAAGTCGGGGTTTCGTTTTAATGTACCCAAACCACTACAAGGTGCATCAATTAATACTCGGTCTGCCCAGTTTGTAAGTGTAGATTTGTATTGAGCATCGGGTACCCAAGTGTTTTTAATAGCTTTTACTTTATTTCTTCTTGCTCGTCTAGAGAGTTCCTTGAGCTTATTTATTTCAACATCCAGGGCTATAATCTCTCCTTTGTTTCGCATTAAAGAAGCAATATGTAACGTTTTACCACCTGCTCCTGCACAGCCATCTATAACTTTCATTCCTGGTTTAACTTCTGTAAAAGGGGCTATTTTTTGCGAATTTGCATCCTGAATTTCAAAACAACCCTTTAAGTATAATGGGTTTTTTCTTAGGTTTTTTCGTTTATCTAAAAGTAAGGCATCATCATAACCTTTAATTTGGTGCGTCTCAATACTGTGTTTTGTTAATAATTCTTCTTGTAGTTTTTTGGGAGAAATTACAATTCGATTGACTCTTAAGATTAATTTAGCCTCAAGGTTCAAAGCGTCTAACTCGATGTTCCATTCCTTAGACAATTCTACTTTACCTTTTTCGTAAAGCCAAACAGGCATTGATTTGGAAATTTCAGCTGTGGTCTTTTCTTTTTGTCTTGCTTTTATTTCCTTAGCATCTATATTTTTGAATTCTTCCCAATCAGGAACTTCAAGTCCATTGATTATGAGCCAAACTCCGAGAAGTTCCCAATGAATTTCTTTTTCACTTGCATCTTCTTTTAGATTAGCTAAAAAAGTATAATAGCTTTTCCATCTAAGAATGTCATAAGTTGCCTTGTGTACTGTGTTTCGATCGCCAGATCCCCATTTTGGATTTGCTAGGTTTAGTTTTTCCAAAATACGCGTAGCTCGAGCGTTGGTTGTAAGGGTAGATTTTAGGGTTTCTACAATACCTTGAGCTGTAATTCTATATAATTTTCTCATCAGGACGCAAATTTACGTCTCCCTTTTGAGCTGGATGCATTTTATGGTATGTTTTTTTTATTTCTTGAATGATGTACCATTTTTCTTTGAAATTTTTCTTCAGCAACATGGATTTCAACAACTTGTTTTGCAGTCAGCCTACTTCTAAGAACTTTCATAAACTCTCGGTCCTGTAGTTCTTTTTGAGCTCTAAAATGAATTAATGAATCTAGGGCTTCTACTGCTTTCTCCTCGGACAGTTCATCTAGATTTTTGAATGTCTTGTATCTTAAAGACTTCATTTTTTTATTATATTTTATATAAACTGTTTTTTCGTATTTATCGAAAGCACTCCAGACAAAAGATTCTTCTTCTGTATTTAGATCTACTTGTTCAATAATGTAATTTATTTTCAACGCTTTTAGACGCTCGAAACTCATTCTCTTTTCTTTTGTTTGTCCCCATACACTAGTGCTTATTAGTAATAATAGGAGGTAAAGTTGTGCGTTTTTAATCATCATAGTCTTCGTATATTAGGTTAAAGTCAGGATCATAAGCTTGTTGTAATTCGAATATAGTTTCGGAACTGAAATCTTCGAATACAATTGATTTAAAAATAATTTCATCGATTGATATGAGTTCAAGTAATTCATTTGTGGTTAAATTATTTTCTTGTTCTTCTAAATAACTTTCAACAAACGCGTTGCTGTTAATTTCTTCTGGCGGATTATTTAGTAATAGAATCATTATTAAGCAAGCTGCAATTAAAGCTGCATAAGGTATTAGCTGGATTATTTTGTTTTTGGGCCTCTTTGTGATGAGTTTTAAAAGATTTTTTTCTGATTGCTCAAAATACCCTTCAGGTACTTTGTAGCTAAATTCGACCCCTGAAATAGAAACCAGTTCATCTAGCAGATTGCTTTGCTTCTGAAAGTAGCCTTCTGGAACTTTATATCCGTTATGCTTATTTTTCGAGTTCATTCTTTATTTTTTTTACTGCATGATGATAAGACGCTTTTAATCCTCCGACACTTGTTTCTAGTATTTCAGAAATCTCTTCATATTTCAATTCTTCAAAATATTTAAGGTTAAACACAAGACGCTGTTTTTCGGGTAATTTTGCTACTGCAAATTGAAGTTTTTGAGCGATAACATCTCCCTCAAAAAACACATCAGCTTCTAATTGATTTATCTGATTCTCATTATATTCATTAATTGAAAGCCCAAGTTTTTTCGATTTTTGTGTTATAAAAGTCAAAGCTTCATTAGTTGCAATCCGAAACATCCAAGTAAATAGTTTGCTTTCACCCCTAAACTTTTTGATGTTTTTAAATATTTTGATGTACGTGTTTTGTAATACATCATCTGCATCTTCATGATCAAAAACAATTTTACGAATATGCCAATATAAAGGTTGTTGATATTCCTTAATTAAGGTCTTAAATCCTGCTTCTTGCGTTTTAGGATTTTGCAAGGCATGTACTAAAATAGTTTGCTCTTCCAAGTAAAAGTGTTTATAGCTAGGACTCTAAATTTACGAAATAGTTTAATTGAATTGAATAAGGGGGCTTTGTACCTTTTTTTATTCAAAACAAATGGTGTCGGACTACTAGAGGGATTGCATTTCAACAAGCTTCTTGTAGGTGCTTTTGTTTTTTATTAATTCTGCATGGGTTCCCATTTCAATGATCCTTCCATCTTGCATAACTACGATTTGATCTGCTTTCTGAATTGTAGATAGTCTGTGTGCAATGACCAAAGATGTTCTGTTGGTCATGAGGTTTTCTAAAGCCTCTTGAACTAATTTTTCTGACTCTGTATCTAAAGCTGATGTTGCTTCATCTAAGACCATTATGGGTGGATTTTTAAGAACAGCTCGAGCTATTGATAAACGTTGCTTCTGACCACCTGACAACTTGTTTCCTTGATCACCAATGTTAGTTTGGTATCCAAAGGGTAGGGTAACAATAAATTCGTGTGCATTGGCAATTTTTGCTGCTTTTATAACCTCTTCTTCGGTGGCATTTGCTTTCCCGATCAATAAGTTGTTTATTACACTGTCATTAAATAAGATAGAATCTTGAGTTACTACACCTATTAATTTACGTAGGGACTGGGCAGTAAGCTCTTTTATGTCCATTCCATCGATACAGATAGTTCCTTGTTGAACGTCATAAAAACGATTCAGTAAATTAGCCACAGTAGTTTTACCACTTCCAGACTGACCAACTAGAGCTATCGTTTGTCCTTTTTTAAGGTTTAATGAAAATTCTTTGAGCACTGGATTTTTTTCGTATTTAAAATCTATTTCTTTAAATTCAACTGCTGTATTGAATCCTTCTATGTTTTTAGCTTCAGGATGGTCAACGAGTTCGTTTGGAGCCTCCAGTATTTCTAGAACACGTTCGGCTGCTGCGTTCCCTTTTTTTACAGCATAAGAAGCCTTACTTATCGCTTTGGCCGGAGTTAGAATGTTATAGGCTAAAGTAATGAATACAATAAATGTTGTTCCATCAAGGGTTTTGTCGACCATCACCATGGATCCGCCAAACCAAAGCAAACCTCCTATGACACCAATACCCATAAATTCACTTAATGGAGATGCTAGGTTTTGTCTGTTTAACAACTTGTTCGAGAAACTAAAGAATTTTGAAGTTGATTCAAAAAACTTTGAGGTGAACTTCCCTTCAGCACTAAAGGCCTTAATGATGTTTAGTCCTCCTAGAGATTCTTCTACAATAGAGAGAAATTCTCCTAGTTCTTTTTGAATATTTTGAGAATATTTTTTCAACGATTTACCAATCGAAGATATAATGAATCCAGAAATAGGAATAAAAGTGAGAACAAAAATGGATAACTTCACATTCATGCTGAACATAACCGTCAACGTAAAGATTATGGTCAATGGCTCTCTTACAATTAACTCCATTATTGATAAAAAGGAGTGCTGAATTTCAAGTACATCCGATGTTATTCGGGCTAGAGTATCCCCTTTTTTCTTTTCTGTAAAATAGGATACAGGTTGTCCTAATATTTTAACATACATAGAATTACGGAGATCTTTTAAAATCCCATTACGTAAAAAAGTAATGAAAAACATGGCTAAGTAGTTGAAAAAATTCTTCAGGAAGAATAAAACTAAAATTAATGCAATAGCAAGTGATAATGCACCTAAAGGATTTTCCTCTAGCGTTGATCCAACTCTAAAATTTATAGTATCGGTTATATAGCTTTTAAGGTTTAAAATTCCAGTGTAAATAGGCTCTTTATCAACCGTGGGTGTTTTTTCGAACAAGACATTAAGCATCGGAATTAATGCAACAAAAGATAGCGCACTAAATAGAGCATAAAGAGCATTGAAAAATATATTCAAAAAAGCAAACCTTTTGTAAGGTAATGCGAAGAGTAATATTTTTTTAAAGTAGTTCATTTATATGCCTAGGCTTTGTATTATTTTTTGACATTTACTTGCCAGTTTTTTTTTAGTTTCTGTGTAATCGTTAATGGATTCTAAGGTTGTATTTACGCTAAAGTAAAATTTTATTTTGGGTTCTGTACCACTAGGTCGTATTGCAATTTTACTTCCATCTACTAAAGTAAAGTCAATTACATCTGATTTAGGGTAGGGAAGCTTTTCTTTCCCCCCATTTAATGATAGTTGAATTTGCTTACCGTAATCATCAATTTTATCAATCTCAATATCTGCAATAGACTTGGGGGTGTTGTTTCTAAAATCGTTCATAATTTGTTGAATTTCTTCAAAACCAGCTCTTCCTTCTTTTGTTATTGACACAAGCTCTTCGTGATACAATCCAAATTTTAAATAGCTGTCAATAAGGTATTCGTAAAAAGAACTTCCTAAGTTTTTTTGAGTAGCAGCAATTTCTGCAGCCAGCAAAGCAGAAGTAATGGCATCTTTATCTCTAACTTTATTTCCGACCATGTATCCGTAGCTTTCTTCTCCACCAGCTATAAAGGTTTTGTCAGGAAAATCTTCAATCATTTTAGCAATCCACTTAAAGCCGGTTAATCCTAATTTACATTCAACCCCAAAGTGTGCTGCTAAATTTATCATCACTGGGGACGAAACTATAGTAGAGCCAATAAAATGCTTTTGGGTTAAAGCTTCGGGATATTGTTCTAGTAGATGTCGAGTCAACACTAACATGGTCTGATTTCCGTTGAGAAGCTCAAAGTCACCCGATGTGTTTTTAACTGCAATTCCAAAGCGATCTGCGTCAGGATCTGTGCCAATTAATAAATCGGCTTGAAGTTCTTTAGCTTTTTTAAGCCCTAGTGTAAAAGCCTCCCGCTCTTCAGGATTTGGTGACTTAACAGTGGGGAAGTTTCCATCGGGAACTTCTTGTTCTTTGATGCTATGAAATTGAGAGTAACCTGCGGCTTCAAATACTCGAGGCATTAGTGTAATTGCTGTTCCGTGAAGCGAAGTGAAAACAACAGATAAATCTAACTTCGACTTTCTGGAAGTTTTACTAATTTGAACTGCAGTTTCACAAAAAGCATCATCAATTTCTTTATCAATCAATTTTATTTTTGATGAATCAGCTTTAAAGTTAATTGAATCAAAATCTATTTTATTAATCTCGGAAATTATTTCTTTGTCTTGCGGAGGGACAATTTGACCACCATCTTTCCAGTAAACCTTATATCCATTATATTGTGAAGGGTTATGCGAAGCTGTCAAAACAATACCACAATGCGCTTTTAAATAACGTACTGCAAAAGATAATTCTGGAGTAGGGCGTAAGTCAGAAAAAAGACAAACTTCAATTCCGTTTGCCGAAAAAACATTGGAAACTGTTTGTGCAAATTTCTTGCTGTTGTGCCTGCAATCATAAGCAATTACAACTTTGATTGTCTCTGTAGAGAATATTTTTTTTAAGTAAAAAGAAAGACCTTGTGTGCTTTTTCCAAGCGTATACTTATTGATACGATTGGTTCCAACCCCCATAATTCCTCTAATTCCACCAGTCCCAAATTCAAGGTCTTTATAAAAAGCATCTTCTAGTTCTCTCGGTTTATCAAATAGAGATTTAACTGCTTCTTGGGTGTCAGTATCAAAGGGCTTTTTTAGCCAAGAGTTTGCTTTTTCATCGAAACTCATTAAAGTGCTTTTAATCTTTTCTTAATGGTGTAGCGCTTTTGATTCTTTTGTTTTGCCCACAGTTCTCCTAAAAATCCTGCAACAAAAAATTGTGTTCCAAGAATCATGGTGGTTAGTGCAATGAAAAATTCGGGGCGTTGCGTAATTAGGCGACCGTCTGGGTCAAGATATAATTTATCAATACCGAGATAAAATGCCGCTCCAAAACCAATTAAAAACATAAGCGATCCCCAGAAGCCAAAGAAGTGCATGGGACGTTTACCAAACTTATTCAAAAAACTCAGTGTAATTAAATCTAGAAATCCATTTACAAAACGAATCCAACCAAATTTAGTAACTCCGTATTTTCTAGCTTGATGTTGAACAATTTGTTCACCAATTTTAGTAAATCCAGCATGAGCTGCCAAAACTGGAATGTATCGATGCATTTCGCCATAAACCTCTACGGTTTTGATTACATCCCGCTTATAGGCTTTAATTCCGCAATTAAAATCATGTAAATATATTCCAGAACTGCGACGTGCTGCCCAGTTGAATAATTTTGAAGGTATATTTTTAAAGAAAAGAGAATCATAACGTTTCTTTTTCCATCCCGAAATCATATCCAAGTCTTCCGCTACAATGCGTTGATATAAATTGGGGATTTCGCTTGGTGCATCTTGTAAATCTGCATCTAAAGTAACAACTACATCTCCAGAAGCTTCAGCAAAACCCGCATGAAGCGCTTGTGATTTTCCAAAATTCTTTGAAAAACGAATCCCATAGGTTGAGCTATGGGATTGATGCAGCTTTTTAATTTCTTCCCATGAATTGTCAGAGCTTCCATCGTCTATAAAAATAAGTTCAAAAGACAAATTAGTTGATTTCAATTCGTCAAGAATCCACTGGTGAAGTTCAGGTAGAGATTCTGCTTCGTTGAGAAGCGGTATAATGATGGATAGATTCATAGCATAAATAACGTACTCAAAGGTACAAAATTATAAGCTTATTCCGGACGGTTTCGCTTTAGGAAAAGTCCTGTAACTAAGGAAACAACTAAACCGGTAAGAAGACTAAATATAATTATCACACTACTACTGATTAATGGTCCAGTAAAGCTTTCTTGCATATCTTTTACTTGTTCAATAAGTTCTTCACTTGCTTCAGGATTTTGATCTAAAAACTCATTCATTCCTACCTCAGTTGCCTTGTTCATCATTTCTGGATCAATAACATTAGAAAGAACCAAAAAGTATAGAACATTAATAATTCCTGAAATTGCTGCCATTCCTAAACCAATTTTTATCCCTTGAGAAAGAGATAGAAAGCCATAATTATCTTTGCGGTAGTTGAATTGAGCAAAAGCAATAACACCAATAGTTATTACAAGGCTTACGATGGTAGCATTTGTGTCGTTTTGATAATGCATTTCTAAAGAGTAAAGCATGAGTCCGAAGATAACAGAGATACCCCCTAGTATTGATCCGTATTGAAGAATGTGGTTTTTTAGTTCAAGATTTTGATCTTTCATAATATTTGGTTTCAATTATTTGATGATTTAAGTTGGTTAAATTTAGAAAAAACTATTACATTTGCAAACGTTTTAAAAATAAAATTCATGAAAGCAGGTATACATCCAGAAAATTATAGACTAGTAGCTTTTAAGGACATGTCTAACGAAGATGTCTTTCTAACGAAGTCAACAGTAAACTCTAAAGAAACTCTTGAAGTTGACGGTGTTGAATATCCTTTAATTAAACTTGAAATCTCAAGAACATCTCACCCTTTCTATACAGGTAAAACTAAATTGGTTGATACTGCTGGTAGAATTGACAAGTTCAAAAACAAATACTCTAAGTTTAAAAAGTAATTTTTATTCTTATACCACATACAGCTGTCCATTTATTTGGATAGCTTTTTTTTTGATTTTTTTTGAAGTGGGCTAATCTTTAAAAAATTCATAAATTTGAACCGTAACTATTAATATAAGTTAAACACCCTTGGGGATAATTAATTTTATGTCAAAACAATTCAATGCTATTTTATTTGACGGGCCAGAACGTTCTCAGTTATTGCCTTTTACTTATATACGTCCAGTTGCTGAGCTTCGCATAGGTATTGATACCCTGAGAGAGAAATGGGAAGCTTTTCTGGGGCAAGAATGTTCTTTTGCTACACAAAATTATTTGTCTTCTAAATATCCATTGCATAATGCAGATTTAAATTACTTCATAAACCCAACCTATATTCCGACAAGATCTTTAGCTATTCAGGTTAAAAACTTGAAAGAAAACCAAGTATTGATTTTTGATTCTAATCCCTTAGCTTTTTGCACTACGAATTTCATTCTTCCTTCAGATACTTCTGGTTTTAATGAAATTGATGTCGATCAAGAACTGATTCAAATTAAAAACTGTTCGGATCTTTTTGTTCATAATGCTGAAGTTTTAGTACAAGATTTCAAGAGGCTTACTAAAGATAGAATATCACAAGTTTTAGATGATACAAATCGAGTTATTAATCCAGATCAAGTATTTGTTGAGCCGGGAGCTAGAGTTTTTTGCACCATACTAAATGCTTCCGAAGGACCAATATACATTGGAGCAGACGCTCAGATAATGGAAGGATCAATGCTGCGGGGTCCACTAGCAATTTGCGAAAACTCTGTAGTTAAGATGGGAGCTAAAATATATGGAGGAACTACTATAGGTCCAAACGCTAAAGTTGGAGGCGAATTGAATAATGTACTATTTCTAGGAAATTCTAACAAAGGACACGATGGTTTCTTAGGGAACGCTGTAATTGGAGAATGGTGCAACATTGGTGCTGCCACCGATGCATCTAATCTTAAAAACAACTACAGTAAAATTAGAATATGGAATTACGTTACCGAGAACTTTGCTAAAACAGAATTGCAGTTTTGTGGACTTCTGATGGGTGATTATAGTCGTTGTGGAATTCACTCCATGTTTAATACCGCCACTTTAATTGGTGTCAATTCTAATGTTTTTGGGACAGGTTTTCCAAGGACCTTTATACCTAGTTATAGTTATGGTGGTGCTCAAGGATTTCAGACCTATGCTTTTGCAAAAGCAATGGAGTCCAATAATGCAATGATGGAACGTAAAGGGAGCAAATTAACGGATCATGATATTCAAATTCTTGAAACAATTTTTGACACCACTGCTGTTTGGAGAAAAGACAGCTAGTCCTGGGTTTTATATACCCTTTTTAAATTCAATAAGTTAATTGCATTCATTTCTAATCCATTCATATTTTTCCGTGTAAATCGAATTGCTTGATCATAATACAAAGGTATTACGGGGTATTTTGACATCAATAATTCATCCATCTTCTCATACAACAAGGTTCGTTCTTCCGGGTCTGATACCAGCATGGTTTTTTGATATAGACGATCAATTTCAATACTTTTAAAATGTGTATAGTTGGGTCCCTCGGGCGAAAAGTTTTTTGAATAAAACAGAGATAAATAATTCTCGGCATCAGGATAATCTGCAATCCAACTCGCTCTAAAGCTTTCTAAATTACCTGAACTTTTTGCCTGACGTAAAGTTGCCGTAGGCATAAGGTCAATGGTAACATCGATTCCAATGTTTTGATAGGCTCGTTGTAAGTATTCGCATATATCGAGATAATTCACATCAGTCGCCATTCTAATCTTGGGTTGTTCGTTGTATTCTTCAATAAATTCTAGGACTAAGGTTCGTGCTAACTGTGGATCATACTTGCTGAGGTTTTGATTTCCATGACCCGGAAGCCCTTTCGGTATAAAGCCTTGAAAAGCTGGAAATCCAATTGTGTTTCGTAAAAATAAAATCATTTTTTCACGATCAAATCCAATATTCATTGCCTTCCTTATTTTTTGAGACTGTATCGCTTTGTTATCTGAGTCTAGGTAAAAACCGATGTATTCTGTATTTAAATAAGGCCCTTTTTCCATATCAATAACACCTTTATATTTTTTTTGAAGTTCTCCTAAAGGGGTAAGTAAATCATCTTTGTAAGAGGTGTCTAAAGAGTTTAAAAAATCAAACTTACCTTGAATAAACAACATGAATTCACTTTGAATGTCAGGCAAAAAACTAATCGCTATTGCCTCTAAATAGGGGAGTTGATCTCCGTTTTCATCCTGCTCAAAATAGCGGTTATTTTTCCGAAGAACGAGTTTTACATCCTCTTCCCATTTTTTAAACTTGAAAGGTCCAGTTCCTATGGGGTTTGAGCGAAAATCCTCATTAAAAAACAATATTCCTTCTACAGGAACAACCGAGCAATAGCGCATGGTTAGTAACCCTAAAAAAGCAGGAAACGGTTGCTTTAGTTCAATTAAGAGTGAGTGGTCATTTATGGCCTTGTAACCCGCGACATTTTTGAGAACCCAACCACCAGGGGAACCTGTTTTTTCATCTTTTAATCTGTCAAAACTATAAACAAAATCCTCTGCGTTGACTGTTCGAGTCATGGATTCTCCAAAAACAGGGGACTCATGGAAGTAAACATCTTCCCGAAGTTTAAAAGTGTATTTTTTTCCATCTGCACTGATATTCCATGATTTAGCAATTTCCGGTATTATATTTAATGAATCATCTAATTGAACCAAACCATTAAAAAGCTGCTGTATTGGCCATATATTCTGTGGATTTCTTGCGAAGGCTGGATCTAAGGAGGTGATGTTTCTAAATTCATTATACCTAAAGACATCATGATTATTAGTTGATGTTTCTGAGGCACAACCATAAAGCAACAGATAAAGTAAAGGCAAAATCTTGCTTAGAAGTTGGAAGTTGAACTTGCTATGGAACTTGGAAATCAAAGTAGTATATTTGCTTCAAAAATAACCTTTTATATATATATATTGGATTCATTGACTCCCAATCCCTCGATGCTAGTAAAAAAAACTCGCGTTGCTTTTCATACGTTAGGTTGTAAACTTAACTTTTCTGAAACAGCTTCAATAGCGCGTGACTTTTCGGAAGAACATTATCAACGTGTTGCTTTTGAAGATTCTGCCGATGTGTATGTTATTAATACATGCTCTGTTACTGAAAATGCAGACAAGCGTTTCAAAGCTTTGGTTGCAAAAGTTTTGCGTCAAAATCAGGATGCCTTCGTTGCAGCTATTGGATGTTATGCGCAGTTACAGCCCAAAGATTTGGCTAATGTTACTGGAGTGGATTTGGTTTTGGGTGCTTCAGAAAAATTCAAGCTAACACAATATCTAGATGATTTAACTAAAAAAGAAATTAGTGCCATACATTCTTGCGAAATAGATTCTGTAACTCAATATATCAGTAGTTTTTCTACAAGTGACCGCACACGTGCTTTTTTGAAGGTTCAAGATGGGTGCGATTATAAATGTACCTATTGCACAATTCCATTAGCACGTGGAATCTCTAGAAGCGATGACTTAAAGAATGTAATTGAGAATGCTAAAAAAATTGCAGCCCAAGACATTAAAGAAATTGTTTTGACCGGAGTTAATATTGGTGATTTCGGAAAAGGAGAATTTGGAACTAAAAAACACGAACATACTTTCCTTGATCTTGTAAAAGCTTTGGACAGAGTGGAAGGGATTAGTCGCATTCGAATTTCGTCAATAGAGCCTAATTTATTAAAAGACGAAACAATTGAATTTGTAGGCAAAAGCAATGCTTTTGTTCCCCACTTCCATGTTCCGCTTCAGAGTGGTAGTGATGTTATTCTCAAAAAAATGCGCCGCCGTTACTTATCTCAACTATATATAGATCGTGTAAGGGCTATAAAAGAAGCAATGCCAAATGCATGTATTGGAGTTGATGTAATTGTTGGCTTTCCTGGAGAAACCGAAGAGGAGTTTTTAAAGACATATGCTTTTTTAGTAGATCTGGATATTTCGTATTTACATGTTTTTTCATATTCAGAAAGACCAAATACAGCAGCAGCATCAATGGAAAAAATTGTTTCTAAGCAAGTCAGAGCAAAACGCAGTAAAATGTTACGCGGTCTTTCGGTAAAGAAAAGACATCATTTTTACACCTCTCAATTAAGAACGTCAAGAGTTGTTCTTTTTGAAGGAGAAAATAAAATGGGTTATATAACTGGGTTTACAGACAATTATGTTAAAGTAAGAATGCCTTGGAATCCAAGTTTAGTTAATACTTTGCGTAATGCAGAATTAAAGGAAATTGACGAAGAAGGTTTTGTGAGAATTAGTCTATTATAACTTAATTCCTACTGGTAAAAGATCTTTATAGCTTTTATTCTTTCTTAGAAAACCAGCTATTTCAGGACTTGTAGGAACAACTCTCATGTTTTTTTCAGCAACAAAATCAAGTACAGTTCTAATGAATTCATCTTTGAAAGCAGCCGAATCAATATTTTCAGGAACAATTAACTTGGTAAGAAAAATCTTACGTTCTTGCTCAGCATATTCAATTCGTGCCATAGATCCATTTGCAACAACTTCAAATTGACGTAAAAATTCATTATTTTCGAGGGTAAGTTGACTCATGTCTGTTGATTTAGTTAAATTCAAAATTTAAAGGCCAAAGTTTGTTTACAATTTGAAATAAAAGGTAAAAGATGTTTTTACCATGATTTCTTAAACGGAGTTCAAAGATACGAATTATTTGTTAATTAATTACTAATGAAAGATCACAGAGAAAATAAAAGTATGAAACGAGGTTTATATCTAATGCCTGGAATGGCAGCAAGTCCAAAGATATTTGAGTTTATAGATTTGTCAGCTTCTTTTAAGGTAATTTACTTGTCTTGGATTACCCCAGAACCTGAAGAGTCAATAGAAAGTTATGCAGTGAGAATGTGTGAACGAGTTGCGCATCAAGAGCCTATTTTATTAGGGGTTTCTTTTGGAGGAGTTTTAGTTCAGGAAATGGCAAAGCACATTAAATGTCATAAGGTAGTTATTGTTTCTAGTGTTAAGTCGAATAAAGAGTTTCCTTTCTCAATGACTTTTTCAAAAAAAACAAATGCACATAAACTATTACCTACTCAGTGGATTAAAAATCTAGAAAGTTTAGCCCTTTTTGTTTTTGGTACTTCAGTTGAGCGCAAAGTAGATTTATATCAAAAGTATTTATCGGAACGCAATCCAGATTACTTAAAATGGGCAGTTCATACTTTGGTTAATTGGAAACAGGAAGTCTTTGATTCTGAGATTATTCATATCCAGGGAGATAAAGACACGATATTTCCGTTTAAAAATATAATAAAAACGCGGCATCTTCATACCTTACAAAACGGAACACATGCAATGATTTTAGCAAAATCACAATGGTTTAATAGTGAATTACCTAAAATATTATCTCAATAAATACAGATGAAAATTAAAAATAAAATTTTTATTGGATCACTTCTTATAATAAGTGCTTTGATGCTATTCAGTTCAAGTTTGCTGAAAAGTAAAAGTGCTTTCAAATCTTACGGAATGATTGAACCTTCTAAGGTTTATGCCTTAGATATTGCATCTGAATATACTTTTGCAGGAGAAACAGTGTCTCTAGAAGATCCAGACCTTCACGAACGAATGGATAAGGAGTTATTAGTTAATACGTACTGGCAGTCGAATATGATGTTGATGATTAAACGCAGTAATAAGTATTTCCCGTTAATCGAACGAATTCTAGAAGAGGAAGGTATTCCAAATGATTTCAAATACCTAGCTGTGATTGAAAGTGGTCTTGAAAACGTAAATTCACCAGCTGGAGCTAAAGGTTTTTGGCAGATTCTAAAAACAACAGCACGTGAAATGGGACTTGAAGTAAACACAAATGTAGATGAACGCTATAATATTGAGTTTTCTACTCGTGTAGCTTGTGCTTATTTGAAAAAGGCGAAAAATAGATTAGGCTCTTGGACACTAGCAGCCGCTTCCTATAACAGAGGAATTTCTGGCATAGACAGGTTGCTTAAAATGCAACAAGTCGATTCGTATTACGACCTATTACTTAATAGAGAAACTAAACGTTATGTTTTTCGGATTCTGGCAACTAAAGAAATCCTATCAAACCCTTCGAAATATGGATTTGTTTTTGAGAATCAAGATTTATATAACGTAATTCCTGTTTATAAAGTCGAGGTAGATACTGCAATCACTAATATTGCAAGTTTCGCAAAGAATATGGGGGTTAATTATAAACAAATCAAAATCCACAATCCCTGGCTTCTTCAAAATCATCTGAATAATAAGTCAAGAAAACTGTATTACATTAAAATTCCACAGAACGTTAAGGTTGGTCCTTAGATTCGTTTCATTTGTTGTTGCATTTGCTTAATCTGACCGCTTAAAACCCCTTGGGTATCGAGCTTTTTTGCTTTGTTAAGTAAAAGATTAGCTTCTCTTTTTCTTCTTTTTTGCATGTAAATTCCTGAGAGACTCAAGTTAGCCATTGCCAAATCGGTGTCCATTGATAAACCTAATTCTATGGCCTTTTTGAAATATTTTTCTGCTTTGGTAAGGTTCGTTTGTGAAAGAATAATACCATGTAAATAATTGAAATAACCTTGTTGTTTTCTTACCAAACTCTGCTCCGGATTTGAAATTCGATTGAGCCATTTTAAAGTACCTTCAAAATTTTGCTTTCTCAATTGAAAAAAAGCAAGGAGTATAAACTCATTTTTGTAATAAAGTAAAATAAACATACCTGCAATTAGCAGAAGAAAAATACCATTACCAATGGATCCTTCTATAAATTGGTAAATACTATATGCTGTTGTGAGCGCAGCAAGAATGAGTTTTATAATCTTAGGGAACATGCTTTAATGATTTTTGTCAAAGTTAAGAAAAACTAATCACTAAGGATGAATAAAGCACGACAACAGTTATAAGCTTATTTTAAGGGGTTATGTTTAAGTGATTTTTGGGTTATGAATGCAATTCTCTTAGATGTGTTTAATGTCGTGTTTTTTTTTTAAAATTTTAAAAGATTGTTTTTTAAAAACACTTGTCTAAAATAAAACTTATCGTATATTTGCTCACACTTTGGAAAGCAAGACATAAGTCTTTATTCAAACTTATATTTTATGAAAAGAACATTTCAACCCTCGAAGAGAAAAAGAAGAAACAAACACGGATTTCGTGATCGTATGGCTTCGGCTAATGGACGCAAAGTTTTAGCAAGTCGTAGAGCTAAAGGACGTAAAAAAATATCTGTATCTTCTGAGCCAAGACATAAAAAATAATGAATCAAATCATTTAAATTTAAGGTGTTACTTTTATAAGTAACACCTTTTTTTTTTATACTATTTAACTATCATAGCCAATGCCTAAAAAACACCACCTTAAAACAGTCCTTATCATCGGATCAGGCCCAATTATTATTGGTCAAGCATGTGAATTTGATTATGCAGGAACACAAGCACTTCGTTCTCTAAGAGATGACGGAATTACAACTGTATTAATCAACTCTAACCCTGCTACCATTATGACTGACCCTACCATGGCAGATCATGTGTATCTCAAACCGTTGACTACAAAATCGATTTTAGAGATTTTGAAGAAGCACGATATTGATGCGGTCCTTCCTACCATGGGAGGACAAACTGCATTAAATTTATGTATTGAGGCTGATGAAAAAGGTATTTGGAAAGATTTTGATGTAGAGCTTATAGGTGTTGACATTGACGCAATTAATATTACAGAAGATAGAGAGCAATTTAAACAATTGCTTAAAAAAATAGGCATCCCTGTTGCCCCAGCAGAAACAGCAACTTCGTTTTTGAAAGGAAAAGAAATCATACAAAAATTTGGTTTCCCAGTAGTAATTCGACCTTCATTTACTTTAGGAGGTACAGGAGCTGCTTTTGTTCATAATGCAGAGGAGTTTGATGAGCTTTTGACCAGAGGTCTAGAAGCCTCTCCTATTCATGAAGTGCTTATTGATAAAGCATTAGTTGGATGGAAAGAATACGAGTTAGAATTACTTCGTGATAAAAACGATAATGTTGTAATTATCTGTACAATTGAAAATATGGATCCTATGGGAATTCATACCGGAGATTCCATAACAGTTGCTCCTGCAATGACATTATCAGACACTACCTATCAACGTATGCGTGATATGGCGATTAAAATGATGCGCAGCATTGGAGATTTTGCAGGTGGATGTAATGTTCAGTTTGCTGTTAGTCCAGATGAGAACGAAGATATAATTGCTATTGAAATTAACCCAAGGGTTTCTAGATCTTCAGCTTTAGCATCTAAAGCTACTGGATATCCTATTGCCAAAATAGCAGCTAAATTAGCAATCGGTTATTCTTTAGATGAATTAGAAAATCAAATTACCAAGTCAACTTCGGCTCTTTTTGAACCCACAGTTGATTATGTAATTGTTAAAATACCACGTTGGAACTTTGATAAATTTGAAGGATCTGACAGAACACTTGGTCTTCAAATGAAGTCCGTAGGAGAAGTAATGGGAATTGGTAGATCATTTCAAGAAGCCCTTCACAAAGCAACACAGTCTCTAGAGATTAAGCGAAATGGATTGGGAGCTGACGGAAAAGGATATACCGATTATGATCAAATTATATCTAAACTTACATACGCCAGTTGGGATCGAGTATTTGTTATTTACGATGCAATCCAAATGGGAATACCGTTGAGTCGAATTCATGAAATTACAAAAATTGATTTATGGTTTTTGAGACAATACGAGGAGTTATATGCTTTGGAGAAAGAGATTTCTAATTACTCTATAGATACTATCGATAAGCCCCTGTTGTTAGAGGCAAAGCAAAAAGGATTTGCAGATAGACAAATTGCACATATGCTCGACTGCATGGAAAGCGAAGTTTATAACTGCCGCTCCAAACTTGGAATTCAAAGAGTATATAAATTAGTTGATACCTGTGCTGCAGAGTTTTCTGCAAAAACACCTTACTACTATTCTACTTTTGAAGAAAAGATGCAACTAAAAGATCAAGACCCTTTTAGTGATAATGAGAGTATAGTTTCGGATCGTAAAAAAATAGTAGTCCTAGGTTCAGGGCCTAACAGAATAGGCCAAGGAATTGAATTCGATTATTGTTGTGTCCATGGAGTTTTAGCAGCTTCAGAATGTGGCTATGAGACAATTATGATTAACTGTAACCCTGAAACTGTTTCTACCGATTTTGATGTTGCAGATAAATTATATTTTGAACCTGTTTTTTGGGAACATATTTACGACATCATCCAACACGAAAAACCCGAAGGCGTTATCGTTCAATTAGGGGGACAAACCGCATTAAAATTAGCTGAAAAGCTAGAACGTTATGGAATAAAGATAATAGGAACTAGTTTTCAAGCGCTTGATTTAGCAGAAGATCGTGGAAGTTTTTCTACGCTTTTAAAAGAAAACAACATCCCTTATCCAGATTTTGGAGTTGCAGAAAATGCTGAAGAAGCTCTAGCTCTAGCTGATGAATTAGATTTCCCTATTTTAGTTAGACCTTCTTATGTACTTGGTGGTCAGGGAATGAAAATTGTAATTAATAAAGAAGAGTTAGAAACTCATGTTGTAGACTTGCTACGTAAAATACCAAACAACAAACTCCTTTTAGATCATTACCTTGAAGGTGCTGTAGAGGCTGAAGCAGATGCTATTTGTGATGGAGAAGATGTTTATATTATTGGAATTATGGAGCATATCGAACCTTGTGGAATTCACTCGGGAGATTCTAATGCAACCCTTCCAGTATTTAACTTAGGAGAATTTGTTATTCAACAAATTAAAGACCATACCGTTAAAATTGCTAAAGAATTAAAAACGGTTGGACTAATCAACATTCAATTTGCAATCAAAAACGATAAAGTATTTATCATAGAAGCGAATCCTAGAGCATCACGAACGGTTCCTTTTATAGCAAAGGCGTACAAAGAACCTTACGTTAACTATGCAACCAAAGTAATGTTAGGCGAAAAGAAGGTTAAAGATTTTAATTTTAACCCTCAACTAGAAGGTTATGCTATTAAACAGCCTGTATTTTCATTTGATAAATTCCATAATGTAAATAAACAGCTTGGACCGGAAATGAAAAGTACAGGAGAGAGTATTCTGTTTATTGATAGCTTAAAAGATGACCAGTTTTATGACTTATATGCTAGGCGTAAAATGTATTTAACAAAATAAATTAAATACAGATTTTAAATTGCTTCTGAAGTGGATCAAATCCAACAGTTTCTTTAGGGAAAACAGTTTGAAAAACTCCTCTTTGAATCAATTCATCAGAAGTACCAAACTCCCATCTATCTGCCAAAAGCAGTAAAATTTTATCACATATTTGGATTGCACTATTAAGATCATGACTCGTAAATAGTATGGTCTTTTGTTCTAGTGAGACAATTTTTTTGATTTGTTGAAATAATAAAGCTTTGTTGTACAAATCCAAATGAGCACTGGGTTCATCTAACAAAACAATTGTTGTATTTTGTGCTAGTGCTCGCGCCAGAAGAATTTTTTGAATTTCACCATCACTCATTGTCTTTAGCTTTCGGTCAGCAAGTGCACCAATATTCATTTGCTCAATAGTTTCAGAAACTAGCTCTCGATCTTTTGCTTTTTGAGAACCAATCCAATTGGTGTAGGGTTGTCTTCCTAGTTGTATTACTTCTTTACCTAAAAGGTCTCCAGATAAGGATCTTTCGGTCAAAACAATACTCAGATTTTTTGCTCTGTCAATTGGGCTCATTTCATGGATGTCTTTCCCGTCGATTGTTATAGTTCCATTCAATGGATTTTCAAATCCTGCTAACGTTTTAAGGAGCGTACTTTTTCCAATTCCATTACTCCCCAAAACTCCAACTAAAGTACCTTTCTCGATTGTTAAATCAAGATCCTTAGAGATTTCTTCAGAAATATAGCCCGTAGTAAGTTTGTTGAGTGCTATCATAACTTATTTTCGTTGGCGTAAAATGAGTAAAATAATTAAGGGGGCTCCAATTAAAGAAGTTATTCCATTAATTGGTAAAATAGATGCGCTACCGGGTATTTGAGCAATAGAATCGCAAACCAAGAGCAGCAATGCGCCACCTAAAAATACCGCTGGTAAAATGATTTTATGGTCACGGGTAGAAGGAATTAAAAGGCGAATTAAATGAGGAGCCGCTAGACCAATAAACCCTATTGGGCCAATAAAAGCAGTTGTTGCTCCAGCCAATAAACTACTAGAGAATACAATTAAATACCGACTTCTTTTAAGAGATACCCCGAGCGACTGGGCATATTTTTCACCCAGAAGTAAGCTGTTGAGGTTTTTAATTGCAAAAACAGCCATGACAAGTCCTATGAAAATTACAGAACTTAGTATTTTTAATTCAGAAGTATTAATATTACCCAAGCTTCCAAAAGACCAAAAGATATATTTTTGCAAGGCTTCTTTACTTCCAAAAAACATTAAAATATTTACAATTGCGGCTGTAAAACTCCCAAACATTAACCCTAAGATTAAAAGAGAAGTACTGTTGTTTAGTCTTATTGATGCTAAAAGAATTACACTAAATACTCCCAAACTACCTAAGCTTGCAGCAATCATGATTGCCAATCGAAACCCTAATTCTCCAGAGGCAAACCAACTTCCAAAGACTGAACTTCCCATGATAAGTAAAGCAACTCCTAGACTTGCTCCAGAGCTGATTCCGAGGACATAGGGGCCAGCCAAAGGGTTTCTGAAGTAAGTCTGCATCATTAGCCCACAAACGCCTAAACTTCCACCTGTAAGTATTGCTGTTATTGCTTTGGGAATCCTATAGTCCAAAAGTATGTATTCAAAAGTTGGCTTTGTTGTTGGGTAGCCCAGCGTAATTTTGATTGCTTCCCAAAGGGGAATATCAACTGAACCAAGACTTAAATTAAAAATAATACACAGGAATAACAATCCAATTAGGAAGATGAAAAAGCCTCTGTAATTTCTAATTTCAATCATTTAAGGGTAAGAAATAAGTTGGTTTATATGATTTGACTAATTCTGGGTAAAGATGATGAATTATGTCTTTTAAAACAAGGTCTGGATGACAAGCTCCAGATTCAAAAAATAAAATCCCTCCAGTACTCCCTTTTGTTAGCGAATAGGTAAAAATATTTTTTTCTTTAGCAGCTTTAAATCTAGAATATAGAACATGTTCTTGATTTAGAATAGAGTAGGAGGTGTGTTGCCCTGGAGCGAACCAAAAATCTGCATCTTGTCCTTGATCCAGAACAGCTTCTACACTAAGTGCTAAGCTTCCAGAATTCGTATCTTCTTTCCACAAATAATTTGTTTTTGCGTCCTCCAAAAGATTCGCTAAATAACTATTTCCTCCAGGAAGATACCAAGTGTCTTGATATATTGCGCCGGCTAGAATTGTGGGTCTATTTGTTATATTATTCACCAAATTCTTAGCTGTTATATATTTTTTTTCAGTTTCTAAAAACAATAAATTAGCTTCTTCTTTTTTTCCAACCAATGCCCCAAATACCTTAATCCATTCTGCTCTTCCCAAAGGGTTTTGTTCATTCCATTCGCCTATAAAAACTGAAGGAATTCCCCTTTCATTAAAACGTTTCAAGGAATTGTCTATACTCTCGACACCAAAACTTAAGATTAAATTTGGATTTAAATCGATTACCCTCTCAACATTCATTTGCTGACTTTGTCCTACGTCAATTATTTTTCCTTGTTTAATTCTCTCTTGTACTTTTGGTGACGAAATGTATTTTGGTTCAGAAAAACCTACAAGAATTTCGGTAGCATTTAGTTCTTCTAAAAAAGCAATATGGGTTGTTGAAGTCGCTACAAGTCGATTGATAGGGACTCTAATAATGCCTTCATATTTAACATCTTTTGGAGGTTGTACATTATTTGGTAATAAAACATACTCAAAAACCTTTTGAGAATTAGGAACTATGTTTTTTAATGTAAGAATGTCATATTCTCCTTTATTTTCAATTGAAAATCCTCGGGCGTACTTAGCTAGATTTATAACCCCAGATTGCTTTTGGGGTGCTTTGCATCCATAAAGTAAACAACCGAATAATATAAAAGCATAAATCTTTTTCACAAGGCATAAAATTACAGCTAATTTTTAGTTCCAATAAAATTGTTTGTTTTTATTTTAAATCCTAGAATTAGTTTATTTTTGAGGCATAATTTGGTTCTTGATTTTTTCAAGATTAAAAGGGAATTTGGTTAGAATCCAAAACTGTTCCCGCAACTGTAAGCTTTAGCCTCCATTTGAGGTTTTATTAATGCTTCGCCACTGTTCAAAGAATGGGAAGGTCGTTAAGTAAAGCAAGTCAGGATACCTGCCATTTTATAATGTTTTAAAGTCTTCGGGATAAGGATTTTGAGTCATTTATATTTTGTTTGTCCTTTTAATGCTTTGTTTATGTACCCTAAATTTTATATATGTGGCTTAATGCTGCTTAATGCTTTCTTGGGATTTTCTCAAGAAAATCAATCTTCAGTTGAAGATGATCCTTTAAAAGAAAACACTTTATTAGAAGAAGTTGTTGTTGTCGATTCTAGGTTTGAAATTAAACGTTCACAATCGGGTAAGAATGTGATTAAAATTTCTGAAAAAGAGTTGAAGAACTTTCAAGGTCGAAACCTATCTGAATTATTACAAACCTATGGTGGAATTAATATAATAGGTAGTCGATCTGCTGCTGGTCAAAACCTTAATTTTTCAATTCGTGGGGGTCGTAATCGACAAGTTTTAATTTTAATCGATGGGGTTCGTGTTTCTGATCCTTCTAGGATCGACAATGACTTTGATTTAAATTTCTTAAACTTATCAGATGTTGTTTCCATAGAAATTATAAAAGGAGCTGCGAGTACCCTTTATGGAAGTTCAGCCTCTACCGGAGTTGTTAATATAACCACAAGAAAATTCACTAAAAAACTTACGGTTGATTTAGGCTCGACCGTTGGATCACATCAAGCGGCTAACACTTCCCTTAATAGATTTAGTTACCTTTCTAATTTTGCTACTATTTATGGTGTTCAAAAGGGGTTTTCTTATAAGTTTAACCTTGCTTCTCGAATCATAGATGGCCTGAGTTCTGTAAGTTTGGGAGAAGAACTTGATCGGTTTTACCGAACTAATTTTGGATTTCAGTTGGGTAAAAAGCAAAAAGCATTAGTTTGGAATTTCACTTATAACAAAGATCATATTGTTTCAGATTATGATAATGTGTTTCCAGTTGAGGATGCTGATTTTGTTTTATTAACAAAATTAGAAAGAATTTCATTCAAGTCCTCTTATTCTTATGCTAAAGGAAGTGTTCATGCTACGTTTGGTTTTCAGAATACAGATCGTGATTTCGAAGATAGTTTTCCAAGAATTTCACGAGCTTCAAACCTTACCTTAGATGTTTTTAATAAGTATATAATTCAGGATAAGTTTTATGCCATTTTTGGGTATGCCCACCAAAGGTCATCTTATAGAGGTGTTCCCGCAGTTGATCAGAACGATGCATATTTTAATCTGGTTTATTTATCACCTTTTGGATTGAATATTAATGCCGGTATAAGACTCAATGTTCATGAAACTTACGGGAATCATCAAACCTATAGTGTTAACCCAAGCTATTCATTTCAATTAGCAAATGAAAACCGTTTGAAACTATTTTCATCTTTAAGTTCTGCGTTTATTCCCCCGAGTCTTTATCAACTATATGATTCTTATTCAGGTAATTTAGATTTAAAACCAGAAGAGAACACCACTTTTGAGTTTGGCTCTGAATGGAGTAGTGCTAAAAACTCAAAAGCATCCCTTGTGTTTTTTAAAAGAACAGAAAACCCGACTCTTGTTTATGATTATACAACATATCGTTATGGAAATTATGTAAATAAAGTTACTTATGAAGGTTTTGAGTTTGAATATAAAAACAAGATTTTTGCTGCTGTAGATTTACGATTTAACTATACGTATAATGAAACCACATCGGGCAACTTAATTAACCTTCCAAAGCATGCGTTTGGTGGGGTTTTAGATTATGATTTAAGCGCTTTGTTTCATTTTAACGCGAGTGTGCAGCATATTGGAAGTAGGAGAAGTCTGAGTGACTCAAAATTAAATCCATACACACTTTTTGATTATAAATTGACTCGTACTTTTTTAGATCAAAAGTTAACTGCCTTTTTTATTATAACCAATGCGTTAGATGCTCAATATGTTGAAATTGAAAACTTCAGCACTCAAGGACGTAACTTTAGAATTGGATTTAGTTTTAGTTTTTAAGGATGTCAATATATTTTTCTTGAGGAAAATCAATATGCATTCCATGCTTTGCTTCAAATGTGGGATCTTTCATTAGAGGAAAACTAGTTCCTTTTGGAATACTGTATCTTCCGGAACCTGATATTTGATTTAATGCGGCTGCAAGAAAATTCTCTGTTGGATCTCCAAGCACCCCTAAATCAGACGCATACTCATTCAGTGCCGTATTTGGAACTAAACCATCAGAATAATCTGCAAAGCCCTCACTGTTAGCAATTTTAAGGACAATAGGTTGCATTGCATAGGTGTGATCAGGGTTTTTGGTTCCTTCATTGTCTATGTAATCATAGATGCTTATTGACCCCACATTTTTACCTACTGTAGTTTCACCAATCTGAACAACATTTATATGTGGAGCCAGTCCGTTAATCAATAGTTCACTAGCAGAAGCGCTTCTTTTGGTAGTTAAAATATATACGGTAGATAAATTCAATCCAGGTAAAGAAGCTCCATCAACAGTAGCATTTGTGAAATAGTTATTTAATTCACGGTCATCATCTGGGTCCGAATTATTGTTTAAATCATCGAAATAGTCCATGAGTTTGGAATTCCATAATTGTTGTGCGAAAATTTCGTTAGTAAACTGACCGGTAATCATACTTGCTAGGTAGGCACAGGTTCTTACAGAACCACCCCCGTTATATCTTAAGTCAAGAACTAAGTCCGTAATGTTTTGAGAAGCAAAATCAGAAAATACTTGTATGAGCTGATCATCAAAACTAGCAACAAATTGGTTATACATTAAATATCCAACGCTTCTGTCCCCTGCTTCGAGTATAATATTTTTGTGAATTGGATTTTCTTGAAAGTTTTCTACCTTATCTAGAACTACTGATCCACCCGTGCTTTCAAATATTTGTGTATCCTGATTGTAACTTGCCAAGCCTACGGTATAAGTCATTAAATCACCATAAAGCAATTGTACATAATTCTCAACACTTAAATCTCTTCCATTAATAGAGGTGATTAAGTTTCCCCGCTCAATTCCTTTTGCGGCAGCATCTGATTCAGGTAAAACATAGGTAACTACTGCTACCAATTCATTACAGGTTTGGCATTGTCTAGTAACATAAAACTTCATTCCGTTTGAGGCAGATATTCCGGCCAGTTGATTTTGAAGGTCTACATAGTTTTCTTCAATCCAACTAAAACGATCATCTTCATGATTTAAGCTGTCAAAAAAGTCAGAGGGGTCTACTACACTTCCCAAGAAAGTATTGTATTCTGCTGCGTTAGTGGTTTTAGAATCGGCTAATTCATCTACTTCTTCTTGCCAGTAGTAATATTGGTTTAATCCCTTCCAAATATAATCATTGATTTCAAGGTTAGCAACGGGTTCCGTTGGAGTAGAAGTGGTGGTTGTAGTTGTAGTCGATGCTGAGGTATCTGCAGGGATGTTGATTATAGCATCATCTCGATCCTCAGAGGCACAACCAATTGATGAAATAGTAATTCCCAAAAGGCAGCAATAAAATATCTTCTTCATAGTATCAATAATTAAACAATAATAATAGTTTTACTTTTCTAAAAAGTAAATTTAAGGAACTCTTTCGAATAATAATACATTTTAAAATATATCCTTATACTTGTACTATCAAAAAACACTCCAAATGAACAAATGCGCTTTTTTATTATTTATAGTATTCAATTTTAGCCAAGTAACAGCTCAGGATGTTTTTCAAAAGTATCAAAAAAATCCGGATGCATCATACCTCAGTGTAAGCCCAAAAATGTTTGAAATGCTAGGAAAGCTATCTATTAATACAGGAGACCCTAAAATGGATGGTTTTATTGAAATGGTCAAAAGCATGAAGCATTTCAGGGTATTAAGCACCAAAAATCTGAGTATAGCTCAAGATATGGAAACCTGGTTAAAGTATCAATTAGCACAAACAGATTTGGAATCTGTTATGAATATTTCTGAGCAAGAAGTTGAAGTTCAGTTCTGTGTAGTTTATGGGTCTGATGATTCTAGAGTAGACCGTTTGGTTATGTATGTAAGCGGTGCTCAAAAGATAGCAGATCAAGAAGGTTTAGAGCTTTCTAATTTAGATTTCATACTCCTCTCGATTGAAGGTAATATTGATTTAGAACAAGTAGCCGTCTTAACTGAAATTATAGATATTCCAGGGGGTAATTTCTTAAAAAAGATTAATTAGATCCCCGTATAATTAAAAGGAGTGATCTTTCTTAATTCTACTTTTATCTTAGTGTCAATATCAAGCTCATCAATAAAGCTATGTAACGATTCTTGATTTATCTCTTGATTAGTTCTTGTTAGCCCTTTAAGAGCTTCATAAGGATTAGGATATCCTTCACGTCTAAGAATTGTTTGAATTGCCTCTGCAACTACGGCCCAATTTTCACTAAGATCTTTTTCAATCTTTTCCTTGTTCAATAATAGTTTGCTAAGTCCTTTTTGAGTTGAAAGAAACCCAATAAGTGAATGTCCAAAGGGTATTCCTATGTTTCTAAGAACAGTACTATCTGTAAGATCTCTTTGGAGTCTTGAAATTGGTAATTTTCCTGCAAAATATTCGAAAAGTGCGTTGGCAATTCCTAAGTTACCTTCAGAGTTTTCAAAGTCTATAGGGTTTACTTTGTGCGGCATTGCAGAAGACCCTACCTCTCCGTCAAGAATTTTTTGTTTAAAATAATCCATAGAAATGTAGGTCCAAAAATCTCTATCTAGGTCAATTACTATTGTATTAATTCTTTTGAGGCAGTCACAAAGAGCAGCAAAAAAATCATAATGTTCAATTTGAGTAGTAGGAAAAGAATGGTGTAAACCTAGGCTGTCTTCTACAAAATGAGTTCCAAATGACTTCCAGTCTAATTCAGGATATGCAACGTGGTGTGCATTGAAATTCCCTGTTGCACCTCCAAATTTTGCTGCATTTGGTATATTGAGTAAAGATTTTCTTTGATTTTCAATTCGATTTATAAATACATCAATTTCTTTTCCTAATCTAGTTGGAGAGGCTGGTTGTCCATGAGTATGTGCCAAAAGCGGAATTTCACTATATTCTTCTGATAAAAGTTTAAGGGCATCGATCAAACTACCTAATTCTGGTAAGTAAGCTTTTTCTATCGCCTCTTTTATTGATAAAGGGATAGCGGTATTATTAATGTCTTGAGAAGTTAATCCGAAATGAATAAACTCTTTGTATTCTTGAAGCTCTAGTTTGTCAAATTCTTTTTTAATAAAATACTCAACAGCTTTTACATCGTGATTAGTAGTTTTTTCTATTGCTTTAATTTCGAGAGCGTCATCTGCCGTAAAATGTTGATAGATGGACCTTAATTCTTGGAAAAGAGAAGGGTTAAATGATTTTAGTTGTGGAAGTGGAAGTTCACATAATGCTATGAAATATTCTATTTCAACCCGAACTCTATATCGTATAAGTGCTTCTTCAGAAAAGAATGGAGAAAGGTTTTTAGTCTTTACTCTGTACCGACCGTCTATAGGTGATATTGCATTGAGTGTATTGAGTTTCATAACTTCTTATTAGAATTGCAAAGATACGGTTCTTATGCCAAAATAGAAATCAAAATGGTAGGATTTGTCTAAGTGTTGCCTTAAATACAGGCGAATTTTTTGGAAGTTCCCACTCAATAAATGATTTTAATTCCTCTATAATCCATCCGTTATGATCTTTGAAATAGATTAGTGTTTTTTAGATTAAATACTTTTGGTGCAACCTTTTTGGCTTCTTGGAGCTAATTAAAGCAACAGGCAACAATTATATCAATTTGAGTAGTACTCAGTTGGGCTCTGTTTTTTTGTTTTCAAAATAACAATAAAGTATTTTAGCAAAAGGTTTGCGCTTGATTTCGTGTTTTTGATTTCCAAGTGCATTTAAAAACGGGTAGATATATAGCTTTATTTCTATGACTTCATCTATTAAAACTAATTGTTCAAATACCCAGTAAGCGACTATGTTTTCTCGATCTTGTTTTTTTGAAAAAGCTAAATCAATAAGTTCTTGCTTTAGCTCAGGATTTTTTTTTAATGAGGAACGTTCCTTTCTTTCTTCATTGGAAGCTGAATAAGACCTTAATGCTTCTTTAAGTAAAGAAGAGTTCTGTTTACAGCTGTAGAATTTTAAACTCTTCATAACAACCGCTAATGGCTTCTAATATTTGAAGGTCATTTGCCTCTGAAATGAAGGCTTTAGAGTAGTTGCAGTTTCTCAGAATTTCTTCAAGGTTACCCCGATTTATTCCTAAGAGTTGAATCAATACCTCCCGATCAAATTTAGAGGCAAGTAAATTTTTAATTTCATCATCAGCACGCATTTTTTTGAGCTTGCGCATTTGAGCTGGATTTTTGCCAAAAAGATTGTAAAGAAAATCTGTAGGATTAAAAAGAGCACCAACAGCTTTTGATATGGAAGATTTATTTCTGTTTCCAGCTTCATATCCACTACTGGGAAGCCCTTGAATGTTGTAGCGCCCAGCTGGATTTAAAGGAACATTTTTTACATCAATAGCCAAATATCCAGTTAATTGATAAGGTCTTATTACAACTTCTTCGAGTGCAAATGCTAAAACAGTTAGTTTGAATTTTGGATTTTCAAACTTCAACATGTCTTGAGTCACAGCTACTTTTAGTGATTTATATCCTAAATATGAGAAATAGAGGGTGTCTTTAGGTTTCGCTTCAATTTCAAAAACACCCTTATCATTTGAAATGGATCCTACGATAGTGTTGAGGTTGAGTACGTGGACACTATTCATAGTGACCTGTGTAATTTCGTTTTCGATTGTTCCCCTGAGGACTTGTCTTTCAGGGTCTTGGGCTAAAGCCAGACTTGTGAATAACAGAAAAAAGGTCAGAAAACCATTAAATATCTTATAACTCATATTGTAAAAGTATAAAGAAAAATATCGAAGCCCAGTAAATATCTTTTTTTGTTAATAAATTAACGAATGAAGTTTAGTTTCTTGATCTACGACCAAAGCCACCAGGCTTATTACTTTTAGCACCATAAGCTGGTTTTGATCCAGAATTTGATCTTCGAGGTGAGCTGCTAGATTGTTCTCTTTTTTTATCAGGATTGTTGTTAAAACCTCTTCTTTTACCGTGGTCATATCCACCACCTCCCGAGCCTCCGGATGAATTCGATTTTTTATTGTAGCTACCACCACCAGATGAGCTTCCACCTTTATTAAAGTTTTTTCTTTTTCCACCGCCGCTTCTCCCTCTAGGAGCTTTCTCAGAAACCTCTACATTTATGAAGCGTCCGTTTAACTGGAAGTCAGTGAATTTTTCTAAAACTTTTTCTTGTAAACTGTTGGGAGTGTTGAAAAAAGAAAAACTTTCCATTACATCAACATGAAAGATGTCGTCTGTGTCAATTTCTAAAGTTGATTTTAAAAAATCTTTAAGCGCCATCCAGTTATAATCATCACGTTCTCCAACATTGATAAAATATCTTGTTGTCTCTTTTTTGTTGTGTTTCGTTTTTTCTGATGGGTTGTCTTCAAACTTACTATTAAGGTCTTTTGACTTTTTGTAGTAATTATGAAAACGAGCAAACTCTACAGAAACTAGACGTTGAATAAGCTCTTCTTTACTTAAGTCCTCTAATTCAGCCTCAACCTTTGGAAGGTAATTAAAGATGTCTTCGTTAACTGTTGTGTTTTTGATTTTTTGTGCTAAGGAATATAGTTGCGTTTCACAAATCTCGATTCCAGTAGGAATCTTTTTCATTTCAATATTCAACTGAATTTTCTTTTCAATTGCACGAATTTTGCGAGACTCACTTTGCGTAACAATAATCATGGAAATCCCTTGATTTCCAGCACGACCAGTCCTACCACTTCTGTGGGTATAGGTTTCTATTTCATCAGGAAGTTGGTAATGAATTACGTGGGTAATGTTATCAACATCAATGCCACGAGCAGCTACATCAGTTGCAACTAACATTTGAATCTGTTTGTTACGGAATGATTTCATTACTAAATCACGCTGATTTTGACTAAGATCACCATGAAGTGCTCCGGCATTATATCCGTCTTCGATTAATTTTTCAGCTACACTTTGAGTATCTCTTTTAGTTCTACAAAAAACTACAGAGAAAATATCTGGATGTGCATCAGCTAAGCGTCTTAATGCAGGGTAACGATCTCTTCCGCTTACCTTATAGTATTCGTGGCTAACATTTTTTGTTCCTGCATTTCGTGTACCTACTGTAATTTCTTCTGGGTTATGCATGAATTTTTTTGCAATAACAGAAACTTCTTTAGGCATGGTTGCCGAAAACAACCAGGTATTTTTTTCGTCAGGAGTATGAGATAAAATTTCAGTAATATCTTCAAAGAATCCCATGTTAAGCATTTCATCTGCTTCATCTAAAACACAGTATTCAATTTTAGATACATTTACCAGTCTTCTGCGAATCATATCCTGCATTCGTCCTGGAGTAGCAACTAAAATCTGAGCTCCTTTCTTAACAGCTCTAGCTTGATCGGTAATGCTTGCTCCACCATAAATGGCAACAACATTAACTCCTTTTATGTGCTTAGAGTAGTTTTTTATTTCTTGGGTAATTTGTAAACACAGCTCTCTTGTAGGGGATAGAATAAGCCCTTGAGTCGTTTTGCTTTTTGGATCAATTTTTTGAAGCATTGGGAAACCAAATGCTGCCGTTTTTCCTGTTCCAGTTTGAGCCAAAGAAACGATATCTGTATCTTTTTCAAGTAGGATTGGAATTGCTTTTTCTTGTACTTCAGAAGGGTGTTCAAACCCCATGTCTTCAATTGCCTTTAATAAGGCTTCGTTAAGACCAAGTTCTTGGAATGTTTTCATTGGTGCAAAGGTACTGCTAATAATTGAGTTAATGTTTCAATAAGCCTTTTAAATAATAAGCTTAAATAGCTGAATTTAAGTCTTTTATGAAAAAAATAAATGCTTTTGCTCTATGGCTTATTGTGTTCTTGACCTTTTTTTCTAATTCCGCAAATGTTTTTGAGTGACCTGTAGGTACGAAAATAGGATCATATCCAAAGCCTCCTTCACCTCTTTTTTCGTCTATTAAAGTTCCTCTAATAATCCCTTCAAAAAGGGATCTTTTGCCTTTTATATCAGCAGCGATTATTGTTCTAAATTGGCCACTTTTATTTTCTTTATCCTTTAGGTTTTTCCATACCTTTTTGATGTTATTATCATTGTTTTTATCTTCCCCAGCATAACGAGCAGAATATACTCCTGGCGCTCCGTTTAAGGAGTCAATTTCAAGACCAGAATCGTCAGAAAAGCAATCATAGCCATAATGGTCTTTAACATAAGTAACCTTTATCCTTGCATTTTCTTCTAATGTAGCGCCTGTTTCTTCGATTTCTTCAGTACAATTTATGTCGCTTAAGCTTAAGATTTCTATCCCCTCTGGAACCATTTCTTTAACTTCTTTAAGTTTATTTAAGTTATGCGTTGCAAATACAAGTTTCATATAGTTTTTTTTAACGGTGGTGGTAAGGTTCGTTTTTGAGAATTGTGTTGGCTCTATACAGTTGTTCAACAAAAAAAAGACGAATCATTTGATGGGAAAAAGTCATTTGAGAAAGTGAAATCTTTGCTTTGTATTTTTGTTGTAACGTTTTTGAAAACCCATAAGGCCCGCCTATTATAAAAATCAAACGCTTACATCCTGAGCTCATTTTTTTGTTTAAGTATTCTGAAAACCCTACGGATGAAAATTCTTTTCCATTTTCATCTAAAAAAACAACAACATCTGAAATCCGGATTTGATTTTCGATCAATTCTCCTTCTTTAGTTTTTTGTTGTTCCTTCGAAAGGTTTTTAGCATCTTTAATATCAGGAATTACAAGAAGTGTAAATTTTATATAATGTTTTAATCGGTTTTCGTAATTTGAAATTAGCTTTTGAAGATTAGGATCATCTGTTTTTCCAATGCAAATCAATTGTATTTCCATGGGACAAAATTACAAAACTTCTTTCACTATTGATTTATATAGGATTAAAACACCTTTCTTTTTAAAAATATCCTCTAACTTATAAGAAGTTGATTGGGTATTAGTATTTTTGGTAAACCTTATTGTTATGAAAGAAAAACTAAAAAAAATTCCTGTATTAGGTCAATTGATTAAAGCATTGGAGTTAATTAAACTTCCAGGGGCAAATAGTTTTTCTTTTTATGATCTGGTTGAAATGTATTTGGTAGGTCTTGTTCGAGGAGCTTTTACGGCTCGTGCCGGGAGTGTTTCATTTAGTTTTTTTATGGCTTTATTCCCATTTTTACTCTTTGTTTTGAATTTACTTCCATTCATACCAATTCAAAATTTTGATGGTGTTTTACTTGAGTTTATTGAAGCTTTACTTCCTCAAGAAACTCATGCTTTCTTTACAACTATTTTTCAAGACATTCAGAGTAAACCCAGAGGGGGATTACTTTCGTCGGTTTTTATTTTATCAATTTTTTTAACTGCAAACGGAGTTAGTTCCATCTTTGCTAGTTTTGAGGAGTCTTATCATATTAATCTTACAAGAAATTTTTTCAAACAATACTTTATTGCCGTTGGAGTAAGTGTTCTTCTAGCATTTCTATTGCTTCTAGCAGTTGCTGTTTTTATATTTTTTGAAATTTATTTTTTGAAAAAGCTTCCGGATTTTGTGCCTAATACCATTAACTGGATCCGAATAGGACAGCTCTTCTTTTTTGTAATTTTGGCTTATTTTTCAATTTCAACTTTATATTTTTTCGGGACGGTTGAAGGAAGAATTTCTCGCTTTTTCTCTCCAGGTGCATTTATGACTACTTTATTGTTAATTTCAAGTACTTATCTGTTTGGAATATATGTCGATCGATTTTCAACATATAATCAGCTTTATGGATCAATAGGGGCTTTGTTATTGTTTATGCTATACACTTGGATTAATTCTATTTTACTATTATTGGGATTTGAGCTCAATGCGACACTAAATAAGTTAAACAAGAAATCTAAAGTCAATATATCAGACGAAAAAAGTTAAATTATGCACTTTTTTATTGATGTATTACTTCCATTACCCTTGCCTAAGCCATTTACATATTGGGTTACTGAAGAGGAGTATAATTTTTTAACTCCTGGGTTTCGCGTGGGCGTTCCTTTTGGAAAAAGCAAAATGTATACAGGAATTGTATATGCTAAACACCAAGTTGCTCCACAAACTTACGAACCTAAGACTATTGAAGTTATTTTAGATGACCACCCTATTGTAACTAATGAACAGATTCGGCTTTGGGAATGGATGTCAGCTTATTATTTATGTTCTATGGGATCTGTTCTCAGAGCTGCGCTTCCTTCTGCTTTGCTTTTAACAAGTGAAACTTTAATTCGTAAAAATAATGAAGTTGAAGTTAAGGAAGATCATCTTTCTGATGATGAATATCTTATTTATGAGGCACTTGACAAGAAAACACTAACTGTTGATGAAATCAGAAAGATTGTTGAGCGCAAGCACATTTTTCCTCTGATACAGTCTTTGCTTGAAAAAGATCTTATCCAATCGTATCAAGAATTAAAAGAAAAATTTAAGCCTAAGCGTGTACGATATGTTCAAATAGTAGAAGCATATAGGGCAGAGCAAAAATTAGAACAATTATTTGAGGTGCTTAATAAAGCACCAAAACAAAGTGCATTATTGCTTGGGATATATAGCATAGAGCCCAGGCTTGAACAATGGACAAAGGCAAGTTTACTGCTGAAACAAACAGGCTCTACGAGTGCTGCACTCAAAACACTCCTCGATAAAGGATATGTATCAGAATCTTTTTTTGAAGAAGATCGAATTCCCTATGTGCCATCTACTTTTAAGAGTGAAATTAAATTATCACTAAAGCAAAAGGAAGCTTTTGATTCTTTGGAAAAGCAATTTAAAAATCAAGATGTAGTGCTTTTAGAGGGGGTAACTTCTTCTGGAAAAACAGAAGTTTATTTTGATTTAATGGAGCAAGTTTTAGCAAAAAACAAGCAAGTATTGTATTTGCTTCCTGAAATCTCTTTGACTTCTCAAATGATTCATCGTTTGCAAGATAGATTTGGTTCTAAGGTTGTTGTTTATCACTCAAAATTTTCAATACATGAACGGGTAGAAGTCTGGAATAACATCATCAAAAAACAAGAGAAAGCTCAGATCGTTTTAGGGGCCCGCTCATCGGTTTTTCTGCCCTTCAGAGACTTGGGGTTGATTATTGTTGACGAAGAGCATGAGAGCTCCTTTAAACAGTTTGATCCTGCTCCACGATATCATGCTCGGGATACGGCTATTGTTTTAGGAAAAATCCAAGGGGCAAAGGTTATGTTAGGATCGGCAACTCCTTCCATCGAGACCCGTTTTAATGTAGAACGAAAAAAATATGGCTACGCACAACTCAAAGCTAGATTCGGGGGTATTTTAATGCCAAGAATTGAGTGTATAGATCTTAAAGAAGCGCACCGTAAAAAGGAAATGACTGGCTTTTTTTCAAAAGAATTAATAACTGCAATTAAGTCTGTTTTGGAAAATAATAAGCAAGTTATCTTATTTCAAAACAGGAGAGGTTATGCACCAGTAATGGAATGTTTCACTTGCGGTCACATTCCTCAGTGTACAAATTGTGATGTTACATTAACCTATCATCAATACAACCAACAACTTCGATGTCATTATTGTGGGTACCACATTGCAAAGCCAATTTCTTGTAGTGCTTGCGGTAGTAATTCTTTGAATGTAAAGGGAATGGGAACTCAGCAAATAGAAGAGCAAGTAAACGAATTGTTTCCTGAATACCAGGTTGCTAGAATGGATTGGGACAGTACACGAGGGAAGCGATCTTTTGATAACATTATCGATTCATTTACTCAAGGGAAAGTTCAGATTTTGGTTGGAACTCAAATGCTAACCAAAGGATTGGATTTTAAAAAGGTAGCTTTGGTTGGTGTTTTAAATGCCGATCCCCTATTAAATTTTCCTGAATTTAGAGCTCATGAACGCAGTTTTCAAATGCTTTCTCAAGTAGCAGGGAGATCAGGACGTTTTAAAGAACAAGGGCAAGTTTTAATTCAGTCTTATACTCCTGAACACCCTGTTTTACTTCAGGTAATTAATAACGACTATGAAAAACTCTTTTCTACGCAACTTCGGGAACGAAAAGAGTATCAATATCCACCGTTCTTTAGACTCATAAGAATTACTCTTAAATCTAAAGATTATCACCAAGTAGATCAAGCATCTCAATGGCTTGTAAACGCATTGAATTTAAGCCTACAAGGATCTGTACTAGGCCCTGTAGATCCAACAATAGCTCGTGTTCGTAATCTGTATCACAAACAATTACTTATTAAGTTTCTTGACAATGCTAGTCGTAATAAAATAAAAGAAATAGTTGTTTCGTCCTTAAAAAGCTTTGAAGCAATTGGAGCTTATAGGAGCATTCGAGTCTCTATAGATGTTGATCCTCAATAGCGGCTTGACCAAAATTCCCTAAAGACTTTTCGTTTAGAACGACTTAAAGGAATTGATTTGTTATTTAGGAAAATGGTGTTTTGTGAAAAATTAGCAACTTCTTCAGTGTTTATAATATAAGATTTGTGGCATCTAAAAAAATAATTATCAGGAATACGCTCTTGAATTCCTTTCATAGAAGACAATACAATGTATTTTTTTTGAGGCGTAACTATTTTAATATAATCACCCATAGCTTCAATCCATTGAATCGATGAAAGGGATATTTTTTCTATTTTAAGATTGCATTTTACTTCTAAGTTTTTTTTGAGTTCTTGAGTAATGGGTTTTGAAGCTATTTCATTATCTTTAATCCGATCAATGGTTACTTCAAAACGATTAAGGGTAAAAGGTTTCTGTAAGAAATCTAAGACACCTAACTCGAATCCTTTTACAGCATGTTTAGATTTTTTGGAAGTGAAAATAACTTTATTTTGTATTCCGTTTTGTTCAATGAAGTTGAAAATTCTATCTTCATTTTCTGAGGGATCCATAATCATTAAATCGGTACTTTCGCGTTGAAGAAAACTCTTTAAGTCATTGAAATTAGAAAACTCATTCAAAAGGGTTAATTCAGGAATTTCTTTTAAACGTTGTTTAACCTGGAGCCGTGCAACATCGTTGGGATCTAGAAGTAGGTAATTCAGTTTCATGGAGGTAATTCTATCTCAAAGTTAAAATAAATTAATTGATATTACTTTATGAGTGTAAAAAAGACTGATAAATGTTTGGTATACCTAGCTATTTGCTTATTTTTGCACACTTAAAATTATATAAATATGAATCATTACGAAACTGTTTTCATTCTAAATCCCGTTTTATCTGATGAACAGATAAAGGAAACAGTTAAGAAATTTGAAGACCTTTTGAAAGCAAAAGGAGCCAAGTTTGTTAACAAAGAAGATTGGGGGCTAAAGAAATTAGCTTATCCAATTCAAAACAAAAAAAGTGGCTTTTACCACCTTTTTGAATTTACTGCTCCCGGAGACGCCGTTGCACCCCTAGAAGTAGAATTCCGAAGAGATGAGCGTATCATGCGATACCTTACCGTAAGTCTTGACAAGCATGCGATTGCTTGGGCAGAAAAAAGAGCAAAAAAATCTAAAGCAAAAGCCTAGTAGTTATGTCGAAAATTGAAGAACAATCAAAAGGGAGAAAAGAAGGAGAAATCCGTTATTTAACTCCATTAAATATTGAAACAAACAACAAAAAGAAATACTGTCGTTTTAAAAGATCTGGTATTAAATACATAGATTACAAAGACGGAGATTTCTTAATTAAATTTGTTAACGAACAAGGAAAATTACTTCCTCGTCGCTTGACTGGAACTTCTTTGAAATATCAAAGAAAAGTTTCTGTAGCTGTTAAAAGAGCTCGTCATTTAGCTTTAATGCCTTACGTAGGTGATTTATTAAAATAAAAACTTAGATCAATGGAACTGATACTCAGAGAAGATGTACAAAACCTTGGATTTAAGGACGACATCGTAAAAGTAAAAAACGGATTTGGCCGTAACTATTTAATCCCAAACGGGAAAGCAGTTATTGCGACTTCTTCCGCAAGAAAAGTGCTTGCAGAAAATTTGAAACAACGGGCACACAAAGAACAAAAGTTAGTTGATGACGCGAATAAAGTTGCCAAAAAACTTCAAGGATTTGAAATTAAAATCAAATCTAAAGTTGGAACTGGTGATAAATTATTTGGATCCGTAGGGAGCCAAGATGTTGCTGATGCATTTGAAAAAAATGGTCAAGCAGTTGAAAAGAAATTTATTACTCTTCCTGGTAAAACAATCAAGCGTTTAGGGGCTTATGAAGCTACAGTTCGGATACATAGAGCTGTTGTTGTACAAGTTGCTTTCGAAATTATTGCTGAATAAGTAAAATTTCGAATTGCTAAAAAAATCAGCCCCACTTTCTAAGGTGGGGTTTTTTTATGGAATATAAACGACTATCTACGGAACAATTTGAAGCGCTTCATCAAGAATTTGCTACTTTTTTAGCTGCCAATTCTATTGATAAAAAAGAATGGGATCGGTTAAAAGAATACGAAATAGAAATAGCGGAATCTCATCTAGATTCATTCAGTGATTTGGTTTGGAATGATGTGCTTAAAAAGAATATTTTTATTGATCATATCAACCCAAAACATTACTTTTTGTTTGAATGTTTAGAAGAAGAAATGAATTTAATTTTAATAAAAACCGAAGAACAATCTATAGACCTTTCAAACCCCGAAGGGTTTCTTTGGATGGAAAAAAACTTTCAATCTGATAGTATTAGTTTATTTCAATCACAAAAGAAATATAAAAACCGAAAACGTGATATTTTTGATTTAATTCAAAAAGGTGGAAATATTACAGATGGCACTTACTTTAAAAGTATCGCCTCTTTTCTTTCAAATCCTAGTTAAAAGTAGGATATTTGTTTTAAGCTTAATAGATTCAATTAAATGAAACCGTCAATACCAAAGGGTACTAGAGATTTTTCACCTAAAGTAGTTGCTCAACGCAACTACCTCAAAAACATACTTTCTTCTACTTTTGAAACTTATGGGTTTGAACCTATTGAAACCCCATCATTTGAAAAAACTTCAACATTACTAGGAAAGTATGGGGAAGAGGGCGATCGTTTAATTTTCAAAATTCTAAATTCTGGCGATAAGCTAAAGAAGGCAAACTTAGAAGCATTAGCACAAAATAAGCTTGCAGCTTTTTCAAATTCTCTATCTGAAAAAGCACTACGATATGATTTAACGGTCCCTTTTGCTCGTTATGTTGTGCAACATCAAAACGAAATAAATTTCCCTTTTAAACGCTATCAAATTCAACCTGTCTGGAGAGCCGATCGACCACAACACGGTCGTTTTCAAGAGTTTTTTCAATGTGATGCCGATACAGTTGGAAGCACCTCTCTTTGGCAAGAAGTTGAACTTTGTGGTTTGTATGATCATGTTTTTGATAAACTTAATCTTCACGGGACATGTTTAAAAATTAACAACCGAAAAATTCTAGCAGGTATTGTTGAGGTTTTAGGAGCTTCTGATCGTATTATTGATTTTACTGTGGCTCTTGATAAATTAGATAAAATAGGTCAAGAAGGAGTAGTACAAGAATTACTAACTAAAGGGTTTACTTCAAAGGCTATTGACAAGGTAAAACCACTCATGGAATTGAAAGGAGATATTAATAGCAAACTTGAACTTTTATCAAGTTTCTTGTTAAACTCTGAAGTAGGTTTAAAAGGAGTTGAGGAATTACGTTTTGTAGTGGATCAAGTTTCTTTAATTGGATTAAAATCTATGTCATTAGATGTCGATATAACTTTAGCTCGAGGGCTTAACTACTATACAGGGTGTATTTTTGAAGTTGCTGCGCCAGCGGGTGTTAAAATGGGTTCTATTGGTGGTGGAGGTCGTTATGACGATCTTACCGCAGGCTTCGGACTTAAAGATACAAGTGGGGTTGGAATTTCTTTTGGATTTGACCGTATTTACTTGGTTTTAGAAGAACTCGATTTATTTCCATCATCAGCTCAAAATGGAACACAAATTCTTTTTGCAAATTTTGGTGATGAATTTGCTCTTAAGTGTAATCAGATGATTAAAATTCTTCGCGAGCATAACATTCGCTCTGAGTTTTATCCTGAAGCTTCTAAGATGAAGAAACAATTTTCTTATGCAAATTCAAAGTCTATTCCATTTCTAGTAGTTATTGGGCCAAATGAACTAGCATCAAAAAGTTTTGTTTTCAAAAATATGGACTCAGGAAACCAAACAAACCATTCTTTGTCGGATTACCTTAATGTTATAGTTTCTGCTTTAGAGGTTTAGTTTGTTCTAAAAGAGTATACTCCCGAATTACTTTTGTTTCCATTTGCATCTACCGCTACTACTTTCCAGCTATAGGTAGCATTACTTTCAACAGCGATTACTGTTTCTGTGTTTGAGCTAATAGCATCTACTTGTTTGAGTAAGGTGCTAGCGTCTGTTGCATCTAAATAAATTTCATAGTAATCTAAATCTCCATCGACATCAGATCCATTCCAGTTCAGCGTTATGTTTCCATCAATAGGAGTTACTGATGTCCCTGATCTGGGGGCTAAAATTTCAGACGGGAAAGGTGCATAATTGGTAATTCCAGCTCCTGCTAAGTAAAACTTCCAAGAAGAAGTACTGGCAGCAGTACTTCCTTCTTCTCCAATCGCAGTTACGTTCCAAGAATAAGGGGTTGCTATGAGCAGGTTAACACTAAGTGAAGTTCCCGTAGTTTGAAAGCTTTCATTTTGATTTGTTGTTAGATTCCGAACACTTAAGCGATAAGACTCTACATTCGCAGCAGCGCTCCATCTAAACTCTAAACTGCTTTGCAGATCATTAAGAGAAGTTCCTTCTTGACAAGCTTCTTCGTTAAGAGGAAAGCTTAGGGAAGGAGTTCCAGGCTCCAACGGTGGAGGAGGAGAACTAGAACAACTCCATAATATTAGCGTAAGACTTAAGAGAATACTTGTTGTTTGTATAGTTTTCATATTCATTATTCTTTAATAACGATTTGAGATTGATTTACAGAAGCATTACTCACCTGAACAATATAACTTCCGCTAATTAAACTAGAGGTGTCTATGTAAATTGTTCTTTCGGTAGGAGTTAGAGAATATTGCTTGACAAGAATTGTTCTCCCATCATTAGAATAAAGCTCGATGTTGGCGTTTAATTCTTCTCCACCGACAAATACCGCTAAAGACTCGTTGAATGGATTAGGAGCAGTTACAACAGTGTCTGAGTTAAAGTACGACTGTTCGAAAATACCCTGACAGGCTATTCCCGTAGTAATCGAAACCGTGTTAACCCCTTTGTCAAGGCAAACAGTATATTCACTAGCTGTAGTTTGCTTTGTGATTCCGTTGTGCGTTATGGAATAGTTTTGACCTCCGTTGAGTTTGTAGCTTACTGTTTGGTCACTTTTATTAGAAGTAGAATAAACAGAAAGTGGTTGAGGCTCATTAATTGTAACATCAAAGCAACGTTCAAACTCGCTAGCATTAACTCCATCTACAGTTACACAGATTGAATAAGAGCCTTGTGAAAGGTTATCTAAACTCCAATTACTACTGCTTAGAGTTTGGGTTTGATTAACCGCACCGCTAATATTAATTTGATACGTTATTGAGGCGTCTTCAACAGAAAGACTAATACTATTAGTATCTCGACATTTCTCTGTTTTAGAAATAGAGAAGTTGTTAGGAGGCAAGTAAAAGATTAAACAACCACTATTGTCAACAAGAGATCCATAGGGAGTATCAGCACAATTGTCAAAAGGATTCCAAACCCCATCATGATCAGCATCATCTGAAACATCTCCAACACCATCACCATCACTATCAAGTTGATCAGGATTACTGACAAGAGGACTATTGTCTAATATATCTACAATACCATCACCATCAGTATCATCTAGTGGAGATGCAGCAACAGTTTGTAACTGAATTGCGGTAGTATTTCCTTCTGGAACTACAAGGTTATTTTGTGTCACTACTACAGGAACATTTGTATCACCATCTTCTGTATTTACGTTAACGACTTCCACCTCATATATATTATCCTGGTTATGATCTTGAGGATTTTCAAAATCAGGAGGAACAATAAAGTCTAAATAATCATCGGATTCACCTTCACCATTTTTCTGAACCTCTGGTGATCGAATTGTAAACAGACTTGCATCTGCACCTCCACTAATTTTCTTTTTAATTTTCCATTTACCAACACCTTTAACGACATTAGGATTGTAATATCTTGTATGATCAACTTTAGAACTTCTACCTCCATCGCTAACGCCAAATACACTCATCGAGAATGGAGAAAAAGCATAAGTATTTGGAATATCAAGAACCTTGAGTTTTATAATTCCATATGCAGAAATTCCTCTATTGTTTATTGCTCTAATCTGAACGGATAACAACTTTTTATCTTCAAAATCAATTGGTCTTATAAGATAAATTCGATCATCAACAAGTTTAAAATATTCTGAATCATTTCCAGGGATAATTGAAAGTCCTATTTGATCATTACCATTATTTAAGATGGGATTATTATCAAAGGTTATGATTTTCCCTAATTGATCATTAACAGGAAGATCCATATCTATATTCTTAGTTTCTATTCGCTCAAATTGATTTGAGTAAATTGTTGGAGGATTGTATGGACAACCATTACCGTCAATTGCAGTTCCTTTAGGAGTTCCACCACACAAATCTTTTTTGTTCTTAACCCCATCACCATCATCGTCTAGATCTAATTGATCTTCAGAACAACCATTTTCATCAACTTGGTCACCAGCCTCAGTTTCTGGACATCGGTCAAATTGATTTTCAACTCCATCAAAATCATCATCGAGTTGTTTTTCGTTACAACCATCTTCATTTACTTCAAGACCAAGTTCAGTATTTAAACATTTATCTACTTCGTCTAAAACTCCATCAAGATCTTTATCAAGTTCTATTTGTAACTCGGTACATCCAAATTCATTTACTTTTTCTCCAATAGGAGTATCGTCACATAAGTCTTTTTCATTTTCAACCCCATCAAGATCAAAGTCATCTTTTAGCTGGCTTTCGGAACATCCATATTCGTTTACTTTTTCTGCTAATGGAGTGTCAGGGCAAAGATCTACATCATCCATTACTTTGTCAAAATCGGTATCGATTTCACTTAATGAACATCCAAATTCATTAACCAACTTCCCTTTTTCTGTTCCTGGGCAAGAATCGATTGTATCAGGAACACCATCGTAATCTTCATCATATACTGCTACTTGCTCCAACTCAACTACCGTACAACCACTTTGATCAACATCAGCTCCAAGTGGGGTGTCGTTACATCGGTCAAGAGTATTAGGTACACCATCTTGATCATCATCTTTATTTTCTTCTTGCTCTTCAGTATCTTTTTGTGAACAACCAAATTCATCTACAATTTCTCCTAAAGGAGTGTCAGGACAAAGATCATCTTCATTTTTAACTCCATCTAAATCGACATCTTTCTGAGCTTGAGAACACCCAAATTCATCAACTTTTTCACCAATTATAGTTTTAGGGCATTGATCATCTAAATCAAGAATACCATCTAAGTCTTCATCTTTTTGAACTTTTGCACAACCATTCTCATCGACTTTAACATTTGGTTTTGATCCTAGACATTCATCATCTACATTAAGAACCCCATCGAGATCTTCGTCAATTTGTATTTGGGCACATCCGTTTTCATTTACAACGGCACCTAACTCAGTTTCTGGACAAAGATCTTTTTCATTTAAAACACCGTCTTCATCGACATCATTTTGAAGCTTAGAGCATCCTTTTTGGTCTACTGATTCCCCTTTAGGTGTATCAGCACACTTATCATTTTTATTAATTACGCCATCTTTGTCTTCATCTCTTTGACCATAGCTACATCCATTAACATCTACTTTTTCTCCTGCGGCTGTTCCTGGACAAACATCTATTTCGTCTCTTACTCCGTCTTGATCCGAGTCAGGAATTAATTCAATGGTATTATTATTATAAAATGTTGAAGTTGAATTACCTGCAATATCAAATATTGAATTTGATAACTGGATTGTAAGTAATTGTCCATTTTCAGGCTTTCCGTTTAATTTAAATTCTAGTTCAATTTCTTTTTCAATTTGAATTATTCCAATAGGCGAACTATTTGTTAAAGTAGTTGATCCTTGTGTTGATAAATTAAAATAGCTCTCGTCTAAAAGGTATGTAGATGTTGAACTTATTAAAGGAATCTCATTAAACCTTAATTTAACAATTGAATCATTTACCATTGTAATTTCCTCTATAAAAGGAGCAATATTGTCAATTGTGTAAGTAATTGAAGTTTCAGAAGAAACAATAGAAGTATTTCCTGCGATATCAAAGCCATTAACTCCTAATGTTATTATTTCATTCACATCTGAAGGTACTGTCCAAGAATATTCCCAAAGATATGTTGAATTAGAAGGGTTTAATGCAGTCATTGTTTGACTACTTTGATTCGTAATTGTCAAGATTGGTGCAGAAATTAATACATCAGATGATGATGCAGTAAATGTGATATTTTCATTTCCTCTAATAATGGTATCAGTTACACTGGCTGATAAAAATATATTTGGTTTTGTAGTATCTACAAGTTGAATTGTATTGCTAGTCTGAGCGGTATCCAAAGAATTATAATCAGAATCAAAGAGAGTGTTTGTAACAATTCCAATTGTTACAACTTCTTCTCCTGAGACATCTCCTGATAAAGGAAGTTCAATGAAATAACTATACTCATTATTTTGTGATACAGATATTGGAATTGTTGAAGTTAAACTAGCAGTACCTCCAGATATTGATAAGTTAAAACCATTTAAATTAAGTCCATTAGACATGTTTGAATAATTCCCGTTTACCCATTTCCAACCCCCTGATGGTTCGCTGTAATTGGAATCATTCAAATCTTGATAAAGACCCATCCAGAAATCACCAGAGGTGTTATTTTTAACAAAATCTGTTTCTTCTGATGAATCTATTATAGCCAAATAGGTATTAGAGCTAGAAGCAATAGAGGATGCTTCAATCCAGGTTGATTTCGACTGACTTTTAAAGTAACTGTGACCATTAAAATAGCCAATATTATCATAACCTTCAATGGAGCCAATGATTTGATTTGATTCAATCAAATTGTGAAAATTATTCCCAAAGTGATCGTTCCACTTTCCATTATCTAAGAAAACTCCCAAATGCTCTTCTTGTGAATTTGCATTATTTGGCTCTCCACCATTCCAATTTGAAAAGGTATTTAATTCTTTTGAAAAAGTTACGAGCACTTTAGTGTTAGTTGATGATAAAGTAGTGGAAGTAATTTGCGAAACCTCTTTAGAATTTAAAGTAAAAGATGATGTTGTATTAGTTACTGTGTTTCCAGCGGTGTCAAATAATGAATTTGAATTCAAATTAACACTTAAAATCTCTTGACCATTTGGAGTTCCCTGAATTGGTATTGTAAGATTAACTATTTTATTTTCAGTAAATACAACGCTTGAAGGGTTGGAAGCCGATAAAGTTGCGTTTCCTCCGGAGATACTCAATCCAAAATCATTAATACTTACATCAACAGGATTATAATACACTTTTAAAATACCGTTAGTAGTAGTAGAACTCCAACCAGTATAACCAATGAAATAGAAGTATAGAGTATTTGTCCCGTTATAATTGAAGTCTGAGTATGATGTAGAGTTTGAAGCAGTAAAGCTTTGAACACTATGAGTTAATTTAGCTCTATCAATAAAAGTACTGTTAAGCTTTATAGTAGCATTTAAGTTTGATCCTCCCCATCCTTGATCTACAGCATCAAAACTAAATTCAGTTCTAGTAATTACATAACCATCAGGAACATTTAAATCAAAATCATAAGTCCAAGGTTCCCAACTTGAGACATTTGTTTGTTTAGTTGGAATACTATAAGTTGTAAAACTTGCTGTAGAGCTATTGAATTGCGTATTTACCCCTCCCAGAATATTTTCATTAAAAATTATTCCAACATTATTGTTTTCATTATTTAATTGAGATAAAGTTATGTAAGGCGAAACATTATCAATTAAGTTTATGAAATAAGTATTATTAGGGTAAGACAAAATATTACCAACTAAATCATAAATAGGATAAGATGATGTATTATTGACATATATTTTTTCGCTTCCAGATGAACTTCCACTTATATCAACCCCAAGATAATAGGTTGAACCGCTAGTTGTTATTGAGCTTGGAGTAATACTATTAAGAGATGCTGAACCACCCTGGATATTTAGAGAGAAATTTGAAGTAGTTAACGTGTCAGTTCCGAGACTTGAGCTAAATGATTTATAAACTGACTCATTAAAGGTAACTTCAATTTTACCAGTACTTGAATTATATACTATTTCAGAAATTGAAGGAGCATCTCTATCAACTAATATTTCAAGACTATCTGTTCCCGTATATATTTTGCCTAGTGTACTTGACCCTGAAACAGTTATTGAAACTGACGATATAGATGATGTGACAGTACTAGTATTGAAAGAATAATACCAAGATAAACTAGAAGTACTTGACATAATTTGATTAGAAACGACTCCTCCTGAGATGCTAATTGTAGGTGAGGCGGACATTGCTTGAGAAAATTGAGCATTAATTATAATGGTTTCAGATGAATTTGCACTATTATTTCTTAATGATGGAAGACTGTGAGATAAAATAACCGATGGACCAGGACAAGTGCTCCATAATGGCTTATTTGAATTTGTAAGAGCAGATCCAGAAGCAAAAACACTTGGTTCAGATGAAATATTCGAAACACACCACCCTGTTAAATCTTGGTTAAAATCATCTGCACTATTGAACATAGAATACATATCAGTAACATTAGTAGTATTCCAATTTCCTATATCTTGATTAAAATTATCTGCTTCAAAAAACATAACAGCCATAGTAGTTACACTACTAACATCCCAACCACTTATATCTTGGTTGAAACTTCTTGCGTATTTAAACATATTGGCCATGTTAGTCACATTAGAAACATACCAACCACTAATATCTTGATTAAAATTAACAGCTGATTGGAATAAATCTTCCATGGTAGTTACATTTGAAACATTCCAATTACCAATATTTTGATTGAATGGGGTTGCTCTAAACATCTTTGTCATGTTAGTTACATTAGAAGTATTCCAATTACCAATATCTTGATTGAATGATGATGCACCAGAAAAGACACTGTCCATATTCGTTACAGAGGAGGTGGTCCAACTTCCAATATCTTGATTAAAAGAATTGGCACCTTGAAACATACTATTCATTAATGTGACTTCAGAAGTATCCCAATTTGCTATATTTTGGTTAAATGCTGTTGCACCACTAAACATTCCATTCATAAGTGTCACATTAGAAACAGTCCAACTCCCAATATCTTGATTAAAAGCTGATGCAGATTCAAACATTTGCTGCATGGTTGTTACATTTGATGTGTCCCAATGAGAAATATCTTGATTAAAATTAGATTTATCTTTAAGAAGTTGACTCATATCTGTAACCTTAGATGTACAAACACATGTTAAATCTGCGTCATTTGCTACTCTTGATCTAAGAGACTGTTCATCAACTACAATATAAGTTGTTCCATTTATTATTGTTGTATCAGACACGTTAGCGGAGTCACATTGAATAGTCACACCATTACTAGCCAAGGAAATTTGAGAGATCGAAAAAGTTATACTGTCTGATCCAGAATAAATATTTCCTGATAAATCAGTTCCTGATACTGTTGCTGTGACTATTGTATTAGTAGAAGACGGAACTGTCCAATTATAAAACCAATTTTTTGTACCTGTTGACGTTGGACTTATGAATGTTTTAAATAAATAATCCCAACTTGAATCATTACTACCACGACCACCTGAGTATGAATTATTAGTGCTTAAACTCAAAAAACCAACATTCTGGTTTCCGTCTGTAAGAGTTAGTCTCATTGTAAAGATTTCATTTGCAGTGGCAGTAACGTTCGAACTAGATAAATTAAAATAGATGTATTCACCACTTATATAATTACCGCTGGAATTATTGTAGGAAGGAGTTTGTAGGTTTTGACTTGACGCAACTAATGATCCAGATGTTCCTTCACCTCTATAAACTTTTAAGGAAATTGGTTGTGGATCACCATTAATAACTGGATTTGCCATTCTCCAAGCTACTTTGGAGAGGATTCCAGTTTCACTAACTGTAAATGATTGCCATTGATCAGTTCCCCCTGCACTAGAACCACTTGTTGAATTAAATTGATTTAAAGTTTCCAAACCATAAGAAGATGGAGTCATTTCTAATGTAGTTTGAGAACTTGTACTTAAAATCAAACTAGGAGTTGAACTCATCGACTCACTGAAGTTAGCTGTGATAATTACATTATCACCAAAATTAACTTTATTATCAGTATAATTACTACTGAAGGATAAAAGCTGTGGAGGTGAATTATCATTTGATAAAGAGTAGCTTAAATATATATCATCTTCATAATTACCTCCTGAATAGTCATAAATTGAAGAAGATCCTGAAGGAGATATTCTAAATTCTTCATTACCAGAAAAGTTACCTGTTGATGATGCTGAAAATGAAAATGCTTTATTGTCAGATGAAACTTGAAAAGTTAATGGTGTACTATTAGTCAGGGCTACTGAATTCTCAGGGTCATAAATTGAAACACTCAAATCTGATGCCTGAAGTGCAGAACTTGCTGAACTATCTCCATATAAAGGCCATTTAAACGTGATAGAACCAGATACGGATTGTTCATTATAACTAAAGCTGACTAATCCTATGTCATTATTAGAAACTAAAGCTGGATAACCATTATTTAGATTTCCAGTGATAATCCAATTATCGTTAAAATCCCAGTTCGCATTAGTAAATGTTTCTTTAGATTTTAATTGTTGATTAGTTTTTCCAGAATCAATAGATCCCCCTTGACTTGATAAATTGGATTCGTTAGAATTCCAGAAGTTACTTTGTCCATTGAAAGAAGCTGATGATCCTGCTATTGGACCAATATTATTTGTAGTACCTGAAACAGTTGAGGAAGTGAAACATTTAGATCTATTGCTTGTATCACCATTTGAACTTGTTGCTGAACTACCTACAATTCCACCAGCATATCCTGTTAGTGCATAAATACTTCCGATGCTATAGGAATTATCAATTGTAGAACCAGAAGTACTTCCTACAAGACCACCAACATTTGCTTTTCCGGTTACAGTGCCCTCAAAGTAACTTCGGTTTAATATAGCGCCAGATTGCATTTTACCTGAAATACCGCCAGTATTTTCAAGATTAGAACCTCCACTAAAATCTGAAACATATGCAGTAACTGTTCCGACAAAAGATGAAGTGTCTAAAATAGAATTTGAACCAATTCTTCCTATAAGTCCTCCTACTGTGGTTTGTCCTGTTACTTGCCCATCATGTACATGATTATTTAAAGATTTATTTGAGGAGCTACCATTTAAAAAATCTCCGATTAATGTTCCAACTCGAACTAAACCTTTAATATTGGAATCCTCTAGAGTAATATTTTTTATGATACCTCCATCAACAACACCAAAAAAACCAATATTATTTGAATATACCCTATTTATAGTCAAGTTATTTATAAAATAATCTGCTCCGTCATAAACTCCAGTAAAGCTTGTATTAGTATTTCCTATGGGTGTAAATCCTTGACCTGAATCTAGATTAACACTTGAGGATGCATCAATTTCGGCAGTCTGAATATAATGATATGCCCAACGACTACTATTTTGAGATATCCACCAAAGGTCTGAAAAGGAATCAATTTGAAATGGACTTGCTGAGCTCCCATCTCCTAAAGAAGGGCTAGAGGTACCAGAATAATTCACCACAGAAATAGGTATATTGTTTATACCAACAGCAACAAAATTATTAGAATCATAAAATTTATTACGATATTCATCTATAGTATAATTTCCTGATGGCACTTTTGTTGGATCAATTCCAATCTGAGCTTCATAATAGCCATCATATTGATTACCGCTAACTAATTGCCAACTGCTTGACTGAATCATTTCTCCGGCTATATCGGGGCTGTATATGTATGGACCTCCTCCTGTTGGGGTAACAACACCCGAAGTGTCTGTAGCTCTAATACTTACAGTTACAGTTACCAGACCCGAGCTAATATCAACGGAACTTGGTGAGACGGTAAATGATGAAAGTATAGGTGGATCAAATTCATTAGTTGAACTATTCACCACAGAAATAGGTATATTGTTTATACCAACGGCAACAAAATTATTAGAATCATAAAATTTGTTACGATATTCATCTATAGTATAATTTCCTGATGGCACTTTTGTTGGATCAATTCCAATCTGAGCTTCATAATAGCCATCATATTGATTACCGCTAACTAATTGCCAACTGCTTGACTGAATCATTTCTCCGGCTATATCGGGGCTGTATATGTATGGACCTCCTCCTGTTGGGGTAACAACACCCGAAGTGTCTGTAGCTCTAATACTTACAGTTACAGTTACCAGACCCGAGCTAATATCAACGGAACTTGGTGAGACGGTAAATGATGAAAGTATAGGTGGATCAAATTCATTAGTTGAACTATTCACCACAGAAATAGGTATATTGTTTATACCAACGGCAACAAAATTATTAGAATCATAAAATTTGTTACGATATTCATCTATAGTATAATTTCCTGATGGCACTTTTGTTGGATCAATTCCAATCTGAGCTTCATAATAGCCATCATATTGATTACCGCTAACTAATTGCCAACTGCTTGACTGAATCATTTCTCCGGCTATATCGGGGCTGTATATGTATGGACCTCCTCCTGTTGGGGTAACAACACCCGAAGTGTCTGTAGCTCTAATACTTACAGTTACAGTTACCAGACCCGAGCTAATATCAACGGAACTTGGTGAGACGGTAAATGATGAAAGTATAGGTGCTTGTATGTCCTGGCTGAAACCCTCGTGAGTATAAAAATTAATTAAAATTAAAAACGTGAATAATAGCCTATAATTCATGATGTAAATATACAAAATATACTGTTCATAAATCATGCCAATAACTTATGAATCACAAAAACGCATATTATTTATAAAATATACATAAATTTAGAGTACAATTAAAATCTCCTACAATGAAAATTTCCTTTTCTTTTATACTAGCTTTTGTGTCTATGTTGATTTTTCAGCCAATTATAGCACAAGAATTAAGTGCCGAGGGTCCTTTCGATCAATTGATTATAAGAGGGGTAACCCTAATTAATGGAAATGGAGCACCACCTATTGGTCCTGTTGATGTTGTTGTTAAGCAGAATGTAATAACCCAAGTTAGGGTAGTGGGGTATCCTGGAGTTGAGATAAACGAAAATAGGAGACCTAAATTAGATGAAGGTGGAAAAGAAATTGATGCTCATGGGATGTATTTACTTCCAGGGTTTATAGATATGCATGGTCATATTGGAGGTACTTCTCAAGGTGCCGATTGGGATTATGTTTTTAGACTTTGGCTAGCTCATGGAGTTACTACGGTTCGAGAGCCCAGTGGTAGGAGTAGAGATTGGACTTTAGATCTGAAGAGAAAAAGTGCTAAAAATGAAATAATAGCTCCTCGTATTGTTCAGTATACAGGTTTTGGATCTGGCTCTAAAACTCCAATTGTAACTCAAGATCAAGCAAGAGAGTGGGTGCGTCAAAACGCAAAAGCGGGTTCAGACGGAATTAAATTTTTTGGAGCAGCTCCTGAAATTATGGAAGCCGCTCTTGACGAAAATAATAAATTAGGTTTAGGATCTGCTTGTCACCATGCACAATTAAGTGTTGCCCGTTGGAATGTTTTGCATTCTGCAAGAGCAGGATTAACCTCTATGGAGCACTGGTACGGATTACCCGAAGCTCTTTTTGAAGACCGTACTGTTCAAAATTATCCTTTGGACTATAACTATCAAAACGAACAACATCGTTTTGAACAAGCAGGTAAATTATGGGAACAAGCAGCAAAACCATATTCTGATCACTGGAATCTAGTAATGGAAGAATTGTTAGCTCTTGATTTCACTCTAGACCCGACTTTCAATATTTATGAAGCAAGTCGTGATTTACATCGTTCTAGAAGAGCTGAATGGCATGAAGATTATACCCTGCCAAGCCTATGGCGTTTTTACCAACCTAGTAAAATTTCACACGGATCATACTGGCATTTTTGGGGAACAGAACAGGAGGTTTCTTGGAAAAAGAATTATAATTTATGGATGACCTTTGTTAATGAATATAAAAACAGAGGTGGTCGTGTAACCACAGGATCAGATTCTGGATTTATCTTTCAGCTTTACGGTTTTGCCTATATAAGAGAATTGGAATTGCTTCGTGAGGCAGGTTTTCACCCGCTCGAAGTTATTCGCTCCGCAACACTGAACGGTGCAGAAGCCCTAAAGATGGATGACTTAATAGGTTCTATTGAAGTAGGGAAACTTGCTGACATGATTTTGGTGGACGCAAATCCACTTGAAAATCTTAAAGTTTTATATGGAACAGGAGCAATTAAATTAACCGAAGACAACGAAGTAGTTCGAGTAGGTGGAGTTAAGTATACTATAAGCGACGGTGTAATCTATAATTCAAAAGTATTGTTAAACGAGGTTAAGCATATGGTAGATAAAGCTAAGTCCGAAGAAAACTTTACCCTCAAGCAACCGGGAATTAAATAAAGATAAAACCCTCTTTTATAATTTTAAAACATTAAAATGTTTCTAATTTAAATTACGTTTATTCAGCTGGTATTTTTTAAGCATCAAATTAAGTAAAGGTTCAATCTCGTATTGTTTATTTAATAACATCGCAAGGAGCATTCCGTTTAAACTGTTCAGCAGTAGTTCCGCTTCCATTTCTGCATGAGCAAACCCTAAGCCTTTAAATGCTTTTGTGACTTTATCTTCTATAACATCTGCTAAACTCTCGTCCGCTAACTCACTTTGAAATTTTATTCCAAGAATTAACTTCCATAAAGCGTAATCTTTAAAGGGTATTTTTGTTAAACTCAGAATAGTCAGTCGTAAAACATCTTTAGGTTGAGTTAAATCAATTATTTCTTGAGCTAATATTCTAACTTTGTCAGCTGCAAGCTTTTTTAAGGCTTTGACTAAACCTTCTTTACTTTGGTAATGTCTAAATAGAAGCCCCTCTGATACACCAGCTTCATTTGCAATTGATTTAGTAGTGGTGCCAACAACCCCGTTTTTTGCAAATAACTCCAAAGAGATTTCAAGTATAAGTTGTTTACGATTCATAAGTGATTAATCACATACAAATATAAGGTTTTTATTTTTATTCAAATAAATCATAAAAAAACCGACATAAAGCCGGTTAAATTTATTGAGTACTGAACTAATACTTGTTCAAACGTGCAAATCGATCAAGATGGTAGGAATAATCTCCAAATAAACGTTGTAATACACGTGCTCTTTTAAAATAAAAACCAATATTAACATCATCAGTTACACCAATACCTCCATGCATTTGCATGGCCTCATTAGTAACTAATTTAATGGTTTTACCCAATTTTGCTTTGGCTAAACTGGCTAGTTGATCTAAATCTTCTGATTTTTCATCTATAGCTTGTAATCCTTTTATTACTACACTCTTGCACAATTCTATTTCAGAAAACATTATGGCTGCTCTGTGTTGTAAGGCTTGATAAGTCCCAATTCGTTTTCCAAACTGTTCCCGTTCTTTTAAATAGGCTATTGTTTGATCAAAAACCTCAGAAACCATTCCAAGCATTTCGGCTGAAAGACATATACATGCTGTATTCAATATTTGATTTAACAGATTAGACCCTTGGCCTGCAGTACTGATACGATTAGCTTCGCTTACTTTTACCTGGTCAAAAGTTACTGAAGCATAAGTCCCTGCATCGAGTAAAACATCTGTACTAATAGAAATCCCAGCTGTTTTTGCTTCAACTAGAAATAAATTAATTTCGTTATCCTCTGTTTTGGCAACAACAACAAACGCATCTGCAGATGCTCCATCAATTATCATTGTTTTTTTACCTGATAGGGTATATTGATTATTCGCCTTCTTAGCAGTTGTTGCAATCGAAGTAGGATCAAAGTATGTTTGTTCATCTAGAGCGAAAGCAAAACGTTTAGTCCCATCCATTAGATGAGTAAGCCACGCCGCTTTTAGTTCCTGATTACTAGACTCTGTAAGAGTAGTTGCTCCCAAAACTATGGAAGAGAATAGAGGAGCTTTAGTTAAGTTTTTACCCATTTCTTCTAAAACCTGTCCAAGTCCAGTATATCCAAATTCAAGACCATCAAATTCTTCGGGAATGGTCAGTGCTGTCCAGCCCATTTCAACTAGTTTAGTCCATAAACCTTCATCAAAAGCTCTGTAATTGTCATCACGTAATTCTCTAAACTGCTCTATTGGAGCATTCATTGCTAAAAATTCGGTTGCAGAATCTCTAAGTAATTTTTGTTCTTCTGTTATAATAAGTGCCATTGATTTTTTTTTAAGAGGGTAAGTTTAAGATTCTTTTCGAAATAATTCCCAGCTGAACTTCAGAGGTGCCTCCTTCAATTGTATTTCCTTTAGATCTACAAAATGTTCGAACTACGGAAACCGCGTCTTTATTGTCACTTTCCCATAAAAGCCCATTTGTTCCAGTTATGGACGAAATTAACTCCATCCGAGCTACGTTTTGTTCTGTTCCATAATATTTGAAAAAGGAAGACAAGGCCCCAGCATTAACTCCTGTTTTTGCCTCATCCGTAATTCGTTGAATGGTCATCTCAAAAACAGCATCATTCATCTCTATCTCTGCTATTTCAGATCTTAAGATAGAATCACTTAAAATCCCATCTTTAGAGGGCATGTTTTCTAGTGCAATCTCATGAACGGCTTTTCGAACATCAGTTTCACCAACACCACCAATCATCTGTCTTTCGTGGGTTAAAAGATATTTTGCAATGGTCCATCCGTCGTTTAATGTTCCAATCAAATTTTCTTTAGGCACCTTCACTCCGTCAAAAAATGTTTCACAGAAAGGCGACTTTCCGCTGATTAATTTAATTGGACGAGTACTTACTCCTGCAGACTTCATGTCTATAAGAAGAAAACTAATTCCGTTGTGTTTAGTAGCTTCAAAATCGGTACGAACTAAACAAAAAATCCAATCTGCTTTGTCTGCATATGATGTCCATACTTTTGAACCACTCACTAGATAATGATCGCCTTTATCTTCAGCTTTTGTTTGCAAACCTGCTAAATCACTTCCTGCGTTTGGCTCACTATATCCTTGACACCACCATGTTTTTCCAGACGTAATATCAGGCAAGAACCTCATTTTTTGTTCTTTATTGGCAAACTGGTGTAAAGCAGGGCCTAACATAGAAATTCCAAAACTAAATAGAGGTTTTCTACATCCAATTCGAATCATTTCTTGTGTTAGAATATTATTTTCTTCAGGACTTAAACCACCACCACCATATTGTGTATCCCAATAAGGAACAATCCATTTTTTTTCGAGCATTTTAGTAAACCAATTTTTCTGGTCTTCACTAGAAAAAGTTGAATTACGTCCACCCCAGTATAAATCAGCAAATTCTTTAGGAGGAGTTCTCATGCTTGTGGGACAATTTTCTTCCAACCATCTTTTCGTTTCTGATCTAAATTCTTTCAGATCGCTCTTTGTCATCGTTTCCATACCGTTGTGTTTTTTTAAAATATGTTTTAAATTTTATTGCTTTTTATTTACCTATAAAATTGGCTTTCCTTTTTTCTACAAATGCCGCTACACCTTCTACTAAATCATAGCTTTCGAAAGCTGCAATTTGTTTTTCAGCTTCGTAGGCAATTGAATCATTAAGACTATTGTCCATTGCATGAACTAGATCTTCTTTTGTTATACCTATTGCAATAGTAGCTTTAGCGGCTAAAGTTTTGGCCCATTCAATTGCTGATTCTAAAAGTTCACCCTCTTCAACAATTTTATTTGTTAATCCAAGTTCCAAACATTCTTCCGCTTTTATTTTTTTACCTTCAGCGGCTATTTCAAATGCTTTTGAATAACCAACTTGACGTGTTAATAACCAGCTGGCTCCACCATCGGGTCCTAAACCAATATTGACAAAAGCATATAGAATTCCACTCTTAGGAGTCATAACTCGAAGATCACAAGCCAAAGCAATAGAAGCTCCAACTCCAGCTGCAGTTCCGTTTACAGCACCAATTATTGGTTTTTTTAAGGTTTGAAAATTTCGTAACAACCCTTGATAAACAGTAGTAATATATTCTCGAGAATCTTCTGGTGTTGAAATCCCAAAAGTATCCATGTCTGCTCCTGCGCAAAATCCTTTTCCAGCTCCTGTTATCACAACAGCACGAATTTCCTTGTCGTTACGAATCTCACCAATTACTTCATTGAGTCGGGTAACTAGCTCATGAGTTACGGCGTTGTAACGATCTGGTCTATTTAGAGTAACTACAGCCACATGGTCTTGTTTTTTTTCTAACAAAACAGTATCTGAAGCTTTTGGTTTTTGAGTTGCTTCTTTAATTGCTTCTTGATCTTTTTTACCAGGTCCAGCGTATGCTATTGCTATAAATTCAGCAACACAAGCTGGTTTTTCTTCTCCCTTTAATTCAAAAACAATTCCCATTTTATATTTAGCTCCACCAGGAATCTCAACACATTCAATTAACGATACACGTCCACGAAAAAAGCTCCCTGATTTGGTTGCATTTGGAAACCGAACCTTATCCAATCCATAGTTAACGCCCATCGCAACATTTTCAATTGAAAAAGTGTCGTAGCTTATTTTGGAAGCCATAGAGAGTACAAGAAATCCATGCGCAACTGTTTTTTTGTAAGGAGAAAAGGTTGCACTACGTTCTGCATCGATATGTATCCATTGAAAGTCTTCTGTAGCATCTGCAAACGTATTGATTCTTTGCTGAGTCATAGGCATCCATTCGGTAAGCCCTAGTTCTTTTCCTACGTAATCGTTTAGTTCACTTATGTTGGTTAAACGGGTTGCGTAGGCTGTATTGGTTGGTTGTTCCATTTTTGTGGTTTAAGTTAGCATATGTCCTCCATCTGCATTCATAACAGCACCTGTTGTATACGATGATGCTTCTGACGCTAAATAAAGTGCAAGTCCTGCTATTTCTGTAGGATCTGCTGCTCTTTGAAGGGGAAGATGATTTTCGACTTGTTTCATTAAATGTTCGTTACTCCATAAGGCTTTACTGAATTTGGTTTTGATTAAACCGGGGCAAATTGCATTGGAACGAATCCCATACTTCCCCCATTCACTGGCTTGAGATTTTGTTAGCATAATCAAAGCAGATTTACTAACCCCATAAAGTCCGAGACCTAAGCTTGGTTTTAAACCCTCAACAGAAGCAATATTGATGATGCTTCCATTCTTTTTTTCTTTCATATAAGGAAAACAGAGTTTAGCAAATGAAAAGCAAGCTTTTACATTTACATCCATAATTTTATCAAATACATTGTCTTCAATTCCTTCTAAAGGAGAAAAAACTGGGTTTGTAGCTGCGTTGTTGACTAGAATGTCTATGCCTCCATATAGGGTAACTGTTTTTTCAATTAAAGCTTTTCGTTGCTCTTCATCTCCAACATGACAAGCAATTCCTGTTGCTTCATAGCCTTTAGCTTTAAACTCTGAAGCTACTTCATCTACGCTATCTTGAGAGCGACTGCTTACAATTACTTTAGCTCCATATTCGGCAAGTCCTTCTGCAATTGCTTTTCCAATCCCTTTACTGGATCCTGTAACTACTGCTACTTTTCCTTTTAAATCAAATAATTTTTTTATACTCATAATTACATTGGCATTGCGCCACCATTAGCATGAAGGGTTATTCCGTTTATAAATCCTGCTTGTTTAGAAGCCAAATAGAGGTAAGCATACCCCATATCTTCGGCTGTTCCTATTCTAGAAACGGGTATCATAGCAATCCCTGCTTTAATTACCTCATCAGGCATTCCTGAAGTCATTTCTGTTTCAATAAACCCAGGAGCTACAGCATTTGCTGTTATTCCATACCGACCAACTTCTCGGCATAGTGCTCTTGTAAACCCTGCTACTCCAGCCTTAGAAGCTGAATAGTTGGTTTGTCCAAATGCTCCAGCAAATCCATTAATTGATGAGGCTGATATAATTCTTCCATAACGAGCTTCACGCATGTGAGGAAGAACAGCTTGTGTTGTTGTAAATAATGAACTTAAATTCACATTGATTACGGCATCCCATTCTTCTTGCGTCATTTTGAGGAATGACTTGTCACGAACAATTCCTGCGTTATTGATCAAAATATCGATTTTACTATGTTCTGATATAATTTGTACAACTGCACCATCGACTGCTTCTCTGTTAGTAATATCAACTTTTTGGAAGAAGATTTTACCGCCATCAGCTTTTAACTTAGCTGCTGTTTCAGCTCCTGAATCTCTTACGTCCCATAAAGCTACTGTAGCTCCTGCATCACAAAACACTTTACATATTCCTTCTCCAATTCCTTGGGCTCCACCAGTAATGATGGCTACTTGTCCTTCTAAACTAATCATTTGTTTTTTCTTTTAATGTGTAAATTCCTATTCCAGTTTCTTTCAGGCTTCCTAAATAGAGTTTATTATTTACCTGAAGCACACTGGTTATGTAATCGAATCCTCCTTCAGGGTCTTGTAAATTATATTTTAATTTTCCATCGAGATCAAATCCCAATACCATAGAATATGGTTCTGGAACTGCTCCTTCAATAACTGATCTTGGTAAGCGTAAGAGCATAGACCTTACAAAAGGAAATTCTGTTAGCGGTTCTACTGCTATTGCTCTTTGACTGGGTACAGCAATCCAAAAGATGCCGTTCAAAAAAGTTATATTATCAGGATATCCAGGCAGACTATTAATAAAAAGTTCTGTTGTTCCTTTTTTATCTCCTTTAATCCAATGTTTTTTTATTTGTATCCCAAACGTTTCATTGATTAGAATGTATTCTTCATTTGAATCAAGTGCAACACCATTTGCAAAAAAGAGATTTTCTAAGACAACAGATGTCTTCTTTGTATTTAAATCATAAGATATAACTCTTCCGGTTGCCCGTTGTTCCCAAAATTCATTTTCTACCTCAATAGGGTTTCTTTGGGTGGCATCAGAAAAATAAATAACTCCCTCTTTAGAAATCGCAAGATCATCTGCAAATAAAATAGGCGTGCCATCAATTTCATTTAATAATGTTTGGACTACACCTAAGCTGTCTAATGCAACTAATCCCTTAACTTGGTCCGCGATGACTAACATTCCGTTTGGAGCAAACTTCATTCCTAGTGGTCTTCCACCTGTATTGCCAACAATCTCTTTATTTGATAAAAGCGAGTCAAATTTTATAATGTCTCCATTTTCAAGCCCACTGTAAAAGTTCCCCAGACTGTCTTGAGCTATTGATTCGGGACCAATACCATCTACTTCTATAAAATCTATTCCGGTGAGTTTGTTATTAACTTTAAATTCTCCTTCCATTCCAGGGTAAGTTGGAGAGGTTCGGGCTATAGGCTCTAAATCAATAGGATAGAGGCATAAGTAGAGTATACCTACTAAAATTATGGCACCAACTAGTTTAAGAATACGTTTCATAATTAATTTTTTATTTCATGAAAGACATTATGGTATTATACAACTCCATACGATCTCCAGCCAAGTGTTCTAAACCGTCAACAGGTAGGGTAACTCCGCTAATATAACTTGCTAAAGGACTGGATAAAAATAATACGGCATTAGAAACATCTTGTATTGTTCCAAAACGTTTCATTAAATTCTTTTTTTCACTTTCTTTAAGAAATGCCTGCATTTGCTCAGGGTAATTTTCTAAGCCAGAAGTAGCTATAGTTCCTGGTGCAACAGCATTTACTCGAATGTTGTGCGCTGCCCATTCTTGACCTAGGCTTTTTGTTAAATTTTCAACTCCAGCTCGTGCAGCTCCAGTGTGAGCCATCCCAGGAAATCCCCGCATTACGTTGGCAGTAATGTTTATGATTGTTCCACTTTTTTGCGGAATAAAAAAGGTGTTGGCTATGTGCTGACTCATATAGAAAGTTCCGTTTAGGTTGTTGTTAATAACAGCAGCCCAACCTTTTTGTGCAATTACATTTGAAGGTGCTGGAAATTGTCCACCGGCATTATTGATTAGAATATCCAATCCACCTATGGTTTCTTGAATCATTTCGCCTAATTCTTTAATCGCATCAGGCTCTCTAATATCACAAACTTTTGCATAGCAAGGTCCAAAGGCTTGCAGTTCTTCAGCAGCTGCGAGTAAAGGTTCTTCTTTTCTTGAAGCGATAATTACTTCAGCGCCAAGGTTCAGAAATGCCTTAGCTATTCCAAAGCCAATTCCACTTCGTCCTCCTGTAACCAGGACTTTTTTACCCTTAAATAAATCAGATACGTACATTATAATTCTACACGGAATAAACCCGTTTTTATGTCATTTTTAAAATATAAAATCCCTCCCTTTCTAAATTTTGAAAGAGTATAAAGATATATAGTTTGTTAAATTTTAAAGCGTATACTTTAATACTGCTTTTATCCAGCGTCCATTCCACCATCCAAAACAAGTGAATGACCATTCATATAAGAAGAATCATCCGAAAGCATAAACTTAATTGCATTCGCAACTTCTTCAGGTCTTCCTAATCTTTTCAGGGGTACTCTAAAATTAGCAACAAATTCTAATAAAGGTTTTGGAACTGCTTCTATTATGTCTGTTTCTATAAAAGAAGGGCATATAGCATTTACTCGAATATTCCGAGATCCATATTCAACAGCTGCTGTTTTGGTTAGTCCAATAACACCATGTTTTGAAGCTGAATAATGGCATCCTAAGGGTACACCTTTCTTGCCTGCAAGAGAAGCAACATTTACAATATTTCCTCCACCTTGATCAAGTAATATTTTAAGTTGGTATTTAAGGCAGTAAAAAACGCTACTTAAATTCACGGCTATTACGTTATCCCAATCTTCATCTTTCATTTCGTGAAACGGAGCCATTACGCCTCCAATTCCAGCATTGTTAATAAAAGCATCAATTTTTTTTTCGTCTTTAATAGCTTGTATTAAGACAGACTCGATTTGTTTTTTATCAGACACGTCTAGGAGGTAGGTACTTGCACTTCCACCCGCATCTTCAATAATTTTTTTTGTCTCAGCAAGAGTCACTGGATCAATATCGGTCAAAATAGTTTTATAGCCAGAGGCCGAAAGAGCAACCGCAGTTGCTCTTCCTAATCCTTTAGCAGCACCAGTAATGAATGCTTTTTTGTCTATCATACTAGTGCTAATTATTATAAATCAAATGTCAATTTACCAATTATTCTTCTTCCTATCACAGGCATGTTAGGGAATGCTCTGTACTTTTGGTCGAATAAGTTTGAAGCGGTAATATCAAACTTCAACTTATCAGTTAAATAAATACCATAGTTTGCATCAATTAGGTTTTTTTCATCAGCTGTTCCACCGAAGTCACCTTGATTTGATTCAAAGGCATCATCATGTTGGAAACTGATACTTCCATACCTGTGGTCTTTATTCCACATTATACCTGCTCTATATTTGAATTGAGGTGTATTTAATTTGGTTGCAAAAGGTAAATCATCATCATCACTTTCACCTGGAGTCCATTCAGTTTGACTCAGGTAGGATCCATTAGCCCACAGAGTGAAGTTGTTATTTAAGAAATATTCAAACCCTACATCTATTCCGTAGTGACTTCTTACAGCATTTTCGAATTTTCTATATCCAAACGGAATGTGCGTTACTCCATCACCTTGAGGAACACTTTCAGATTCAATAGTTCCAAAAACCGGAAATAATGCTCCAGCTGCTCCTATAAACCCATCACTACCTGCTCCAAGAGCCAGTGAACCGGCAGCTAAAGCTCCTAAGCCTCCTGCAACTTGGGCAATTGTACCAGCTAAAGGAGGGAGTCCCAATGCTGGATTACCACCGTAAAGTGCATTAGCTGGTAATCCATTCGCAACAGCAACAGCTTCATATGCAGTAGTTAAAGCGCCAGAAACAGCGGCTAAAGAATTAGCACCAACTTGGGCACCAACATCACCAGCAAATGCAGCAGCAGTATTATTATCAAATCCAGAAAGATTAAATGTTGGTCCTATTGCAGTAAATTGTGTAAATCCTTTTACTTCATAAGTATAAAAATCAACCATTACTTTAAGCTTATCACCAATAATTCCATTATATCCAACTTCAAAAGAATTTATAGTAGCTAATTTTGAAGCACCTGCACCAATTGGAGTTCCACTCATTGGAGTTCCGTCTTGTAAATTATAAGGCGTTAATGTACCAAAAGATCCAGTAGGAGTTGTTCCTAGCATGGTTGCTATTAAAATGCTTGAGAAATCTAATGCAGGTGATCCAATAGCCCCAAGTATAGGGTTTAAAGCACCTTCTAAGCCTCTCAATCCAGCTAACAAAGGATTAGTAGAGTATGCAGCTTGAGTTCCAGCAATAGTTAGAGGATTTGAAAGTATAGCACCATATAAATAAGCATTAGGAACTGTGGTCGAGCCTTGAGGAATTGTAGCTCCTCCAAAAGCAGGTAATGCAATTGGTGCACCCGGAGCAAATGTCTGAGGATTTACTTCTCCAGACAACCAAACATCATATGCTCCAGGGATAATGGTGTTTACAGGAAAATCAATAAAATTTTGAAGAGCAGTTGACGCAGCAGTAGAGCTGTTGTAAGTTACTCTAAAAGTATTCTTATCATTTGCTTTATAAACTAATGCAATTCTAGGAGAGATTCCATCTTCATCAAGAAGATTAAAAGTATCATAACGTACAGCATATGTTAGATCTAATTTTTCACTAAGCTTAGAAGTACCTTGCCCATAAACCCCAGTGATAATGTAATCATCATCACCATCATTACGACCATATAATGTATTGTCAGAGTTTCCTTGTATGTTTCTGTGATCAAGACCAACTGTGAAGTTAGTATCTAGAAAAGCAGGAACATCAAAGTTATATTGAACCTGGGCGTCTAAAGAATTTCTTTGCGCTATTTGACGGAACCCAGAGTTATATAAAAAGGTAGGGTTGTTTTTATCTCCACCATCATTATAATTATAAAATACTTGAGCAAATAATCCACCAGATTGAACCCGAGCTTGTGCCCAATAATCTTGTCCGTTTTGGTAACCTGCACCTTGTGAATTAAAAAATAAAGCTCCTCCTTTAGCATATCCACCAGATAAGAAAGCATTTGTTTTCTCACTAGGGCGAAATTCTAAATGTGCATTAACAGATATGTTCTTATATTTAGTCGCCAATGGGTTGCCATCGTTATTATCATCTAGCTTAGACATTGATTGAACAATACCATCATTACCTGTTGCATCTAAATAACCTCCAGGAGCAACTTTAGGCTGATATATCGTTGTAGCTAAAGTTTGAATGTAATTTTCTCCCGTAGATGGTTTTATTTCGGTTCCATCTAATTCGAAATCATCTCCCTCTGAATATTTACCATTTATTTTGTATCCAAACTTTTTATCATCAGAAGCATAAGCATGTCTAAATGCTGCACCCATTGTTTTCATTGTTCCTCCAATAAGTTCAACTGTTGTTCCAGGATAGTCAATTGGATTCTTAGACATGAAGTGTACAACTCCAGAGACAACATTTGGTCCGTATAATGCAGAAGCAGCTCCACGAACAACTTCAATCTTAGCAAGATCAATATTAGATAGTCCGGATTGTTGTGTAAAGAAAGTTCCAGCTGCTGGTGTAGACAAGAATCTATAATCTAACATCGGAAAAGTAGCAGATCCAAATATTCCTGCTCCAGATCTCATTTCAATATTAATTGTGTTTGCAGACTGTTGCTGGATTTGAACTCCAGGTACATTCATTAAAAGTCGAACTGGATCAACAGCTACAGCAGAATTTTCGATATCCTTTGCAGATATGACACTAACAGAAGCAGGTGCTTCTTGAATTTTCTGTGGTCTTCGCGAAGCTGATACAATAATCTCATCTAAATTTTCTCCTGCATCTAATGATATATTTAAAACTTGATCAGCAGAAGTAACTTGGATGGATTTTGATCCAAATCCAATAGAACTAACTTCAACGGTAAAAGGAAATGATTGAGTTGTACTAAAACTGAAGTTACCATCAAAGTCGGAATTGGTTCCGTCGGTGGTGCCTTGAACGATTATGTTCACCCCTGGTATGGGTTCATTAGAGTCTGAATCACTCACAGATCCACTAACGGTGGTTTGTGCGAAAATCAGATTTACACAAAACAGCCCAATGAGCGTTAATGTAGTAGTTAGTTTACTTTTTTTCATAATTGGTTTTTTAAATTAATATTAATTACTGGAATCATCAATAAAATCAAGAACTCTGGCAGAAATGGGGTTAATAAAATTGTTTGGGAGATCATGTCCCATACCTGAAAGATAATAAGATTTTACATTTTTTAAGCAAGTTACGTATTTTTTTGCATGTTTTATATCAATTAAAAAATCTGAATCCCCGTGAATTACTAGTGATGGCGTAGTGATTGATTTTAATTTTTCAAGGAATGATCCTGATTTTTTAATAGCGGCGACATGTTGCTCAAAACTTTTTCGATAGTATCCTTTTCTAAACTTTATTTCATAAAAAATTTCGTTCAAATGTTTTTTTACATTTAATGCATATGCTCCTTTCCCCACCCATAGATTTCTGACGGCCAGATGGATTTTAAGTTGTTTTCTTAGATTATTTTTAGCACCAACAAATCCTAACATAACCGCCCTAAAACGTCTTTCCATTGACTTGTTGACAGCAACCAACTCGGGGTCGTAAAAATATCCTGAGGACATTATAGAGCATAGGGATTGCGTTACTTCGGGAAACAAGTAAGCAAAACGTTGCGCAATCATCCCACCCATTGAAGCTCCGATGATATGGGCTTTTTCTATTTTTAAACAATCCAAAACAGCCTTAGCATCATGCGCCATATCTTCTAGGGTATAGCCGCTCTTTTTTGTCCAATCTAACATTCTGTCAGAACATCCAATACCCCGATGGTCAAACCGAATTACTTGGTACCCGTTATCTAAAAATGCTTGGATAAATTCTTGTGGCCAAAAAAGTAATGTATTTGCATTACGACTGATTAACAAAATAGTTGATTTTATTTCTGTCTTTGGTTTTTGAATCTCGTAGTACAAGCGTACTTTTCCGTTGAAGGCATATCCTGTTTCCCCTAAGATTAGCTCTTTAATAGGTTCAAACATAGATTCCTGAATGACGTCATCAATATAATTTTCGTATTCCTTTATTTTAAACATGGATTACCCTTCGAAGATTACATTAGCCTCATCTTGATGCCAGTTCGAATAATTTCCTTCATACATCTTATCTACATTGTTTCGTTTAATTTTTAAAGTGGGTGTTGTCAAACGATTCTCGACAGTCCACGTATCTTTAACAATAATTATGGTTGATATTTTTTTGTATCCAGCTAATTGTGAATTGACTTTTTCCAGAAAACCCTTCAAATAGGCTTTGATTTCTTCTTGAGGTTTTGCGAGTCCAACTTCAGATAATACAGCTAATAAAATAGGCTGAGGAAGCCCTAAGCCAGCAACACAAATTTGTTCAAAATCAATGATATCTGCAAAATAGCTTTCTAAAACTAAAGGCTCTATATATTTACCTTTAGAAGTTTTGAAGATGTCTTTAACTCGGCCGGTAATGAATAAGAATCCTTCTTCATCCAAATGACCTTGATCACCCGTATGTAGCCATCCGTCTTTTATTACTTCTGCGGTCAATTCGGGTTGCTTATAATATTCTTTCATTACAAAAGGACCACGCATTAAAATTTCGGAAGTTTCAGAATCAATTTTTAATTCTACTTCTGGTTGAGCGATTCCTACAGACCCTGCTTTACCCATCATATAGGGTTCAAGGTGGGTGGTAATTGCACAGTTTTCCGTCATTCCATATCCATTAGTAATTAAGATTCCAATCTTACGATACCAAGCTCGCAAAGATTCTTGTAAGGGAGCAGCTCCCGAAACGATCGCTCTGGCTTTGCTCAGTCCTAACGTCTTTTTGAATTTATTTTTCAAAACCCATGAAAGTACAGGTATTTTGAGAAGCTTTGTAAGTTTTTCTTGAGGAACTTTTGATAAAATTCCCATTTGAAATTTAGTCCAAATTCGAGGTACTGCAAAAAACACTGTTGGTTGAGTGTCTTGTAAGTTTTTGGCAAATGTATCCATGCTTTCAGCAAAGGACATGGTTCCACCAAAACGGAATGCAGTAAATTCAACTACAACGCGTTCTGCAATATGATTTAATGGTAAATATGAAAAGAAAGAGTTGTTTCCGTTAAAATCTATTTGAAGTTCGTTTGACTTTAAAGTAATTAACTCAGTTCTAGAATTTGCTAGGTAGTCCAATACCACTCCTTTTGGATTTCCTGTAGTTCCAGAAGTGAATATAATGGTCCATACATCGCTCAATTTTGGCACGTGAGGAGTCTGTAAAGGTTCGAATTGATTGATGAAGTCGAACCATTGATGCCCTTCGGTAATTTTCGAATGTCCACTATAATTTGGAAATGCAATTATGGGAATACCTTCTGGAACACCTTGTTTTTGCTCTTCCCAATCTTCAACTTTACCAGCAATTAGTAGATCCACATCACCAAAAGTAAGCAAAGTGTTGATCTCTTTTGATGTTAGGTTCGGAAAGAAAGGTACACTGATATAACCAGCCATCATAATAGCTAAATCAGCAATAATCCACTCCCTACAATTTTTCGAAACCAAGCCAATATGAGCATTTTCTCGTAGCCCCAAGGATTTTAATCCTGTAGCTAGTTTTCTAGCATACTGACCAACTTCTCCCCAAGTATATACCTCCCAGACATCACCGAAAGGTTGTTTTAAAAAAGGTTTGTCTTTTAGTTTTTCTTCCCACTCGTAAAATTTAAAATCAAATGTTTCTGGTGTATTCATACCTAATTTAGTTTCTTTTTTATTAGTACTATGCCAACAGCTTGTTCTTCTGCTTTTGAAAACAAAAGGTAGTTGTTTTTTGTTAATTCATCATAAAAAATATGAGGATCTCGAAGTTCGTGAATGGGAAAAGAAATTTCTCCTTGCCAAAAGAAAAAGAAATGAGATCATTTATAAACTATTTTTTAAATAATTTTTTCAATTTAATTTTAGCTTTTTATTTTTGAGATTTTAAAATCATTTAAGCTTGTTTTTCTTGTAAGCTTTCTGTAACTCATAGTCGAACCTGGCCATATTGAGGTATTTTTTCCTTTTCCATCAATCAGATAATAGCTGTTGCAACCCCCTTTATTCCATATCATGGGCTCTAGTTTTTTGTGTAAGTTGTTGTTGTATTCTTTTTGAACCTCAGGTTTGATGTTGAAATAATTGTCTGGCTGTTTTTTTAGTTTCAAAAGGTAATCCACAATATAATTGTATTGAGACTCCATCATATGAATAATTGAATTATGTCCTAGACCCGTATTTGGACCTACAACAAGCATGAAGTTTGGAAAACCACTCACATTAATTCCTTTGAAGGCTTCTGCACCAGTGATGTCCCATTCTTTAAATAAATTTCGGTTTTCAAGACCGATTACATCGTATATGTGACCAAAAGTTGTGGCTTTGAATCCAGTTCCAAAAATCACAACATCAAAGTCCAGCAGATGCCCATCGATTAATTCTACTCCTGTTTTGGTAAAACGTTTAATAGAAGTTGTTTCTAAGGTAACATTTTCACGTTCAAGAGTAGGGTAGTAGTTGTCTGAAATGAGGATTCGCTTACATCCAATCTCGTAATTAGGAGTAGTTTTTTTCAGTAAATCAGTGTCTTTAATTTGAGATATTCTGTGCTCTGTAGTAACTTTTTTACGCCAAGCTCTTATTTTATTGTCTTTATACTGACTTAGTCCCTGAAATTCCAAGAACCAATAAATAAATTCTCTCCAAAACTTTTGATAAGCTGGAAATTTTCTGAACCTATTTTTTGATATTTCATCAATAGCTTGATTGTTTTTAGGACTGATCCATGGAGCTGTCCTTTGAAATACAGTGAGCTGACTAACTTTAGGTGCAATTTCGGGAACAAATTGAATTGCGCTAGCTCCAGTTCCAATAACAGCTACTTTTTTGTTTTTCAAATCATACTGATGATTCCAGTTAAGGGAATGAAAAAGTTCACCTTCAAAAGCTTCTTTGTTCTCAATATCTGGGTAAACAGGTTCATTAAGCGGCCCGCTGCAAGATATTACGGAACGGGCATGATAGTATTTGTTGTTGTTGTCCAATATCTCCCAATATCCATTATCATCTATGAAGGTAGCGGAAACTACAGCAGTTTCGAATTGAATGTGTTTGTATAGGTCATATTTGGAGGCGCAATTTTTAAGGTAGGCTAGAATTTCATTATGTGGAGAAAATGATTCTGACCATTCTGGGTTTGGTTCAAATGAATACGAATATAAAAATGAAGGAATATCACAAGCACAACCTGGATAAGTGTTGTCTCTCCATGTTCCTCCGAGTTCTTTTTTGCGCTCAAATATTTTTATAGCTTCTATTCCAGCTTCTTTTAGTTTGATGGCAGCTCCAATTCCAGCAAAACCCGCTCCTATTATTGCAACTTCCATTTTTTCAATTTCTTTCAACGATCTATTTTTTAATCAGCTTAATACTTTGCGTGAGATATTAGGATTCAATATACTATTTTTTTACAGATAATTAAACATAGAACCCTATATCCTCATTTTTTAATTTCTGTATTTTAATTTTCATCGTCAAGCTCAGATCGGATAGCATTGTAGCTTGTCTTTGTGATCGGGTACTTTCTAATAAACAAAATTCCACTCAGGTAAAAGACTAGTAAAATAGGGCCTCCAATATAACCTAAACCGAGTATTGTATTTGGTTCAATTTGTTCTATTGGAATATCTTGTCCAGGCAACTGAATAATGTCGAGTAATATTCCCGCTATAAAATATCCACCGCCTATAGTACATTTGTAAGCAAAAGACATGGTGGAGAAAAAGAAGCCTTCGCTTCGTGTTTTAGTCATCAATTCATGCTCATCTACAACATCTGCCATCATAGAATTACTTAGACTGATGCTTACCCATAAAAAACTATATGCAACAGCTAGTGTAAAGAAGTATATAGGTAAAAGTAAAGGGTCTCCGTTTTCTGGGAATATGTTTAACAGTCTTAAGGTAAAAGGAAGAGAGAAAAATATCCCAAAAACATAGGTGCTAATGATAACCGCTTTTTTCTTATCGAGGTTACGCCCCATTATAGGGCCGACTATAAAAGATAAAACTCCTCCTAATGCAGCAGCTATAGGAAGTGCCCCTAATTCTTTTTCTGATAATTCGAAAAAAAAAGTTGAAAAATAGGGAGTAAAAACTGTACCAACTCCCAGGCCTATATAGATAATCATCAGGTAGCTTACTAGGGTAGTGTAGGACTTCATGCGGATTGCATCGCCTATGGTTTTTATATATTCCTTAAAATTAAATTTAGATTGATCTCCTTTATTTTGAGGCAAAGTAGGGATTACATTTTTCGTTCCGTAAGTGCTTATTAAAATCACTAGAGCTGATAGGCTTCCGCAGAGCAAAGCAAATTTCGAGTACGCGGCTTCATTAAAAAGACCGTTCGAGTTTTCTGCAGTTGGAGTAAAAAATACAATTAGCCCAAGCAGTATAATAAAGGGAGATAGAAAAGCGGAAAACATTACTCTATAACTTGTTATCGTAGTACGTTCATTATAATCTGATGATAGTTCAGCCCCTAAAGACATTCCCGGTACAATGAAAAATGTTAATGAAAATCGAACCATGACAGAGAAAAAAGTCAGCCAAGCAAACAAACCTAGTTGATCAAGTCCCGCAGGGGGAGTAAATAAGATATAAATAAAAAGGCCTAGAGGCAGTGCTGAAAGCAGCATAAACGGGTGTCTTCGACCCCATTCCCCTCCTTTCCAACGATCGGATAAGGTCCCAACCAAAGGGTCGCTTATGGCATCAAAAATTAAAGCTATAACAGATGCAGATCCAGCATATATTGGTTCAAGACCTAATATTTGACTGAAATAAAAAAACAAAAACAATTGGAAGAGTCCGTCTTTGATCCCCTGAGAAGAAAACCCTAAACCATAAAGGAGTTTATTTCGTTTTGAAACAGCCATAATTTATAATTTTATATAATTTATTCTGAAAAATAATATAAATTAGCATACTATATACAATTATTCTTAATTAATCTGTAATCAAAATCCTAATCGTGCTCAAAAAAGCAAATCCAACTAAAATTAAAATAATTACACAGGCAATTGAGTTGTATAATACATTTGGAGTATTTAATGTATTGAATCAAGACATTGCAAAAGCTGTAGGAATTAGTTTAAGTAATTTTAATTATCATTTCCCTAAGAAAGAAAATTTAATATATACGGTTTGTGGGCATATGAGCTCCTTATTACAAGAGCGTATTCAGGCAAATAAAATGTTAACAAATGACGGTATTGTTCTTGAATTAGTTAAGATATATCTTGAGTTTGAAAGTGAATTTAAATTCTTTTATTTGGACACCAACAGTTTGTTAATGACATATCCTTATATCAAAAAGGAATTGGAACTTCAAATTACTGATGATATCAAAATGATACGTAACCTCAATTATATTGCAATAGGAAAAGGACTAATGAAGCCCGAGCCTGAAAATTCGATTGAGCTTTTAGATACCATAGCAAATCAAATTTGGATGATTACTCATTTTTGGTTTGCACAATCTAGACTTCGCAACATTAGTGATGATTTGGTTGATAACGGCCTTCGAGCTTGCTTTGCAATCCTCCATCCTTATTTAACTAAAAAAGGAATCGAGGTTTATGAAGGATATCTTTCAAATCAGCCCGTTAATATTTAAAGCCAAATCAAATATAAATCCAGTATATTTAATAATCAATCACAAAACAATAAATAATGAGAGAAGCCTTAATAGTATCAACAGCAAGAACACCAATTGGAAAAGCCTACAGAGGAGCATACAACAATACAAATGCCCCTACTTTAGCCGCATTAGCAATTGAAGAAGCTGTAGCACGTTCAGGTGCGTCTAAAGATCAAATTGATGATGTTATTATGGGTGCAGCATTACAACAAGGAACTACTGGTGGTAATATTGGAAGGTTGTCTGCTATGGCAGCTGGTTTGCCAAAAACCGTAAGCGGAATGAGTATTGACCGTCAATGTTCTTCGGGGATGATGGCTATTGCAACTGCAGCAAAGCAAATAATTTGTGATGGAATGGAAATAACTATAGGAGGAGGAGTAGAGTCCATAAGCTTAGTTCAGAACGAAAAGATGAACGTTCACCGAATGGTAGACAAAGCTTTAATTGCAAAACAACCCAACATTTATATGCCTATGCTTCAAACGGCTGAGGTTGTTGCAAAAAGATATAATGTTAGTAGAGAAGCACAAGATATATATGCCCTTCAAAGTCAGCAAAGGACAGCTGCTGCTCAGCAAGCAGGGAAATTTAATGACGAAATTATTGAAACAAAGACATCAATGGGTGTTATGGATCGAGAAACAAAAGAAATTAGCTATCAAGATATTACTTTAAATAAAGATCAAGGAAATAGACCCAGTACAGTAATTGAAGGTTTGTCTGGATTGAATCCTGTTCTTGAAAATGGTGTTATTACCGCTGGAAATGCAAGTCAATTGTCTGATGGATCTTCTGCTTGTGTATTAATGGAAGCTGCTACCGCAGCTAAGCATTCGGGAACTCCCCTTGGGATATATAGAGGAATAGCAGTTGCGGGATGTGAGCCAGATGAAATGGGAATTGGCCCTATTTATGCGATTCCAAAACTATTAAAGCAACATGGTCTCAAAATGTCTGATATAGGTCTCTGGGAACTTAACGAAGCATTTGCGGTTCAGGTGATTTATTGTCAAGAACATCTAGGAATTCCCAATGAGTTGTTAAACGTGAATGGAGGCGCTATTTCTATAGGTCATCCTTATGGAATGTCAGGGTCTAGAATGGTAGCCCATGCACTTATAGAAGGTAAGAGAAGAGGCGCTAAATATGTTGTTTCGACCATGTGTGTTGGTGGCGGAATGGGAGCTGCAGGATTGTTTGAAGTAATCTAAAAACTTCTTCTAAAATAGGATATAATAAAAAAGCGAGCTAAAATCTTTAGCTCGCTTTTTGTGTTTAATAAATCACCTGTTTCTATTCGATGTTCAGGTAATTTCTTTTTTCATTTTTAAAAGCAGTATTAAAGGCTGCTACATCGGTATTAATTAACTCTTGATATGTTTTCATAGCTGCTTGAACTTCTGCAGATAAAATATCTTTGACTGCTGTATCTTGCGCGGTTGGTGGGAAATCATCCATAGTAATCAATCGGTTTAGATGCCCAAGTTTGTTTGTTAAGCGAATTGGGAAATTTAATGGATCTTGATTACTTCTATTCTGAGTTTGATATAAAGTTTTTTCAACCTCAAGTAATTTTCCTTGAATATCTTTAGACTGAGCAATCAGTTTTGTTGCTGTTGAATCTGCTTTATTTTGTTTTTCGAAATCAGACAATTTACTTCTAATCTTTCTTATGTTTTTGATCGCCTTATGAGCCTTATCAACAGTTTTATTTACGTCGTTAACAAAATCAAATTGTTTTTGCATTTCAGCAACTGATGATTCTGATCTAGGATCAGGAAGAATGTCAAAGTTTTGAGTTTGTTCTTTTCCATTAACAAGTAAACTAACCGAATATTCGCCAGGAACTGCTTTCGCTCCAGAGAATGAAGCACTCCAAAAAATCATTCCTTTTAGTCTCTCTGCTCCATCATATCGAGTATCCCAAACAAAACTGTTACCTCCAGCTTTCACCGTGAGCTTATTTTCCTTGTCTTTTGTAGAATATACTTTTATTAGTTCACCGTTACTTGATTTAAATTGAAGTTCAACCTTGTCTTTCTCATCATCAAAATCCTTAATATAATAATGAATTATAACTCCGTTAGGAAGGTTGGTTCCGGCTGTTAATGAGCTTTTTCCGCCACGTCCTTTTGTCCGGTAGCTTTGTTTTGGTTTGTAAAGAATGGTCTTTTGACTTATCTTATTTGGTTGTATTTGGTGAAGTACCGTAAGGTCATCCAGCATCCAAATACTCCTACCCTGAGTGGCAACTATAAGGCTATTGTCTTTAATGGTTAAGTCAGTAATAGGAACTATAGGGAGGTTCTTTTGAAAAGATGACCATGAAGATCCATCGTCATATGAAACATAAATACCGTTCTCAGTTCCTGCATACAACATTCCTTTTCGACTAGGATCAGCTCGAACTACACGGGTAAAATCTTCTTTAGCAATCCCATTTGTAATTGTTTTCCATGTTTCACCATAATCTGTTGTTTTGTATAAATAAGGTGTATAGTCACCCAATTTATAACGAGTACCAGCCACATAACAAGTTCCCGGATCAAATGGAGATGGTTCTACGCTGTTAATCATAGTCCATTCTGGCATTTGTTTAGGCGTTATATTACTCCAGTTTCCTCCTCCATCTTGAGTTATGTGAATTAAACCGTCATCACTTCCAACCCACAATAACCCTTCTTTTAAGGGAGATTCTTCTGCTGCAAAAATGGTGCAGTAATATTCAACACTTGTATTATCCTGGGTAATAGGCCCTCCAGATGTTTTGAGTTTTGTAGGGTCATTTCGAGTTAAATCAGGACTGATAATTTTCCATTCTTGCCCTTCGTTTTCTGTAACATGAACTTGATTAGAAAAGGTGTATAAGCGTTTAGAATTATGTTTACTAAAGATAATAGGAAAATTCCATTGAAAGCGGTACTTCATTCCTTCTGCTCCATGTCCCATAGGATTGTCTGGCCAAACATTTATTCCACGAACGGAATTTTTAGCATGATTTACTCGAGTTAAGAAGCCACCATAACTTCCACCATAAACAATTTCATTATTAGTAGGGTCAATAGCTATGTGAGCTGACTCTCCACCAGCAGTAGATTCCCAATCTGATTCAGTAATAGAACGTCCAGAACTTCGATGATTTATTCTAATGGTAGAATTATCTTGCTGAGCAACATAGATTCTGAATGGAAATGCATTATCAGTTGTTACTCTATAAAACTGTGCAGTTGGTTGATTCATATAAGTACTCCATGAGCTTCCACCGTCATAAGTAACTTGTGCTCCACCATCATCGGCTATAATCATTCGTTGGTTATCTTCTGGAGAAATCCATAGATCATGATGATCTCCATGAGGCGCATTATGACTGCTGAATGTTTTTCCACCATCTGTCGATTTATGATAAGCTACATTCATTACATATACACTATTTTCATCTTGAGTATCTGCGTATATTTTAGTGTAATACCATGCCCGCTGTCTCAAAGAGCGACTTTCGTTTACATGTTTCCAACTTTCACCTCCGTCGTCTGAACGATATACTCCACCTTTTTCTCTATTCTCAACAATAGACCAAACTCTATTTGGATTTACAGGCGAAACCGTAACACCGATAATTCCAAGGGTTCCTTTTGCATAGCCTTTGTTTTTACTAATTTCTTTCCATGTTGCACCACTATCTGTACTCTTCCATAGTGCAGATCCATCACCTCCACTATTCAAGCTGTTTGGGGTTCTTTGAATGCGCCAAGTTGAAGCATATAAATGTCTTGGGTTGGAAGGGTCCATAACCAATTCAACAGCTCCAGCTTGAACATCAGAAAATAAAATCTTCTTCCAGCTTTTACCACCATTGGTACTTTTGTAAACCCCTCGGTCGTTGTTTGGTTTATATAAATCTCCTAACACAGCTGCATATACAGTATTTGGGTCTTGAGGATGAACGACCATACGTGGAATATGTCTGGAATTAGGTAAACCTACATGAGTCCAAGTTTTACCAGCATCTACACTTTTCCAAACGCCTTTTCCTGAGGAAACGTTACCACGGACAGTAACTTCACCACCCCCTACGTAAAGAACATTGGGGTCACTTGGTGCTACAGCTACAGAACCAATACTTCCTCCAAAGTATCCATCCGAAATATTTTTATAGGTTTCTCCGCCATCAACAGTTTTCCAAACTCCACCCCCGGTTGCTCCGAAATAAAAAACCTTTGGTTGGTCTGCAACTCCAACAACTGCAGCTGACCGGCCTCCTCTAAAAGGACCAATGGATCGATACTGAACCGATTCGTGTAATTGCGGACTGATCTGAGTTGTGTTTAATTTTTTTGACCTTCTTGATTGAGCCGTAGCATCTTGATTTGAAAGAAGAAGTAAAAAGACTCCTAATAACGAGGAGAATAAAATTTTTGAATAACGCATCTTTTTGTTTTTGATATAGCTACCCCAAGTTACAAATTCTAGTTGAAATAAAATTGTAACTTGAAGATTCTAAATAAAAAAACATGAAAAAAATCAGCAAAGTAATTCTCTTATGTTTTATAACACTAGGAATTCAGGGAGTTCAATCTCAATCGAAATCAAAAATCAAAAAAGAAATTATTAAATCAGTTGATGCGCATCAAGACGCTATGATTGAGGTTAGTGATGCCATTTGGGAAGCTGCAGAAACTTCTCTTCAAGAATTTAAGTCCTCAGTATATTTAATGAATTTTGCCGAGCAAAACGGGTTTACAGTTGAAAAAGGTGTCGCTGGAATTCCAACAGCCTTTTCAGCAACTTATGGAACAGGTAAACCTGTAATCGGTATTCTAGGCGAGTTTGATGCTAATGCTGGAATATCTCAAAAAAAACAACCAATTCGAGAAGCTCGAGTTCCCGGAGGAGCAGGCCACGGATGTGGACATAACTTATTCGGAACTGCAAGTCTTGGTGCAGCCATATCTATTAAAGAACAAATTGAAAAGGGAACTTTAAAAGGAACCATTGTTTTTTATGGAACTCCCGCTGAAGAAACCATTTTCGCTAAAGTGTGGATGGCTCGCGAAGGGCTGTTTGATAAACTAGATGTTTGTATGGATTGGCACCCTGGGGATGGAATTGAGGCTGTAACTCAGAGTAGTAAAGCTTTGGTCGACTTCAGAGTTAAGTTTTATGGCAGCTCTTCTCATGCTTCCTCTGATCCATGGAATGGTAAAAGTGCTGTAGATGCTATGGAACTTTTTACAACAGGATTGAATTATTACAGAGAACATATTAAACCAACAGCCCGAATTCATTACGATATTGAAAAAGCAGGTGATGTTGTAAACGTAGTTCCCGATTATGCTCAAATATGGACCCGTTTACGTGAGAACGACAGACCAAATGTTGATATATTATATGAGCGAGCTAAGAAAATTGCAGAAGGAGCAGCACTTATGGCAGGTGTCCGTCATGAAATTCAATTAATATCAGGAATTTATGAAATCCAAGTTAATAGAACAGGTGCTGAGGTTATGCAAAAAAATATTGAATCCTTAGGACCAATAATCTATTCGGACGATGAGGTTTCTTATGCCAACACAATTTTAAAAGAAACAGGAAAACCCCTCAAAGGTTTGGATGGCGGAATATATCCGTTACGACCATCATTCCCTGCACAGGGAGGATCAACAGATGTTGGTGATGTAAGTCAGTTAGTGCCAACCATTCGAATGTCAGCAACGGTTGCATCTAATGGAGGCCCATGGCACTCATGGGCAGTTGTAGCCTGTACAGGAATGTCTATAGGCCACAAAGGGATGTTTTATGCTTCCAAAGCCTTAGGGATGACTATGGTTGATTTGTTTACAGATCCAAAATTAGTTGCTCGTGTTAAAGAAGACTTTAAAAATAACCGAACCAACCCATCTTATGAACCTAGAATCCCAACGGGTCCACCGCAATTAAACTAAGTTGTCTTATGAAAAAAATAATATATTTAATGCTTCTGTTACCTATTATGGGGATTGGACAGCAAATCCTTCCACTTAAGGAACGGGCTACAATCATTGATGAAATTCAAAAAGATCGTTTAGAAAACCTGCTACCTAAGCTGATGGACGAAACGGGAATTGATTTGTGGGTTTTGATAACTCGTGAGTATAATGAAGATCCAATCATAAAAACACTTTTACCTCCAACCTGGCTGAATGCTAGGAGGCAAACTATTCTTGTTTTTTCAAAGAATAAAAATTCTGAAGGAATTACTTCTGCTGCTATTACACGGTATCCTTTTGGGACGCTAATTCCTTCAATTTGGGATAAAGAAAAGCAACCCAATCAATGGAAAGCTTTAGCTGATTATATAACTTCTCAAGACCCAAAAAGTATAGGAATTAATACTTCAAAAGCTTTTGCTCTTGCCGATGGTCTAGTAAAAACAGATTATGATGCATTGATGAATGTTTTGCCTGAGACCTATAAAAAAAGAGTTGTTTCGTCTGAGAAACTTGCAGTTGGATGGGTTGAAACCCGTACAGCAAAAGAAATGGAGCAATATGAAGACCTTGTTGCAATAACTCATGAAATAATTGCAGAAGCATTTTCTACAAAGGTTATTGAACCAGGGGTTACCACAACAGATGATATTGTTTGGTGGTTAAGAGAACAAGTTTTGAGCTTAGGCTTAAAGACTTGGTTTCACCCAACTGTTGATGTTCAGAGAGCAGACAAAAGTGATCTATATGCTTTCGATAACAAGTCTAAATATGATATTATTCAGCCAGGAGATTTAGTTCATTGTGATTTTGGAATTAGCTATTTAACTCTTAATACTGATTGTCAAGAGCTTGCTTATGTTTTAAAACCGGGCGAAACCCAAGCACCAGATTTTTTGGTCAATGCACTAGCTCAGGGAAATCGAGTTCAAGATATATTTACCTCTAATTTTAAAGAAGGAATCACAGGAAACGAAATACTAAAAATCTCCTTAAAACAAGGAAGGGAAGAAGGACTTCGACCTCAAATATACACTCATCCATTAGGAACTTTTGGTCATTCAGCTGGTACTACTTTAGGTATGTGGGATTCTCAAAATGGAGTTCCGGTAACTGGAGATTATCCGTTGCATGTTAATACTTCTTACGCAATAGAATTGAATACAACAGTATTCATTCCAAATTGGAATAAAGACATTAGAATAATGTTAGAAGAAGCTGGTTTTTTCGGAGAAGATGGATTTCGTTACGTTAATAAAAGACAAGAAAAACTACTCTTGATAGGGAAATAAAAAAATTGCTTTAGCGGTCTTTAAGTATAGTAAGTATTGAATTATTACTTACTTTTGTCCTGCAGGGCTTCACACCCTGGCTTCATTAAAAGGGTAGTTGGGCTATGGTTGGCTTTTTCTATCCTTTTTTTATTAAATTAATTAAGTTTATGGTTAAGAATAAATTGCACATACGCATAGCTTCGCTTTTTGAATTGCAAAAACAAGGAAAAGAATTAAGCTTAGATCAAGAGTTTTTAATTGCTGCGGTCCTTGATAATCAACAAAAGAAATTTGCTGAAATTAGTGAAAAGGCCTACGCCCTTGGTGATGGCTTTACTTTTAAGATGTTGTCCTATGTTTGGGATTATATGCGAAATTCTTTAGGGAAAGGCTATGAAACAGCATTTTCTATTCGTGTGGAAGATATGATTATTGAGCGTTTTGATGGGGATTACGATATGGCCTATTACGCAGAAGAAGAGGTTGAAGATGAAATGGATACTCAGATTAAGAACAGCTCAGGTGTTTTGTATGAAGCGTATAAAAAAGAATTGGTAAAAATTTTAACTCATTATTTTAATCAACCTATCTAATATCCTAAGGTTATGAGCAGTCAAAAAGAAATAACAGGAAAGGCAGTAAAGCGTATTTTATTACAAGAAGAGTTCTTGATTAATGGAATGCCTATTGCAACTTTTGAACGCGATGAATTTGGTTCTATTGTCCGAGGCATAAACATCAAAACAAACCAACCGGATCACCTTTATCTTGAGCTTCCGGCGCTCGAAGATATCATTCTTAGTTTTTTGAGAGGACATTATAAAAATCAGCGTAATGACCTATCTAACAAAAAGAAAAAGAATGTGTCAACCAAAAAAATAAAACCTCAAGAGCGAAGAGCTAAAGAGGCAGAAAGATTTAAGGAAGAGCGTCACAAAAATAAGCATCACAGTAAAAAGGTTAGAAAAAAAAGCTAAAAAACTTCTAAAATCAGGCTTGTTGTATTGTTGAAAATTATTTGATCACCAACTTTTTTCCCTAAGAGTAATTTACCTATTGGACTTTGAGCCGAAATACAGTAATATATTTTAGATTTAATTATACATTCTCTTACTGGAAAAGAAATATAGTAATTAGATTGGTTTGTTGTAACAACAGACCCTAGTTTTACATACTCGGAATTTATATGATTTTCAAGGTGTATTAAGTGTTTTTGATGCAGTTCAAATTTCTTAATTTGTTCTCCAAGCTTTTCTCTTTCAAGTTGAATCATTGCCCTGCCAGTTTCATGTTTATCACCAGCGGAACTTTTACTTTCTGATTCTAATGCAAGTAATATTTCTGCTTTTCTATTTTCAAAACCGTTTAAAATTTCGACAATATAGCTTCTGCAATGTGATAAGAGTTTTTGTTGTATCATAAAAGAGTATTAAGCTAATTTAAGCTTTTAACTCTCTCCTTTTAATACCCATCTGAAAGGTACATCTGGATAAGCTTTATTTATTTTATAAGCTAGTTTAACTTTAATGTTACTTTTCTCATTCAAAATTGAATTGATCTGATTCGAATTAGATAAGCCTAATGATTTGCTGAATTCAATTTTAGAGAGTTTAAAGCGTTTAAGTAACTCATTCATTCGATCAGAACAGGAAGTATCTATAGCTCTTTTAGGATCTTTTTCTAGAAGATGGAAGAAATTAACAATGGTAATTTCATGAATATTCAAAATTCGATTCAAACTTTTTAAAGTAAAATTAGTTCCTTTTTCCATCTTAAAATACTGAATTCTACTTAGTTTGTTCTTGTCAGCGAATACTTCATAGCTTGAAAATCCAGCTTCTAAGCGTAATTTTTTTATATGTAAACCAATATTTTGTTGAAGGGCAACTAGTTCAATCTCCATTAAAAAAACATTTTATTATAGATGTAGTAAGTAAGTAAGTAAGTCTACCCTAGAATACACATCACGTGTCATTAAAGCTCAATATACAAATAAATTCACCTTTTTTAGATTTTTTTAGACATTTTGTTTTGTGTGATTTAAATTATTCAGCTTCTCTAAAATGTTAAACAAAAACAACTTTAAAGTGGTTAATTACGATTTAAATACAATTTTCTCACTTGTTTTTTTAATTGATAAAAGACTGTTATTTTTAGAATATTTATTTTATTGTTACATTGAGCATGAGAATTTCAATTTTTTAGCTTTATGCGTATATTGGTAATACCAGATTCATTTAAAGAGTGCTTGTCTGCGGAGAGGGTTTCTAAATCAATTACATCCGGTATTGATTTTGTTGATACTTCTGTTGATGTAATACAATTTCCATTTTCTGATGGGGGAGAAGGTGCCCTTCCTGTACTTCAAAAACATGTTGCTCATAAACTTATAGAATGTGTCACCCAAGATGCTATGGGCAATCCAATTAAAGCATCATATTTAACTTTTAATGATCATAAAACAGCCTGGATAGAGCTCTCTAAAGCTTCTGGATTAGCTGATGTGCCTGTTGTAAAAAGAAACATTGCCTTAGCCTCTACTTTTGGTACAGGGCTTATGGTTAAGGATGCTATAAGCAAGGGCTGCACAGAAATCATACTAGGTGTTGGCGGTAGTGCCACTAATGATGGAGGTGCAGGAATTTTTCAAGCTTTAGGAGGAAACCTACAAGATAAATCGGGGAATGAACTTAATAAAGGGGGGAGTTTTTTAAGTGAATTACATTTAATAATAGCGCCCAAAAATTTAAATCATATTAAATGGAAAGTTGCTTTTGATGTTGATAGTCCCTTACTCGGGATAAATGGAGCTACCGCTGTTTATGGTCCTCAAAAAGGAGCTTCACCAAAAGACATCGTTCTACTTGAACAAAGTTTAAATAATTTTTGTCGTTGTATAAGTCAGCAATTTGGAAGATCAATTGGAGCTTTGAAGGGTGGAGGAGCAGCTGGTGGATCAGCAGCTGGGATGTATGGATTTTTTAATGCAAATTTAGTTTCAGGATTTTCTTTACTTGCCGAACTAGTTGCTTTGGAAAATGAAATTGAAAAAGCAGATTTAATTTTTACTGCTGAAGGAAAAATTGACCAACAATCAATCAATGGAAAATTAACAGGAGAAGTGGCTCGATTAGGCAAGAAATATAAAGTGCCTGTTATTGGGATTGGAGGTTCTGTTGAAGTGCCATTTGAAAGTTTTATTAAGCACGGATTTTTAGACTTATTGAGTATTCAGACTAAGGGTATGTCTCTCGAATATTCAAAACAAAATGCCTCCGAACTTATAAAGAATGCTACAAGTAATCTATTCAGTTCCTTTGTAAATGAATTGAAGAAAGTAAAGTAGGTTCACCCTAGAATTAATATCTTTAATGCAGCTTTTAAAGAATCATTTATGACTTCATTCTATCCGCTTTTTTTCACTCCACAATATCAATACCGAATGTGGGGTGGAGAAAAATTAAAATCTTTTTTGGGACGAACATATAAAGGTCAAAATAAAGGAGAGTCATGGGAAGTATCAGCATTAAAAGGTTTTGAATCTAAAGTAACCTCTGGTTTATATAAGGGAAAAACTCTTCCACAATTGATTAAGGAATCTCCCGTAGCTGTTTTGGGTAAAAAAGTACACGAAAAATTTGGTACAACCTTTCCACTTTTAATAAAATTTATTGATGCAAAAAGGCCACTTTCTGTTCAAGTTCATCCAAACGATTTTCTAGCAAAGGAACGCCATGATTCTTATGGAAAAAATGAAATGTGGTATGTGTTAGATGCTGAACCAGAAGCTGAATTAATCATAGGTTTTAAAAAAGAAGTAGATGTAAGTATTTTCAACCAGCTGCTTGATGAGAACCGAGTGGAAGAGATTTTACATAAGGAAAAAGTTAGTTCAGGAGATGTAGTATACATACCCACAGGCAGAGTTCATGCAATTGGTGGTGGCGTTATATTAGCAGAAATACAGCAATCGTCTGATGTAACTTATCGAGTTTATGACTATAATCGTGTAGACTATAAAACAGGTAATACCAGACAGTTACATACCGAATTAGCTCTCGATGCGCTTGATTTTTCTATTCAAGAAGAAATTAAAACGTCCTATTCTAAAGTACTCAATCATGTAAATCCTTTGATTAAAACACCTTATTTCACAACTAATTTTGTTTCAATCGATGGAGTATTAGAAAGAAGATATAACGCCAACGAATCTTTCAGAATTTTAATTTGTATTAAGGGAAATTTGGAAATTAATTTTGACGAAAAGAAATATTCATTTCCACTAGGTCAGACTGTTTTTATTCCAGCTGTTATCGAAAAAATTGAGATTAAAGGTCAAGGTGCTTACCTTGAAGTATCTCTGTGAATTATTAATCCAAAAAAAGCCCTTTTTAAAAGGGCTTTTGAATATTAGAAACAGTTTTTATTTTTCTTTCTTTATAACCTTTACTTTTATTTTTTTTCTCTCCATTCTTTCCAGGTTCTGTATTAATAGCTAGATCCATATCTTTCATATCAGCCCCATCGAGATGTTTCATAAGCATCATTGGCATAGCTGGACAAGATTGATAGTGACTTCCTGCTCCTTGTTTTACTAGAATAAAATCAAGAAGTCCAAAGATTACAGCGATCAGTGTAAAAGCAAACCAATTTTTGTTTAAAGTTTCCAAAATATTTTATTTTATATATATTAAATAACTATAAAAATCATGTTAAATGCCTAAGTTGCTTTTTATCGCATTTAATTAGTATTAAACAAAATGAAAACCCCTTGTTTTTTATGGATTAAAACTGGTGCATGTGAACATTCGTTATTAGTTAGAAGAAAAATCACATATTTCACTTACATTTGTTCTGTAAATATGGTGCCAAACCACTTTACATAATTAAAAGCAGAACTTTTTCCGGAGTTCTGCTTTTTTCATTTAATAAGGATTAGGTTATTTTCTAGAGTTTAACTTTGCTAGTAACCTTAAAATTTCTAAGTAAAGCCAAATTAAAGTAACCAGTAATCCAAAAGCGCCATACCATTCCATGTATTTTGGAGCCCCTTTCTCAGCCCCTTCTTCAATAAAATCAAAGTCTAAAACCAAATTTAAGGCTGCAATTACTATAACAACTAAACTAAAACCGATACTCATCATCGAAGAATTGTTAATACTCATAACGCCCATTCCTGACCCAAAAAATCCCATTGCAAAATTAATTAAATACACTATCGCAATACCACCGGTAGCAGCTGCAATTCCGAGTTTAAAGTTTTCGCTTGGTTTTATTAAACCAGATCTATATGCCATTAACAAAGAAAGAAGTATTCCAATAGTAAGACATATGGCATTTAAAACAATACCATCGTACATTTTGCTATACATAAAGGAAATCCCTCCTAATAATCCACCTTCTAAAATCGCATAAATAGGTACTGTTATTGGAGCCCATTTCTTTTTGAAGATTGTTATTAGAGCAACAATAAAACCTCCGACCCCACAAGAAATTAACATGATAGGACTCATTGCTTCGAAGCTTAAATAACCAGTACCAACTAGTAAAAAAAGACTGATAGCCGTTTTGTTGACTGTTCCTTCAATTGTCATTTGTTTTGTAGTATTATCTGCACTATTAAATGTGCTATTAGATAAAACTGGGTTTCCAGATCTAAGGGAGAGGTGTCTACTCATTTTTTTATTTTTAATATTACTTTATGCTAATTAGTTCCAATTTGGCTTTCTTTTTTCTTTAAAGGCTTTAATTCCTTCTTTAGCATCACTAGAACTTTTTACTTTTTCTAACATGTTATATAAATATTCATTATTTGATTCACTTGAATTAATCTTGTCAGCTGCTTCTAATCCATGTTTTATTGCGATAGGCGAATTATGTATTACTCCGTATAGCCAATTAGTAACTGTTTCTTTGACTGCGTTCTCCTCAACAACTACAGAAACTAAACCCCAGTCTTTAGCCTTCTCGACATCTAAATTATATCCACGAATACACCAATCAATTACACTTCTTAATGGCATTATTTTGGATAATGATTCCATCACTTGCATCGGGAAAATGCCTCTTTTGACTTCGGGTAATCCAAAGATAATGTTTGTTTTTGCTACAACATAGTTACAGCCAGCTACTATTAACAAACCCCCTGCATAAACATTACCTTCCAATTGACAAATTTTAGGTTTATGTAGTTTATTAAATAGTTCACCTATCAAAATTCTTGAGTTTGGCTCAGGGATAGTAGAATTGTTTTCTTCTATAACTCCATTCATAGCCTTTAAATCTAACCCTGAAGAAAAAACATCTCCATTTGCCTTTATTAAAACAGCTCTGAAGAGCTTATTGAAATGGGCATAGTGAAATGCAAAAGCTAATTCATTAATTAACTGTGGATGTAAGGCATTTTTTTTATTAGGTCGGTTTAAAGTTATTGAAAGAACATGATTTTGTTCTTCAATAATTAAATAAGCAAAGGTTTCTTTGTGTATATTTTTAGTTTGATTTTCTGAGTATAAATTCATTTTTTAGATTTTAGCACTGGTAAAATTAAACTCTTTTCTTTCCTTTCTCATCAATATTGAACGCTATAATAATAGAATTATAATGACAAATTTATTTAAATTTATTTCATAAGATATGCTATTTCGAGAATTAATCTATAGAAAGATAAATCACAGAAGATTAAAGTTTTTTAAATTCAAAAACCAAACAAACCATTCTTTATCGGATTACCTTAATGTTATAGCTTCTGCTTTAGAGGTTTAGTTTGTTCTAAAAGAGTATACTCCCGAATTACTTTTGTTTCCATTTGCATCTACCGCTACTACTTTCCAGCTATAGGTAGCATTACTTTCAACAGCGATTACTGTTTCTGTGTTTGAGCTAATAGCATCTACTTGTTTGAGTAAGGTGCTAGCGTCTGTTGCATCTAAATAAATTTCATAGTAATCTAAATCTCCATCGACATCAGATCCATTCCAGTTCAGCGTTATGTTTCCATCAATAGGAGTTACTGATGTCCCTGATCTGGGGGCTAAAATTTCAGACGGGAAAGGTGCATAATTGGTAATTCCAGCTCCTGCTAAGTAAAACTTCCAAGAAGAAGTACTGGCAGCAGTACTTCCTTCTTCTCCAATCGCAGTTACGTTCCAAGAATAAGGGGTTGCTATGAGCAGGTTAACACTAAGTGAAGTTCCCGTAGTTTGAAAGCTTTCATTTTGATTTGTTGTTAGATTCCGAACACTTAAGCGATAAGACTCTACATTCGCAGCAGCGCTCCATCTAAACTCTAAACTGCTTTGCAGATCATTAAGAGAAGTTCCTTCTTGACAAGCTTCTTCGTTAAGAGGAAAGCTTAGGGAAGGAGTTCCAGGCTCCAACGGTGGAGGAGGAGAACTAGAACAACTCCATAATATTAGCGTAAGACTTAAGAGAATACTTGTTGTTTGTATAGTTTTCATATTCATTATTCTTTAATAACGATTTGAGATTGATTTACAGAAGCATTACTCACCTGAACAATATAACTTCCGCTAATTAAACTAGAGGTGTCTATGTAAATTGTTCTTTCGGTAGGAGTTAGAGAATATTGCTTGACAAGAATTGTTCTCCCATCATTAGAATAAAGCTCGATGTTGGCGTTTAATTCTTCTCCACCGACAAATACCGCTAAAGACTCGTTGAATGGATTAGGAGCAGTTACAACAGTGTCTGAGTTAAAGTACGACTGTTCGAAAATACCCTGACAGGCTATTCCCGTAGTAATCGAAACCGTGTTAACCCCTTTGTCAAGGCAAACAGTATATTCACTAGCTGTAGTTTGCTTTGTGATTCCGTTGTGCGTTATGGAATAGTTTTGACCTCCGTTGAGTTTGTAGCTTACTGTTTGGTCACTTTTATTAGAAGTAGAATAAACAGAAAGTGGTTGAGGCTCATTAATTGTAACATCAAAGCAACGTTCAAACTCGCTAGCATTAACTCCATCTACAGTTACACAGATTGAATAAGAGCCTTGTGAAAGGTTATCTAAACTCCAATTACTACTGCTTAGAGTTTGGGTTTGATTAACCGCACCGCTAATATTAATTTGATACGTTATTGAGGCGTCTTCAACAGAAAGACTAATACTATTAGTATCTCGACATTTCTCTGTTTTAGAAATAGAGAAGTTGTTAGGAGGCAAGTAAAAGATTAAACAACCACTATTGTCAACAAGAGATCCATAGGGAGTATCAGCACAATTATCAAAAGGATTCCAAACCCCATCATGATCAGCATCATCTGAAACATCTCCAACACCATCACCATCACTATCAAGTTGATCAGGATTACTGACAAGAGGACTATTGTCTAATATATCTACAATACCATCACCATCAGTATCATCTAGTGGAGATGCAGCAACAGTTTGTAACTGAATTGCGGTAGTATTTCCTTCTGGAACTACAAGATTTCTTTGCGTAACCGCAATGGGTTTTGCAGATTCACCATCATTTGTATTAATATTAACAATTTCCACCTCATAGATATTATCCTGGTTATGATCTTGAGGATTTTCAAAATCAGGAGGAACAATAAAGTCTAAATAATCATCGGATTCACCTTCACCATTTTTCTGAACCTCTGGTGATCGAATTGTAAACAGACTTGCATCTGCACCTCCAGTAATTTTCTTTTTAATCTTCCATTTACCAACACCTTTTTCACCTTTAGGATTAAGGTAACGTGTATGATCTACTTTCGAACTACTGGTTTCATCTTCAAGATTAAATACAGCGAGTTCGAAGCTTGAAATAGTATTTGTATTAGGTATATCGAGGACATTTAATTCCATATTTGCGATAGCAGATAAGTTTTTATCGTTGGTTGCTCTCACTTGAAAATATATTTTCACTTCTTCCTCAAAATCAGTTCGACCAACTATAAATATAGAATCATTCTGAATCTCAAACAGTTCACTTTTTTCACTATCAACAATTTGAAGAGCTATATTTGAAATATCTCCTGCAAGTTGAGCATTTGGATCTTCAACAATTATCTTACCCAGATATTCTCTAATTCCTGAATCAATTGAATCACGACTATTTTCTGTTTTCTCAAAAACTTGTGATTGTATTTTAGGGGCTAAAAATGGACATCCTTTATTGTCTATAAGAGTTCCGATAGGACTGCTAGGACATTTGTCAATACTGTTAAGTACGCCATCTTGATCATCATCTCCATCAATTTGAGCAGCCGAACATCCATATCCATCAACTTTTATCCCTTCAGGAGTAGTAGTACAACGATCTAAACCATTAGCCACACCATCACTATCATCATCTTTTTGGAAAACAGAGCAACCGTTTTCATTTACTTCTTCAAAAGGATTTGTATCAGGACATTGATCATCATAATTATTAACCCCATCAAAATCAGAATCAATATCAATTTGAGCTTCTGAACATCCATTTGAATTTACTTTAGAGTATGGTGCAGTATTAGGACAATAGTCTTTACTATTTTCAATTCCATCGAAATCAGTATCATCTTCTTTTTGCTTTATAGAGCAACCATATTGATCTACTTCTTCACCAGGTTCTGTATTTGGGCATAGATCTATATCATCTGAAACTTTATCATAATCACTGTCCGATTCATTTAGAGGGCAACCAAAAGGATCAACAGCTAAACCACTTTCTGTTCCTGGACACAAGTCATCTTCATTTAAAACTCCATCAAGATCAGTATCTGTATCAGTTTGTTGAACAGTTTCACTAGGAGTACACCCAAATTCATCAACTATAGTTCCTGCTGTTGTTTCAGGGCATCTGTCTAATGAGTTTATAACACCATCTCTGTCATCATCAGCACTTTCTTCTGATTCCTTTTCTTCTTTTTCACTACAACCATTTTCGTTAACAGCTATTCCTATTGGTGATTCTGGACATTCATCAAATTCATTAGGAATTCCGTCTAAGTCCCCGTCAATTTGTTTATCAGAACATCCATATTCATTTACATATTCATTTTCAGGAGTATCTGGGCAAGCATCAAATTCGTCAACAACTCCATCGAGATCACTATCAGAATCTACAAGAGCACATCCATTTTCATCAACTAGCTGTCCATTTGGAGTATCAGGACAAAGGTCATTAGAATTTTCAACACCATCATTATCAGTATCAAACTCACTAACATATCCACATTCAACGGAATAGAATGCAGTGCCATTTATTTTCCATCCCTGTGGAATATTAGTTAGTTGATCTTCAGATACACTTATACAAGTTATATCTGTATTGATTACTTCTAAATATTCAAGATTATCAAGTGAAGAAATATCAATATTTTGAATTGGTGTATTGTTTAAACGAAGTCTTTCAATTTCTGGACTAGATGAAACATCTATTGAATTGATTGCATTATTACCAATATTTAAATCAGTCAATGATGGAATTCCAGAAACATCTATGAAAGTCAGTTGATTATTGTTTAAAGATAATTTTTGAATATCGGGAATGTCGTATGTGTCTATTTCCGAAATTAAATTATCATCTGCAATTAGTACTTGAATATATGGAATGCTATATGTATCTATGAAGAATAAATTATTTCCAGAGACAATAAGTTCTGTTAGTCCAGAAAAAGATTCTAAACCTGTTAAATCATCTATTTTACTTCCATCGGAGCGTTCAGATGAACTCAAATTTAAAACTTTAATGTATTGAAGAGGTTCTGTATCTACATAATTGTCAATTAAATCATCTAGACCTAAATCAATTAATGTTTGTTCAAAAGCATTATCAGGGATAAATGTTTTACCCTCTTGAGAAGCATCATATGAACAACCAAATTCATTTACATCTTCATCAATTGAAGTTTCTGGACATGCATCAAAATCATCTGGTACTCCGTCTGAATCTGAATCTTTAAAAGTACCTTCTTCAGGTGTTTGATTATCACTACATCCAAATTGAGAAACTTCTAAACCAAATTCAGTTTCAGGACAAGCATCAAATACATCAGGGATTCCATCCTCATCAGTATCGACTATAGATCCATCCTCAGGAGTTTGTCCTTCAGCACAACCAAAGGCATTAACTAACTCACCTCTTGCAGTTTTAGGGCAAGCATCAAAAACATCTGGGATTCCATCAGAATCCGTATCCTCGAGAACAGACTCATCGGTTATTTGATTAACACTACATCCAAAAAAGTCAACAGTAATTCCTGATTCAGAATTTGGGCAAGCATCATTAATATTTGGAACACCGTCATCATCATCGTCATCAGTATCACTTTCTCCCGGAATTTCAGAACTTGAACATCCAAAGTAATCTACTCGCCGTCCTTCTTCAGTTTCAGGGCATTCATCAAATTCGTCTGGAACTCCATCAGAATCTGAATCACTGAAAGTTCCTTCTTCTGGAGATTGTTGATTACTGCAACCGAAAGGATCAACCTCTAAATCACTGTCAGTTTCAGGACATAAGTCATAAAAGTTAGGAATTCCATCACTATCATCATCAGCCAGAGATTCATTTCCAATTAATTGATCTTCGCTACATCCATAAGAATCTGTTGGACTACCTTCTTTAGTATCAGGACATGCATCAAAAGCGTCGGAGACACCATCATTATCTGAATCTACTATATTATTACTATAATCTTGCTCTCTACTACAACCAAATTCATCTACATCAAAACCTTTTTTGCTATCAGGGCACAAATCAAATTCATCAGGGACTCCATCTTGATCGGCATCATCAAAATCAACACAATCTGGGGTTATAATAATCATTAATTGAGTTTCATTAATAAAGTTACTTGAAGATTCTTTAATTGTTATATTTAAATTAAAAGTTCCTTCAACAGAATCAGTTGCAGCTCCAACTAAAGAAGATAAGGTAAAGATCGCATTGTTATATTCATCATAACCATAATCAACAGCCCATCCAGGAGGAAGTCCGGTTACCTCTCCTATGATGTCGCTACTTGAACAAGTTGATGAAACAATAATTTGTTCATAAAAAGTCAAAGCTTCAGAAGAACACAATTGATCAATAGATCCAGATGGTGGAAGGTTATAAATAGTTATTTCACACCCATCATCAGTCTGAAAGGTATTTTCGTATATATTATCATTTCCGTCGGGATTACCATCTCCAGTATTTAAGTCATTTTCTGAGTCTGATTCATCTATATCTTCACAATCCGATGAAATCACCAAAGTGAAACTCGTCTCGTTTATGAAATTATTTGAAGATTCTGTAATTATGAAATTTAGATCATATGTACCTATATTACTAACTTCATCACCAGGGAATATTTCTAAAATTGTATTATTTTTTGAATCAAGGCTTAAAGTAGTATTCCAGCCAGAGGGTAGTCCAGTTATTTCACCGGAGATATTACCATCCGAACAAGTTGAGGAAACAACAAAACGTTCACTGTAAGGTCCAATAGGTTCGTCACCAACACACTCTTCCCAAATTTCACCCAAAAATAAGTTGTAACTCGTAATAGTTATTTCACATCCGTCTGCTGTCACATATGTTCCAATTAATTCAGATTCATCTTCATCATCACCTTGATCTCCATCATTTTCGTTCCCATCAGGCCCTTCATTACCTTCTTCTTCATAACCTGAATCACAATCTGATGTAAACACCATGGTTATCAAGGTTTCATTTATAAAGTTGTTTGACGAATCTCTAAATATGATGTTCAAATCATAAGATCCCTCTACATATTCATCTCCAGAAACTAAGTTATAAATTTTGTTGTTATTTTGATCAGAGCTTGTTGAAAAAGACCATCCAGGTGGAAGCCCAGTTGCCTCTCCAGTGAGGTTACTGTCTGAACAAGTTGATGAAACAGCAATTTGTTCATTAAAATCCTCTGAAATACATAATTCCAAAGTAAGACCAGTTGGCGGTATATTGGATACATTTATTTCACATCCATTATCAGTCACATATGTAAAACCACTGTCTTCTTCATCGTCTCCTTGGTTTTGTCCATCATTTCCAACTATAAAAATTTCACCTTCAATGAATGCTTCAGGTCCTTCACCAGAAGCAGTAGCTTCACTTTTTATTATACCAACAACATAAACATAACTTCCAGGAGTATCTTCAGCTTGTCCACTAATAACAATGTTGTTTGCTTGACCCTCCCAGCTAACTCCATTGGGTAGACCAATGACATTGATATTTAAATTCGAACAATCTGATTCAAAACCATATACAACGTTGGTTATGGATTCTCCTTCAAGAATAGCTTGGGATAACGGTCCACTTGACAAAGAAAGACTAACAGAACAACTAATTTCACATCCATTTTCATCAACTTCAACCCCTTCATTAGTGGAGGGACAAGCATCTAGATTGTTAAAGACCCCATCATTATCTTCATCTTTCTGAGATTCACTACAACCGCTTGCATCAACACTTTCACCAGCTGGTGTGCCTGCACAAACATCATCTTCATCATCTACTCCATCACTATCCTCATCAGCAAAAGAAACTTCTAAAAACACCTCTTCACCTGCTATGAAGCTGGATGAAGCGTAAGAACTTGTGTGTATAAAAGCGATGAATATATAGATAAATATATTCATGAAATATCTATTGTTCATAGAGAAAGATCTGTTGAGTAAAAACATTTTTTTATTTAAAATTTATGTTCAAATTAAATATTCTTTTTTAAAAAAAAAGAAGAAAGACAATTTAATAAATGTAAGAAAAAAATATAATATAAAACATTATATTAAATCGAATTGATTGAATTTATAATCTAGAGGTCAGTTGATTAGCTAATAATATTTCTTTAGAATAGCATCAATACAATTTATCCCGTCTATAGCAGCTGACATAATACCTCCTGCATACCCAGCTCCTTCTCCACAAGGGTATAAACCTCTTATTTCAACATGAGATAAAGTTTCTGCATTTCTCGGAATAAGGACAGGTGATGACGTTCTTGATTCAGGTGCATGAATAACTGCTTCGTTTGTATTGTACCCTTTCATTTTTTCACCAAAAGCAATAAATGCTTTTTTAAGTCTTTTGGAAATCATTAACGGTAAAACTTTATTTAGATCTACACTTGTAATTCCAGGGTGGTAAGACGTTTTAGGAAAATTATCAGAAACTCTACCTTCAATAAAATCCATTAACCTCTGTGCAGGAATTCTTTGAGTTTTACCCGCAGCATTCCAACATGCCTTTTCAACAGACTTTTGAAAATTAAGACTCACAAAGGGATCATCTTTTGAGAAATCAGGAAGATCTTGAGGTTCCACACTCACAACAATACCAGAATTAGAATATGGATTATTTCGCTTGCTAGGACTCCATCCATTAGTAACTACCTCTCCTGGTTCTGTGGCACAAGGAGCAATTATTCCTCCTGGACACATACAAAAAGAATACACACCCATTCCGTCTACCTGCTCAACTAAACTATAGGCAGCAGGGGGAAGGTAAGGGTTGTTATCATCTCCGTGATATTGAATCTTGTCTATAAGTTCTTGCTGGTGTTCTACTCTTACACCAATTGCAAAAGGCTTCGCTTCAATTTTTATTTTTTTAGCATGTAAAAGGTAATATATATCTCGAGCAGAATGACCAGTAGCAAGAACTACATCGTCGAATTCATGCCATGATTCGTTGTTTATTTGGATCGATTGAATTTGAGAATTATCTACTCTTATATCAGTAAGTTTAGCATTAAAATGAACCTCGCCACCGGCTTCAATAACAGCTCTTCGCATGCTACTTATTATTTTTGGGAGCTTGTTTGTTCCAATATGAGGATGTGCATCTACAAGAATATCTTCATCGGCACCAAAAAACACCAACCATTCCATTGCCTTAAGCACATTTCCTCTTTTTTTAGAACGAGTGTATAATTTACCGTCAGAGTAAGTTCCTGCACCCCCTTCACCAAAACAATAATTAGACTCTGGATTAACGGTTTGCTCTTTAGTTATTTTAGCTAAATCTCTTCTTCGAGCACGGACATCTTTACCTCTTTCAAAAATAACAGGTTTTAACCCGCCTTCGATTGCTCTAAGTGCCGCATATATTCCTGCTGGACCAAAGCCAATAATTGCTATTTTTTTTGAATTAGATACGTCTTTTGGAAAAAATGGATGAATTCCTTTTCTTTCTTCATGCCCAGACCAAATCTCAATCTGTAGATTTAATTTTACGGGAGCTCTTCTAGCATCAATAGATCTTTTGCGAACTCTCCACTCCCGAACATCTTTTTTTGAGATTTTAGATTTACTAAGAGCCAAGCTGAGTAGCATGGCTTTATCCTCTTGCTCATGTGGTTTTATGGATATTTGAATAAGTGTACTCATCAGGGCAAATTTAACCAAGAAGGTTCAATGGGACGCATTCTTCTGAGAATTTTATCGAACTTATTTTACAGCATGAAAAGCAGCAGTTATATCAGCTATAAGATCTGCGTGGTTTTCTACTCCTATTGAAATTCGAATGAGACCTTCAGTAATCCCAATGGCTTTTTTGAGTTCAGGTGATACACCGGCATGAGTCATTGTGGCTGGATGTTGCACTAAACTTTCTGTGCTTCCTAGGCTTACGGCAAGTTTAATTAATTTTAGATTGTTCAGAAACAAAAAGGCTTCTCTTTCTGTTCCCTTAATTTCAAATGCAATCATGGCGCCTGCCGAAGAATATTGCTTTTGATAAATTTTAAATGAAGGATCGGACGAATTTATGGTCCCTAGGTAGTATAAGTTTGATACTTGAGGATGATCTTTTAAAAATCGAGCAATTTCGTGAGCATTTCGTGCCTGTTGTTCCATGCGAACTTTTAAGGTTTCTAGACTCCTCATAAGAAGCCAGCAAGTGTTTGGGCTGGCCATGTTACCCAAAAAAGTTCGTAGTACCTTTATGCGTTGCATTACCTCATTATTTCCTAAAACTGCTCCAGCAATCAAGTCGCTATGACCCCCAATGTATTTTGTAGCAGAGTACATAACCAGATCTGCTCCATGCGCTAAGGGATGCGACCAAATAGGTCCCATATAGGTGTTGTCTACAGCTAAATATACTTTTTTGTCTTTTGTTGAATAATGCTCAGCAATAGTTTTACATAAACTAATGTCTATTAGTTCGTTGGTCGGATTAGCTGGAGTTTCTATGTAGATCATAGCTAATTTTGAAGTAAAACCACTTGCCTCTATTTGTGCTGTGATTTCTTTTTTAGATTGATTGGGTCTAAATCCAATCGATTCAACCCCGATAGACTTTAAAAAATAATTTATAAAATGATCAGTCCCTCCATATACGGGCATGCTGTATAATAACAAATCTCCAGGTTTTAAAAACTCTAATAAAACAGTGCTTATTGCCGACATACCGCTTTCAAAAACAGCACATTGATCTGCTTTATCCCACAAGCAAAGACGGTCTTCTAAAATTTCTAGATTCGGGTTATTGATCCTGCTGTAAATGAGACCAGTTTCCTCTCCAGCTTCTTTTTCTCTTAAACCATAGGCTACTTCAAAAAAAGATTTTCCTTCCTCAGCAGTTTTAAAAGCAAATGTTGAGGTTTGAAAAATAGGAGGTTTTACTGCTCCTTCCGATAATTCAGGTTTGTACCCGTGGGTCATCATGAGGCTTTCTGGCTGAAGTTTTGATTTCATCTTTAGTTTTTTGTTTTGTTAAAGTTACAATAGATAGGATTATGTATCTTTATCTTAGGTAAATTCAGTTCGTTTTCCTGCAAATTGTATATTTTTAAGAATTATTATAAATTTCAGTTCCATTACTAATATTTAAAAGGAAAATTTCCTATGATTAAATTAGACGCAGTTGACAAAAAGCTCTTGGAGATGCTCCAACAAGATTCTAAGGTTAGTGTAAATGAACTTTCAAAAAAATTAAATCTAACTAAATCGCCTATATATGATCGAATTAAGCGGTTTGAGAATTCAGGGTTAATTGAGAAATACGTAGCTGTTTTAGACTCAAAAAAAGTTGAAAGTATTATGGTTATTTTTTGTTCAGTTTCTTTAGAAAATCAAAAACTAGATGCGATTGAAGCTTTTGGATTAGCAATAGAAACACTCCCAGAGGTTGTGGAGTCTTATTTGATGGGCGGAGCTAATGATTTTTTGCTGAAAGTAATTGTTAAGGATTTAGAAGCTTATCATCAATTCTCTTCCGGTATTTTAGCTGCTTTACCTAATATAGCTCAGATCAAAAGCACTTTTGTGTTGAATGAAATAAAACGTTCCTCTGCCATACCATTGTTTTGAGTGGGGATTTATTTGTAAGAATAATAAAACTATTGGCAAGTATACAAAGAGATAATTTCCCCATCAGCCTTTCTAACTTCTATTATTTTGTTATAATCCCGAAGCTTCATGAATGCAAATTCATCATCACCATATGCAAAGGTATGCGGAAAAGAGTAGTTGGTGTTGTAAATTATAAAATCTCCAACAACTGGTTCAGGATTAGCACCCGAATGATATCCCAAATTATAATAACTTGAGGCGGCAAGGGAGCACAAATATCCTTCGCCAGACATTTCAATACTGTTCGAGACCACTGTGGATTTGTAGTTATTTCCAATATAAACAGGCCAAGGGCATCCATTTAATGCCGCTACACCAGAAGCAATGGGACAAGCATCTACAATATCCAAAAGGCCATCTGCATCTAAATCAGAAATATCCACACAAGGATCTACATAAGCTTCAATCTGAAGAAATGCATTTATACTTCCAGGACCACCACCGCCATTTTGATTTCCAAATTCAAGAGTAAATCCTGCTTGGCAATCATAAGTAAAACTTGTACTTAAAACCCAATCAACCACTGTAGCATCCATAGACAATAGTGCATCTTCTCGAATCCCATTGGTGCTCATTACCATAAGTTGAATGGAATTACCAACTATTTGTAATCTTGGGGTTCCTTCTGCAAACCAGGGGGTCCAACTGTCATTAAGATCGGTGTCAAACTTCCCGCCTTTTTGAAAATCAGGCATCGCCATCCAATGTCTTTGATCAAAGTTCAGCAATCGGATTCCATTTATTGAAAATTGAAGACCATCATCAAACTCTCCAGAGTCTCCAAGGTTGAGTATTAATTCGCAGCGTTCAAAAACATCACCTTCGCCTAACTGAAGGGAAACGTTAACAGTTTTTAAGAAAACACCATCAACTGGTCCGTCCCCTGTTCCTGTTATATTCATAGAGGGAGTTATTATAGGGTAACTTCGAGATGAAGTACTCGTATAATCTCCTGTAATAATTAATTCGGACAGGTTATTTTCTTTAGAACATCCAATTTGAGCATGGGCAAAATATAAAGAGAAGGTTGTAATAAATAAGATAAAATATTTGATTATATAAAAATAAAAAAAATTTAATACCCACCATATAATTATTTTTATAGCGTTAACTGAATTCTAAAATTAGAATAATTTTGATTTTTTAGTAGATGATTTAATGCTATTGGTATAATATGTTTAGTCACAATTAAATCTATGACTAAGTTTAAAAAAAAAACTAATGATTTACAGAATATTTATATTTTTTGCCTTTTTATATGTAGTAAGTGCACATGCACAACAATCCAATAAAGAGAAAGTTCAAGCCCAGGTCAACGAAACTATAAAAAAATTAGACTGGGGAGGTTTAGATCGATACAGTCAAATCAATAATAAATCAAAAGTGCTTGACAATAAACCTGATGCTGTGTTTATGGGGAATTCAATAACTGAAGGGTGGTCTATGATTTTACCAGATTTTTTTTCTGAAAATAATTTCATAAACAGAGGTATAGGAGGACAAACAACACCACAAATGCTGATTCGCTTTAGGCAAGATGTTATTAATTTAAAGCCCAAAAGTGTTGTTATATTAGCGGGTATTAATGACATTGCCAATAACACTAAATTTTATAGCATAGAAGTAATTGCTGAAAACATTTTTTCTATGGTTGAATTGGCTAAAGCAAATGGAATTATACCTATTATTTGCTCGGTTCTTCCTGCAGATAAATTTGCATGGAACCCTAACATTTTACCTGCAGCTTCTGTTGTGAAATTGAATTTATTGCTTGAGTCCTATGCTGTTCAGAATGAAGTCTTATATCTCAATTATTTCGATAAAATGAACAACGATAAAGGCGGATTGCAAGACGAATTAACTTCTGACGGAGTTCATGTTACCAAAAAAGGATATGAATTAATGAGTAAACTTTCAAAGGAATTCGTTTCAAATGCGATTAAATAATTAGATTAAAAAACAAAGCAATACTTGCTATTTAAACAACTTTTATATTGATATTAGTATAATGAAAAAAATAATTTTAGGTTTAACATTAATCTTTTTTGTTTCCAGCTGTGACCAAACTAATTCAAAAAAAAACCTACCTGAAAATCAAGGAGTTTCCTCTGAACGTTTAGATAGAATTGATTCCTACTTAAATAAGGTAATAAAACAAAATCAAATTCCTGGAGCAGTAGCTTTAATTAGAAGGAATGATAAAATTATTTACAATAAAGCATTTGGTTATTCTGATGTAGAAAACGAAATTAAATATTCTACAGATGACATTTTCCGAATAGCTTCTATGACTAAGGCTATAACTTCTTTGGCTGTTCTGATGTTATGGGAAGAAGGAAAGTTTAATTTGGATGATCCCATTGAAAAGTATATTCCTGAATTTAAAAACCTCAAAATTTTAACAGACTTTAATGAAACTGACAGCACCTATTTATCAAAACCTGCTAAGAACAAAATTTCCATAAGACATTTACTAACTCACACTTCAGGGATTGGTTATGGAGTTATTGACTCAGATCCTCGTTTTAATGCTTTATACAATAAACATGGAATTGTTGACCTATATACAACTGATTCCATATATATAAAATCAAATATTCAGAAATTAGCACAACTCCCTTTACATCATGAACCTGGAGAAGGTTTCACTTATGGTGAAAGCTTAGATGTATTAGGTTATTTCATTCAAATTATCTCACAAAAGTCTTTGGATGTATTTTTTAGAGAACGAATTTTTGAACCCCTGGAGATGCTGGATACATATTTCTACTTACCAGTGACACATCAGGATAGATTAGTTCCTGTTCAGACACAGAAAGATGGTTTTTGGACCAAATACCAAGCAGATTTTTATGACACAAATTACCCTATAAAAGGTGCAAAAATGTTTTTATCGGGAGGAGCTGGATTGTCAAGTACAACAGCAGATTATTCGAATTTCCTTCAAATGTTTCTCAATCAGGGATCTTACAAGGGAAAACAGATATTGGGTAAAAAAACAATTGAACTAGTTTATATAAATCAAAACAGCCACATTCCTAACTCATCTATTGGACTTGCATTTGGTTTAGTGTCTGAAAAAGATCAAGCTCTTGGAGGACAAGGATCTATTGGGACTCTTACTTGGGGTGGTTATTTCAATACATTTTATTTTGCAGATCCAGTTGAAAATGTAACTGGTATTATATTCAAACAAACTCGAGAAATAGAGGAAGAAAATACAAGCATAGAATTCAAAACATTAGTATTTCAGTCGCTCATCAATTAATTTAGTTAACTTTAGTCTAGTTTAACATCTATATTTTAATTCATAAAATTTTGAATCGTAATCTTATACTAGTTCTTTTATTGTTGGCTAATCATATTTTGGTTGCTCAAGGTGGTTTGACATTTGTTTCAAATGATAAACCAAAAGATGCAAGAACGAGCTATCGTGTTTTTGAAAATGAAATTAATTTTAAAAAGAATTTAAAAGTTTCTTTTGAAATGAATTTCTATAGTCCTCTTTTCATAGGCGAAATATTAACGATTAAAAACATAAGAAACCAAAAAGCAATTTCTCTATACTATAAGTATACTTATAACGAAAAAAACGAATCTTTTATTCAAATTAATAGAGTTGGAGAAAAAAAACTTTATCAAAAAAAAATTCCAGATGACATATTAATTAATGGTACTTGGATTAATGTTGAAGTTGACTTCGACTTTGTCAATAATAAAATTGTTTTTGATTTTAATGGCAATAGAATTGAAATTCCTGAAAATTTCGAACGCGAAGAAGATAAGTATGATTTAGTTTTTGGTAAAAACGACATTTATTTTGATGTTCCGTCTTTTAAAATTAAGAACCTAAAAGTTATTAGTTCTAATGTTGAAATAAAATTTCCTCTCAATCAAAAGGAGGGAGTGGATGTTTATAGTGAAAATCAAAATTATAAAGGAAAGGTCGATAATCCTTATTGGTTGATTGGAGATTTTTATCATTGGAAAGAGGTTAAAACCTTTTCTCAGAAGTCCCTAACAGAAGTTGTGTTTGATTCAGCTAACTCATGTTTTTATTTGTTAGCTGATACTTACATGTTGAGGTATAATGTTCTTATTAATACTATTGACAGTATTCCATACCGTAATAAAAAAAACTTTGTTCCCTCACTTACAGGAAAAGCAATCTTAAATCACAAAAAAAATTCTATTTATTTATATAAAACTGGTTTAAACCGAATCATAAATAACGACTTATTAGTTCAAAAACTTGGTTTAATTCTTGACGATGATGAAATAGAAAAAAAATCAGCAAATAAAACAGGCTCATATACTATTGCCTCTCTAAATTTAGATACTTTAAACTGGGAAATGATAAGTAGTGAAAATATTTTTGAGGAGATTCGTTTTCATAATAACACCCTTTTTGATGATAAATCAAATTCATTTTTAATGTTTGGGGGGTATTCAAATTTTATTTATCATAATGATTTTATTCAATATGATTTAAATACAAAAAATCAGTCTGAGTTAACCTTTACTGGAGATAATATTACACCAAGATTTTTTGCAAGTCATGTGTCTAGATCTGATGATAAAATGTTAATTTACGGTGGGGTAGGAAATATGTCAGGTGAAGAACATATAGGAAAAAAATATTTTGATGATCTATATGAAGTTGATCTTGTTAATAAGGTAATTACCAGAAAATGGTCTGGAGAAAATGAGTTAAATCTGAGCGCTTCTTCAGAAAATATGATTTTAAGTTCCGATGAGAAATCGTTTTATAATTTATCTTTTGCTGAAAATATTATGAATTCGGAAATACAACTCAAGAAAGTTGAAATAGAGGATGGATCAACAACTTTATTAGGAGACAAGGTTCCATTTAAAACAAATAAATTCCCTAACGAAATTGATTTATTCCAGTTCAAAAATAATAATGGATTGATTTTATTTAAAAAAGAATATTTAGACAATAAAATTCAAAATAATTTAATTTCATTTTTCACCTTGGAATTTGAACCCATTAATTATGACACATATGATCAAGGTCAAGCCGTTTTTTATGATTATAGTCTTTTAAAAATACTTATGCCAGTTTCAATAGTTTTACTGATAATTATATTTTTATTTTTCAAAAAGCGAACTAATTTAAAAGATGAAAACACATATCCTGATTATTTATTTGTTAGATCAAATAGACAAAACATAAAGATATCTTTAGATGAGATCTGGGCAGTAGAAGCACTTAAAGATTATATCAAAATTGTTTGTGGTGACAAAAATCACATTGTACATAGTAATTTATCTTCTTTTGAACGTAAGCTACCCAGAGATAGATTTATACGTATTCATAGATCTTTCATTGTAAACATAAATAAAATCACTTCACTAGACGGAGATATTATTTATCTAGATAAGAAATATTATAAAATTGGTGGTAAATACATTGAAGACTCAAAATTCATTTAAACATTAATAAGATTTAGTATACAAAAAGCTATTAATTCGTCTATTTTTCCTATTTGTAAATAACTATTATTATGTTTACTTTATAATAATCATAAACCAATAATATGATGAAAATTAAACAAATTTTATTTACCTCATTATTATCTTTAGTTCTATCGACTTCGCTTTATGCTCAGTCAATTAAGGGAACAATTAATGATAATGAAGGCTATGCCTCTTCCAGGCGCAACAATCATTAATTTGAATACTTCAAATGGAGTATCAACAGATTTTGATGGGCAATTTAGTATTGAAGCATCCTTAGATGATGTCTTACAAATTTCTTACATAGGTTTTGAAACTTTTGATTTCAAAATTTCAAATGTATCAGATGCTTTAAATATTCAACTTGAACCAGGAAATCAATTAGAAGAAGTAGTTGTTTCTTCTTTTGGATTTGAGAAAAAAACAAAGTCACTTGGTTACTCAGTTACCCAAGTGGAAGGAGATGAGTTGAGTAGAGTGAAATCTACAAATCCTTTACAAGCTCTAAGAGGAAAAGTTGCAGGTGTAAATATCAGTAACAATGCTTCTGGAGTAAAAGGCTCTACAAGAGTTGTAATTCGTGGTAATAGTTCTTTCAATGGTTCAAATCAACCTCTATATATTATCGATGGTATCTCTATTCAAAACGAACAGCTAGGAACTGCAGGTGAATGGGGTGGAATTGATGCTGGAGATGGTTTATCTACAATCAACCCGGATGACATTAAGTCAGTTAGTGTACTAAAAGGTGGAGCAGCAGCTGCTCTTTACGGATCAAGAGCTTCTAATGGTGTTATATTAATTACTACTAAAAATGGAAGTGATGCTGAAAAAGGATTAGGAGTTGAACTTTCTAACCAAACCACTTACACTAGAATTAATGATTTTTTTAATCCACAAATGTCTTACGGAAACGGTTTATTGGGTGTTGCGTCTACTAATTCACTAGATCCTTTCAATTCATGGGGACCTAAACTAGGTTCAGGCACAAAAACATACGACAACATGGACACGTTGTATGATACAGGTTTTAATATGACAAACTCTGTTGCTTTTACATCCAATACAGATATGGGAAGTACACGAGTTGCTTTTACTAATTTAGAAGCATCAGATGTAATTGACACATCACAACTAAAAAGAAATTCATTAAACCTAACTACAGTTCAGAATCTTTCAGACAAACTAACTGTTAAGGCGAGTATTAAATATAGTGAAACAAGAGAAAAAGGTAATGTTGTAATGGGTACATCTCCAGCTAGTCCAAATGAAACCATAAGAAATTTTACCCCAGAAATTGATGTTTACGATTACTTAGGACCATTTGCTAATGGAACTACTGACGGAATAAATGAACTTTTACCTTCAACTAGTATTTATTCAACAAATCCATGGTTTGCAAAAAACAATAATCCTAATTCTGTTTTTAAAGATCGTTTATTAGCATCTACTAGTATTCAGTATGACATAAAGGACTATTTATATTTAAAACTTCAAGCTGGATTTGATAGAAGTACAAATCACTTCAATAACACCTCTATTGGTGGAGGTAACTTGAATTTCCCTGGAATATCATTTTTCCCTTTAGGTGATCTTTTTGAACAAACTCAGACGATTAAACAACATGACGCTGATTTTTTTATTGGGACTAATGGAATTAATATTACTGATGATTTCTCATTTAACGGATTTATTGGAACAGGAACGTTTGCATTTGAATCTGAAGCAATTGGAGTATTAGGAAGAAATACTGTAATTCCAGGTTTGCTCACAATACAAAACACAGAAAATCAACAAGCGTTATATAATTATGGGCAGAAGCAGATAAATTCTGTTTATGCTAATACAGAGTTTGATTATCAAGATAAAATTTTCTTAACATTTACAGCTCGTAATGACTGGTTTTCTACTCTATCAGCAGCTGGAAAAGAAGCTCCAAATAATGATTTATATGGATCAGCAAGTTTATCTGTAATCCTTTCAGACCTGGTGGAGCTTCCAAGCTTCATAAGCTTTGCTAAGTTAAGAGGTGGATATTCACAAGTAGCGGGTGGAGCTGGAAACCCTTATTCACTTTCGCTTACATACGGTTTAATAGGTCAAGGCCATTTAGGATCTCCATTAGGAGCTATAAATGGAGATAATATTCCTAATAAATCAATAACTCCTTTTCAGAAAGACGAAACAGAAATTGGTTTTGATCTGAGAATGTTTGATAATAAAGTATCACTTGATTTTGCTTATTATGAAAATAAAACTATGGGAGACATTGTAAACGCTGCAACTTCCCGTGCATCTGGATATACTGCAACTACTATCAATCTTGGAGAGATGACCAACAAGGGTGTTGAGATTTTGTTAAGAGGAACTGTAATTGATAAAGAAGATTTATCTTTAGATTTATCTCTAACTTATGCGAATAATCAAAGCAATGTAGTTAAAACCGATGAAAGTGGAAGTTTATTACAATTAGCAGTTGGTTCATTATTTAATTCATTTATTGGAGCTAAGGAAGGTGAACCTTTTGGAGTTATTTATGGAACATCTTTTTTAAGAGATAATCAGGGAAGAGTTATTCATAAATTAATTGACGGAGTTCCAATCGCTCAACGAGAAAATGTGAGTAAAGTTCTTGGACTAGGAGTTGCTCCAACACAGATAGGTTTTGGAGGTGATTTAAGATATAAGAATTTCTCACTTTACGTATTTTTTGAGGGTAAATTTGGTGGAAGTATCATATCAGACACTAATTCACGTATGAAACAATTGGGAAGACATCAAATCACAGTTCCTGCTGGAGGTAGAGAAGCTGGATTTACTCCAGATGGAGTAATGGATGATGGAAGTGCTGTACCAAAAGTTGTGGGAAGTGATAATATTCAAAAATATTGGAATACAGCAGCTAGATTCGATATTGGGGAAGAAAATGTATATACAAATGATTTCATAAGAATTAGCCAACTTTCACTTAATTACAGAGTTCCTCAAGAATTCTTGCAAAAAACTTTTATAAAAAGTGCAAACGTAGCTCTTGTAGGAAATAATTTAGGGTTTATTTTCAAAGATGTTCCTAATATTGATCCCGAATCATTCAACAGAGCAAGCACGAATGCTCAAGGAGTAGAGGGTATTGGTATGCCAATAGGTGAATCTCTTGGTCTTTCAATTAATTTAAAACTATAATCTAAGATGAAAAAATTAAATATTTTATTATTAACTATATCATTTGCACTTGTATCGTGTGAATTTGATGAAGGTTTCGAAGAGATGAATGTTGATCCAACAGCGAGTACATCTCTAGATGTAAATCAAAAATTTGCATATTTATTTCTAAAGTCTGCTAGTGACGAATATGAATACACATATACTGAAGTTCTTTGTGCAGCGCAGCTAGTTCAGCAATTAATGCATCAAACATTCCCTCAATCAAGTATATTTTCCCTGCGTGAAGATTTACTGACCGGTGCTTGGGATGTTGCATACGTATCAACAATTAAGACAGTAGTTGATATTATTGATCAATTAGAAAAAGATGGTAATACAGGAACTGAGATGGGTATAGCAAGAATTATGAAAGCTTATATTTTCCATAAAATTGTTGATGCTTACGGTGACACACCATACTTCGATGCGGGAAAAGGTTATCTGGATTCAAACTTTAGACCTGTTTATGACGATGCTGAATTGATTTATATGGATATGCTTAAAGAACTTGAGGAAGGAGTTGCACAAATTGGTGGAAGTTCTACTCTTGGAAATGCAGATATCATATTTGGAGGAGATACTACTAAATGGAAAAAGTTTGGTAATTCACTTATGTTAAGACTTGCTATGCGAATAAAAAATGTTGATGCCGCAAGTTCAAGTTCATGGGTAACAAAAGCTATTGCAGGTGGAGTTATGGATTCAAGTGCTGATACTGCTATGATGGTTCATACCAATGGTCCAACAGAACTCAATAAAAATGCTTGGGGAATTCATTATGTACGTTATCCTAGGACTAGATTAGGAAAAACTATTTACGACTGGCTTGATAATAGAAATGATCCACGATTAAATATCATTGCTGATCCAAGTAATACATATGGAGGAAATCCTTATGGTTTTAATGATGATGACTTATCTGGTCAAGGTATTGATGTTGGAGATCTTCCATATACTAACGTAAACCCTGCAATTTCAAGGCCTGATCAACCTAGAATGCTTCTGACGTATGCTCAAACTGCTTTTGTATTAGCAGAACATTATGCAGCAAGTGGAGACCATACAACTGCGGAAACTCATTATAATAGTGCTGTTACATCCGCAATGAATCAATGGGTTTTATGGGATCCAAGCTTTGCTTTACCCAGTGCTGATATTAATGCATATCTAGCAGTCAATTCATATGATTCAGCAAATTATGACGAGCTTATTGGTGATCAATTTTGGGTAGCATCTTTCTTTGACTTTTTTGAGGCTTTCGCTAACTTTAGAAGAACAGGCTTTCCCGCTCTTCAGCCTTTTGGTGGTAATCCAGCTCATCCAGAAAATTTAACTAACGGGACTATACCTAGAAGGATGATTTATAATCCAAGTGAAGCTAATATTAATTCTGAGAACTTCGATGCAATGATCACATCTCAGGGTCCAAATAATCGAACAACAAGAGTTTGGTGGGATAATTAGTTTTTTAAATAATTTTGACTAAAATTTAAAAAATGGGGGATTAATTTTCCCCATTTTTTTATTTTAATATAGCCTCTTTTGAGTCTGAAAATCATTCTATTGGTATTAAGATAAACATATCCTATATTTACAATAAGTAAGGATTCAATTAAAAATTATTAAAATTAATTCACCTATATGCATAAAAAGTTTTTTATTTACTGCTTTTTTGTAATATCCACTTTAAAAGCTCAAACTAAAAAGTTTGAATCTTTACCTCCAAGTCAGACTGGATTAGATTTTGCCAATACTGTCCAGGATAGTAAGTCACAAAATATTTTATTATACGCTAATTTTTATGGTGGTGGGGGGGTAGGTTTGGCTGATTTTGATAACGACGGTCTAACAGATATTTATTTTACAGGCAATCTTGTTGGGGATGAAATATATAAGAATAAAGGCGATTTAAAATTTGAAAAAAAAACAATTTCTGCAGGAATTACAAATGATGGGAATTGGTCTTCAGGAGTTTCGATTGCAGATGTTAATGGAGATGGACTTTTAGACATTTACGTTAGTAAAGAACTATACGATTTTCAACCTGAGCGAAGGGCTAATAAACTCTACATAAATAAAGGCAACTTCACTTTTGAAGAAGAAGCTGAAAAATGGGGTGTTGATGATAAACAACGTTCAAGACAAGCTGTTTTTTTTGATTATAACAGAGATGGATTTATAGATTTATTTGTTTTAAATCACCCTCCTAATAGAGGAAGTTATTCTCCTTTTATAGGGCAGGACATTATGAAACCAGAATACACTTCTCAACTCTACAAAAACATAAATAATAAATACTTTGAACTTGCTACTAAAGAAGCTGGATTAGTCAAAACAGGTTTCCCCAGTAGCGCCAGTGTAGCAGATTTCAATAAAGACGGTTGGTTGGATCTTTATGTTTCAAATGATTTTGATGCACCAGATTTTTTATATATGAATAATGGTGATGGTACTTTTAGGTATCAGACAGAGCAATCTATGAAACATACATCTTTTTATAGTATGGGAGTTGACTCAGCCGATATAGATAATGATGGAAATATAGATCATAATGACTCTTGATATGGTTGCTGAAGATAACTTCCGTTTAAAATCAAACATGAGTGGTATGGATGTTCAAGAGTTTTGGAATGTTGTAAATGATGGTGGGCACTACCAATATATGTTTAATGCCCTTCATTTAAATAATGGAAATGAAAGCTTTAGCGAGATTTCCAACTTCGCTAATTTAGCTGCAACAGACTGGAGTTGGTCAAATTTGATTGCTGATTTTGACAATGATGGTTTTCGAGATATTCACATTACCAATGGCCTTTTAAGAGACATAAGAAACACAGATGGGGATAAATCTGTAGATAAATTCACAAAAAACTTTATTACTAATTATATTAATGATAACCCTAATTTAGGAGAAATCAATATTTGGGATATTCTTCCTCTTCAAGAAGTGCTTGATTTTTTACCAAGCATAAAGCTTTCAAATTATATGTACCAAAATTCAGGAAATTTTTCTTTTAAAAACACAACAGCTACTTGGGGATTAAATCAACCTTCGTTTTCCAATGGCTCTGCATATGCTGATCTGGATAATGATGGTGATTTAGAGATAGTTGTAAATAATGTTAATGATTTTCCTTTTCTATACAAAAACAATACTGTTGAACTTGGAGATGCAAATTATATTAGATTGAAAGTTACTTATGAAAACTTTAAAAGTGAAATAGGTACAAAATGTAAAATATATACACCTAAAAATACTCAATATGCAGAAGTTACTAGTATCAGGGGCATGTATTCAGTAAGTGAAAATCTACTTCATTTTGGCCTTGGAGCTAATAAACAAGTTGATAGTATTGAAATAATTTGGCCAAATGAAAAAAGACAAGTACTATATACACCAGAGGCCAATAAACTTCATCAGATAAATTATCAACCCAATCAGCCCTCTATTAAAAAACCAAAACCAAAAACAATTTTCACAGATATAACGCTGTCTAAACTTGCTCCTAAACACATTCACGAAGAACAATTTTTTGACGACTATAAGCAGCAAATCCTGCTACCTCATAAATTTTCTCAACAAGGACCTGCTTTAGCAAAAGCTGATGTCAACGGCGATGGACTTGAAGATTTTTTTATTGGCGGTGCTCTTGGCAAAGCTGGAAATCTTTATTTACAAAGTATTTTAGGAGGATTTGTCAAAACTGAAAATGCACCCTGGGAAAGACATAAGTTTACTGAAGACATTGATGCTCTTTTTTTAGATGTAGACAATGATAATGATATGGATTTATATGTGGTAAGTGGGGGGAATGAATTTGAACCCAATAATCCTGCATATTTAGACCGTTTGTATCTAAATGATGGTAGAGGTAATTTTGTTTTTTCTAAAAAAAGCTTACCTGATTTGTTTCTAAGTGGATCAGTTGTAACAGCTACAGATTACGACAAAGATGGTGATTTAGATCTTTTTATTGGATCTAAATTAAAACCTTGGAATTATCCTGAACCAACATCAAGTTATATTTTAAAAAACAATAAAGGTGTTTTTGAAATAGATATTGTTAACAGTAAAAACTTCAAAGATTGGGGAATGGTAAGTGACGCCGTTTGGACAGATATTGACAACGATAACGATAAAGACCTAGTTGTTGTGGGTGAATGGTCTTCAATTCGTGTTTATGAAAATGTGGCTGGAATTCTTTACCCAAAACCTAGCCCTAATCTTGATCAATTGAAAGGATGGTGGTTTACAATTAAAGAGGCAGATATCGATAATGATGGAGATATGGATCTATTAGTTGGTAATTTAGGTGAAAACTATAAGTACAAAGCAAAGCCTGAAAGTCCTTTTGAAGTTTATTACAATGATTTTGATCAAAACGGAAAAAATGACATCGTTCTTACTTATTACAACTACGGTATTCAATATCCATTGAGGGGTTTTTCTTGCTCTGCTCAACAGGTGCCTGAAATTAAAGAGAAATTCATGAAATATGATGTTTTTGCAAGTCTGGATGTAAATAACGTTTACGGAGACCTTTTGAATAATTCATTAAACTATCAAGCTACTTATTTTTCGAGTGCCATACTTACCAATCTTGGTTCTGGGGACTTTATGATAAATAAACTCCCTGTAAGAGCACAATTTTCATCAGTCAATGACTTTTTGGTTGGTGATTATAATAAAGATGATATTAATGATATTCTATTGATAGGAAATATGCATCATTCTGAAATTGAAACCCCTCGAAACGATGCTGGAATTGGAGCCCTCTTTTTAGGTTCAGAATCAGGAGAATACACTTTTTCTCCGGTTAATCAAAGTGGGTTTTTTACTCCTGGAGATGCAAAAAAAATGATTGAAGTACAAACTAATGATGGAACAATTATTTTAGTTGCCAATAATAATGATGTCTTACAGAGTTTTATAAAATCTAAATAGAAAAAATGGTTAATCTCAGATGTAATTTTTCATTTTTTTTCATTTTTTCATCAATCTTACTATTTGCTCAAAACAAACTAGCTGATCAAGGCAGTCTATACCTTCAACAACACGCAAACAATCCTATTCATTGGAATCCATGGGGTGAAGAAGCTCTAGAACGCGCTAAAATTGAACAGAAATTGATTATAGTTAGTGTAGGCTATTCTTCTTGTCATTGGTGTCATGTTATGGAGGAAGAGACTTTCCAAGATAATGATGTTGCAATTCAGATGAATTCAAATTTCATAAGTATAAAAGTAGACCGTGAAGAGCGCCCTGATATAGATGCACATTTCATGAAAGCACTTAAAACTATTTCAGGAAATGTAGGATGGCCTATGAATATAATAACGCTGCCAGATGGAAGTCCCATATGGGCTGGAACTTATGTTGATAAAACTCAATGGATATCAATCCTAAAGCAACTTCAATCTTTTTACAAAACACGTCCTTCAGATTTAAAAGATCACGCAAAAAAAATTGAACAAGGAATATCTAAAACACTTATAACTCCTGATTTTGTTAAGGAAAGTTCTTTTTCAAATGAGAGTATAGCTAATATAGTATCTGAAATTAGTCAGAAAATGGATATGAAACATGGGGGTTTTGGAGTTGGTGAGAAATTTATGTCACCTATTGTCTTGCAGTCTTTGCTGAGATACGCTGTTGAATTTGACATAAAAGAGATTAAAGAATTCCTGAAAAAATCTTTACAAAATATTTCTTACGGTGGGGTTAATGATCAAATAGGAGGAGGATTTCATCGTTATTCAACGGACAGAAAATGGAAAATTCCACACTACGAGAAAATGCTTTACGATAATGTTCAAATGTTGAGTTTGTATGCAAATTTTTATCAAGTTTTCAAGGATGAATTCTATAAAGAAGAAGCCTATAAGATCTTGAGCTTTCTTAATCGTGAAATGAAAGATCCTTCACTTTTGTTTTACTCTTCGATTGCAGCAGATAGTCAAGATATAAATGGTCTTATAAATGAGGGAGATTTTTACACCTGGTCCTTACAAGAGTTAAATAAGTCTCTAGGTAAAAATTTCAGTTGGTTTTCAGATTATTACAATATATCCAATGATGAAATATTGGATAGTAATAGGTTTATACCTTTTAAACAAACTAACGATTCTATTTTTGCTAATAAATATAACTGGTCTGAGGATTATTTTAAAAAACAGAAGAGAATTGTAAATGATAAATTATATCGTTTGAGAGAAAACAGACCTGCTCCTGTTGTAGATAAAAAGATTATATTTTCATGGAATGCTATTGCTATAAGGGGGTTGTTAGATTCTTATAAATCTTTTGAAGATTCAGTTTTTTTAGAACAGGCTGATCAAATGTTAAATGTTTTAATTTCAGAAAATTTATATAAAAATAAAAGAATTAAACACACTGTAAACTCCTCAGAGTCGCTTTTACTTCTTGAAGACTATGTTTTTTTAATTGATGCTTTAATTGGTTATTATGAGGTAACGGCAGACGAAAGTAAACTTTTTTTAGCCAAAGAATTAACGGACTTTACGCTAAATACATTTTCTTCTGAAGATGGAGTTTATTTAAAATTTTCAAAAGATAATAATCAATCAATTACTGGCTCAATGATTCAGCTTGAAGATAATTTATTACCATCAGCTAACAGTAAGATGGCCGAAAACCTATTTAAGCTAAATCACTTTTTTGGTATTCCAGAATTTAAATTACGTGCTGAAAAAATGACGTCTTTAATTCAGCCAATGTCATTTGAGGAACCATTAAAGCATGCTAATTGGTTACAATCTATATATAACTTTACGCTTCCTTTTTATGAAATAGCTATTACAGGACCGTTAGCAATTGATAAAATGAATCTATTACTTCCCTTTTATATCCCCAATTCGGTTATTTCAACCTCTGCTTCTAAATCAGATTTATATTTATTAAAAGACAGGCATGATCCAATTGAGACCTATTACTACGTGTGTGAAAATAATTTCTGTAAAATTCCAGTTCAAAATATTGACGAATTATTTTCTTTACTAGACACCAAGGTGGAAGATTTAATTTATAACCCTAAATTTTTTAAAGAACAATAAAGGTCCATTTAATTTTAATTAAACTTCATAACTGCATTTGAGTTTTATATTTCATAAAACATCTAAAAGCTAAGCCCTAAAATAATTTCCAACACATATACGGAAAACATATTTTTATATATTTTTTTAATCATAAAAAGATTAAAACAAAACTTAGGGAGAAAAACATCTGCTTTGTTCTTGAAAAAATTCTCTAACTTAGTCTTTAAATAAAAATCAAGTGTTAACGAAATTATAAATAAAAACTAAACTAATTAATTAGACCAATGATAGCAACTTTTTATTTTTAATAGTTTTATTTTTTTAATTGATAAAATCATTAGAATCAATTATTTATTATAGAATTTTTAAGGGTTTTTGAGTTTGATCTTGCAATAAGGACATATACTTTTAGTAGATAAAATCATTAGACTCGTCTATATTTCTTTTATCGCAAATTCTCTTTTAATTACATTTGAAATCTATTAGTATGTGAAATGAAATTTATAACAAACATTGCTACATATTTTATTTTTTATGTAGGTTTTTTTAAAATTAAAAACTACCCTTTCTAGTTAATTTGGTTTGTTTTGTATCAAACTCTAACAATTCATTTTAAGTTTATGAAAGGGTTTTTTTAAATTTTAATGTTTTTTGACTAAAACCTAAAATCTAAAATCTAAAACCTAAAAATGAATAACTTAAAATATAAAATCCCGGTTCTATCGAAGTAAATCGATTAGAAAGACTTCATAATTTAGTTTTTGATGATGTGAAAAAAGGGTCTAAAGCTATAGCTAAAGAAATTGGAGCATTAATAAAATTAAAACAATCTCAAAATAAATTATGTGTTTTGGGACTTGCTACAGGTTCCTCCCCTTTATCGGTTTACAGGGAATTAATTTCTCTTCATAATAACGGACTGAGTTTTAAAAATGTGGTCACATTTAACTTAGACGAGTACTTTTTGTTACCTCCTGAACACGTTCAGAGCTATCATAACTTTATGCATGAAAATTTATTTAATCACATAGATATCGACCCAAAAAATATTCATATCCCAAAAGGAAGCTTATCGCAATATGAAATAGACTTGTATTGTAAAGAATATGAACAAAAAATAATTGATCAAGGGGGTATCGATCTTCAAATATTAGGAATTGGACGAACAGGTCATATTGGCTTTAATGAGCCCGGGTCTCACGCTAATTCTATAACTCGATTAGTAACTTTAGATCACATTACTCGTTTTGATGCAGCCCCTGCTTTTAATGGGATTGAAAATGTCCCAAAAAAAGCAATTACTATGGGGATCAATACAATCTTAACTTCTAAAAGGATTATTTTGATGGCATGGGGAAATAAAAAAGCTCATGTGGTATTGAAATCTATTGAAGGCAAAGTTGATCCAAATATTCCCTGTAGTTATCTGCAAAATCATAATAATGCAACTGTTGTTTTGGACAGCGAGGCAGCTTCTGATATAACAAGAATTAAGACACCATGGCTAGTAGATTCATGCAAATGGACCGACGATTTAATATGTAAAGCTGTTCTTTGGTTATGCAAAAAGACACAAAAGTCAGTTTTAAAATTAACTGATGAAGATTATAATATGTACGGTATGTCGGATCTTCTTAATGTTGAAAGAAACTGCTATAAACTAAACATTAAAATTTTCAATAGACTTCAAAAAACAATAACAGGTTGGCCTGGTGGGAAAGAAAATGTCAATCAAGATAAGTACCCTGAAAGGAGTCAGCCGAAGATTAAAACCTGTATAATTTTTAGCCCACATCCAGATGATGATGTAATCTCCATGGGAGGAACACTTGATCGTTTAATTAGTCAGGGCCATAAAGTTCATGTAGTCTATCAAACCTCAGGAAGCATTGCAGTTAATAATCAGGACGTTCTTAAGTTTATTGAAGTATCTGAGTCAATTTTTGGTAAAATACCAGATAAACTGGAAAAATTAAAAAGTGAATTAGGGAGTGAAAATGTTTCTTCCAAAGAATTGCTTGCCATTAAAGGGAAAATAAGGGAAAGTGAGGCAAGAGCTGCCGTGAGATATTTAGGATTAAAAGATAAAAACATTCATTTTTTAAATTTACCATTTTACGAGACAGGTAAAGCTGTAAAAAAACCTATTTCAATAGCTGATATAAAACCTACAGTTGATCTAATAAATAAAATTAAACCGCATCAAATATACGCTGCAGGAGACTTAGCTGATCCACACGGGACTCACAGAAAATGTTTAGATATAGTATTCGAATCTCTTAAAAAAATTAAAACAAAACCGTATGCATCAGATTGTTGGGTATGGTTATACCGAGGCGCTTGGATGGATTGGGATTTGCATGAGGTTCAAATGGCTATTCCTTTAAGTCCTTCTGAAGTTTTAAGAAAAAGAAAAGCTATTTTTTACCATCAAACCCAAAAAGATGGAGTTATTTTTCAGGGAGACGATAGAAGAGAGTTTTGGGTCAGAGCAGAGGATAGAAACCAATTAAACGCAAAAAAGTTTAATGATATTGGACTTGCTGATTATGAAGCAATTGAATTGTTTAGAAGGTATAATTTTTTATAAAAAATAACCAATTATATATGGAAACATCCCCCAAAAGCTAATTGGTAGTTTTGTGTCATTAATTGATATTATGAAATTTACTTGATATCTATAAGTCCAAATTCAACAAACTTATCTATTAAAAAATCCGCATATCTTAAAAATCCTAAATCTGTAAAATGTACTCCATCAACCGTGCCTTCATTGTCGTTACCTATTGCATTTTTACTTTCAATATAAAAAATATTATTATAACCCTCAGAAATCATTTTTTGATATTCAGTTTTTAAAGCTAAATTCATTCCTCTTATCTCATTCTCTCTTTTTTCATCTAAAATTGGAGAAGTGGGGATAAAGTTTTCAACAAAAACGATAGGAGCTTCAGGATTATTTTCTCTTATAGTGTTTACTAAAGGAATTGTTTTATTGGTTACGTTTTCTTGATTTTCCATATTGGGCATACATTCTATGACATAGAATAGAGGTTTTGATTCCGACATTAATTTTGCTATGGGCTGTTCCATTCTTCCATTTCCGCTAAACCCAAAATTAATACAATCAAGGTCTAATTTTCTTGATATAATGTTGGTATGAGCCATTCCTGGACGAGAGGCACAGCCACCTTGAGTTATACTGGTTCCGTAAAAAATGATTGGCTTATTTCTATTCTTTAAGGGTTTTTTAATTACACTATTTGAGTCAATACCAACTTCAATATTTACAACCCCATCATAAAGAGGTAGAAATATTTTAAACTCTCGCATCTCTTCTGACATATTATTTATTAGAGTAGATTCATTTTTAATTCCGTCTGGACGACCCGTATTAAGATATTGCCAGTTATCTTTATTCTTGAAATATAAATCAACTCCTTTAATTCCGGTTTCAGCCATATGGTTCATTTTAAGATTATTTAAAATTGTCCATTTAACATTTATACTCTTTGAATTAGAAAGAAAACGAATGGACATTCCTGCTGATGATTTTGACAAATCCCAGACGGGTTCTCGAACAATCTCTTTATATGAAATAGGTAACCTGTCGTATCGATTCTCTTTGAGAGAGTCTGGGATTAGGGTGCCTTCAAGTCTAAAAAAATCCTTTCCAAAGTAGTTTATGTCTTTTGATATTAAAGAATAATTTTGTCCAAAAGAAACCAAAGGCCCTAACATTAAAAAAAAAAGTAGTTTTTTCATAATATTTAATTTATAAATTTAAATTTACAAAACTGTTGTAGGGTAAAATTAAAAATTAGACAAGTTTAAGTTTCTTGTATACTAAATCGTACCTCTCTTAAATCAATTTTTGATAGTTTTATGATGTATCATAAAAACAAACGTTAACAAATGACATACAATTATTAACATTAAAATCTAATTTGCTTCAATTTTCAAGATTTTCAAATAGAACTTCACCACAGATTTGGAAACAACTCTTTTGTCGTTCAATTGAGTGTTGCTTTCTTCACAACTATAGAGGGTAAGGTATTGATTTCTATGTTTTGTGGGTTTTTTTTAAATGGGGGGGGTAGGTAGGAGATCGAAATTGAAAAGTTCATTTTAAAAAAAATCGTGAGCCTTTTAAATTTTGAGCCTCAATTCACATCAATCAAAAAATCACGATCATTTATTAATTCAGGGGCTGTAAATTAGATAGATTATTTGATGTCATTGCTATAATATGTCAAATCCCTAAACTAGCTAAAAGGGTTAGTTTAGTTGAAGTAAATGAATGTCATATGTATAGAACAACCTATTTTACTTACCTCAATGAGGTATAATGGGGTTTATCATTACATGTTACTACGACAAGATAATTAGTGAAGACAATAATTAATAATAAATTAAACGAAGCTTTAAAGAATTTAGACTGTGCAGGTATAGACAAATACAATCAGCTAAATGAATTACAAATATCTAAAAGTTCACCAGATGCAGTATTTATGGGAGATTCGATAACAGAAGGCTAGAGTATTTTTGCCAGAATTTTTTTCTAATAACAATTTTATAAATAGGGGTATTGGTGGACAAACAACATCACAAATGCTCATCCGATTTAGACAAGATGTTATTAATTTAAAACCCAAAAGTGTTGCTATACTAGCAGGTGTATTTAAAGGTTTATTAAATTGAACAACCACATCTAAATTTTAACAAAATTTCGTTTAAAACACATTTATTTTTACCTCTTTATTTTTGACATTTTTATTTTTTAGTATACGTAATTATTAGACTCGTCTAATTTGTTTTATGTGGATATTTATTTTAATTAAATTTAATTTAATAAATTACTGTTAACAAAATAAAATACCACCTAATGTGTGCAGCACAAGGACATGATAAAAAAGAGTTCTGGGTTAGAGTCGAAGACAGGGATAACTCAAACGCAAAGAAATTTATTGCTATTACTGATTATGAGATAATTGAACTTTTAAACGATATAATTTTTTATAAAAAAACTATTAATTGAATATGGAAATAATTGAAAACACTAAACATTATGATGTAATAATTGTTGGGTCTGGTGCAGGTGGAGGTATGGCTACAAAAGTTTTAGCAGACTCAGGATTAAAGGTTGCTGTTATTGAAGCTGGCCCTCATTTTGATCCAGCAAACCCAGATCAGCAAACTCAATTTAAATGGGCTCATGAATCTCCTAGAAGAGGAGCAGGTACTCAAAGAGATTTTGGGGAATATGATATGGCCTATGGAGGCTGGGATATCGAAGGAGAACCTTACAACAGAATCGGAGACACTGAGTTTGACTGGTATCGATCAAGGATGTTAGGAGGTAGAACTAATCATTGGGGCCGTATTTCTCTTCGCTTTGGTCCGAATGATTTTAAAAGTAAAGATAAAGATGGTCTAGGAGAGAACTGGCCAATTGGTTATGAAGACATAAAACCTTATTATGATAAAGTAGATAAGCTTATTGGTGTTTTTGGAACCAAAGAAAACATGTATAACGATCCAGATGGATTTTTCCTCCCCCCCCCAAAACCAAGACTTCACGATTTATTTTACATAAATGGCGCAAGAAAGTCAAACGTAAAAGTAATGCCTTCAAGACTTTCGGTTTTAACCAAAAGAATTAATTCAGAAAGAGGTGTTTGTTTTTACTGTGGTCAATGCAACAGGAGCTGTTCTGTTTATGCAGATTTCTCATCAGGATCTTGTTTAATTTTTCCCGCACAAAAAAGTGGCGGTCAGATAGACTTGTATGTAGATAGCATGGTACATCGTGTAGATGTTGATCAAAATGGAAAAGCATCTGGGGTTTCTTATATAAATAAAAAAGATCGTTTGGAGTATCGTCTTAAATCTAAGGTTGTTGTTTTAGCTGCTTCTGCCTGTAGTAGTGCTCGAATTTTATTAAATTCTAAATCAACCCAACACCCAAATGGTTTGGGTAATAGTAGTGACTTGATAGGGAAGTATCTTCATGATTCAACAGGTACGGACAGAGCTGTTTTTATTCCAAAATTAATGGATCGAAAGACCTACAACGAAGATGGCGTGGGTGGAATGCACGTTTATTCTCCATGGTGGTTAGATAACAAGAATTTAGATTTTCCAAGAGGATATCATATTGAAGTTTGGGGAGGTTTGGGTATGCCTTCTTATGGGACTGGTTTTGATCCAAACCTTCTAAACGAACACCTTGGATTACCCGTTGGAGGATATGGAAATTCTCTCCGCCAAGATGTTAAAAAGTTTTATGGTTCAGTCCTGGGTATGTCTGGCCGGGGAGAGTCGATTGCTCAAAAAGATAACTATTGTGAAATTGACCCAACTCAGGTAGATCAATTCGGTATTCCAGTTTTAAGATTTAATTACCATTGGTCAGATTTTGAGCGAAAACAAGCTAAACATATGCACGACACCTTTGAAGAGATTGCTCATAATATGGGAGGGATTGTTCTAGGGGATAAGCCAGGAAAAGATAAAAATTTTGGACTTAACGCTCCAGGTAGAATAATACATGAAGTTGGTACAACACGAATGGGAAGTGATCCGAAAACTTCAGTAGTGAACGAGTTTGAGCGACTACATGATGTGGAGAATGTATTTATTGTAGATGCAGGTCCTTTTGTTTCTCAGGCTGATAAAAACCCAACCTGGACAATTTTAGCCCTATCATGGAGAACAGCAGATCATATAATAGATCAATTTAAAAAACAAAATTTTTAAGAAATGGATAGAAGAGAAAGTATTAAGTCGTTATTTATAGGGTCTATCGCTGGAGGTGGATTGCTGCTTGAAAGCTGTGCGCCAAATTCAGAAGCCATAATTGAAAAAAAAATTTGGGATTATAAATACGGAAGAACTCCAAAAGAAGCAGCTTTTGACGAAAAATTACTTCAAGAAAAATTCTTTGATGAGTCTGAAATGATATTGATCGTTGTCTTAGCTAATTTAATTTTACCCCCCACAAAGGAAGGAACTATAGAGCAAGCAGGTGTTCCCAAATTCATAGAGTTTATGATGAAAGATATTCCTGAATTCCAAACCAAAATACGAGGGGGTCTTATGTGGTTAAATACTCATAGCAGTCAAAATTTCAAAAGACTCTTCATAAATATTTCAGAGAATGAACAGAAATATATTCTTGATAAAATTGCTTTTCCTAATCCTGATTTAGATGTACAATTACATGAAGTTCAATTTTTCTCTTTACTAAGAAATCTAGTAATGACAGGATATTTCACCTCTGAGGTTGGAGTCTCAGAAATAGGATACCAGGGTAACGTACCTAATATTTGGGACGGAGTTCCTGAAGATGTATTGAAAAGTGTTGGTGTTGCCTATGACCAAGATTGGATAGATAAATGTATAGATCAGGATAAAAGAAATGAACAGGCCGAATGGGATGATCAGGGTAATCTTTTAACCTAAAAAAACATAACCTTGAACTGTATGCTGAATTTATATAGTATAAAAATTTAAATATTCAATTTAATGAAGTCATTTAGTAAAGTATTTATCATTCTAGTTTTAATGAATAGTATTGTGTTTTCTCAAAATCAATTATTAGAAGACATTCCATTCATACCTCTTCCTAACCAGATTAATAGTCTAGAAGGTTACTTATACGCTCGAAATATAGAATTCATAGAAACTAATTCTAATTCTCAACGATTATCTTCAGCAATCAAAATATTCCAATCTGTTTGGGAGAATAAGATAAATTCATCTCTTTTTGAAGCCTCCTATAATTCCAAGAGAGATAAAGTAATAAAACTAGTAATAGATCTGGATCTTGAAATTCAAGCAGATGCTTATCATTTAGAAATTGTGAAGGAAGAAATATTAATTAGAGCTCATACCAGTGAAGGGCTTTACAGAGGATTAACTACATTAACGCAACTGATTTTATTTTCATCTTCAAAATCAGATTTAATTTTACCTTATGGGAGTATTTCTGATTCTTCTAAATATAATTACAGAGGATCAATGCTCGATGTTGCTCGACATTTTTTTGATGTTAATGATGTTAAGCGGTATATCGATATTATGAGTTTGTATAAATTGAATTTTCTACACCTGCATCTTTCTGATGATCAAGGCTGGAGAATAGAAATTAAAAAATGGCCAAACCTAACATCAATCGGTGGGCAAAAAGAAGTTGGCGGAACTCCAGGTGGTTTTTTCACTCAAAAACAATACTCAGAGCTTATTGAATATGCGGCAGATAGATATATTACAATTGTTCCTGAAATAGATATTCCAGGACATACAAATGCAGCTCTAGTATCATATCCCGAATTGAATTGTGATGGAATAAGCCCGCCTGTTTTTACAGGAATTGATGTTGGATTTAGCACTCTTTGTGCCAATAAAGAGGTAACCTATTTATTTTTAAAAGACGTCATTGAAGAAATATCTTTGCTTACACCTGGCCCATATTTTCATGTTGGTGGGGACGAATCCTATGTTACATCTAAAGAAGATTTTATTCAAATTATTGATTCCGTTTTCACCTATGTTGAAAAAAATAAAAAAATAGCGATTACATGGGGAAATAATTCTAAAACTGGAAAAATTCTTCAATATTGGAATGATGAAAGTGATTATGATATTATTAGTAAAAGTGAGAGTGTAATATATTCTCCTGCAAGCCATGCTTATCTTGACATGAAATATGATAGTTTAAGTGTTTTTGGTTTGTCCTGGGCTGGATATTCTTCTGTTAAAAATGCATATAATTGGGATCCCCAAACAGTATCCGAAGAATTAATCAATCTTGAAATCTTAGGAATCGAAGCACCTATTTGGACAGAAACTGTATCTACATTTGAAGAGCTATCCTATTTAGTGTTTCCAAGGTTGCTGGGACACGCAGAAGTTGGTTGGACCTCAATGGATAAAAGAATTTGGAAAGAATATAAACCACGATTAGATCAACATGTCAAATATTTAAATACCTTGGGAATTAACACTACAAAATAAATCCAATTATTAATCATGTATTTTAGATTTAAGAATACATAATCTTACTATGAAAAAAATAATTTTAGGTTTAACATTAATCTTTTTTGTTTCCAGCTGTGACCAAACTAATTCAAAAAAAAACCTACCTGAAAATCAAGGAGTTTCCTCTGAACGTTTAGATAGAATTGATTCCTACCTCAATAAAATGATAAAAGAGAATCAGATTCCAGGAGCAGTAGCTTTAATTAGAAGGAATGATAAAATTATTTACAATAAAGCATTTGGTTATTCTGATGTAGAAAACGAAATTAAATATTCTACAGATGACATTTTCCGAATAGCTTCTATGACTAAGGCTATAACTTCTTTGGCTGTTCTGATGTTATGGGAAGAAGGAAAGTTTAATTTGGATGATCCCATTGAAAAGTATATTCCTGAATTTAAAAACCTCAAAATTTTAACAGACTTTAATGAAACTGACAGCACCTATTTATCAAAACCTGCTAAGAACAAAATTTCCATAAGACATTTACTAACTCACACTTCAGGGATTGGTTATGGAGTTATTGACTCAGATCCTCGTTTTAATGCTTTATACAATAAACATGGAATTGTTGACCTATATACAACTGATTCCATATATATAAAATCAAATATTCAGAAATTAGCACAACTCCCTTTACATCATGAACCTGGAGAAGGTTTCACTTATGGTGAAAGCTTAGATGTATTAGGTTATTTTATTGAGATTATCTCACAAAAGTCTTTGGATGTATTTTTTAGAGAACGAATTTTTGAACCCCTGGAGATGCTGGATACATATTTCTACTTACCAGTGACACATCAGGATAGATTAGTTCCTGTTCAGACACAGAAAGATGGTTTTTGGACCAAATACCAAGCAGATTTTTATGACACAAATTACCCTATAAAAGGTGCAAAAATGTTTTTATCGGGAGGAGCTGGATTGTCAAGTACAACAGCAGATTATTCGAATTTCCTTCAAATGTTTCTCAATCAGGGATCTTACAAGGGAAAACAGATTTTGGGTAAAAAAACAGTTGAATTAGTTTTTGTTAATCAAAATAGTCATATCCCTGACTCATCTTTTGGACTAGCTTTTGGCTTAGTGTCTGAAAAAGATCAAGCTCTTGGAGGAAAAGGAAGTGCTGGAACATTATATTGGGCTGGTTATTTCAATACATCTTACTTTGCAGATCCAGAAGAAGAACTAATAGGTATTATATATTTGCAAACTTATGATTACACATCCTTTTTAATTCCCAATCAATTTAAGGCGTTAGTTTTTCATTCATTAATTAATTAAAAGCTTAAAAGTATCTCTAAGATGAACTTGAAAAGTAACTTTTGAGTTTTTATAGGTACTTCTAGTTATCAGGAATAATCTCAAATTTCTTATAAATAACTGTTAATGAGATTTAAATATATATTAAGTAATAGAGTTAGATGCTATTGGATTTATAAAAAACAATAGCTCATTCTTTTTGTGACAAAAAAAAACTAACTTGGAATCTATATTAATAGACATATTATGAAAAAGTTTATTTTAAGTCTGCTCTTAATTGCAGTAATTTCACCGAGTTGGGCTCAGAAAAAAGACAAAAAAGGGCTGCCTCTTGAAGCGAGTAGGGTAGTGACTATATCTACTAATCAAGGGACTTGGCTTTCTTTGGATGTTCACCCCGATGGGTCAAAAATCATTTTTGATCTTTTAGGAGACTTGTACGAACTCCCATTTAATGGAGGAAAAGCTACCCGCCTTACAGAAGGTCTTGCTTTTGACTCGCAGCCAAAATATTCACCAGATGGTAATTCTATTCTATTCTTATCGGATAGAAGCGGTGGAAACAACGCTTGGATCATTGATAGGGAAAAAGAAGACACACTCCAAGTAACCATAGGGGATACGTCCAAAATGCAAGCCGCCGCTTGGTCTCCAGATGGAAATTATGTTGCGGTCAGTAAAGGTTCCCGTAACTTTAAATTACACCTCTACCACAGAGAAGGTGGTGGTGGAACACAGTTAATAGATAAGCCCGATAACCTCAAAATTTCTGAACCTAAATTTAGTGCAGATGGCAGATATATTTGGTTTTCTCAACGTACAGGAGCATGGCAATATAATGCTCGCATGCCGCAATATCAATTAGGTACTTACGACCGAGAAGATGGAAAAAGGGAAGTAATGACCTCTCGGTACGGATCAGCATTTACACCAACCTTGTCGCCAGACGGTAACTGGCTAGTTTATGGAAGTCGATTTAACGACCAAACAGGTCTAGTAAAACGTAACCTTTCAACTCAAGAAGAAAGCTGGTTGGCATATCCTGTTCAGCGTGATGATCAAGAATCAATAGCTCCTTTAGGAGTTTTACCTGCCATGGCTTTTACACCAGACAGCAAAGAAATAGTAGCTTCATACGGAGGAAAAATTTATCGAATTCCAATGTCTGGAGGTTCAGCCATAAACATTCCTTTTCAAATAAATGAAACCGTTGCTCTGGGACCACAATTAAAATTCGATTACCCAATCGAGGATACCCCAACTTTTGATGTCAATCAGATCAGAGACCCTCAAGTTTCCCCAGATGGAACCGCTATTGTTTTTACTGCTTTGAATAAACTCTATTGGATGAGTTTTAAGGATAAAAAACCCAAGCGCCTAACTTCTTTTGATTATACTGAAGCCATGCCATCATGGAACCCAAATGGTCGTGAAGTGGTTTTTGTTACCTGGGATAAGAATCAAAAAGGACATGTATATAAGGTTCGTGTTGATAAAGTTTCAGTACCTGTTAGATTAACTCTTGAACCTGCAGTATATACACAGCCAGCTTGGAGTTCTTCTAATAAAATAGTGGTATTCAAAGGAGCTGCTCAACAATTTGAAGATTCTGATGGCCCTAATGCTTTTCAGAAAAAATCAAATTTAGTTTGGTTAAATTCAAGTAAGATCGGGAACTCAACCTTAGTTTTTAAGGCAAGTGGTCTTTCAAATCCTCACTTTGCACAAAACGACGACAGAATTTACTTAAACTCAACCGATGGCTTAATATCAATGCGATGGGATGGAACGGATACTAAAAAATACGTTCAGATAGACGGTATAACTGTTTATGGTTCTTCTTATGATGAAAATCATTTATTGGCAGATTCACCAACGGCACCTAAAAAAAAGCCAGCAAAAGCAAACACCATTTTACGAGCACCTAAAGGGGACTATGCTTTAGCACAAATAAATAATGATATATACGTTGTTACAATTCCCTATGTAGGATCTAAAGGGGCTAAAATAAATGTCAAAGATGCTTCCAAAGCAGCTTTTCCTTCTCGTAAACTCACCAAATTTGGCGGGCAGTTTCCTTCTTGGAACGCCAATGGAGATGTAGTTTATTGGACGCTTGGAAAAACTCTTTTTCGCTATGATATAGCTGCAGCTGAAATGAATGAAGAAGCCCAAAAGCTAGAAAAACAGGCAAAAGATGAGGAGGAAGAAGTTGGAGAAGAGGAGGCACAAGAAGCTGATGAAGAAGACGAAGATTCAATTGAAGATTATCAGGCAAAAGAATTGGACTTAATCGTGAAAGCCAATCGAGCAATAGCCAAAGGAACTCTTGTTCTAAAGAATGCTAATTTAATCACCATGAATGGAGATGAAATCATTCAAAAAGGAACAGTAGTCATTACAAATAATAGAATTACAACAGTTGGAGCTGCAAATGAGGTTGATATTCCTACAGGTGCTAAAGTCATGGACCTTAACGGAAAGTACATTGTTCCTGGATTTGTAGATACTCATGCACACATGTGGCCTTCTTGGGGCTTACATAAAAGTCACGTCTGGGTATATGCAGCAAACTTAGCTTATGGAGTAACAACTACTCGAGATCCTCAGACCGCGACAACAGATGTATTAACGTATGCAGATATGGTTGAAGCAGGAATGATTCCTGGACCACGAATCTATTCTACAGGACCAGGTGTTGGCTATTGGGGTTATAACATCAAAAGTTTAGATCATGCTCGAGATGTTCTCACACAATATTCGAAATATTACAATACCAAAACCATAAAAATGTACCTGACAGGTAACCGCAAGCACCGTCAATGGATTATTCAAGCGGCTAAAGAACAAGAGTTAATGCCAACAACAGAAGGAGGTCTTGACTTTAAGTTGAATGTTACTCAGATTTTAGACGGTTATCCTGGGCACGAACATTCTTTTCCAATTTATCCGCTTTATAAAGATTTTATTGATTTTGTAGCTGGATCAAAAACAGCCTATACTCCAACCCTTTTAGTTTCTTACGGGGGTCCTTGGGCGGAAAATTATTTCTACGCCACAGAAGATGTACAAGGTGATTTAAAGCTGAATCGTTTTACACCAAAATCTGAATTGGATACTAAGTCTCGCCGTAGAAATGCAGGTTGGTTCATGGACGAAGAATATGTTTTTGCTGATCATGGTGTTTTTGTAAAAGATCTTGTAGAGGCTGGAGGATTAGCAGGAGTAGGTTCTCACGGACAGCTCCAAGGACTCGGATTTCATTGGGAAATGTGGAGCATTCAAGCTGGAGGTATTTCTGAACATGACATGCTTAAAGTTGCTACCGTTATTGGAGCAGAGGCTTTGGGCCTTTCCAACGACATTGGAAGTATCGAAATAGGGAAGCTTGCTGATTTAGTTATTTTAGATCAAAATCCACTCGAAAATATTCGTAATACTAATTCTGTAAACCTTGTAGTAAAGAATGGTTTTGTTTATGAAGGCGACAGTTTAAATACCATATATCCAGAACCTAAAACCCAGGATTATCCATGGAAACAGGCAGCTCCATCAGTTAAATTACCGGGAGTTGATGAAGAATAAAATTTAAAATTTAATCGATAATAAAAAGCCATTGCAAATTTATTTGTTTTGGCTTTTTCCTACTTATAATTTTATTTATTATGAAAGCATTATCAAAATCACGTTTTAAGCAAGGTTTAGAATGTCCCAATAAACTCTATTTTTCAAATAATAATAAAGTTTATCATAACATAAAAAATGAAGATTCATTTTTAGAAGCATTAGCCAGTGGCGGTTTCCAAGTGGAAGAGTATGCTCGTTTACAATACCCTGGTGGAGTTTTAGTAGATGCGCCATATATTAATAACACGTATCAAGATTTAGCAGATCAAACTACTGAATTATTAAAGCAAGAAAATATAGTTATCTATGAAGCTGCTTTTTATGTTGATCATTTATTTATTAGAACAGATGTTCTAGTAAAAAAAGGTAACAACATTCAGGTTATTGAAGTAAAAGCAAAATCGATTGATCCAACCAAAGATTATAATTTTGTAGCTAAAAAAGGAAAACTAGTTAGCGACTGGAAACCCTACCTTTTTGATTTGGCTTTTCAAGCTTATGTAACACAACGTTGTTTACCTGATTTTAATATTATCCCTTATTTATGCCTTGTAGACAAAACAAAATCTGCATCTGTAGATGGATTAAATCAATTGTTTAGAGTAAAAAAAGACCCTAATAATCGAACCGATGTAACTGTTTTAGTAGATGATATAAGTCAGTTGGGTGATAATTTATTGCATTTAGAAAATTTATCTGAAGTAGTAAATAAAATTCATGACGGCTCCTATTCCTATTATGATAATTTAAATTTTCATGAAGCCATAAAGTTATTGTCAGACGTTAGAATTAATGACCTCTACCCCAATTGGCCGACACAATTTTCGGCTTGTAAAAAATGTGAATTTAAAAAAGATGATAGTCAAAAGGGTAAATTGGGAAAATCTGGATTTGATCATTGTTTTAAAACTCAACACCAATGGACTCCAGATGATTTTAAAAAGCCCAACATCTTTAACATTTGGAATCTAAAAGATCCAAAACTAATGGAACGAGGTATTTTATTTAAAGAACAATTAACGTTAGAGGATATAAAATATAAAGAAGAAGCAGGTTTTCTTTCTTCAAAAGAACGACAGTGGTTACAGATAGAGAAAGAACGAGATGATGATTTTTCGGAATATATCGATAAAGAAGGTTTAAGAAGTGAAATGGATACTTGGGTATATCCACTACATTTTATTGATTTTGAAACATCCACAGTGCCGCTGCCATTTCATGCTGGGCGAAAGCCTTATGAACAAATAGCATTTCAATTTTCTCATCACATTTACTATGAAGATGGCCGAACTGAACATGCCAATGAATTCATCAATACCAACCCAGGAGAATTTCCAAATTTCAAATTTATTGAGCATTTAAAGGAATCCTTATCCAATGATGAAGGCACTATTTTTAAATTTGCCACCCATGAAAACACCATACTTAATGCCGTTCGAGATCAATTGAAAGCGAGTGACTATCCCAACAAAGGAACACTAGTTTCGTTTATAGAGTCTATAAGTCATCCTAGAAAAAAGCATAACGATCCGTGGGTAGTTCCTTTAAGGCAAACTGGAACCGGAACAAGAGATATGGTTGACCTCTGTAAAGTGGTTGTCAAGTATTATTATAACCCCCACACCTTTGGTTCAAACTCCATCAAAAAAGTACTACCTGCAGTATTAAAATCAAGTATGTTTGTTCAAGAAAAATACAGTCAACCCATTGGTAAGATTAGAGTTACAAGTAAAAACCTTTCTCCAGACCATGTTTGGTTGAAAACGGAAAATGATGAAATTATCAGCCCCTATAAAATGTTGCCTAAAGTATTCAAAAATATAACTCAAGATGAAATTGAAAATATATTGTCTGAGATAGATAATATTGATGATGGTGGGGCTGCTTTAACAGCTTATGGAAAAATTCAATACACAGATATGTCTGAGAGGGAAAGACAAGAAATTTCCGAAGCCCTTAAACGCTATTGTGAACTAGATACTTTAGCAATGGTGATGATTTATGAACACATAAAATCAATAGTTTAATGTTACCAAAAAAATTAGATCTTATATGTAATACCTTTGAGAGAACTTGTAATTATACTTGCTCTAAATCTTTCTCATAATTATTTGCTGATTTCCAATAAAATAATATTGCTAAAAACAAAGAAAGTAAATTCAAAGTCAATGCATAACGTAAACTAAAATTCCCAAAATTTGGTTCGAGAAAATCACTTAGCATTCCAGCAGATAGGGGTCCAAGTGCTAATCCAATTCCATTCATAAATAAAAGGATTATCGCGGTAGCAAACGCTCTCATTTTGACATTTGCCAAAGTTTGACCCACTGCATATACTGGTCCGGTGAAAGCAGCATTGAACATTGCATAGGGAAATATAGCAGCTAAGGCTATTTTTGAACTACCTGTAAACAAGATTATAATGGCAGGAAATAGAGAGAAAATACAGCTAAGGATGGGTACGTAAAGATACCATTTTTTGTTTTTTGCTCCTTTTATATCAGCCAATCGCCCCCCAATCAAAGCACCAATCAAGCCACCAATTCCTATTGAAAAACCCAAATTTATACTTACAGTTATCAGGTCAACTCCATGAACTCTTTGAATGAATGAAGGTAAAAAATTATTGAGGCTATAAGAAGAAAAAGTAGTAAAGCCAGCACCCAAACATAAATAAAGAAATGATTTTTTAGCAAATAAACTTCCTATAACTTCTTTAAAAGTAGAGTCTTTTATATCATCAACATGACCATCAATTTGACCTCGAATAGGTTCTTTTATGATAAAGTATAGTATAATAGAAAGTAAAATACCAGGTATTCCGAGTGCGTAAAATGCAATTCTCCATCCATATTCAGAAGCGATTGATCCAGCAACAATGAACCCTAATAAAATCCCGATTGGTACTCCCATGCTGTATATAGAGAAAGCTGTTCCTCGTTGTTCTTTGGGAAAATAATCTGAAATAATTGAATGAGAAGGTGGCATTCCACCTGCCTCACCTGCACTTACTCCAATCCGAGTCAACAACAATTGAAAAAAGTTTAGAGCACGACCGGATATAACGGTCATGAGCGACCAAAATCCAAGACTAAATACTAGGATGTTTTTTCGATTATATTTATCAGCAAGTTTAGCTATTGGAATGCCAAGTGTTGTATATAAGAGTGCAAATCCCAGTCCGGTTAACAACCCCAATTGAGTATCACTTAATTTCAAGTCTTCTTTAATACTCTCTTGCAGAATAACAAGAATTTGTCTATCAGCAAAATTGAATACATATACAACGGTTAACATAGTTAAGATAAACCATTTGTAATTCCCTTTGTTATTCACGATTTTGAAATTATAATAACAGTAAGATACAGTTTCTTGAGCGACCCCAAGAAAGCTGCACGAAATAATTCCAATTTCTTTTATTTGCCATTATTAATATTTAATTATTGTAAAGTAATATTTATAGTTAAATTATTTTTTTAAATCAAATGATGCCTCATCAAAATTTGGCTTTCTAAATCTTATTATTTCATTTGATGAAAAGCCATATTGCTCTTTCGGAATTCCTGCATCATCCAGAGCACTGTCAAATCGCTCGGATCAGTCATATTTTTTAGGGCTAAAAAAGGAGATGCCGACCACCTGACCGACCACCAAAAAAACAAAACCCCGAAAACATTGAGCCTTCGGGGTGTAATAGTGGAGTCGGAGGGAATCGAACCCTCGTCCATACAAGCAATAGAAGAGCCTTCTACATGTTTAGTTATCATTTAGTTTTCGAAAATGTACTGACTGAAAACCGCCCACACATTTCTTAGTTCCTTTATTGAAAAATCTGACCGGAACCTCCAGACTTCGATGTTGACCTTTATGGTGCCTCTGGTTTGAACGCCGTCAACAAGGGCTTTCAAGAGACATCCGGCTTCTCAACCTGGTTGAGACTAGGCAGTGACTTACTATAATTCAGTCGCTTATGCAGCTAGAGCGTAGTTATTCTCGCCTATTAAAGGTTGAATCTTAGTTTTACGAGATGTGATTCATTGCTCGACATGCTTACTGTTCGATTGATCTTGCTGTCAAAACCAGTCGACCCCATTATTTCAAAGAAGCTGCTTAATTTAAGCAGGGTGTAAAAGTATATCTTTTATTTAAAACTGATTGATAGTTTTTCTAATCTCTGTTAGTCTTGTTAACATTCCGTCTAATAAATCAAGCGAAAGCATATTTGCTCCGTCACTTTTAGCTTGTGAAGGATTTGGGTGTGTTTCAATAAATAAACCATCCATATGGTTTACAATCCCTGCTCTGGCTATCGTTTCTATAAGTTCTGGCCGACCTCCAGTTACTCCAGAGGCTTGGTTAGGTTGTTGTAAAGAATGAGTTACGTCTAATATTGTTGGAGCAACAGAACGCATTGCAGGAACCCCTCTAAAGTCTACAATAAGATCAGTATATCCAAATTGTGTTCCTCGATCGGTTATCCAAGCAGCATCGTTTCCGCTATCCTTGACTTTTTGAACCGCAAATTGCATACTCTCCGGACTCATAAATTGACCTTTCTTTAGGTTTACAACCTTTCCAGTTTTTGCAGCTGCAACCACTAAGTCGGTTTGTCGAACTAAAAATGCTGGAATTTGTAAAACATCTACATAAGCTGCAGCTTTTTCCGCATCCGCAGCCTCATGAATATCAGTTACCGTTGGTAAGTTCAATGTTTTTCCAATTTTCTGAAGAATTTCAAGAGCAGTTTCGTCTCCAATTCCTGTAAAACTGTCAATTCTGCTTCGGTTTGCCTTTTTAAAACTCCCTTTAAAAACAAAAGGAATGTCCAGTCGGTCTGTAATAGCCAATACTTTTTCAGCAATTTCAAACGCCATTACTTCACTCTCAATAGCGCAAGGCCCTGCTAGCAGAAAGAATTGATCACTGTTTTGGTGATTAATATTCGACAGTTTTGAAAAGTTCATAAAATGTTTTTTGTAAAAGTAAAGTTTTTAGTTGAATACCCTATAAATTCGAAACCTTAAACTTTTAGCTAAAAGCTGAATATATAAGGTTATATTTGCGCGATTAAAAAAATAAACACAGATGTCCAAAATTAAAAACATTGCAATAATTGCACACGTTGACCATGGTAAAACTACCTTGGTAGATAAGATTATGCATCATTGCGAGCTTTTCAGAACCAATCAGAATACCGGGGATTTAATTCTGGACAATAATGATTTGGAAAGAGAACGTGGAATTACGATTCTTTCTAAGAACATTTCTGTAATGTACAAAGACACAAAGATTAATATTATCGATACTCCTGGTCACGCCGATTTTGGTGGTGAAGTTGAGCGTGTGTTGAATATGGCTGACGGTGTTTTACTTCTTGTTGATGCTTTTGAAGGACCAATGCCACAAACTCGCTTTGTATTACAAAAGGCAATCGATTTAAAGTTAAAACCCATTGTTGTTGTTAATAAAGTTGATAAAGAAAACTGTACTCCAGAAGAAGTTCATGAGTCTGTTTTTGATTTAATGTTCGAATTAGGAGCAGAAGAGTGGCAATTAGATTTCCCAACAGTTTACGGTTCTGCAAAGAACAATTGGATGAGTGAAGATTGGAGAAATCAAACTGAAAACGTAGAGCCTTTATTGGATATGGTTTTGAAACACGTTCCAGATCCAAAAGTAGAAGAAGGAACACCACAGCTCCTCATAACTTCCTTAGACTTTTCCGCTTATACAGGTCGAATAGCTATTGGACGCTTGCAAAGAGGTACACTTACTGCTAATATGCCGGTAAGTTTAGTAAATAGAGAAGGAACAATTACTAAAGCTCGAATCAAAGAATTGAATTTATTTGATGGTTTGGGACGACAAGAAGTTGAAGAAGTAAAAGCAGGAGATATTTGTGCTCTTATAGGGCTAGAAAATTTTGAAATTGGTGATACAGTTGCAGATGCCCTTGAGCCAGAAGCACTTCCTACTATTGCAATAGACGAACCAACAATGAGCATGTTGTTTACAATTAACGATTCTCCATTTTTTGGGAAAGACGGAAAATTTGTAACTTCAAGACACATCAAAGACCGTTTAGAAAAAGAATTAGAAAGAAACCTTGCAATGCGCCTGGAAAATACCGACTCTGCCGATAAATTCATTGTTTTTGGAAGAGGAGTACTTCACTTGTCTGTTTTAATTGAAACAATGAGAAGAGAAGGGTATGAACTTCAAATTGGACAACCACAAGTAATTATAAAAGAAATTGACGGTAAAAAGCATGAGCCTATCGAAGAATTAACCATTGATTTACCTGAGAGTGTTTCTGGTAAGGCGATTGAAATGGTTACTCTTAGAAAAGGCGAAATGTTGAGTATGACTCCTAAAGGAGAACGCATGGTTTGTGAGTTTTTAATGCCTTCTAGAGGCATTATAGGTCTAAGAAACCAATTGCTTACTGCAACTGCTGGAGAGGCAATTATGAATCACAGATTCAAAGAGTTTCAGCCGTTTCGTGGAGTAATTCCTGGACGAAACAATGGATCTCTTATTTCAATGGAAAAAGGAAATGCAATTCCTTATTCATTAGATAAGTTGCAAGAGCGTGGAAAATTCTTTGTTGCTCCAAATGAAGAAATTTATACCGGACAAGTTATCGGTGAAAATTCTCGTGCAGACGATATGGTTGTTAATGTTACCAAAACTAAAAAGTTATCAAATGTTCGTTCTTCAGGAACGGATGATAAAGTTCGTTTAGCTCCTCCAATTAAATTTTCTTTAGAAGAAGCTTTAGAATATATACAAGGGGATGAGTACGTGGAAGTAACTCCAAAAAGCATGCGATTACGTAAAGTTTATCTTGATGAGAATCAAAGAAAACGCATGACAGGAAAATAAAAATAAATTTATTTATACTATCAAACAAGCCTAGAGAGTAATCTTTAGGCTTCGTTTTTTTGAACTACTTCGTAAATTTTTCCCGCATCACACCGAAGTATTTTTCCGGGAAACTTCACAATCATATTGTAATCATGGGTTGCCATAATAATAGTCATTCCTTTTTGGTGTAAACCTCTAAAAACCTCCATTATCTCTAGGCTAGTCTGCGGGTCTAAGTTTCCAGTTGGTTCGTCTGCTATGATAAGTTCAGGTTCATTAAGTAACGCGCGAGCAATTGCTACACGCTGTTGTTCACCTCCCGAAAGTTCAAATGCATATTTTCCTGAAATGCCAACAACTCCCAAAGAATCTAATACTTCTTCTATACGTTCTTTTATTTCTTTTTTATCTTTCCAACCTGTTGATTTGAGAACAAAACTTAGATTTTCAAAAATTGAACGATCGGAGAGAAGCTTGAAATCTTGAAAAACAACACCTAATTTTCGTCGTAAGAAAGGAATTTCACGCTGTTTGATTTCAGCTAAATTAAAATCCGAAACTCTTCCAGTTCCTGATTGAAGAGGAAGGTCAGCATAAAGCGTTTTGATTAAGCTACTTTTCCCAGTCCCCGTTTTTCCAATTAAAAAAGTGAAATCACCTTGTTGAACCTCAAGATTTACATTACTCAAAATTGTTTGTTTATTTTGAATAATCGTGGCATTTTCAAATTGAACTAAGGGTAATTTCATGTGATTTTTTAATTGGTCATTTCAAAGAAAACCCTAAAGTGATTTTCTCCGGTTCATGTAAAAATAGAAACAAATTAGACGTCCCGAAATTTTTTGTTGATAATTTATACTTTAAAAAAAAATACTACGTTTTAAAAATAGGAACTTAAGCTTAACTTTAACCCATGCTAAGAATCAACATTAACAAAGCTTTTCTTATTTATTTTGTATTCTTATCTATATCGTGTTCAGCGGTTTGGGCTCAGATGGGTGTAAATAAAATTCCTCAAACTCAAGCTTCTTATTATTTTGGATCTGATAATTTTAGTTTAGCCAGTCAGTATTTTAATTTAATTGATTTTTACCCTTCACTAAGTGAATATTCTACTGCCGCAGGTTTCTATAAAATAGCTACTGATTTACGTTTAAACAGGCCTGGTGCAGAAAAAAAACTTTCTGCTTTCATGACTGAAAATCCAACAAGTTATTTGTCTGAAACTGCATACTATGATTTAGCAACGTACTATTTTGAAAATGGGAAATATACCTACGCCTTAAAGTGGTTTAATAAGATTAAAGCGACTGATGTAGCCTCAGATAAAAGAAATGATTATTTCTTCAATAGGGGTTATGCTTTGTTTGCGTCCAAGCGTTTTAAACAAGCTGAGACTTATTTTAAAAAAGTTGAAGATGTTGAGAAATACCAATTTGATGCCAGTTACTACCTTGGATACATTGCTTATCAATTAGATGATTATGATGAAGCTGCAGAGAAATTTAATAAAGTAACAGTTAATCAAAACGACACTACCGTTGGTTACTTTCAAGCCAACATGAATTTTAATTTAGGAAGGTTCGAACAAGCCATAGTTATTGCAAGAACAAGTCTTGAAGATGCTAACAAAAATCTAACTTCCGAACTTTCAAAAATAATAGGTGAAAGCTATTTTAATCTTAATGATTTTAATTCTGCGCTTCCATACCTTGAAGTTTATAAAGGTAAAAAGGGTAAATGGTCCAATACTGATTTTTATCAACTAGGATACACCTACTTCAGGCTTGGTGAGTATGAAAACGCCATTAAACAGTTTAATAAAATTATTTCTGGTAAGAATGTAGTGGCTCAAAACGCCTATTATCATTTAGCAGATTGCTATCTAAAAATGGATAAAAAGACCCAAGCTTTGAATGCTTTCAAAAGTGCAGCTTCCCTAAAATTTGATGCTGTGATTTCTGAAGATGCATTATTGAATTATGCTCGCTTGAGCTATGAAATAGGTAATGCCTATAAAAATCCATCTTTACTTTTGGCTTCTTTTGTAGATCAATATCCTATGAATAAAGCTGTACCTGAAATTGAAGAACTTTTAATTGATTCTTATGTCAATTCTAGGAATTTTAATGCAGCTATAAAAATTTTAAATAAAAAATCAGGAAGTCAATACGATGATGCGCTACAAAAAGTAAATTACTTAAAAGCAGTTTCTCTTTTTCAAAGTGGCTTGTATGAAGATGCTGTTAAATTTTTTAATCAGTCCTTAAAAACAAACAAAGATAAGACAATTGAAGCAAATTGTTTGTATTGGAGTGCTCTTGCCAAATACGAGCTAAATGATTTTCAAGCTGTTCTTTCGGATTTAAATACCTTTAGATCTCATCCTTTTGCAAGGAAAGTTTTAGGATATAATAACCTTAATTATCATATGGGTTATGCTAATTTTAAACTTAAAAATTACGAAAAATCCAAGGCTTTATTTGAAGCTTATCTAAAACAAGAAAACCTTTCTGTTTCATACAAAAGAGATACATTTTTGCGTCTGGGAGATGGTTATTTTGTCTTAGGGAAATACTGGCCTGCAATGGAGGCTTATGAAAAAGCTATTGTGATGGACGTTACAAAAGGAATGTATGCGCTCTATCAAAAGGCATTGAGTTATGGTTTTGTAGAACGAAATCTCCAGAAAATAGAAGCACTAAATCAGCTGATAATAACATATCCCAATACCTCTTTACTTGATGACGCCTATTTTCAATTAGCTCTTGCCTATACTAGGAATAATACCAACATCAAAGCTATTGAGACATACGATATTCTCGTAGCGGATTATTCTCAAAGCCCTTATCGTTCTCGTTCATTATTGAATAAAGGATTAATTTTGTATAATACAGAATCCCTGAATGATGCACTGGGAGTTTTAAAACAATTGATTCAAGAGTATCCAAATGAAGAAGTCGCACAGCAAGCACTTAAGACTGCAAAAGAGATTGCCATAGATTTAGCAGAAGTTGAGGATTTTACCCGCTGGGTTAAGCAATTAAAAGGTGTAACTCTTGAGGATAATGAGTTGGAACGCGCTGCGTTTACATCTGCTGAACGCCTTTTCAATGATAACAAGAAAAAAGCCGCACAGAAAGCATTGACTGCTTATTTAAGCAACTATCCCCAGGGAGCAAATCAATTACAAGTTTCGTTTTTGTCTGCAGAACTTTATTTTCAAGAGGAGAAGTGGGAAGAAGCAATCGAACAATATCAAGCAGTATTGGATCAACCTATTCAAGAATATACCGAACAATCACTGGTTAGGATTACGCAAGCATTAATAAATAGCGATCAAGAGTCTCGTGCCTTATCCTATTGGAAAACTCTTGATGAACTTGCTCAATTCCGAGAAAACAAACGCTATGCTTTGTTTAATTTAATGCAATTGTATTTTGAGCAAAAGGAATATTCAGAAGCAATTTCCTGTGCAGAGCGCGCAATAGAATTGAAGCAATTAGATCAAAAAATCAAATGGGATGCCTACAGAATTATAGCACAATCGAGTATAAAACTCAAAAAGATAGAGAAAGCAAAAGGTGCTTATGCTGAACTTGAAAACGCCCCCGATGCATCTTTGGCTGTCGAAGCGCTTTATTTTAATGCAAACCAAAAACATTTAGTTCACGAATATGAAGCTTCCAATTTGTTAATCGAGAGAATTGCAAAAGACTTTGGTAATTATCCAGAATGGGGAGCCAAGAGTTTGTTGTTGATGTCTCAGAACTTTTATCAGTTAGATGATGCCTTTCAGGCTTCATTTATATTAGAATCTATTTTAACTAATTTCACTCAATTTCCAGAAATAATTAAGCAAGCACAATTGGATTTAGAAAATTTAAAATCAATTGAATCTAAGAACAATTCATCCATTAAAGTCGAAGAAGCAAATGAAAATTCATAAACAACAGTTCAAAGCAAGCCTTTGGATTGGTTTGTTATTCAGCTTCTTTACTATTTTTGGGCAGGAGGATGAGGTTACTATTGGAGTTCAAGAAGTAACCGTGATCAAATCCTATACACCAAGCTTGTCCGAAGTTTATAAAATAAGAGAACAGCCCCTAGTTATTGATTCAATCGGGAGAGAAAAGCGGAAGTTGAACTATTCTATATTTTCAATACCAGTAGCCTCAACTTTTATTCCATCTAAGGGGTCTGCTAAAGTGCTTCAAAAAAAGAAGTCAACCCCGAAATATAATGCTACCTTAAGTTCTGGATTTGGAAATTTTAATAATTTCATTTTAGACCATTCTGCTCAAATCAATCTGGATAGAAGACAGCAAGTTAGTTGGTTGGTCCATTTCAATGGGTTATTTAAAGACTTGCCAGAGCCAATTCTTTCAACAAAACAAAGCGCAGCACTTTTTCACCTTAGTTATAGCAAAAGCACTAACTCGATGACTTCATTGTCTCAATTATCTTTTAGATCACACAATCAAAATTTTTACGGCCTAAATGAGCCTATTGAAGATGAAGTTATTTTATCAAACTTAAACCCTAAGCAGCGTATAAATTACATTTCTATAAAGTCTGATTGGCAGTGGTATAGTTCTATTTTAAAAGAAGCATCTATTACAGCCCATTTAACAACAGATAGTTTTAGTACAAATGAACTTCAGTTAAAGCTAAAATCAAAGTTTCAAATAAGCTTTGGTTCAATTGCAATTAATTTAGACCCAAGCATTAGTTACTTAAATAATAAGTTTGCTTCAGAATACTATTCAAACGAAACTAGTTCTTTTGCTTCAGGAATTTCTAAAATAAATTTATTTGTGAGCTCAGGTGCTAATCGCTTTAAGTTTAAAGCTGGGGCCGCAGCTGTTTATGGATTTGGAGATGACTTTAATGAAAAGGGCCTATTTCTACTTCCGCTTTTGGACTTGTCTTACAAACCTAAAAAAGGCAACTTAACCCCTTTTTTAAAGCTTTCAGGGGATTTTAATCAAAACAGTTTTAGATCATTTTCGGATGAAAATCCATTTGTAGCACCTGCAATAATACTTAAAAATACTGAAGTGCCTTATGCAGTTGAATTGGGAACAAGAACCAAGTTAGTCTCTGGTTGGGAGTTTACTATGAATGCCTATTACCAAAAGGCAAATAATGCTCCTTTTTTTAGAAGTTTTGGATACGACAATAGCAACGAACAATTTATTGCTTTTAGATACGGAAATTCATTTGAAGTTATCTATGGAGAACTGGAGCAGTTTGGATTTGACACCTCTGTTTTAGCTGCTTTTAAAAACGGGGGCTCTTTATCTCTTCAGGCACATTGGAGAGACTATTCAGTAGAAGAAACTGAAGCTTGGAATATGCCTGAATTACAGTTTGATTTTAAGGCAAATATTAAGATGTTTAATAAAATATTTATCCAACCAAATATTATGTTTATTGGTGCTAGGAAAAATTCATACCGAGAACGCTTTTTAGTTCAGAATCCTCAAGATGCTCCATTCATGGAAGCAGATCTTCCTTCTTTTGTGAATGCAGAAGTAAAAGTCACTTACCAATTAACTGACAGATGGGAATTATATGTAAAAGGTGAGAATATTTTCAACGCTCCAGAATTTCGTTGGGTAAACTATCAAGCTTATGGGGCAAGATTTCTTTCAGGAGTTCGTTATAATTTTGACTTATAACCACACGTATATATTCAAATAAACATAAAATACTTTGCATCAATTTATTAGTTTAGAATGTCGTTAATTGAACATTATTAGTACAGTTGTATTGTGTGTCAAACCCAGAGATTAATCTACTTTACATAATTGAAATACGAGATACTATGAATAATTATGAAGCCAATGAGCCTCAAAATAATTGTTGGTAAACAAATATGCGTATTGCGTAAGCGTTTTAAATTAACACAAGCATCACTTGCTTCTCTTGCAGGAATGGAAGAAAGTGCTCTCCAGAGGGTCGATGCGGGAAGGATAAACCCAACTATTAAAACATTATACAAAGTAGCCAACGCTTTAAATATTGAGCTTAAAGTTTTGTTCGAAACTTTGTAAAACTCCTATATTCAATTATTATTTTTTTAGCTTACATTTGTTTTTAAGTCAAAATAGTTCAAATGAAACAAGCTTTTTTATTATTCCTTAGCTCCATTCTATTATTGTCTTGTTCTTCGCCAGAAGCAGATCTAATTATTCACAACGCGGTTGTTTATACAGTTAATAAAGATTTTGAAAAAGCTACTGCTGTTGCTGTTAAAAACGGCAAGTTTATAGCTGTAGGCGGGGAAGATTTAATAGAATTATACTCCGCTAAAAGTATTGTTGATCTCAATGGTTTTCCAATTTATCCAGGTTTCATAGACGCTCACTGTCATTTTTATAACTTTGGATTATTACAACAACAATTAGACTTAAGTGGAACCAAGAGTTTTGAGGAAGTAATTCAAAGAATAACAGGATATGTTGAATCTAATCCTGGAGTTCCAGTTTTAGGACAGGGTTGGGATCAAAATACATGGGAGATTAAAGAATATCCAACCAAAGAAATATTAGATCAACGTTTTCCAAATGAATTGATTGCTGTTAAGCGGGTAGACGGCCATGCGCTTTTGGTAAATCAAAAAGTTCTCGATTTAGCAGGAATTGACTCATCGACAGAAGTAGATGGAGGTGTTGTTGTTCGGGTTGATGGCGCTCTAACGGGTGTTTTAATTGACAATGCAATGGACTCAGTCTATCAAGCCTTGCCTAAACCCACAATAAAGCAACAGGAAGAAGCTCTATTGGCTGCACAGAAAATTTGTTTTCAAAACGGATTAACTACTGTTGATGATGCTGGACTTGATAAAGAGCAGTTAGAATTGATTGAGAGTATGCAAAAAAGAAATATTCTTGATATTCGTGTTTATGGAATGATTAGTAATACACCGGAAAATTTAGAATACTACTTAGATAAAGGCCCAATAAAGACGGAAAGGTTGAACATTCGATCGGTAAAAGTTTATGCTGACGGAGCTTTAGGGAGTAGAGGAGCTGCCTTAAAAAAGGATTATTCAGATCATAAAGGAAACCGAGGTTCTTTTGTAACACCAGTTGAAGAAATAAAAGCATTGGCGTTTATTTTAGCAAAAAAAGGTTTTCAGATGAATACACATGCAATTGGAGACGCTGCCAATCATGAAGTCTTAAATGCATACAAGAAAGCACTAACAATTGATCCGGATCCAAGATGGAGAATTGAGCACGCTCAAGTTGTTTCCGAAATAGACAGAGAGTTTTTTGGGAGTAAGATATTGCCCTCAATTCAACCTACGCATGCTACAAGTGACATGTTTTGGGCTGATGAGCGCTTAGGAGAAGGTCGAATTAAAAATGCCTATGCATATAAAACTTTGTTGGATTGGTCTGGAAGAGTTGCTTTAGGAACTGATTTCCCAGTTGAAAATGTAAGTCCCTTAAAAACTTTTTATGCATCTGTAGCTAGAACAACAGAAAAGCAACTTCCCCTTGGTGGTTTTCAAATTGAAGATGGATTAACTAGAACGGAAGCTTTAAAAGGAATGACTATTTGGGCAGCTTATGCAAACTTTGAAGAAGAAATCAAAGGAAGTATCGAGGTAGGTAAGATGGCGGATATGGTTATACTTAAGGAAGATATAATGGAAATTGACATCAACACAGTAACTAATATTGATGTTGTTGCAACTATAGTCGATGGGGTTATCGTTTATCGAGCTTCTAAATAACAGTGCAATTAAGATTATTAGGTAAAGAACTAAATAAATATCTTATTATTTAATAAATTAATCATTAATCTATTTTTAGTTTAATTAATAAATCAAAAATATTAATTAGATTTATATAAGCAATTTTAATATTACATTTGATTAAAATTTATAATTATGTGTGGTATAGTTTGTGCTTTCGAATTAAAACAATCTTCAGAAGAATTACGTACTCAGGTTTTAGGGATGTCCAAAAGTATTCGTCACAGAGGTCCAGATTGGAGTGGAATTTTCTCAAACGATAAAGCTGTTATGGCGCATGAGCGTCTGGCAATTGTAGACCCAACTTCTGGCAAACAGCCTTTATTTAGCTCAAATGGACGCTACATACTTGCCGCAAACGGTGAAATATATAATCACAAAGAGTTACGCGCCCAGTTTGAGGATGCATATGATTTTCAAACAGCCTCTGACTGTGAAATTATTTTGGCTCTTTATGAAAAAAAGGGACCAAGCTTTATAGATGAGATGAATGGAATTTTTGGATTTGCACTATACGACACACTTAAGGACGAATATTTTATTGCAAGAGACCATATGGGAATCATCCCATTGTATATGGGTTGGGATCACAACGGTACTTTTTATGTGGCTTCTGAGCTAAAGGCGCTCGAAGGAGTTTGCACTAAAATCGAATTATTCCCTCCAGGTCATTACTTAGTTAGTGGCGCCCAAGCTCCCGTGCAATGGTATACAAGAGACTGGATGGATTATGATGCTGTCAAGCACAACCAAACCAGTATTGAGGATTTACATGATGCCTTAGCCGCTTCAGTTCGACGACAATTGATGAGTGATGTTCCTTATGGTGTATTGCTTTCGGGTGGTTTGGATTCTTCCGTGACTTCAGCTTTAGCAAAATTATATGCAGCTAAAAGAATAGAGGCTGATGATGATCTAGATGCCTGGTGGCCTCAATTGCATTCGTTTGCTGTTGGACTGGAGGGCTCTCCCGATTTAGAAGCCGCGAGTAAAGTTGCTAAACATATTGATACAGTTCATCATGAAATAAAATTTACAATCCAAGAAGGCTTAGATGTTATTCGTGATGTTGTTTATCATTTAGAAACGTATGACATAACAACTATCCGAGCTTCAACCCCCATGTATTTGTTGGCAAGAGCCATTAAAGCTTTGGGGATTAAAATGGTTCTTTCGGGTGAAGGAGCAGACGAGTTATTTGGTGGATACTTATATTTTCATAAAGCACCTAATCCTAAAGATTTTCATGAAGAAACGGTTCGTAAATTAGATAAGCTTCATCAGTACGACTGTTTACGTGCGAATAAATCATTAGCGGCTTGGGGAATAGAAGGTAGAGTTCCGTTTTTAGATAAAGACTTTATGGACGTTGCTATGCGCATTAACCCAGCAGATAAAATGATCACAGCTGATCGAATGGAAAAATGGGTAATTCGTAAGGCTTTTGAAAAGTACCTACCAGAGAGTGTAGCGTGGCGACAAAAAGAACAATTTTCTGATGGAGTAGGTTATGATTGGATTGACACACTAAAAGAGGTGGTAGAACAAAACGTTTCTGATGATCAAATGGAGAACGCTCATTTTAAGTTTCCAGTGCAAACTCCGCAAAACAAAGAAGAATTTTATTACCGCTCAATTTTTGAAGAGCACTATCCAAGCGAAACAGCAGCACTCTGTGTGCCATCAGTGCCATCGGTAGCCTGTAGCACTCCGATTGCTTTAGAGTGGGACGAGGCATTTAAAAATATGAACGACCCGAGCGGCCGAGCTGTTTCTAAGGTACATGATGACGCTTATTAGAATTCAACACATATTAAATTAAACCCTTAGAAATTCTAAGGGTTTTTTAGTTGTGTAAGGATATATTTTTTACACAAAATGTTAATAACTTCAAGGGTTTGAAGTCCTTATTTGTCTTTAAAACTTATGCTGTTTTCGTATATTTGAAAGTACTCATGAACATCAAATTCATAACTAATTCAAACAATGAGCGAAGAAGCTAAAAAACAACAATATTCGGCAGACAGTATCCAGGCCTTAGAAGGGATGGAACACGTTAGAATGCGTCCTTCAATGTACATCGGAGATGTTGGCGTACGCGGATTACATCACTTGGTTTATGAGGTGGTAGATAACTCTATCGATGAAGCCTTAGCAGGTCATTGTGATACTATTTCTGTAATCATCAACGAAGACAATTCGGTTACTACCGAAGATAACGGTCGTGGAATTCCAGTGGGCATGCATAAAAAAGAAGGCGTTTCTGCCTTGGAAGTTGTGATGACTAAAATTGGAGCCGGAGGAAAATTTGATAAAGATTCTTATAAAGTTTCTGGAGGTTTACACGGAGTAGGTGTTTCGTGTGTTAATGCGCTTTCAGAAATTTTAACCGCCACAGTTTATCTGGAAGGAAAAGTTTATGAACAAGTATACCAAAGAGGAAAGCCTGTAGCTCCTGTCAAAGAAATAGGAACTTCCGACAAGCGCGGAACAGTAGTTACCTTTAAACCTGATCCTAAGATTTTTCAGCAGGTATTAGAATACAACTATGAGACCCTTGCAAATAGAATGCGTGAGCTCTCTTATTTGAATAAAGGAATCACACTGACCATCATAGATAATAGAAACAAAGACGAAAAAGGAGAATTCATTCAGGATGTATTTCATTCAAAAGAAGGTCTTAAAGAATTTATCCGCTTCCTAGACTCATCTCGTGAGGCAATTATTCAAGATGTTATATCAATAGAAGGCGAAAAAAACGGAATCCCTGTTGAGGTTGCAATGGTTTACAATACATCTTATTCAGAAAATTTACATTCTTATGTAAACAACATCAATACGCATGAAGGAGGAACCCACCTTGCTGGATTTAGAAGAGGATTAACCTCTACACTTAAAAAGTATGCCGATGGTTCCGGATTATTAGATAAACTAAAATTTGAGATCAGCGGTGATGACTTTAGAGAAGGATTAACTGCCATTATATCTGTTAAAGTGGCTGAACCTCAATTTGAAGGCCAAACCAAAACCAAACTTGGAAACAGAGATGTTACCTCTGCAGTTTCGCAAGCAGTATCTGAAATGCTTGAAAACTATTTAGAAGAGCACCCTAATGATGCGAAGATTATAGTTCAAAAAGTAATTTTGGCTGCTCAGGCACGTCACGCAGCTCGAAAGGCTCGTGAAATGGTGCAGCGTAAAACTGTAATGAGTGGAGGTGGACTTCCAGGAAAACTATCAGATTGTTCTGAACAAGATCCAGCAATCTGTGAAGTGTTCTTGGTTGAGGGGGATTCAGCAGGAGGAACAGCTAAACAGGGAAGAGATCGTAATTTTCAAGCTATCTTACCTTTAAGAGGTAAGATTTTAAATGTTGAAAAAGCCATGCAACACAAGGTTTTTGAAAACGAAGAAATCAGAAACATTTACACTGCACTTGGAGTTACTATTGGAACTGAAGAAGATAGTAAGGCATTGAACCTTTCGAAACTTCGTTATCACAAAGTAGTCATCATGTGTGATGCAGATGTTGATGGGAGTCATATATCTACATTAATCCTTACCTTCTTTTTCCGCTACATGCGAGAATTGGTTGAGTCGGGATATGTATATATTGCAACCCCACCTTTGTTTTTAGTTAAAAAAGGAGCTAAAAAGCAATACGCTTGGAGTGATCAAGAACGAGAAGGATTGATGGATTCTTTTGGACAAGGATCTTCTGTTCAACGTTACAAAGGTCTTGGAGAAATGAACGCAGAACAATTGTGGGATACAACCATGAACCCAGAGTTTAGAACACTGCGTCAAGTTACAATCGTCAATGGTGGTGAGGCAGATCGAGTTTTCTCAATGCTTATGGGCGATGATGTTCCGCCACGAAGAGAATTTATTGAGAAAAACGCTATTTATGCAAACATTGACGTCTAATTAAAGCATCGCAATTTTTATATTAAAATCTAAATAAATTATGAAAGTAACCATAGTAGGAGCTGGAAATGTAGGTGCATCATGTGCCGAGTACATTGCAATTAAAAGAATCGCTAGTGAGGTTGTTTTATTGGACATTAAAGAAGGATTTGCAGAAGGGAAGGCATTGGATCTTTCACAAACTGCAACAACTTTAGGCTTCAATACACGAATCACAGGAGTAACTAACGACTATACTCAAACTGCCGGAAGTAATGTGGTTGTAATAACTTCAGGAATCCCAAGAAAACCCGGAATGACTCGTGAAGAATTAATCGGAATTAATGCAGGTATAGTAAAGTCTGTAGCTGAAAGCGTTTTAGTTCACTCACCCGATGCATTTATTGTTGTTGTTTCAAACCCTATGGATACGATGACTTATTTAGCCCTCAAAGCAACAGATCTTCCTAAAAATAGAATTATTGGAATGGGTGGAGCATTAGATAGTTCTCGTTTCAAAACTTATTTATCAAAAGCTTTAGATAAACCTGCAAATGATATTCAAGGAATGGTAATAGGAGGTCACGGAGACACTACAATGATACCTTTAACTCGTTTGGCTAGCTATAACGGCACACCTGTTAGCCAGCACCTGTCTACTTCTGAATTAGAAGATGTAGCGGCAGCTACGATGGTTGGTGGAGCAACACTAACCAAACTTTTAGGAACGTCCGCGTGGTATGCACCTGGTGCTTCAGTTGCCTATTTAGTTGATAGTATCATAAACGATCAAAAACGAATGATTCCTTGCTCTGTATTTCTTGAAGGAGAATATGGTGAACATGATATTTGCATAGGTGTTCCATGTATAATTGGAAAAAATGGAGTAGAAAAAATCTTGGACATTCAGTTAGATGCTTCTGAACAAGAAAAATTCAAAAAAAGTGCTATTGCCGTTCGTGTAATGAACGGCGCTTTATCTAGTAATTTATAAAAATTCACTCAAAATATTAAGAAACCGCCTATTTGGCGGTTTTTTGGCTACAAAACAATCCTATAAAGTTGTTAAATCATGGCTTATATTTTATATTTGCTCGCCTTTAACACGATTAAAAATCAAACTAATGCAGAATAACGGACTAATAAAAGTTTTTGGAATCCTTTTTGGAATCGTAAGTATCTACCAACTTTCGTTTACTTTCATTTCAAGTAGCGAGGAAGATAAAGCATCTTCTTACGCCATCAGTAGAGTTGCTGAAGATCAAGCTGATTACGTTTCTTTAAGAGAACAATTCGAAACCAATTATCTAGATTCTATTGGAAATCTACCTCTTTATGGAATTACATCATACAACGATGCCAAAGGGAAAGAACTAAACAAAGGACTTGACCTTAAAGGGGGGATTAATGTAATTCTTCAGATTTCGGTTAAGGATATTTTAAAAGGTTTGACGGATTATTCAAAAAATCCAACCTTCAATAAAGCTCTTGAAGATGCTGACATTTTACAGAAAAGCTCAGATGAGCCCTACGTAGAGTCCTTTTTTACAGCTTTTCAAGCTATTAAAGGCGTAGTTTCATTAGCAAATCCAGATATTTTTGCGAACAGAACATTAAGTGATGTTATAAATTTTGAAATGTCTGATGATCAAGTTCGTCCGATTGTTCGTCGTAAAATTGACGAGTCTATTGTATCTGCTTTCGAAGTATTAAGAAAACGTATTGATAAATTTGGTGTTACACAACCAAACATCCAACGTTTAGGTACTTCAGGAAGAATTTTAGTTGAACTTCCAGGTGCTCGAGATGTTGAACGAGTAAAAAAATTACTTCAAAGTACAGCTCAATTGGAGTTTTGGGAAACTTTTAAAAACGATCAATTCACAAACTTCCTTTATGCAGCAAATAATCTATTAATAGAAAAAGGGATTCAAAAAAATCAAACGAAAACAGAGACTTCTGTAATTGATGATTTATTGGCAGATGTTGAAGCTAAAGACTCGGCAACAATAGCAGTAGGAAACCCACTTCTTGACTTAGTAAAAGGTTATGGATATTCAGGTGGACCTATATTAGCTCAATTTGCTAAGAAAGATAGAAACACAGTTATGGGCTATTTAGATCTTCCAGAAGTTAGAAGATTATTGCCACAACAGTTTCGTTATATTGAATTTGCTTGGGGTAAAGAGCAAGAGGGGTCGGAAATAGTTGACCTTTATATTTTAAAATCGAATAGAGACGGTATTCCTCCCCTAAGTGGAGGTGTAATCGTTGATGCTTTCAATACATACGATCAATTAGGTCAACCGGCAGTTTCTATGCAAATGGATACTAAAGGAGCTCGAATCTGGGAGAACATGACCGGAAAAGCATCACGAGAAGGAAGTAACATTGCAATCGTCTTAGACGACATTGTTTATTCTGCACCAGGAGTTTCTAAAGGAGCTATCTCTGGCGGGCGTTCAGAAATATCTGGAAGCTTCTCTTTAAATGAATCAATTGATTTAGCCAACGTATTAAGAGCTGGTAAATTACCTGCTTCAGCTGATATTATTCAGTCAGAAATTGTCGGACCATCCTTAGGTCAAGAAGCAATTCAAAGTGGAATATATTCTTTTGGAATTGCACTTTTGATTGTTTTATTATGGATGATTTTCTACTATGGATCGTCAGGAATTTATGCTGATATTGCCTTAGCCCTAAACATACTTCTGATTTTTGGAATTCTTGCAGGTCTTGGTGCGGTACTTACGCTTCCTGGAATTGCGGGTATTGTTTTAACTATTGGTATATCGGTAGATGCGAACGTACTAATATTTGAGCGAATTAGAGAAGAATTAAAGAAAGGTAAAGGGCAAATGAAAGCCGTTGCAGATGGTTTTGATAATGCTTTATCTTCTATTCTTGATGCAAACATAACTACAGGTCTTACGGCATTAATTTTATTTGTTTTTGGAACAGGACCAATTAAAGGATTCGCTACTACCTTATTGATTGGTATAGCAACATCTTTATTTACTGCAATTTTCATCACAAGACTTCTAATTGACGGTCGTTCTGCAAAAGGGAAAGTAATGTCTTTTGCTACCAATGCAACAAGAGGATTGTTTCAGAATATGTCGATCACCTTTTTAGAAAAAAGAAAAACTGCCTACATAGTTTCAGGGATTTTAATTATATCAAGTCTTGCCTCGTTATCTATTAATGGATTAAACCAAGGTGTAGATTTTGTTGGAGGACGATCGTATACGGTTCGTTTTGATAAAATTGTAAACCCAACTGAAATTGAAAGTGTTCTTGTAGGTGCTTTTGGAAGTGTTGAGGCAAAAACTTTTGGAGAAGATAATCAGTTGAAAATTACAACTAAATATAAAGTAGACCAGGAAGGGACAGAAATTGATGATGAAATCTACGAAAAACTTTATAACGGACTACAGGCTTATTTACCAGCTGAAATTTCTTACGATGAATTTGTAAATGGTTCTGATGCTAAGACGGTTGGGATTATGTCTTCTATTAAAGTTGGACCAACCATTGCAGATGATATTAAGAAAAACTCTTACCTAGCCGTAATTGGTTCCTTAATAGTAGTATTCTTATACATTCTATTACGTTTCCGTAAGTGGCAGTTCTCTTTAGGAGCTGTAGCAGCAGTTTTCCATGATGTACTAATCGTATTGGGGATATTCTCACTTACATATTCAATCATGCCTTTTAGTATGGAAATAAATCAAGCTTTTATAGCAGCCATACTTACCGTAATTGGATACTCTCTGAATGATACCGTAGTAGTTTTTGACCGTATTCGAGAATTTACAAATGACCATACTAAATGGGAGTTAAATACTACAGTAAATGCTGCATTAAACAGTACGTTAAGTAGAACACTAAACACTTCATTAACAACCTTATTGGTATTATTAGCAATCTTTATTTTCGGTGGTGAATCTATTCGAGGATTTATGTTTGCCTTAATTGTAGGGGTTATTGTTGGAACATACAGTTCTGTTTTTATAGCGACTCCAGTAATGTACGATACACAAAGCAAGAAGACTGAAGAGTAAAAGCTACTTCTAGTTTTATCATATAAAGAAATCACGACGAGAGTCGTGATTTCTTTGTTTTATAGTGATCCCTCTATTTTACTAGAAAGTTGCTTACTATGTTAATATGGAGTTTATGTGAACTGATTTCTTGATTTGGAGAGAGAGGTTTATTATTACCCAATAGGGCAGTGGTGCATAAGAATAATTCCATAAGAGACTTCCTTTTATAATAAGGGGAGGAGCATTCTATTTGTAAACAAAAAAACCACCCTTATGGGTGGCTTTTAAAATCTTAATAAAGACATTTATTAAAACTTATAACTAAGAGCTAAAGAGTAGTTTCTTCCTAATTGTCCCATTTGCGAAACTTGACTAGAATATAAGAAACGACCACCAGAGGTAGTTCCAGTATTCACGTTAGTAACATCAGGGTATACATCAAACGCATTGTTCATGATACCTGTTAAACGTAACTGAGGAGTAAACTTGTAAGTTAAACGAAAATCCGTAACTAATTTAGATCCTAATTCTTGATCTAAACTCACGTCATTACCATCATGAGCGATAGTGACTTTTCCGAAATTTGTATTATATAAACCAAATTCAAATTTATCTGTTGTATAATCTGCAGTTAAAGCAACTTTTGATTTAGGACGAGAGTTTGTAATTAAACTTCTTTCTTTATGAGAAAAGATCTCAACACCATTCAATTCAGAAGGCGTATCAATACTATCAATAGTAGTTTCATTAATATTACCAACAAGACCTAAAGCTAAGTCATCTTTTTTCCAGTTCAAGACAAAGTCCATTCCTGAAGTCTTTGTATTACCAGCATTGATCCAAGCCTGAACAGAAACTACACCAGCAGCGTTTAAAGAAGTTTCTAGATCACTTCCTGCAGCACCTTGAATTTGCGAAGTAAATAATACACGATCATCTACTTTGATGTTGTAGAAGTCTACAGATCCAGAGAATCCATTATCATTACCAAAAGTAAAACCGGCAGTCATGTTAAGAGAAGTCTCAGCAAATAAATCCTGAATTCCTAAAGCTCGAACAGCATCAGTACCGTTCTGAAGAGTTCCTTGTAATAAAGGCTCAGCTGATCCAGCAACAATAATATACTGTGTATTAGAAAGTTTCTGTTGGTGCAGAGACGGAGCTCTAAAACCGGTAGAAATAGAAGCACGAACAGCCGTTTTTTGATTTAACTTATAACGAGAAGCAATCTTCCAGCTAAAGTTGGAACCAACATCAGAGAAGTTTTCGTAACGACCAGCAGCCGATACTAAAAACTTTTCAGTTAAATCTAAATCAAGGCCAGAGTACATCGCAAAGTTGTTACGAGTCCATTCACCCTCTTGATCAGCAGAGATTCCAGCAAAAGAATCAGATCCACCCGCATAACGAGAGAAAGGATCTCCTTTAAATGCTTCGAATTTTTCAGTTTTATACTCTAAACCTGCAGAGAAAGAAACTACATCATTGAAAATTTTAGTAAGGTCAGCATTTTCGATGATGTTAGAGAATGCATATCCACCTGGGTTAAATGAAGTTGGACTCCATCCGTTAGCAGATAAATAATCACGGTTAACAGAACGATTAACAGTGTAATCAATACTGTTTTTACCGTGAGTAACTGAAAGGTCTAATCTCCAGTCATTACCTAAATCAAAGTCAAAACCAATAACATTGAAATGATCTTTAATTTCTCCTTCAAAAGTAGGGTGATATCCTTTAAAATCACTATATCCGTTACCATCATTAGCATCAGCATCTGTATTGATGAATCCATTTGCAGCTACATCACGTCTCCATCCTGGGAAACGATAGTATGCAAAAGAACGGTTCCAACGGTCAGTGAAACCATGTGTAGTATAAAATTCAGAATTTTCACCAAGTGGGTGCGTAATGTTTACGTAAACACTTGATTGCTTTAAGTCAGGACGACCAACGATCATTCCTAAAGTAGGGTCGTTGTCAGCAAAAGTAAGTTCATTAGGAAGAGCAGTACCAACATCAAATGCACTTCTTCCAGGAGAACCAGCACGGTTTGTTAGTTCTTGATCCATGTATGATAATGTAAGGTTAACACGCCCGCCATTTCCAAAAGGAACTGTAGTGTTGTAGTCTAGATTAAATCCAAACCCATCACCTTCAGAAGTAACTCCAGTACCTACGTTTAAAGTAGAAAAAGCAGAATCTTTTTTCAAAATAAAATTTATAACTCCAGACATTGCATCAGAACCATATTGAGAAGAAGCTCCATCGCGAAGTACTTCAATACGCTCAACAGCAGCTATAGGGATAGACTTTAAGTTTACTCCAACTTCACCTTTACCGGGTGTTCTATTTAAGTAAGCTTGAGATTGTTGGTTAACTCTTTTTCCGTTGATTAAAACCATCGTTCTCGACGGGCCTAATCCTCTTAAATCAGCTGGGCTAAATCCTGCAGTAGCATCAGAAATAGCTTGATCTTGAGAGTTGAAAGAGGGGATAGCGAAAGTTAACGCTCTTTCGATAGAAGCTTCACCAGTATTCATTAATTCAGAAGTCTTGATATTATCAATTGGCACAGCCGAATCGATTGCGGTTCTGGGCTTAGATCTGTTACCAGTAAGAAGTACTTCGTCTAGTGCAAGACCAGCAGTCATAATAACTTGCGGAGTAGTTCCGTCATAAGCTTGTTCAAGGGTTTCAAAACCTACATAAGAATAGATTAGAACGTCTCCGTTAGAAGCATTAATGGTGAAATTCCCATCAAAATCTGTAGTTGAACCAGTTGTCGTTCCCTTAATCACTACACTAGCACCCGGTAGAGGGCTACCATCGCTATCTTGAACAGTTCCTGAGATCTGTGCACTTACAGCAAGGCTAACTAATGTGAGTAAAAAGAATAAAAAATTACTTTTTTTCATAATAATATATAATTGTTTAAAGTTAATTACACTATGGATACATAGTATTTAATGTAAAAATACGTTAAACAAATGTTAATATAAATTAAAATAAGCGAAAAAATATTTGTATTTAAAGTTATTTTGTTTGGGTAAGAGTGTTTTTGATACAGAAGGATAAGCACAAATGGAATAAAATACTTACTATATATATTAAGGAATCTACTTCCAGTCCATATTCTTTTTCAATACGCGTATATGTTCGAGATGGTGTAGACTGTGCCAAGTATAAAGTTCCAAAACAATGTATAAAGGATAATTCTTAGAGCGTTCCGGGTGATTGTATTCTAAATTAAATTCATCCTCTGAAAGGCTTTTGAAGAACTTAGCCCAACGGCTATGAATACCAACAATGATAGAAAGACTAGGAGAAAGATCATTAGAAGTTGCATCTTCTAAACTAGCCCAATCTGCTTCAGTATAATCTTTTATTTCAGGTTGTTTTTCTAGAAGCGCATGTTTGCATCTTAAATAAGCATGGGCGTGGCTGTCTGCTAAATGGTGTACAACTTGAGCTACGGACCATCCGCCTTCTCTATAAGGAGTCTGTAATTGAGTTTCATTCATCCCTTCAACTTCTTCTCGCAGCTGTTCTGGAAAATTTATTAGAACCTCTAAGAGGTTTCTTTTTTGTTCTGCTGTTGGTTGACTAGAAGACCACTTGTATTTTCCAATAGGGTACTTTAGATTTTCAATTGAATCCATTATGTTAAGGTAGTTTTAGGTTTTCTAAACACAAAGAAAAGACCAAAAAGTATCATTGGAATACTGAGCCATTGGCCTGTCGATAATATCGGCATTATGTCTTCAAAACCTCCTTGGCTTTCTTTTACAAATTCAACTAAAAATCGTACACTAAAAAGAACGGTAAAGAACATTCCAAATAAATATCCATTGGAACGGTTGGGTTTGTTGTTATATAAATAACGAAGTAATAAGAAGAGGGCTATATATCCTAAGGCTTCGTATAATTGTGCTGGGTGTCTTGGAGCAATTTCATTTCGGTTCTGAAACACAACACCAAAATTATTTCCAGTGTATTCCCCTACAATTTCAGAGTTAATAAAGTTACCAATCCGAACAAATGCGGCTCCTATACTCACTGGAATCACCAAGCGGTCTAAGATCCAAATTAAGGGTTTATAATTGTATTTTTTTTGATATAAGTATAAACCAACTAAAATTCCAATAGCAGCACCATGACTGGCAAGCCCTCGGAATCCTGTAAACTTATATCCACCTTCAACTTGTTCTTTTATTGGGAGTAAAATTTCTACTAAATGATTTTGAAAATAATCCCAATTGTAAAAAAACACCTCTCCTAATCGAGCCCCAAGTAAAGTTGCAATTACCACATAAAAAAGTAAAGGCTCAATAAATTCTTTTGAAACCTTTTCCTTATCGTACATTTTTTTCATTAAATAAAGCCCATAGGTAAAGGCAATAATAAACATGACACTGTAATAATGAATTCCAAAGCTTCCGATTTTAAATAATGTTTCGGTCGGTGCCCATTGTATTTTAGAAAAAAACATATGTAAATTTTTGTTGGTTAAAAGTACCTAATTTTTATGAATTATGATAAAGTTAAGGCACAGGATCGAAGCCTCCCTTAGTCCAAGGATGACAACTTAAAATCCGTTTTATTGTTAAATAAAAACCCTTAATAAGCCCGTACTTTTCAAAAGCTACAAGCCCATACTGAGAACAGCTTGGTTTATAACGACAGGAAGCAGGGGTTAATGGGGAAATGTAAGACCGATAAAATTTGATAATTAAAATAAAAGGAAGAGCAAGTATTCTTTTCATCTTCTTTTTGATTAAAGGCTAAAACCAGTTTCTTCTTTTCCATCTTTTAACTGAATCCCAAGGGCGAGTAATTCGTCTCTAATTCGATCAGAGGTAGCAAAATCTTTATTGTTTCGAGCAGTTTTACGAACCTCGATAAGCATAGCAACAGTTCCCTCAAGGGCGGTATTTACTGTGTTTTTATTCTCAGAATTACTTAAAGTTAAACCCATGATATCCTCTACGAAAATCATAATTTTACTAAGAAGTTGTTCTTGGTCTTCTGAACTAATTGAAGCAGTTTCGTTTTTAGCAGCATTAATAAAGCGTACTGCATCAAAAAGTTGTGCTATTAAAATAGGGCTGTTGAAATCATCGTTCATTGCAGCATAGCATTTTGCTTCCCAAGCACTCATGTCAAATCCTTCGGTCTTGTCCGAAGGCGTAAGTTTTTTAAGCGTTTGTATACCCTCTTGAAGCCTGCTAAATCCTTTTTCGGAGGCCAAAAGAGCATCTTCACTTAAATCCACAATACTTCTGTAGTGCGCTTGTAAAAGGAAAAAGCGAACTACTTCAGGGGTGAAGGCTTTATTGAAGATTTCATTTTTGCCAGAAAACATTTCGTCTGGTAAAATATTATTACCGGTAGACTTAGCCATCTTTTGACCGTTTAGAGTCAGCATATTTGCATGGATCCAATAATTTACGGGAGCTTGATTGGTCATGGATTCTGCTTGAGCTATTTCACATTCGTGGTGTGGAAATTTCAAATCCATTCCTCCACCGTGAATATCAAACTGATTACCAAGATATTTTGTGCTCATTGCTGTACATTCCAAGTGCCATCCTGGAAATCCATCACTCCAGGGAGAAGGCCATCGCATGATGTGTTTGGGTTCTGCTTTTTTCCAGAGCGCAAAGTCTTGTGGGCTTTTCTTATCTGTTTGCCCATCCAAAGTTCTAGTATTGTGGATGAGATCTTCTATTTTGCGACCACTTAATTTACCGTAATTGTGTGTTTCATTGTATTTGAGCACATCAAAGTAAACAGAACCGTTTACTTTGTATGCAAACCCTTTTGCCAGGATCGATTTTATAATTTCAATTTGTTCAATGATATGACCTGTTGCTGTAGGCTCTATACTAGGGGGTAGGTTATTGAACTTAGCCAGAGTTTTATGAAAATCAACCGTATATCGCTGAACCACTTCCATAGGTTCAATAGACTCTAAGCGCGCTTTTTTTGCGATACGATCTTCCCCTTCGTCTGCATCATTTTCTAGATGACCGGCATCCGTGATGTTTCTTACGTAGCGAACTTTGTATCCCAAGTGTTTTAAATAACGAAAGATCAAATCAAAAGACATGAAGGTTCTACAGTTTCCTAGATGAACGTTACTGTATACAGTGGGACCACAAACATACATCCCAACATAATTAGGTGTAATTGAGGTAAAAACCTCTTTTTTTCCACTTAGGGAATTGTATACAGAAAGTTGCTGCATTAGAATTCTGTGTCGAGTTGGATGTAATCCAAAAATTCGCGTTTTGTCTCTTTATTTTTAAAGGCACCTCCAAATTCAGAAGTAACCGTACTGCTACTAATATCATTAATTCCTCTAGAATTAACACACAAGTGCTTAGCATCAACAACACAAGCAACGTCTTCTGTTCCAAGTACTTTTTTTAATTCTTCAACGATTTGAAGCGTTAAACGTTCTTGCACCTGTGGACGCTTAGCATAATATTGAACGATGCGATTCATTTTAGATAAACCAACAACAGTACCTTTAGATATATAAGCTACATGGGCTTTTCCTACAATAGGCAGTAAGTGATGTTCGCATGTAGAGTAGAGAGTTATGTTTTTTTCAACGAGAATTTCCCCGTATTTATATTTATTGCTAAAAGTTGAAGCTTTGGGCTTATTATTGGGGTGAAGACCACTAAAAATCTCGTTAACATACATTTTGGCAACTCTTTTGGGAGTTCCATTAATGCTGTCATCTGTCAAGTCCATACCTAAAATTTCGAGAATCTCAGCGACTTTTTCTTCGATTTGATCAATTTTGTCAGAATTGCTAAGTTCAAATGCATCAGCACGTAAGGGAGTTGTAGCGCTACTACCAACATGATCATCACCGTAGTTATCGATCGCTTCTTTAAGGGAATTATTTACTTTCATAGTATATTTAACGTATTACAAAGATAAACATTTATGCTAGATTTTTTCAAGCATATCCCTTTTTAGATGGCCTATTTGTTTTATAATTTTAGGATGTAAGATAATCTAATCCCTAATTGATCTCTGTTTAGATTTATGTTGTCTGTTAATCCCGAGGAAAATAGTTGTTGCTGTAACATCATTTCACTACTTACAACACTCAGATCCAAGGAGCTCCCACCAAAATTAATTCCAGCCCCAATACTTTTGGAGGTAGCACTATTATCAAAGTTTTTTAGTGAAGCATCTTGTTTTATATATCCAGCTCGGATACTGTAATTTCCAAAGCGATATTCCCCACCTAATCTAAGTATTCCAGCTGAATTTAGGTTATTTGTTATCTGTGTGTTTTGATCAACAAGATAAGCATCATTAGGTTCATTGAATTTTGCTTTTTCATAATTCACTTGAGTATACTCAACACTAACCAATCCTTTTTTACCAAAAACATAAGCAAAGCTTCCGGTGTATTTAGAAGGTGTTTTGAAACTATATTCCGGATAGCTAGTAATTACATTAGGCTCAATGGTAGTGTTTCCTTGATCGTCCCCGTCACTTACAACAAATTGTGTTGTTTCTTCTATTATAGAAAACCAGGTTGGACTTTCGTAACTTATTCCTACACGTATTTCTTTGTTTAGCTTCGCAATACCACCCAACTGAAAAGAAATCCCTTCTCCAAAGGCGAAAAGTTGGTTATTAAATCGGAATGCATTAAGTGCTGAATCATCAGAATAATTACTTTCATAAAAATCAGATGTCTCTCTATATTCTAACTTGTGTCTGTTGATGCTGATTCCAATATTGTATTTATTCAAATATTCTCCACTAAAATTAAACGTGTACTTTTTAATCCCACCATCTCTGGAGGTTTCATATTCGTGAAAAAATCCAGCCGATCCTCCATTTACACTACTAATGTAGGAAGTGTTTGAGAAGGTGTCTTCTGTTGCATCAATCAGGTATGATTGAAATCCTAAAAAGGCTTGTTGTGCATTAAATCCATAATCTTCTCCAAGATAGGAGTAGAGTTCAGAGTCATTTTCACCATCCAAAAGCTGTAAATTCTCTAGGGCAATTCCTTGAGCATTATTTAAGAAATATTGATCGACACCGCGGTTATTATATCCATCTGCTATAAAGGAATTATTGAAGTTAGCCGTTTTTTGATAATTAAAAGCAAAGCTAAGTTTAGACCAAGGATGATCTATATCAACCTTTGGGTTTTGTTTTGAATTTTTTAATACCAATACAAATCCTACTTGATCAAAATCTCGATCTCGGTGTTTGTTTTGATAGTTACTACCGAAGTAAGATGCGTCGTTTGTGGTTCTATTAAAACTTGTGGTAATACTAAATTGGGTATTATCAAAAACAGAACCGGCTGCAGGGTTGTTTTCAAGAGCCCCAAAGTCTCCACCTAGAGCACCAAAAGCACCTCCCATAGCAGTATATCGCGCTGTTCCGCTTAGATTATTTGTGCTATATCGAAGAACATCCTGAAGGGTTTGACCATTTACAAAAGCGGTAAAAAAGAGCAATACTATGGCTTTTGAAACTTGTTTCATGGGTGTAAATTTGAGTAAATTAATATATTAATTTTTTCTGTTAGAAGTTGAAGATCGGCTACTTGTTCTAGGCGGTGGACTACTGCTTCGAGCACTTGTGTTGGAGCTTCTGCTTCTAATGCTAGTGTTTACAGAAGGAGCACTTCTAGAGGAAGCTGAATTTCCATTCGAACGTGTTGATGGTTTATAATTCTTCGAATTTGAGGAATTTCGTAGACTTTCCAGTTGTCTAACGTTTCTTGACTGATTATTATTCTGTCGAGAAACTATAAAGCGTTGTGCAAAAACTCTAATATCTTCTTCCGATTGTATTCTTCTGGTATTAGAAGTGGGACTATTGGGAGTTGAATTTGTAGCCTCTGGAGCTGCAACAGTTCTTTTGATATTTGGACTAACTCTTCTTTTAGAAGATACTGCTGATCTTGTATCCCTTCCGTTAGAATTGTTTGCGTCTTTAGTTCCTCTTCTGGAGTTAGAGTAAGCTCTTCTCTTCGGTTGAATTCTAGTACCAACAAACCTACTTGAATTTACGTTATAGCCATTGTACTGGTTAAACCCATTATATTGATTGTACCAATTGAATCGGTTACTTGGATAAAAACCTCCGTAATATGGGTTATAAAACCCATAGGCATAAGGCATGTAATGCGGGTTATACGTTCCCCATCGGAAAGGGTTGTAAAGTAAAGAATTGTTCCCGAAAAAACGACCTCCAAAATTTCCATAACCAAAACCTCCGTTATACATCGAATTAAAACCTAAGTATCCATAGCTATAGTCAATAGGACTTCCTATTACGTATATGTTTGTGCTCTGAGGTGCGCTTCCCCATTGTCCTTGAGGATTTTGATTACTTACATAGTCGTCGGTTTCTGTTAAATATACACCATCTTGTGTATCGTCCCAGTTGTATTCTTTAGATTTCTCATTAAAATATTGAGAGAAAGCCTCACTGTTGGAATTGCTGTTTTGTTGGATGTCCTGAACCTGATCATCATCTGCATAGATGCCATCTGAAGCATAGTATGAAGTTGGCTGAAAACTACCACACGAATGAAGAACCGTTGCAAAAGCGATTAGAACAGATGTTCTTAAGGTCGAAGAAGATACATGATTTTTCATAAGCTATAAATTTGGTTGTTATACAAAAGTAATTCTTTATTTTAATATAACAATCGGTTCTTAACTTCTTATAACCAAATTCTGTGCCAGAAATGATTATGTAGTAAAAATAGCAAAATATACATTCTTTTAAATGAATACGCTTTAAAACTATTTATAGTATTTTTTAATACCATAAATGCCCCATTTAATAACGTTCAAAATACTAGTAAACATACTTTTGTTAGCTACTTTTCTATTAACATAGAATTGATACTATATTTTCGAAATTATTTGAACTAATAGTATTGTTTCCAACCCTGTAGGTCGCATAGCTTTTAGGAATAGGAACTGCTGGACATTTTGTTACTAGTCTGTAAAATAAGACTAAGTCATTTCTACAAGGTATGTCCCCGAACCTATTTTCTTTATCAATTAAATTAGATTTTATTAAGGCTGTCAAGCAAGAGATATCGGACCCCTTCAATATTGTATCTCCAGTTACTATTTCTTTAGGAATGAAATCACATAACATTCTTTTTTTTTGTAGTTAAAACAAAATGAAAATAATTAGTTTTGTAAATCAATACTTCAACAAGCATATTGTTTAATTCTATTTTAATTTATAATGTCAAAGAAACTCACAAAACGATCTGATGATTATTCCAAATGGTATAACGAGCTCGTAAATAAGGCAGATTTAGCAGAAAATTCTGCAGTCCGCGGATGCATGGTAATTAAGCCATATGGGTATGCTATATGGGAAAAAATGCAAGCTGAGCTGGATAAGAAGTTTAAGGAAACAGGGCATCAAAACGCTTATTTCCCTCTTTTTGTTCCGAAGAGTCTTTTTGAAGCAGAGGAAAAGAATGCTGAAGGATTTGCTAAAGAATGTGCGGTAGTTACGCATTATCGATTAAAAAATAATCCGGATCAACCCGGGAAGTTAATGGTAGATCCAGAAGCTAAATTGGAGGAGGAGCTAGTAGTTCGACCAACAAGTGAGGCTATTATTTGGAGTACGTATAAGAATTGGATCCAATCATACAGAGATTTACCCATCAAAATCAATCAATGGGCAAATGTAGTTCGCTGGGAAATGCGTACCAGATTATTTCTAAGAACAACAGAATTTTTATGGCAAGAAGGTCATACCGCTCACGCTTCAAGACAAGAGGCCTTAGATGAAACACTTTTGATTAATGACATCTATGCTAATTTCGCACAAAATTTTATGGCAATTCCTGTGATTAAAGGAGTTAAATCTGAAAGTGAACGTTTTGCTGGGGCAGAGGAGACCTACTGTATAGAAGCTTTGATGCAAGATGGAAAAGCACTTCAGGCGGGAACATCTCACTTTTTAGGTCAAAATTTTGCAAAAGCATTTGATGTTAAATACGCTACAAGAGAAGGGGGTCTAGAGCACGTTTGGGCTTCTTCTTGGGGGGTTTCCACGCGTCTAATGGGTGCTTTAATAATGACCCATTCAGATGATAGTGGATTAGTTTTACCTCCTAATTTAGCGCCCATACAAGTTGTGATTGTTCCAATTTACAAAGGAGAAGAGCAGTTGGCTGAAATTGCTAAAGTAGCACATGAAATTAAAGAGCAGCTTCAAGAATTAGGGGTTAGTGTAAAGTTTGATGATCGTGATAATGTAAAACCTGGCTTTAAGTTCAATGATTATGAACTTAAAGGAGTTCCGTTGCGAATTGCAATTGGGCCAAAGGATTTAGAGAAAAATCAGGTTGAATTAGCTCGAAGAGATACGCTATCCAAGTCTTTTGTTCCAAAAGATAAACTTGCTCAAATGATTCCTAATTTGTTAAATGAAATTCAAGAAGTTTTATTTAATAAAGCTGAGAAATTTAGAGACGAACACATTACAGAGGCCGACAATTTTGATGCATTCAAAGAAATTTTGAATTCCAAAGGAGGCTTTGTATCTGCCCATTGGGATGGCACCTCTGAAACTGAAGATCAGATTAAGAAAGCTACAAAAGCAACAATTCGTTGTATTCCGTATATTTCTGAGCTTGAAAACGGAAGCTGTGTTTTTAGTGGAAAGCCCTCTGCTCAAAGGGTTTTGTTTGCTAAAGCCTATTAATCAGCACACTTAGCGAGCTGTGTTTTTAGTAAAATTAAATAAATAAAAAAATCACTAAATATTTAACCAAAAGGGTTGCACGGTATGTTAATTCGTTTTAAATTTGCAACCATAAAAAATGGCCCGTTCGTCTATCGGTTAGGACGTTAGGTTTTCATCCTAGAAAGAGGGGTTCGACTCCCCTACGGGCTACACATTAAAAAAACAACATTTAGATGGCAAATCATAAATCTGCATTAAAGAGAATTAGATCAAACGACAAAAAACGTTTACGTAACCGTTTTCAACACAAAACAACTCGTAACGCTGTCAAAAAGTTAAAAGAACTGACGGATCGTAAAGAAGCTGATGTTTTATTAAAAAGTGTTATATCGATGTTAGACAAGTTGTCTAAGAGAAATATCATTCACGCTAACAAAGCAGCTAACTTGAAGTCAAAATTGACAAAGCACGTTTCTACTTTATAGAAGTCAAAAAACAATTTTAAAAAAAACACTATCATCAGATAGTGTTTTTTTTTGTCTCAATTTATAAGGTAAAAAAAAGTACTGTTTTTAACAGCACTTTTTTAGTTGTATATCGCTTGACTAGGTATTCATTGATATTAAAAATTCTTCATTATTCTTAGTTCTTTTAAAGCGGTCATTAATAAACTCCATCGCTTCAACAGGGTTCATGTCGGCAAGGTACTTACGCATAATCCACATACGTTTTACTGTGTTTTCATCCAATAAGATGTCATCACGTCTTGTGCTAGAAGAAATCAAGTCAATTGCAGGGAAAATGCGTCGATTAGATATTTTACGATCCAACTGAAGTTCCATATTACCCGTTCCTTTAAATTCTTCAAAAATAACTTCATCCATTTTTGATCCTGTTTCAGTTAATGCAGTTGCAATAATCGATAAAGAACCTCCTTTTTCAATATTTCGAGCCGCACCAAAGAATCTTTTTGGCTTGTGAAGTGCATTTGCATCGACACCACCACTTAAAATTTTTCCAGAAGCAGGCTGAACAGTATTGTACGCTCTTGCCAAACGGGTTATAGAGTCTAAGAGTATAACTACATCATGACCACATTCTACCAAGCGTTTTGCTTTCTCCAAGACAATGTTAGCGACTTTAACGTGTCTATCTGCAGGCTCGTCAAAAGTTGAAGCTACAACCTCTCCTTTTACATTACGTTGCATATCTGTAACTTCTTCAGGACGTTCATCAATCAAAAGAATAATTTGATACACCTCAGGATGATTTGCAGCAATTGCATTTGCAATGTCTTTAAGTAACATTGTTTTACCTGTTTTAGGTTGTGAAACAATCATTCCTCTTTGTCCTTTTCCGATTGGAGAAAATAAGTCGATAATTCGAGTTGAAATGGTACTTTGTTTTTCTGCAAGCTTAAATTTTTCTTGAGGAAATAGTGGCGTAAGGTGCTCGAATGAAACACGATCACGTACTACTTTTGGATCAAGACCATTAATTTTATTAACCTTAATAAGAGGAAAGTATTTTTCTCCTTCTTTAGGTGGACGAACGGTTCCAAGTACTGTATCTCCGGTCTTAAGACCAAAAAGTCTAATTTGAGATTGAGAAACATATACATCATCTGGAGATGACAGGTAATGGTAATCGGACGATCTTAAAAAACCATACCCTTCAGTCATTATATCTAGAACTCCTTCAGAATCAATAATTCCTTCAAATTCATAGTCCGGCTCGCGGTATCGGTTACGTTTGTCTTTGTTATGATTTGGTTCTCCCTTTTGTTTTTGGTTGGGGTTGTTGTTCTTCCGTTGGTTAGGATTCTGGTTAGGGTTCTGCTTTTGATTTGGATTTCCATTCTGTCTCTGGTTAGGATTTCCATTTTGTTTTTGATTTGGATTTCCTTGCTGAGCAGGTTTATTTGGATTTTCGTTCCTGTTTTTTTGAGGATTGGAAGCTTTCTTTTCCTTAGGTAAGGATTCAACGACAACTTCTACACCTTCTTTCTTTTGCTCAACAACTGCCTTTTTAGCTTTAACAGGCCTAGGCTTACTGACATTAGGCTTAGCTTTAGAAGTGACTGCTTCTGCTTGAGCAGGGACAGCTTCTGGTGCACTAGCTGCCGGAGCTTTTTTAATCGCATCTGGGTTAGCAGATACAAAATCGATGATTTGATAAATCAAATCCATTTTTTTGAGACCAGCAATCCTTTTGACACCGATAGACTTTGCAATAACCTGTAAATCAGGTAACTTTTTGCTCTTTAATTCTGATATTTCGTACATTCTTTTTGTGAAATTGACTTACCCCGTAGAATCTTAAGTAAGTGTGATGTTTAGTTGAAGAACAACCTATGAATTTGCATATTGTTTCAACAATATTACGAAAAAAATATAACCCCCAATGAAAAATCTTTATTTTTGAAGAAAAAAATAATGATCCAAAGAATTCAATCCGTCTTTTTAATTCTCTATATTATCCTTACTTCTCTTGTTGCTTTTAGATTTTCTAACGAAGTTAAGCTTAATTCAGATTGGTTTCAAACGGTTTCTGGTTTACTTCCCTATGTTTTTATTGGGTTTATTGGTATCAGTTTATTCTTGTTTTCCAAGCGAAAGATTCAGATCAAAATAAATACTCTTGTTCTCTTTTGTTCTTTTGGATTCGAGCTTTATTTGAATTATATGCATTATTTGGAAGCAGAAACTATTCAAGAATTACTTTCTGTGCCGCTTCTTTTGACTGTTTTGAGCTGGATTTCTCTTATTCTAGCGAGTAGGTACATCGGTAAAGACGAAGACTTAATACGTTCTGTGGATCGTTTGCGCTAGTCTTTAACCGCATCACGTATTCCTAATTCAATAGCCTCTAGGTTTTCAATCTTATCTTCATTTATTGCAAAACGAAGCATCGTTCTAACTTGATGAAAGCCTTGAATTCCGGCAGCGCCTGGGTTCATGTGTAAGTGTTTGTATTTTTTGTCTTGCATGACTTTTAGAATATGCGAATGACCACAAATAAAAAGTTTAGGATAGGACTTACTTAAGACACTTCTTACTTTTGGGTTGTAACGCCCGGGACTCCCTCCAATATGAGTCATAAGCACAAGAACTTTTTCGCAATAAAAATGTTGAAATTCTGGATAGCTAAGCCGAGCGTCTTGTCCGTCGATGTTTCCGTAAACAGCACGCAAGGGTTTGATTTTTTCAATTGCATCGGTTACAGTTAAATTCCCGATGTCTCCAGCATGCCAAACTTCATCTACGCTTATAACATACTTTAAGATACTTTGATCAATATGTCCGTGTGTATCAGATAAGAGGAGTATTTTTTTCAAGAATTTTAATAATGTTTATTATAAATCTATTTTACCTAGTCATAATTACCATGCAATATAATGCAAATAAGCACTGCAATTCAATGTTTTCAGTCGAAAACTCCGGACTACGTTATCGCCTTTCTGAAGATCATCTTGTTAAAGAAATTCCTTTTTCTCAAATCACTCAGGTTAAAATAAAAACAAATTATCCCCCTTATGCAATTCTTCTTAGCAATATCCTGTTTTATTTCAGCTGGAATAATTTTTAGTACTGATTATTCTTTAATAGGTATAGTTAATAGGCTTATGTGGCTATGTTTTGCTTTGTATATTTTTAGTATTAAACAAGTTTTCACCCTCCAAGTACACAAAGGGCCTTTGATTGCAGAAGTTTTTATAACCGAAAGTAAAAAGGAGGCACAGTATATTAAAACTCAAATTAAATAAAATCTTTTACAATGAAGATTAGCTGGTTTACTTTAAATAAAAACTAAGGTTTTTGTTCTAATTATTTAACCATCCCTATAAATTCTAATATCTTTGTGGAGTGAGGTATTTTATAAGTTTAGCGTATAATGGAACCCCTTTTCATGGGTGGCAATGTCAGCCCAATGCTATTAGCGTTCAAGAGGTCTTAGAAGATGCTCTATCAACCGTGTTGCGAACCCCTATAAAAGTTACAGGTGCTGGGAGAACCGATACGGGTGTTCATGCTAAGCTTATGATTGCTCATTTTGATGCTTCCATTCCAGAAGACATATATGGAAACTTAGTCTATCTACTCAATCAGTTTCTGAAGACTGATCTTGTAATTCATTCCATAAGCCCGGTTAAAGAAGATGCTCACGCTCGATTTGATGCACAAATACGCACATATGAATATCATATAGATTTAGAAAAAAATCCCTTTTCTAAGGGGCTTGCTTATCTGTTTAGAGACGCCTTGGATCTCGATAAAATGAACGAAGCGGCTCAGTTGATGCAAACCTTCAAAGATTTTGAAGCCTTTTCGAAAACACACACAGATGTAAAAACTTTTTTTTGTGATATTTCGAATGCCGAATGGACCAAAAAGGAGGGAGGCTATGTTTTTAAAATAACAGCTAATCGATTTTTACGCAATATGGTTCGAGCCATTGTAGGCACTTTGCTCGATGTGGGCACAAATAAAACAACGATAGAACAAGTAGGTGAGATTATAAAAAGTAAGCAAAGAAGTAATGCAGGATTTTCAGTTCCGGCGCATGGGTTGTATCTTACAGACATTCAATACCCAGATAACATTTATATAATTAATGGCTAAATTTAACGGTAAAGTATTTGATTTAAAGTTGTTTAGTAGGCTCATGGATTATTCAAATCCATATCGTGGAACTTACTATTTTGTTCTGTTATCAGCCATATTATTGTCTATATTTTCGACCTTGAGCCCGTATTTGCTTAAAATTGTTGTTGACGATTACATAACTCTAAAAGATTTTGATGGTTTGGTAACGTTTTCGTTTTTAATGCTCCTGAGTTTATTTCTAGAAGTAATTTTTCAATTTGTTTTTATCTATTATGCAAACTGGTTGGGGCAAATGATTGTTAAAGACTTGCGGGTAGAATTATTTCAAAAACTCATCAACTTCAAAATGGCATACTACGACACTTCTGCTGTGGGTCGTTTGGTAACCCGTTCGGTTAGCGATATAGAAACCATTGCTAGTATTTTTAGTCAAGGCTTGTTTATGATCATTGCTGATTTATTGAAAATGACCGTTGTTGTAGTAATAATGCTATCTGTAAATTGGAAACTCTCGTTAATAGTTTTTTCGGTATTACCGATTATTCTTTACGCGACCCGTGTATTTCAAAAATCTATGAAAAGAGCTTTCGAAGATGTAAGAAAACAAGTTGCCGATCTCAATACTTTTGTTCAAGAACGAATCACGGGAATGAAAATAGTACAGCTATTCAACCGTGAGGTTATTGAGCAAAGAACATTTATAGAAATCAATTTTAAGCACAAGAAGGCTTGGTTGAAAACGGTTTGGTTTAACTCCATATTTTTTCCGATTGCAGAACTTTCAACATCGGTTACTATAGGACTTTTGGTTTGGTATGGTGGCTTGAATGTTGTAGCTGATGGAAGCATAACCCTGGGTATTATATTTTTATTCATACAGCTTTCACAAATGCTTTTTAGACCTTTACGTCAAATAGCAGATAAGTTTAACACACTTCAAATGGGAATGGTAGCTGCAAATCGTGTTTTTGCTATTCTCGAAACAGAAAGTCAAATTGAAGATAAAGGAACTTTCATAGCCCAACAAATGAAGGGTAAAATTGACTTAGAACAACTTCATTTTTCTTATATCGAAGGAGAAGAAGTTCTTAAAGGAATTAATTTAGAGGTTAATCCTGGTGAAACGGTAGCTATTGTTGGAGCTACGGGTGCTGGTAAGTCAACAATTATTAATTTACTTTCACGTTTCTACGAGTTTAATTCAGGTGATATTAAGATTGACGGCACTTCAATCCGCGACTATGCTTTATCTGATTTAAGAAAGCATGTGGCAGTAGTTTTACAGGATGTTTTTCTATTTGCAGACACTATATACAACAACATAGCACTTTACAATCCAGACATAAGTATAAAACAAGTAGAAGATGCGGCTAAAGAAATAGGTGTCCATGAATTCATAAGCTCTTTACCAGGTGGATATCAATATAATGTAAAAGAACGGGGCGTTATGCTTTCTGCAGGACAGCGACAGTTGATTGCTTTTCTTAGAGCTTTTCTTTCAAAACCAACCATTTTAGTTCTTGATGAAGCTACATCTTCTATTGATTCTTATTCGGAAGAACTCATCCAAAATGCCACGGATAAAATAACCAAAGACAAAACCTCATTGATTATAGCGCATCGATTAGCAACAATTCAAAATGCAGATCGTATTGTTGTAATGGATCAAGGGGAAATAGTTGAGGTAGGAACCCACAAAGAGTTGTTGAATAAAGAGAAGGGCTATTACCTGAAGTTACACCAAGTTCAGTTTTTTGAAGTAGAGTCTTAAAACGATAAATCTTCGCTAAGTATTCTTTTTAACTTATCAACCGAAGTGAAATTGATAAACTCTCCATCTTTTATATAGGTTATAAGACCTCTTTGTTCAGAAACAACAATCACCAAAGCATCTGTTTTTTCAGAAATTCCAGCTCCAGCTCTATGTCGCAAACCATAACGGTTTGGTATCGAATTAGAATCTGATACTGGAAGCACTACACGGGTAGCAGTAATGGTATTGTCTTTTATAATGATTGCACCATCATGAAGCGGACTGTTTTTGAAAAATATCGTTTCTAAAATCTGAGACGTTAATTCAATTTGAGTCCTGTCTCCAGTATTTTTCAAAAAGTCAAGTGAATTTGAACGTTCAATAACAATAATGGCTCCAGTTTTTTCACTTGCCATTTTTTCACAAGCACTAGTAAGCGTAGATAGATCTAATTTAACAATATCTGCTTCTTGTCCTAAAAACTTAAAGTAACGCACCAAACTTTTTCTACTTGTGTAGTTAGTAGATCCGAGTAGTAAAAGAAATTTTCTTATTTCTTGTTGGAATACAACAATCAAAGCAAAAAAGCCAACACTTATAAATTTTCCAAGAATATTACTAAGCACATCCATGTTTAATGCGTCGGTGAGTACCCAAATCAGGTATATTATAACAATACCTAAAAAAATATTTATGGCAACTGTACCTTTAACGAGCTTGTATAAATAGAATAGTAAAATCGCTACCAAAATGATGTCGGTAACGTCAATAAAACTAATTTCTAAGAAATTTAAGCCATCCAAGGGAATGTGGTTTTTTGTAAAATTAGAAAAACTATTGAAGCACCTCTAATAAATCAATACATTCTTTTGCTTGCTTCACATCATGAACACGTAAAATCTGAGCATTTTTTGAAAGTGCAATAGTATGTAAAACGGAAGTTCCATTCAGAGCAGAAGCTGCATCAATTCCTAAGGTCTTATAAATCATTGACTTCCTTGAAACGCCAGTAAGTATTGGTTTTTCTAGCATTTGAAAGGTATCTAGTTTTTTTAGAATTTCAAAATTATGTGTTTTTGTTTTTCCAAACCCAAACCCAGGGTCTAATATAATGTCGTTAATTCCTGCGTCAAGTGCTTCTTTAATTTTTCCTGAAAAAAAACGCACTATTTCATCTATCAAATTAGTGTAGCTTGGATTTAGTTGCATTGTTCCGGGGTTACCTTGCATATGCATGGCAATAAAGGGGACCCTATATCTTCCAACGGTTCGCATCATCTCTGGATCAAATGAACCTGCGCTAATATCATTGATTAGTGCAGCACCGCGGTCAAGAGCTTCAGCTGCAACCTTTGATCTAAAAGTGTCAATAGAAAAGAACACATTTGGAAATGAAATTACAAGCTTTTCTAATACAGGAAGTAGGCGTTTTAATTCCTTTTCCTCCGAAACTTCCTCCGCCGCAGGTTTCGAGCTAAATGCACCAACATCAATAAAATCAGCACCTTCAAAAATCATTTTTTCACATTGAGCAAGTGCATTATTTGTGTTGTTATGATTTCCCCCGTCGTAAAATGAATCTGGTGTTAAATTTAAAATCCCCATTATTTTAGGTTTTGAAAAATCGATAAGGGTTCCTTTACAATTGATTGTCATGCTGTGTTTGGTATTCATGAATAACTTTTTTTGTAATATTTGAAAGACTTAAAAAATTAAACGAAATTTACACATATTTGTAATACCTATGAAATCTACACAAGCACATTATCAACAGATTACCAATACATGTAAAGAATTGTTTATCAATAAGATGAAGGATTATGGTGCTGCATGGAGAATTCTTAGACTACCTTCCCTAACAGATCAAATATTGATTAAAGCCCAAAGAATTAGGAGTATACAAGACCTTGAGGTTCAGAAAATCGAAGAAGGACAGGTCAGTGAATTTATTGGTATTATCAATTATTCTTTGATGGCTTTGATTCAATTGGAGCTTGGAATTGCAGAGCAGCCCGATTTAAACCCTAAAGAAGCAACTGCATTGTACGAAAAACACCTGCAAGAAACATTTCAATTAATGAAAGATAAAAACCATGATTATGGTGAAGCTTGGAGAGAAATGAGGGTAAGTTCTTTGACTGATTTAATTCTTCAAAAACTACTGCGCGTAAAGCAAATTGAAGACAACCAAGGAAAGACTCTAGTTAGCGAAGGAATCGATGCAAATTATCAGGACATGATTAATTATGCTGTTTTCGCTCTGATTCATTTGGACTCTTAATTTATGTTTTCGTTTCTGCTAGAAAAACTTTTAAGTGGCTTACTAACTCTCTTTGGAGTCGCTACCGTAGTTTTCTTTCTTTTTAATGTTTTACCTGGTGATCCAGCCCAAATGGTATTGGATCAAAATGCTACTGAGGTTCAGTTGCAAAAAGTCAAAAAAAAATATGGTTTTGATCTGCCTATTGGTAAGCAGTATTTGATTTATCTAAATGATCTTGCACCGATTTCTTTTCATTCAAAAAATACAAACGACTTTACATTTTATAGTTCCCATAAATATGGAGGTTTGATTCTTTTTTCTTTTTCTAAAGTTTCGGTGGTTTTTAAAGCCCCATTCCTAAGAACCTCCTATCAGAGGCAAGGGAAAAAGGTACGAACAATTATCGCAGAGACCCTACCCAATACCATTATATTGGCAGTTGCTTCTATCATTATTGCCGTTTTATTAGGCTTCTTTTTAGGAATCATATCTGGTATCTATAATGGAACTTGGGTCGATAAAACCATTCAATTGATCAGTACAGTTGGAATGAGTGTACCTTCTTTTTTTAGTGCCATTCTTTTTTCATGGATATTTGGATACTTGCTTAATGCTCACACAAACCTAAATATGACAGGTAGTTTATATGAGTTAGATGATTTTGGCGAAGGTGCACAGTTGCAAATTAAAAATTTAATTTTGCCAGCTTTTGTATTGGGAATTCGTCCCTTAGCAGTAATTGTTCAATTGGTTCGAAGTGGATTAATTGAAGTAATGTCTCAGGATTATATTCGTACTGCCAAAGCTAAAGGCTTGAGTCCGCTATCTATAATTTATAAACACGCCCTAAAAAACTCTTTAAATCCTGTTATAACTGCTGTTTCGGGTTGGTTCGCCTCCATGCTTGCTGGAGCTGTGTTTGTTGAATATATTTTTGGATGGCGGGGAATTGGAAAAGAAATAGTAACAGCCTTAAACACTTTAGATATTCCTGTTGTCATGGGTTCTGTTCTAATCATAGCTACTTTATTCATTATTATCAATATCTTTGTCGACCTACTTTACGTGGTCATAGATCCACAAGTAAAACCATTTTAAATTAATCATAAAAACAAGAATATGCGTACAAAAATTGTAGCCGGAAACTGGAAAATGAATAACGAAAAAACTGAGACAAGTTCTCTAATTTACGCCTTAAACTCTCAAGGAGATTTTGGATCTACACGTGTAATCATTGCCCCTTCCTATGTTCATTTGGCACAGGCGGTTTCGTTAACTGTTGATACAGAAATAGAAGTTGCGGCACAAAACATGCACGAAGCTACTTCTGGAGCATATACAGGTGAAGTTTCGCCAGCTATGTTGAGTAGTATTGGTATTCAGACTGTAATTCTTGGACATTCAGAGCGGAGAGCCTATTTTGGTGAAAACGATGCTACTTTAGCTAAAAAAGTAACCAATGCACTTGATCATGATATGGATGTTATTTTTTGTTTTGGCGAAGAGCTAGAAGACCGAAAGTCGGGCAACCATTTTGAGGTTGTAAAATCTCAAATTAGTAATACTCTTTTTGAATTAAAATCTGCTGCTTGGTCTAAAATAGTTTTAGCTTATGAACCAGTTTGGGCTATTGGTACAGGAGAAACTGCTTCTCCAGAACAAGCACAAGAAATGCATGCGTTCATCAGAAATTTAGTGCAAGAACAATACAATGGATCTTTAGCAAATCAAGTTTCTATTTTGTATGGAGGTAGTGTAAAACCTGGGAATGCACAGGAGATTTTTTCTAAGCAAGATGTGGATGGTGGTCTTATTGGAGGCGCAGCTCTTAGTGCAGCTGATTTTACTACAATTATTAAATCTATTTAATGTCAACAACCTACATTCAAATTCTATTTACTCTAGAACCTGTTCAGCCGACCAATGAAATATTAACAGCTGAACTAGCTCAAATAGGATTTGAGAGTTTTGTTGAAATACCGAAAGGATTAGAAGCCTACATACCTAAAGAAGAATGGAATGAAGCGCTGATGTCTCAAATCCAAATCCTTAAAAACCCCAATTTCTCTATACAATACACTATAAATTCTATCGCTCCTAAAAATTGGAATGAAGTCTGGGAATCAGATTTCAGCCCCATAATTATTGACGACCGGTGTGCTGTCCGTGCAGATTTTCACGACCCAATAGTTGCGGACTATGAGCTTATAATAACACCAAAAATGAGCTTTGGAACTGGTCATCATCAGACTACTCACATGATGTTACATCATATTTTGGATCTAGATTTAGAAGGTTATTCAGTTTTAGATATGGGCTGTGGAACAGGAGTTTTAGCTATATTATCAATCAAAAAAGGAGCTAAACATGTCGATGCAATTGACATTGAGCCTTGGTGTTATGAAAATGCCAAAGAAAATGCGCTTTTAAATAATTGTAAGGAAATAGATGCACATGAAGGAGATTCTAACCTTTTGATAAACAAAGAATACGATTTAATTATAGCAAACATCAACAAGAATGTCTTGCTTCAAGACATTCCTAAATACGCTTCTTGTCTTGAAAAAAAGGGAACTCTTCTGTTGAGTGGTTTTTATGCTTCAGATATAGAAGATATTCAACAGCTTTGTGAAGCTGAAAATTTAGAATATAGTTTCCATTTAGAAAAAGATAATTGGGTGGCAGTTAAATTTATTAAGCAATAGAATGTCTATAAATCCTAAAGAGCAAGAACAATTTGAGACCGATGTACTAACGTCAAAAGAACATCAGATTATTCTCCATAATGATGATGTAAATACGTTCGATCACGTTATCAATTGTTTAATCCGGTATTGTGATCACACCCTTGAACAAGCTGAACAATGTGCTTACATTGTTCATTACAAAGGTAAGTGTATAGTAAAAACAGGCTCTTTTGAAGATCTAGAACCTCGATGCACATCCTTACTCAAAGCGGGATTATCAGCAGAATTGGTTTAAGGCAATCGATTGGCGACTAAGCCATAAACAAAAGTTCCAAGAATAGAGGAAAGGATTATAATGCTGATTGAATAATATCCTGCTCCAAACAAGATGAACATTGGTCCAGGACAAGCTCCAGCTAATGCCCAACCTAACCCAAAAATGGTTCCTCCAAGCAAAGCACTTTTATATTTCTTTTCTTTCTCAGGGAGATTAATTGGGTTGCCTTCTGTTGTTTTTAGATTCATCTTTTTACTCAATTGAAGTAAGATAAGACCGGTTACAACAGCACTTCCTATAATTCCGTACATATGAAAAGACTCGAAACGGAACATTTCGACGATACGATACCAAGAAACAGCTTGAGATTTAGTAAGAACAATTCCAAAGAAAATACCTGTAAATAAAAATTTTAATACTTTCATGTTTTAAAAAATAATGGGAAAAAATAAATAAGTCATAAGTAAGCCTCCAATGAAAAATCCAATAACAGCAACTAAAGAGGGGAGTTGTAAATTGCTTAAGCCTGTTATTGCATGTCCAGAAGTACAACCGCCTGCATAGCGCGTCCCAAACCCAATAAAAAACCCCGCCACAATAAGTATAGCCAGGTTGTATGGACTTTTTAGAGCTTCTAAGGAGAAGAGTTCGCTAGGGATCAAATTACTTTTTGGAGCCGAAAATCCCAATTCAGAAAGTGCAGAAATAGTTGTTGGATTTATTTCAATTGGATTTGATGTACTTAAAAATTGAATGGTAATAAAACCTCCAATAATACTTCCTGCAACAACCCAAAGATTCCATTGGTGTTGTTTCCAGTCAAAATCAAAAAAAGAGGAAACTTTACCTGCACCGCCAATAGAACACATGGTTCTTAAGTTAGAAGACATTCCAAATGTCTTCCCAAAATAAACTAATAGAAACATTACCGTTGCTATTAATGGACCTGAAACATACCAAGTCCATGGGTTTAAAAGTGCGTCCATATTTTTATATTAATTATATCACGAAATTAAAAATAAAAATAGGGATTTGGAGTAACAAAAGTTACAAAGCGGGTTTTCTTTTAATGTTGTATAATTTGCGTAATTTAGAGCCTAATCAATAGTTTTAAAAAAAAATAATTTTTGAAAAATTCCATTTTAATTTTAACTTTATTAATAACGTCACTAGTAGGTGCACAAATCAATAAAAATATGAGTCAAAGTATCCATCAGTTTTCAGTAGAAGATATTTCGGGAAACACCTTCGATCTAGCTTCTCTAAAAGGAAAAAAAGTAATGGTAGTTAATACAGCCTCCAAGTGTGGACTAACGCCACAGTATAAGCAATTACAAGTTTTATATGAAACCTATGGTTCGGATGAGTTTGTTGTTATAGGATTTCCAGCAAATAACTTTTTAAAGCAAGAGCCAGGATCTGAAGAAGAAATTGCTGTTTTTTGCGAAGCTAATTTCGGAGTAACCTTTCCGATGATGTCTAAGATTGATGTCAAAGGAAAAGACAAACACCCAGTCTATGCTTTTTTGACAGATATAGATAAAAATGGGGTTATGGATTCTAAAGTTACCTGGAATTTTCAGAAATATTTACTAAACAAAGAAGGTGTTTTGGAGAAAGTAATTGACCCAAGAACCTTGCCCGATGATCCAGAAATTATTGCTTGGATTACAAAGTAATTTCTAAAGATGAAAAAAAGAAAACTAGACACCTTGTGCGTGCATGAGGGACAACTTAAAGATTTAGTGCATAAAGGTTCTGTTTCGCCATTGTATATGGCTACTGCCTATGCCTTTGACGATGTTGAAGTTAAGCGATACCCTCGGTATTTTAACACACCCAATCAAGTAGGGCTTGCAAAAAAAATAGCGGCATTAGAAGGCGCTGAACAAGGTCTTATTTTTGGATCTGGAATGGCAGCGGTATCGACTGCATTATTGTCTCATCTTCGGAGTGGAGATCATGTTGTGCTTCAAGGAGACCTTTATGGAGGAACAACCAATCTGATTGTTGAGGAATTTAAAAAATTTGGAATAGCATATTCTTTTAGTAAAGGCATTTTAGCCTCGGATTTGGAAGCATTCATAAAGCCCAATACGAAGGTTATTTATATTGAGACGCCAAGTAACCCACTGATGAAAATAGTTGACCTCGAAGCTGTTGCTTCGATGGCTAAACAAAGGGGTGTAATCAGTATGATTGACAATACATTCGCTTCGCCAGTTAATCAAAATCCAATTGCACTTGGAATTGATCTTGTAATTCACAGTGCTACTAAGTATTTGGGTGGACATAGCGATATTTTAGCTGGGACTGTAGTAGGTTCAGAGAAACAAATAGATGTAGTTTTTCAAATGGCAAAAAATCTCGGAGGTAGCTTAAGTGATTATACGGTATGGCTTTTAGAGCGAAGTATCAAAACCTTGTCCATACGTGTGCGTGCCCAAAATGACAATGCAATGGCTTTGGCGATATTTCTTAATAAAAAACCTTCGATTGATTCGGTATATTACCCTGGACTAACTAGCCATCCAGATCATGAATTAGCTAAAAGACAGATGCATGGTTTTGGCGGTATGCTTTCTTTTGAGCTAAATACATCATATGATATTGATGTTTTTCAGAAAAACTTAAATTTAATACGCCCAGCAATGAGCTTGGCTGGGGTAGAAAGCACGCTGACAATCCCTAGTAAAACCTCTCATGCCTTATTGACTCCAGAAGATCGGGTAGTTCAAGGAATTAAAGATAATTTAATTCGTTTTTCTACAGGGATTGAAGACCTGCAAGACTTGAAAGATGATATTAATGAAGCACTAAAAAACTCAAAACTATGAAAGTAGATATTTTAGCTTTTGGCGCACATCCAGATGATGTAGAATTAGGCTGTGCAGGAAGTATTTTGTCGGTAATAGCAACAGGTAAAACAGTTGGAATTGTTGACCTAACTCGCGGAGAATTTGGAACTAGAGGAACTGTAGAAATTCGAGATCAAGAAGCCCAAAATGCTGCAAAAATATTAGGAGTATCCTTCAGAAAAAACCTTGGTTTTAGAGATGTCTTTTTTACTAATAATGAAGCTCATCAATTGGAAGTAATTAAACTCATTCGCTTGCATAAGCCCGATGTTGTTCTGTGTAATGCAATTGAAGACAGACACATAGATCACCCTAAAGGAAGCGAATTAGTCAGTAATGCTTGTTTCTTGTCAGGATTAGTTAAGATTGAAACCCAAGCTGATGGCTCCACACAAGAAGCATGGCGTCCTAAGCAAGTTTATCATTATATTCAGTGGAAAGATATTGAGCCCGATTTTGTAGTAGATATATCCGCTTATATTGATCAGAAAATGAAATCTATAGAAGCTTATTCAAGTCAGTTTTTTGATTCAAAAAGTAAATCCCCACAAACTCCTATAAGCAGTCAAAACTTTTTGGAAAGTATTCGGTATCGAGCGCAAAATTTAGGAAGGTTGAGTGGAGTAGCAGCTGCAGAAGGTTTTACGGCAGAGCGAGTGCCTGGAATTCAGTCGTTTACTAATTTATTTTAAATTCTTTTTGAAGGCTTTGGCGAGGTCAAAAAAAGTATTAAATTTGCCGCATAAATGGTGGTTGTAGCTCAGTTGGTTAGAGCGCCTGGTTGTGGTCCAGGAGGTCGTGGGTTCGAGACCCATCTTCCACCCCTATAATGAGATAGTTAGCGCTGTCTCATTTTTTTTGGGGTAACGTTTGGGGTAACGAATCACCCTATTTATTTACTATCTCACTTCTTAATCTATAGTAATCACTTGGCTTAACTCTCTGTCCTTTAACGAAGTACTGAATCTTCCCGTTTACTAGTATAATAGATTCACAAATCCCAGAACTTACTGAAGATGATATGCCTGTTATTTAACTGTAATTGTTCCATACATACCGAATAATTTTATTTATTGTAAATTGTATTATGGAAAAATATCTTTTTCTCTTTATTTTAATTGTAGGCAACTATGTTTTTGCCCAACGCCCCTTTACTGGAGAAAAAATTTTTAGCGATAAATTCCCTTCAGAGCAGATAAATAGGGTCTCTTTCTCCTCATTAACAGTCTCAAACACAATAAATGATGATATAATAGTCACTTTACGCGATGGTGCAAGAAATTATATATCTCACGTTTATATTCGTGCAAAAGAGTCCTTTACATTTAAAAATTTACCTGTAGGACATTTCGTTTATCAATATCATAACCTCAAAATATATTACGAATCTCCACATCGAATACCTATATATCTTAATAATGAAGAATTTTTAGATTTCTTTTATTCAGCAGGTGCAAAAAAAATTATTGGCTTTGAAATAACTAAAGAAGAGTTCTTCAAAGAATGAATGGTTAAGTTTATGGTTAGATGCTCAGAACCAGAACTTACTGAAGAGGATATGCCTGTTGATTAACTGTTTTTTTAAATGAATATTTAAGCTTGTAAAAACAAAGTGGAGTTGAATAAAATTATACCGAATAGCGCCATCTACCCCACCTTCAAGAAGCCTATAGCCGATGTTTCCTTGAAAGTTTTTAGTAAAATTATAACTGCCAGACAAGGAAACGTCAATTGCCCTACCTTTGCTTGCAACTAAACCTTCTCCTAAAAATTCAACATTTGTATGCTTTTGTTAAACAGCTCTACCGAACGGAGTAAGCGAGGTATATTATTTTTTAGAAGTTCAAGTGCTTTTAGTCTTTTAGATATAGAATCGTTGTTAAAAACTATTACCTTAAAAGATCTTTTTGTGAATAACTAGCTATTAACAAAGAGCAAAAGAAGTAGCTTTTTTATAATATCTAATTTATCAATATAATGTACAAAACTGTTTTATGTAACAAACAAAAGCAAGTATTTAAACTCCTCTGTTGATTGTTTCAACATAGATAGATATACAGTACAATTTGATTTAATCCAAATTCACTTGAAAGCAGTTAACAAGCTAATAATCAGCATCAAAAAGGAGAAGAATATTACCTAAAACAAGAATAAGTAATTTGCTCCAATGCTTTATAAATGGTTCTTTTGGAAATCAGAAAAATAACTTACTAACTAAAAAGCCAACAGCAAACCCTAATCCAAACATAATTAAGACTTTACCTGTAAACACCCACTTAAATGTCTTTTCCCAGGAATCGGGTATGAAGTTATTATTTTCATCTTCTTCTATTCCGCTTCTCGTTGCATAAACAGCATAAGCATAAACACCTCCCATGAGTACAGAAGTGAATATTAAAGTATACAAAATTTCAGTCATGACATTGTATTTTTTATCTAATGTACTAATTTTAAGATAATTAAGCGCACTTTGGGTTGAAATAAGATAAAATATTTCTACACTAAATCGTACTTAAACATATTCATTAATAAGTGATTGGTTGTTTGTGTAGTTTTTTTTTAAAATTTAAAAACAGCTAGCAACAATTTTTATTTCCCTGAATAGGAGGGCAGGAAACTGCTCCTTAAGATCAGTAAACACAGCAGTCGCCAGTGTTTGGCTTAAGTTTTTTTTATAATTGCTACACTCATAAAAAAAACTGACAAGCATTTGTTGGTATTTGCTCTGTTTTTTTAAAACTACATTCTGGAAAAGTAATTTCTGATCTTAATTCAATCGCCACAAATATATTTATATCATATTCGACATCCAACTTAAGGTATAGTGTATTATAATAAAAAAGAAAAGGAAGCAAATAACACCTGTAATAAACGTCCTTCTCATTACTGATTCCCATATAATTATCTTCTAGATGAAGTAGTTGATTTTATAACAGTAAACAAAAAAACATTACACTTTTAAGTAACTTCAAGGAACAGAAGCTGATTTAGACAAGCAAGTTGCATTGGCACATCCAGATCTTGAATAGCAAGCTGCACTCCATGGATCTGTACTTCTTAATAAAGAGGCATATAGACCTTACCTTCAGGCAGGGCATGATCTTATGGATGATGTTGTGTTTCACCTGTTAATTGGTTGCCTGGAGTTTCTGCCGACACGAGTTTGCCTGATGGAAGTGTAAGAACCTATGGAAAATGGACCGGAAATCATACTGAAACTGGCAAATCGTGGGAACTTATTTCGTATCATACTTTCGACTTTCAAGATGGACTTATCATTGTAGCGGGGCTATTTTGATGCCGGTGGTTTAATTGATTCTTTACAAGTTGAAGATGCGGATGACCAAGGCCATGGTGAAGATCATGAATAAGCTTAAATGCATAATAATTCATTATACTATGATAAAAAACGCCTCTATATTGAAGGCGTTTTTTTATTAATAAACCGTATTAATTTTTTCTTTAGAAAGAAATTCCGAATCCAAAATTACCAACTAATACCCCCTTGTCGTTTACTCCAGGAATAGAAGGGAATTCTTCGGTTTCGGTTCCATTAGATTCTTGAGTTACTCCGTTACTGTCTTCATAGCTAAATCTTCCGTTAACAGTTATTTCTTTAGGGATTGTTCCAATTCCATAACCAACTTCAAGACGAAAGTATACATGGCCTCCTGTTTTGATTCCCAGTTTAAGGTTGGTGGTGTTAATTTTTGTATTAATCCTCCCAGTTCCTCTTCCTCGATTACCATTTTCCTCAAACTTTATGTTTTTGAAAACAATGTCTGTATTGAGAGTTCCAAAACCAACACCAACATAAAAACCTTGTCCATTATCTCCAAAATAAAAATTTGAACCAAACTCAATATATTTTAGGTCTAAATCAGTTTCGTCTGTGTTTACAGGAAATGAGCTAAAGTCAATGTAGGGAGCAATTCTATTTCCAAGAATGGGCGTGATTGCTTCTGCAGAAAAACCAGCAATGTTTGGAATCCCTAATTTAATTCCTACTGAGACTCTCTTGATTTTATAAACTTCTAGTGAATCTATTTCCTGAAAAGAAGTAGCGGTAATCTCATTCGAAACCTCTTCTTCTAGCTCTTGACCATAGGAAACAAAGCACAGTAAGGTAAATGAAATTACAAGTATATTTTTCATGTATACCAGGTTGTTTTTATTCTTCAATTAATTTAATACGTTCTTCGCGATTAGTCAATTCCCAAGCAGTAGCAAAAATCAATCTAGCTCTTGTTTCCATGAGGTCAAATTCAATTTTATCAACCGTATCTGTAGGTCTATGGTAATCTGCATGTGTTCCGTTGAAGTAGAAAATAACCGGAATATTGTTCTTAGCAAAGTTGTAGTGATCACTTCTAAAGTAGAATCTATTTTTATCATCGTGGGCATTGAAAGTATAATCTAAATCAATGTTCACGGTAGCTTTGTTTACTTCTTCAGATAGCTCATGTAATTCAGTACTCAAACGATCAGAGCCGATTAGGTAAATGTAATTCGGGTTATCATTTACACGCTTAGGGTCTGTACGTCCAACCATATCAATATTTAAATTAGCGATGGTATTAGCTAAAGGGTAGAGTGGGTTGTCCGTGTAGTATTTAGAGCCAAGTAAGCCTTTTTCTTCTCCTGTTACATGTAAAAATATAACAGATCTTTTAGGGCCATTACCCGCTTCTACAGCTTTTTGGAAAGCTTCTGCAATCTCTAACAGACTTACGGTTCCAGAACCATCATCATCAGCTCCATTATTTATTAAACCTTTACGAATTCCAATGTGGTCTAAGTGAGACGAAAGAACAAGATACTCATCTGGTTTTTCAGAACCCTCTATGATTGCAATTACGTTTTCTGTTTTAACTTCTTTGTCTCTAATATTTAGGGTCATCTTTTGAAAGTAATCCTCACTTCCTGCTCCGGCTTTTATTCCGCGAGTTTTATAAAATTCTTTTAAAAATGTAACGGCTCTTTTCTGTCCTAATGTTCCAGTTTCTCTTCCCTGAAAAAAATCAGAAGCATATACATATAATAATTGACGTAAATCTTCTGATTCAATGGTCTCAGCGAAAGGGTCAGAAGCATTTGTTTGAGCAAAACTTAGTGTTGCACAAAAAAGAAAGGTAAATAAATAAAGTATTTTCATAATATTCAATTGGTTACTGGTTTTAAAATTAAAGAAGCGATTCCATCCCACAAGGCAATTCTATGGCGGAGCGCAGTTTTTGAAGCTTCAAGTACTTCTTCCCATTTAACAGGATCTTTACCGCACAATTCTTCAATCATCTTCAAAGCCATTGGGCCATGTTCGCCGGCATCAACTTCAATATGACGCTCAAGATAATAAATCAAGTGACTTAAATCTAAATCTGGTTCATTATTAATGGTTTTAACCATTTCAATAAACATGTCTGGTATTAAATCTTCACGTCCAAAAGTAAAAACTGCAGCAACTACATGTGTTTTATTAGATTCAATTACTCTAAAAGTGAAAAGGAGGAAGTTTTTTAAAAACAGGGGTAAATCAACCGAATTAATATGGCTTTTAATTGAGTCAGACTTTTCAATTCCGTTTAAAAATTCCTTTATAGGATTCATCTCAGCACCCACTTGATTCATCGCTTGAAGGTACATTTGGAAATGACTCATAGCCACACCATCTTTATTGATGTCGGTTTCTTCGCCCCAAACAATCTCATTGATTAGTCTACCCGCAAAAGGCATCTTGTTTGGAATCCACGGTAGTGTTGTGGTTGTTAAATCTAATTGGAGTTTTTTCACTAAAGACATAAAATCCCAAACAGCGAATATATGATGCTCCATAAAGACTTTTATGTCTTTTTTACTTTTCATCATTTTATACAAAGGGTGCTCAATTAGCTGTAACTTTAGAGTCTCAATTTCATTTTCAATTCGGTCGATCATTTCGTTCTTTTAATTTTTTTGTAAATATACTTGGAATCCTGTTATTTAAAAATAAATATCGAACTTTGAATTCATTTTTATATGGAAACACTTTATTCATTTTTCCTTGCCTCAATTGCTTTGACGCTTTCTCCTGGACCAGATATTCTTTTAGTGCTTAGTGAGAGTGTTTCAAAAGGGATAAAGTCGGGTTTGTTACTAGCTGCTGGTTTAGTTTGTGGTTTGCCTTTTCATACCCTGGTTTTAGTATTTGGCTGGGGCCAGTTTATTGAAGTGTATCCCAACTTAATTTATGTGGTTAAAATCGCAGGAGCACTTTATTTTGCTTTTTTAGCTGTTCAAACATTCCGTAATTTATCTATTGAAAATTCACCAGAGGTTTTAAAAGAACAAAATTCGCTTAGAATTTTCAAAAAAGGTTTTATGATGAACCTACTTAATCCAAAAGTGACCTTGTTCTTTTGGCTGTTTTTTCCTGGGTTCTTATTTCATGATACATTTTCAGAAGCATACCAGTATGCTGTTTTAGGAGCTATTTTTATACTCCAAGCCTTAGTTATATTTTCAATTGTATCCCTAACATCTGCATTTATTGCATCTTCCTTATTAAAAAAACCGATGGTTAGGTATTGGATCAATTTTATTAAAGGAATTATTTTGATATGCATCGCTTTGTATCTTCTGTTTTAGACAAAAGTGTATCTTTAAAGCATGAAAACACCCATTCTTATTGAATGCTCTAGAGATGCTATGCAAGGCATTAAGAATTGGATTCCAACGGAAGCAAAAATCAAGTACATTCAGTCTTTGCTCTCTGTAGGTTTTGATGTGTTGGATGTTGGAAGCTTTGTTTCTCCAAAAGCAATTCCTCAAATGAAGGATACAACAGTTGTTCTCGAAAACATTGATTTTTCAGAAAGTAAGTCAGAACTTTTGGTTATTGTTGCAAACCTGCGTGGTGCACTTGAGGCTGTCAAGTATGATGCTATTAGTTATATCGGCTTTCCTCTTTCTGTATCTGAAAATTTTCAAATGAGAAACACCCATAAAACGCAAGAAGAAGCTCTCTTTTTATTAGATCAGTTGATAGAAGTTTGTAATAATTCAGGCAAAAAATTGGTTGTTTACTTATCCATGGGATTTGGTAATCCCTATGGAGATCCTTGGTCGATCAAAATTGTCACGAATTGGATAGATCTTTTGGTTCAAAAAGAGATTCAAATTATCTCACTTTCCGATACGGTGGGTTCAGCTAAAACTAATGACATTTCGGAGATATTTAAAGCAGCTATTAATCAGTATTCTGAGATAGAAATAGGAGCTCATTTCCATACCCAACCTGAGAAGGCTTTTAGTAAGATTAAGGCAGCTCATGAAGCGGGATGTAATCGCTTTGATGGAGCAATTAAAGGTTTTGGTGGATGCCCTATGGCCACTGATAATTTAACAGGTAATATGCCGTCCGAAAAATTAATATCGTTTTTCAATCAGCAAAAAATTCCACTCAACATCGACCCTATTAAGTTTGAATATGCTTATAATCAATCACTTAATATTTTCATTTAAATTAATTCTAAATAAAATTATTTTCTTTTAAGAACTAAAATATATTTGCACTAATGATTCGTTTTTTAACTTTTATAAGTCTTTCAATAACTCTTTTTATGAGCTCTCTATTCTTGCCCAAGAATGATTTTTTGTCCAAAAATATTGAGAAGTAAGTTCAGAAATAAATTAGAAAAACCTTTGATGTTGAAATCTTTAATCTAGAAGAAAATACGTTCAAAACTCCAAACAACAGTTTCCTCCAGGCCAGTACATTTTTAGAGATAAGAACACAAGAAACGCTTTAAGGGTATGCTTTTGTTGGAACTGCGCCTAGTAAGACAGATATTTTGAGTATTTAGTGTTATTGAATAAAGACCTCATTATAGCTAAAGCGAAGGTGTTAATTTATCGTGAAAATTATGGTGGTGAAATAGGAAGCAAGCACTGGTTGTCTGAATTTATATCCAAAGATAGATTTTCGATTTTAGGCTATGGAAAAGAAATTATTTCAATATAGGGTGCTACAATTTCTGTAAAATCAATGACCTCATCCATCAATCACTTACTTCAGTCCTTACATGGATTTGAAATAGAAACCAACCCTTAATGTTAGTTAAAAATCACATCGAGTACCTTCCTAAACCAATTAAGCTATTTTTGTTTTCTTTTTTAATAACGCTATCTGTAGGTTATTTTACAGGCCTCAACTTTGTAAGACAGAACGATATTGTAACTCCACAGAAGTAATTGAAAACTATAATGGGAACGAAGGAAATAGTGTTTCTGAGGCCATGAAATTTAAAAAAGGGAAACGTGAGATGCTAAAGACCATACATGGACATATTTCATCTCTTTCATTTATCTTTTTTATACTGGGTATTTTGGTTAGGGGAACAGATCAATCAACTAATCTAAAATTATTTTAACTGTCGAACCATTTATTTCGTTATTACTGACTTTTGGAAGTATATATATCCTTTGGCTTGGATATTCTATTTTTTCTTATGTTATTATTTTCTCTGGAATCTTAATGACATTGAGCTACCTAGCGGGTGTTTGTATTGTTTTAAAAGACCTTTTTAAATAAAACTCTCATATTTTAGTCGTTAAACGCTTATAATTCCATAATTTTGGTTGCAACTAATTTTTAAATAGTTGCTATGATTCAAGACAATACAAAATTTATTGAACAAGGCCTAACGTACGATGAGGTACTTTTAGTACCTGATTATTCTGATGTTTTGCCCCGTGATGTAAAAATCAACTCATATTTTTCAAAAAACATTCCGTTAAATATCCCTATTGTATCCGCAGCAATGGATACCGTAACGGAAAGTCAAATGGCAATTGCCATGGCTCGTGAGGGTGGGATTGGAGTTTTACATAAGAACATGAGCATTGAAGAGCAGGCTGCTAAAGTTAGAATGGTGAAACGATCTGAATCAGGAATGATTTTAGACCCCGTAGTTCTTCCGCTAACAGCCATTGTTGCCGATGCAAACCGCAATATGCAACAATATAAAATTGGAGGTATTCCAATTGTGAATGAACAAGGTAAGCTAAGTGGCATTGTTACTAATAGAGATTTGCGTTTTGAGAAAAACGACCAACGACCTATTACAGAAGTAATGACTTCTAAAAATCTCATCACGGTAAAAGAAGGAACTTCTCTTTCAGATGCAGAAGAAATATTACAAAAACACAAAATCGAAAAACTACCTGTAATTGACAAAAATCAAAACTTGGTAGGGTTAATTACTTTTCGAGATATCACTAAGCATACGACTAAACCTATTGCCAATAAGGATGCCTTCGGAAGACTGCGTGTAGCGGCAGCAGTTGGCGTTACAGCTGATGCTGTTGATCGAACAACAGCCCTATTTAATGCTGGGGTTGATGCCATTGTTATTGACACTGCACACGGACATACCAAAGGTGTTGCATCTGTTTTAAAAGAAGTAAAGGCTAGTTTCCCTAATCTTGATGTTGTTGTTGGAAATATAGCAACAGGAGCTGCAGCTAAGTATCTAGTCGATCTGGGAGCCGATGCTGTTAAAGTTGGAATTGGACCAGGTTCAATATGTACTACTCGAATTATAGCAGGTGTTGGTTATCCTCAATTATCAGCTGTACTTCAAGTTGCCAAAGCCATCAAGGGAAGTGGAATCCCGATTATTGCTGATGGTGGAATACGGTACACCGGAGATATACCTAAAGCTATAGCCGCTGGGGCATCCTCCGTAATGCTCGGAAGTCTATTAGCTGGAACCAAAGAATCGCCTGGTGAAACTATTATATTTGAAGGAAGAAAGTTTAAATCTTATCGAGGAATGGGTTCAGTTGAAGCCATGAATAAAGGAAGTAGAGATCGCTACTTTCAGGATATTGAAGACGACATTAAAAAATTAGTGCCTGAAGGAATTGTTGGACGTGTCCCTTATAAAGGGGAATTGGTCGAGAGTATTCATCAATTTATAGGCGGGCTGAAAGCAGGAATGGGGTATTGTGGGGCTTCGGATATTGAAGTTCTCAAGGAAAAAGGAAAGTTTGTGCAATTAACCAGCTCAGGAATTAGAGAAAGTCATCCTCATAACGTTCAGATAACCAAAGAAGCACCAAACTACAGCCCATAATTTTTTAAACGGCTACCCTATATCAATAATGTAAAGTGTGTTTGTTTGAAAAGGGTAAAACTAATTTGCAATTAGCTTGTATGTTTTGACAGTCGTTTTAGTTTCTATACGAACGATGTACATGCTTCCCGAATCCAAAGAAATATATTTTTTGAAATTCTCAAGTGATTCTGAATTGAATCTTGATATTTCGTTGCCGATGATACTATATATTTGAATAGATCCTACGCCTGTTAAACCATCTATTTGAATTTCACCATTGCTATAAAATAATTTTACAATATCTTGATTCAAATTAACATGGTCTGCAGAAAATAAAAGGGGTGAATTTGTATACGCTTTTGAGTAAGCGAGAAACAAGATTAGTATAAAAAAATAAGTACTTTGTTTCATTCATTTTAATCTATATGCAAGTTAGACAGAAAGTTGTTAATAAAAAAATATTTATAAACAATTAACGTATTGATTTTAAGTATATTAATAAAGTTATTAAGAATTTATAATAAAAAAGACGTCGGTTTGTACAATAAAAGTCTTTTTTTTCGTTAAAAAATAAAACCAATTATGCAAAAATCATTCCGAGTTAATACAATTAGACTTCTTAAGCTGTTTCGGACTGGTAATTACTATTTATTGTTTCTGATATTTCTTTTTGCAAGCTGTGACCAGTTGTATAATGTAGCTAATAATCCAGTAATTGCGCGAGCAGGAAATTCATACTTATATCAGTCAGAACTCAGTGACAATATTACAACATTTTCCTCTCAGAACGATAGTGTTCTACAAGCAGAAAATTATATTGATGGATGGGCAAGGAAGCAGTTGCTTTTTGATCAAGCAATAATTAATTTAGATATAGAAAAACAGCAAGGGTTAGATGAATTGGTAAGTTCTTATCGCTCTGATCTTTGGAGTCGAACATACAAGGAGTCTATAGTTAAATCGAGTATAGACACTTTAATAAGCAAAGAAGAAATTCAAGCCTATTATTTCAAAAACCAAAACAATTTTAGATTGAATGATGTTTTGATGAGCTTTAGATATATTGCTTTACCTCTGGAAAACATTGACATACTGGAGATAAAAGAAAAGCTGATTCGTTTTCAAGAAGAGGACATTAGGTTTTTAGACTCGCTTTCTTTTCAATTCAATTCATTTGAATTAAGAGATTCTTTATGGCTTTCAAAAAGAGAAGTAATTCGATCCCTCTCTATTATTGATGAAAAAAACTTTGATGAGTACTTAAAAAAATCACAATTTTTTCTTGTAGAGGATGCTTTCGAGGTATATTTGTTTTTTGTTAATGATTATATGCTACGAAACGAGAAAGCTCCTTTAGTCTCAATAGAAAATACAATTCGTAAAATTGTTTTTAACAAAAGGAAACTTGATTTTATAAGACAATTTGATAAAGAAATATTACAAGATGCAATACGTACAAAGAAATTTCAACTTTACCGTTAAAAACACCTTACTCCTTTTAACTGCTTTTGTTATTAGTTTTGAAGGTTTCGCTCAAGGGCCACTTGGATTGGATAGCACTTCAAAGCGAGTTAAAATTGATGGTGTTTCAGCTGTTGTAGGAGATTATGTTATCCTGGATTCAGATATTGATAAGACCTTAGTTGACATGAGGTCACAAGGAATCCCCACAGATGGTATTGAACGCTGTCAATTGTTAGGTAAGTTAATGGAAGATAAGCTTTATGCGCATCACGCCGTACAGGACAGTCTTGTAATTAGCGATTCAGAGGTTTATAGTTACGTAGATCAGAGTATCGAATATTTTACGGAAGAATTGGGGAGCATGGAAAAAGTTCTTGAATTTTATAATAAACCCGATGAGCTTTCTTTTAGAGAACAACTTTTTGAAATCAATAAGCTTCAAAAACTAGCTTCTTTAATGCAGTCCGAAATTGTTTCTAAAATAGAAATTACTCCAGAAGAGGTTAGGAATTTTTTTGATGCAATTCCTGTCGATGAGCTTCCTGTTTTTAGTACCGAAATAGAATTGGCTCAAATTGTTGTTGAACCCAAGATTAAAGATGAAGAGACTCAACGAGTGATAGATCGACTAAAAGATTTTAAAAATGATGTAGAAGAAAAAGGTCTAAGCTTTGCATCAAAAGCTATTCTTTATTCTCAAGATCCTGGATCTCGTTCTACCGGAGGCAAGTATACCCTGCACAGAAAACGCCCAAGAATGGTAAAAGAGTTCAGAGATGCAGCCTTTAGACTGGAAGAAGGTCAGATATCCAAGCCGTTTAAGTCAGATTTTGGATGGCATATTCTGACGGTAGATAAAATTAGAGGTCAGCAAGTAGATGTAAGACATATATTATTGACTCCTAAAGTTGCACCAGATCAACTAGAAGAATCAAGAGTAGTTTTAGATTCTCTTCGAAAGCACATTCTTAACGAAGAAATATCCTTTGAAGTTGCGGCCTTCAACTTTTCAAGTGAGAAAGAAACTAAAAATAGCGGTGGAACTCTAATTAACCCTGTTACGGGGGATACGCGATTTGAACTTACTAAAATGGACCCTACGCTTTACAATCAAGTAAGTAATTTAAAAGATGGAGAAATTTCTCTCCCTTTATTAGATGAAGATCGTTCTGGATTAAAAAAATACAAGATCATTAAGATAAACAATCGTTTTGAGGAGCATATAGCAGACTATTCTAAAGATTTTATTAGGATCAAAGAACTCGCTCTAAAAGACAAGCAATTGCGTGCTATTGAAAAATGGACTAAAGAAAAAATTGCAGATACTTATGTCAGTATTAGTAAAGATTACAATTATTGTGACTTTACCAATAATTGGTCTAAGAATTAATATTCCTATTTAAAATACTTTAAAGGAATCCAAAGCATACCAAAACATTCTCCATCTTCTTTATGGATGTTTTTATGATGTATTTTATGCGCTCTCCTTAATCCTTTTGCATATTTCGAATTTGTTTTCTTGAATATTTTGAAGCGCTGATGTATGAAAATATCATGCACAACAAAATAACTCATTCCGTAAGTAAAAATTCCAAGCGCCATTGGTAAGCCAGCCCAAAATCCAAATTCTCCCCATAATATTACAAGAGTCATACTGACAACTGCATAAAATATAAAAAACAAATCATTACGTTCAAACCAGGAGCCGTGGTCTTTTTTGTGGTGATCTTTGTGTAAATGCCATAGAAAACCATGCATGATGTATTTATGAGAAAACCAAGCCATGAATTCCATGATAATAAAAGTAGAAATATAAATTAAGATCCAAAAAAAAGTAGTCATTTATAAAGTATTAAAACGGTAATTGACATAAGACCGAGCCAGAACACTAAATTTCTCATAGTTGGGAACACGTACGCGTGTTTCTTTAATGTCACTCGAAGGTATTTTCTTTAGTTTTAGGAGTAACTTGTAGTAGTATTTATAAGCTGTATAAACTCCAAACCGAGCTTCCTTAGGCAGTTCTAAAATACCTTTTAATCCTGATTTAAAATCCATTTCAATTTCATGAATAATGATTGCTTTGGATTTTTCATCAAAATTTTTCATGTTCGTACCCGGAAAATAGGAGCGTTCCAATCCTTCTTGATCTGCTTTTAAATCTCTTAAGAAGTTTACCTTTTGAAATCCTGAGCCTAGAGCCATTGCAGAGTCCTTGAGGTTATTGAACAGGGCCATATCCCCCTTGACAAATACTTTTAGACACATCAGGCCCACTACATCTGCTGAACCATAAATATATTCTTTGTAGTCGTCTTGTGAGAGGTACTTCTTTTTGTGTAAATCCCACCGCATACTTTTAAGGAAAGCCTTGATATGTTCTAAATCTAGATTATACTGATGGAAGGTTTGTTGAAATGAGTTTAAAATCGGGTTGAGACTTATTTTATGATCTAAAGCGTGATATAAATCACTTTCAAAACGATTCAATAAATCTTCTTTATTGTAGGAATGAAAACTATCGACAATTTCGTCTGCAAAACGAACAAAACCATAAATATTGTAGATGTCTTTTCGTATGGATACATTTAACATTTTGGTAGCTAACGAAAATGAGGTGCTGTATGATTTAGTAACTAGTTTACTGCATTCGTTTGAAATATTGTCAAATATAATTTTCATTGATTTCGAGTTCAATTATTAAGCAAATTTATATAAAAAATCATACAATCAAACTTGGTTCTAAAAATTCAGTTTTAAATTCATCAAGCTTTTTTAATAAATATATCTTTTCAGGCAATCTGTTCAAGGTTACATCTTTAATCCTATTGCCGAATACGGATAAAGTATACTTGTCGCTTATTAAAACTTGCTCATTAAAATCCTTTAAAAAAGCATTTATTTTAAAAGGTCCAGGCTCTACAGTGCAAAAGGTTACAAAATGGAGTTTAGAAGCAAAGTTGAAAAGGGTTGTTAAGCTAATGGTTGGCAATGATTGACCTAGAAAAATAGTTTTATACCCTTTTGATAAAATCAGGTGGTTTAAAAATAACAAACTCAATTCATGAATTTCATTTTCGGGTAAAAACAAAACAAAGCAAGGCTCATTTTTGGGATGTTTGATTTTGGACTGAATAAGATCCGTCAGAACGTGTATTTTTTGTTTTATACGGCTAGTTATGAAATGCTCGTGGGAAGGGCTTATTGCTCCTGTTTGCCACAAAATACCGAGTTCTGTCATTAAAGGTACAAATATCTTAATGTAAACAAATTCAAAATCCTTTACTTTTATAAGTTCATTAAATGTAAGATCAAATAATGAGGAATCGAAATTAATCATAGATAGTTTCAAAGCATTAATTGATGTTTGTTCTGATTTAGACTTAAGCGAAAGATCGCTAACCAAGACGGGAATTTCAGTTTCACTGAGTTTCGCTATTTTCGAAATCTTAATACCGTTGTTGTATAAAAGAGTAATGTTAAGTAATTTTCGAAGACTGTCTAAAGAGTACTTGCGAATATTGGTATTAGTTCTTTCGGGAGATAATAGGTTATAGCGTTTTTCCCAAATTCTTATAGTGTGTGCTTTGATCCCTGAAATATTCTCAAGGTTTTTTATGCTAAAACTATTTTTAATCCGATCCATTGGTTTAGGTTTCTTAAAAAAAACTTAAACAAAAATACTAAATTAAAAAGCAATAGGATTGGAATAGAGGTAAAATATCTCGTGCGCACGAGAAGACTCGAACTTCCACGGGAAAAATCCCACTAGCCCCTCAAGCTAGCGCGTCTACCAATTCCGCCACGTGCGCTGTAGTGATCTGGCTGGGGTTCGAACCCAGGACCCTCTCCTTAAAAGGGAGATGCTCTACCAGCTGAGCTACCAGATCTTAAAACAATAACAATACAAGTGATCTGGCTGGGGTTCGAACCCAGGACCCTCTCCTTAAAAGGGAGATGCTCTACCAGCTGAGCTACCAGATCTTTTTTTGGTATTTTAAGGCTGCAAATATACGTGCAAATATTAATATTTCATATTCTTATTCGCTAAATTTACAATTGAATTTTAAAATGATCTTTTGACTAATACAATTGTACTTTTAGGCTATATGGGATGTGGAAAATCTAGAGTAGGAATACCTCTTGCCCAATATATTGACATTCCACATGTTGACTTAGATTCTTACATAGAAGAACAAGAGAAAATGAACATTAAAAATATATTTGATGTTGAAGGAGAGCTTTATTTTAGAAAAAAAGAAAGACAGTATTTAGAGCAACTTCTAACTCAAAAAGAGCCTATAGTTTTATCTTTAGGTGGAGGAACGCCTTGTTATTATGACTCAATGGATTATATTTTGAATTCAAATGCAGTTAGCTTTTATTTAAAAGCCAGTTTAGTAACTTTAGTTGATCGTTTATTTACAGAGCGTCATAAGCGGCCTTTAATCAGTCACCTTGAAACTAAAGAAAATTTATTAGAATATATTGGAAAACATTTATTTGAAAGACTTCCTTTTTATGGAAAGGCATCTCACATAGTTTCTGTAGACAACGCTACACCTCAAGAAATAGCCATAAGTATAAAGCACTTACTGTAGGTAAACCCCTTCAGATTTTGGATTTAGATTAACTTCTATATGTTCGTTGATGGAAGTCGACAAAGAAATGCCTTTGAAGTCAGCTTTTATAGGATAGTTTTTGTGGTTTCGATTAACTAAAACAGCCGTTTTTAATTGCTTTAGAGGTATTTCGAGTAGGTGCTTTACCGCATAGATAAGGGTGCTTCCTGTGTTGAGTACATCGTCTACTAAAACTACAGATTGATTTTTTAAAACGCTGAGGTTTTCAGATGTTTTTATGGGGAGATGTGGGTCTTTTTTATTAATTTCAAGTTGAATGAAATGAATGTCAAGGTCAGAAATTTTTTTCAACACCGTAATGATGCTTTTAGCAAAGAGTACTCCGCTCTTAGCTACTCCTATTATATATATCGCTTTGTGATTAAAGTTTGCTTCATAAATCTGATAGGCGATTCTCCGGGTACTATGTTTTATGGTTAAACCATCAACGATCAATGTAGCATCTTTTATCATAGCATTTTTTTTTGGCATACAAATTGAATTGTATTTTTAACAAAGTTATAAAGTTTTAACCTCCTAAATCAATTTAACCTCGATTTACTTATGAAAATAACAGCAGCTCTTATTTTCTTTTTATTTCAAATGTCAATTTAGCTCAAAACAAGGGATCCAAAAACTTAAATTTATCGAGTTCAAACCTTGCGGTTCATTATTATGATGTAGTTTTCTATTTTTCAGGAAATCCAACATAAGGTCGTGAGTATATAAAATCTGTGGTTTTGGGTGTTGTTTATTATTTTTCTTCAGAACAAAACAAAACTCTTTTTGATAAAAAATCAAAGCGCTATATTCCCAAATATGGGGGCAGGTTTGCCTATGTAATGTTAAAAAGGGAGCAGGTTGAAGTTAATCCAGAAGCATATTTAATTCAAAACGACAGTTTATGTTTGTTTTATAAAACACATATTTTATAAATACACAAACAAAGTGGCAAGCTCAACCTGAATTTTTTCAGGAAAAAGCAGATGCAAATTGGAATCAATAAATGAATTTACCTGTACATTATTTATGATTCTTAACAAACGAATACTTAGTTATAAGTTTTGGCCCTTTTGGACGTTGTACATTCCAGCTTATTTTTACTGTATGTATTAAGCCAATCGCACCAAAATTTAACCTACTTCACCACCTTGAATCCACTTATGAATAACAGTGGTGCTTTCGAGGCCTCATAATGGTCCTACTTGTCTAAATTTTCTGAAAACTGGATTACAAAAACATTTAAAGCAAACAAAGATACTTGAAAAGGGAATTACATCAATTAATACAATCACATCCGAATAGAAATAAATCGGTTCTATGCTTTTAAGATTCTCAGCTATTTATCGGATCAATTAAAAATGCATTCGCATGATCATTCGTTAAACTTATTTATAAATCAAACTTCATCTGATAAGCCCTTTGAAACCTCTGTCAATAGATAATTACTGTACTGTTTAGATCACTCAATTCATCACCAAGCTTAAATTAAAGTTGGTCTGAAAGAATTAAACCTCTCGGATTTGGTTGGGAGTCACTTTGGAGTAGGCCATTCTACTTTGAAATACGAGTCAAGCCTTGAAAAAAATCAGTCATCTTTTTGATCTGGATTCTTCTGCATAATTATCCAGTTCTCTTCGGTCTTTTTTGGTAGGTCTTCCTCCTCCTTTTTCTCGATAATGGTCTTGGGCTAAACTTTGAAGTTCATTCTGCTTAAAAGCATCCTTAGGGGTTGTATTGACTCGGTAAATGTCGACTAGTTTTGCTCCAATTCTACTTTTAGGAATATCCAAAACATCAAGGCTAAGGTTCACTTGCTCTTTTCTGACAATGATTTTATCTGTAGGAAAAACTTCTCTTGATGGTTTAGCAACTTGATCGTTTACTTTCACCTTACCTTTTTTGCATGCTTTGGTTGCAATGCTTCTGGATTTGAAGTAACGAACGGCCCACAAATATTGATCGATTCTCATTCTTTAAAACTACGTTAATTTTCTGTCAAAAATAAAGTAAAATTGTATCTTGGACACCTAAAATACCCTTATGCTACGTTTTATTAAATCTTATGCACATCTATTATCACTAATTGCCTTGTTAAGCTCTTGTGATTCAAATAACAATCCAACACAAACTGCTGTTGAATTAAGAGATTATGCAGAGCAATTTGCTGAAGATGATGCTTTGTTAGTGGAGTACTTAACAACCCATTTTTATAATTATGAAGATTTTGTTGGAGCTGGAGAAGAAGAAATTACCATCGTTATAGATACAATTGCTGGCGATAACGCCAACAAAACTCCAATGATTAATCAAGTACAGCAAATTTCTGTTCCAGTTACAGATACTGAGGGCGTTGAAATCGATCATACACTATATTATTTAATAGCAAAACAAGGCTCACGTCTGGAAGACAGACCCTCAATAGTTGACTCTGTTTACCTTACTTATACAGGAACCTTACTAGACGGAACTGTATTTGATAGACGAATTAATGCTCCTATTTGGTTTGATAATATTGCTGTTATTTCAGGATTCAGATACGGACTTCAGTTTTTTGCTCCAGGTACATCTACTCGAGGTGAGGATGGAATAGACACTTTTTTGAATAAAGGTCAGGGTATTATACTCATGCCTTCTGGAATTGGATATTTTGGATCAAGTTTAGGGTCACTTCCTGAATATTCCCCTTTAGTTTTTAATATTGGGATTATTACTACCAAACAAAACGATCATGATTTAGATGGTGTTTTGTCTATTAATGAAGATCCTGACGGAGACGGTAACCCATTCAACGATGATACAGATAACGATGGGATTGCCAATTTTAGTGATACAGATGACGATGGAGATGGAATCTTAACCTCTTTGGAGTTAGACGTAGACGGAGACGGAGTTATAGACGACTCAGATGGTGATGGAATTCCCGATTATTTGGATTCAGACAGCTAAATCTACCCTTCTACTTTTAATTAGAGTATTATGCGAAAAGACCTATGCATTCAAGTTTTTGTTACAGGAGGAACCTTTGACAAAACCTATGATTATATTAAGGGTACCTTAAACTTTAAAGCAACTCATTTACCTCAAATGCTCGATCGAAGCCGATGTAAGCTCAATATTCAAGTAAAAACCTTAATGCTTATAGATAGTTTAGAAATGACTTCAGAGCATTTTGATGCCATAATTGAAGCTTGTGAGACTTCCACCCATAAACAAATTGTTATTACCCATGGTACTGATTGTATGGTAGATACTGCCATAAAAATAGCAACAGAAGCAAAGAATATGGAGGATAAGATTATTATTCTAACAGGTGCAATGATTCCATATACATTTGGTAGTTCATCTGATGGTTTCTTTAATTTAGGCTCGGCGATGGCATACGTTCGAATACTTGAACCAGGAGTCTATATTGCAATGAATGGTATGTTGTTTAACTGGAATGAAGTTCAAAAAAACAAAACTCTTGGATTTTTTGAAGACATTGAGCCTACAGAGTAATGAATTATTTAGTCGTCGTTAGATTTGTTTTTTAATTCATAGGAAGCACTAACAATAAACTGATTGGGACGCGCGTCAATTCTATTCCCATCAATTGGAACACCATTCATGCCAAGAATAAGAATATCGTTATCAGTAAATCCTCTCTCGTATCGAATACCTAAACCAAAACGTCCTAAAGAAAGGCGAGTGCCTATTTGTAACCCCACAGTGAAATTTTCTTCTATGTCAGTAAGCGTTGTTCCTTCAATATTTTCATCTAAAATATATTGAAAACTAGGTCCTGCAAAAGCACTTAAAGGACCAAGTACTTTATACCCCAAGAGTATCGGAGCCTCTATTTTACTCAGTCCAATATCTGTATTTTGAAAACCACTGTTAATCTTAGTGAATTGAAGTTCAGGTCTTAGATAAAAAAGAAGCAAGTCTAATTTTCCATAAACACCTAAATGAAATCCAGTTTTAGAACCTGCAGATAGTTGGGTCGCAGAGATATCGGTATAATTCACGTCCCCTAGCGAGTCGTAGTTTAATCCAGTCTTAACACCAAACTCAAATTGAGCATGAAGAAGTGAAGTAGATAAAAAAGCAATTAAGGTTAAGTTTTGTAAAGACTTAATAGACATGATTTTTATTTTTTACGTTTAACTACTTTTTGGATTGCAGCAACAATAGCCTCTTTGTTTAAGCCATATTTATCCATTAATTGAGCCGGAGTTCCAGACTCACCAAAGGTGTCCTGTGTTGCAACAAATTCTTGTGGTGTTGGATGATTTAAAGAAAGTACTCTAGCAACACTTTCTCCTAATCCTCCCATAAAATTATGTTCTTCAGCAGTTACAATACAACCTGTTTTAGCAACAGATTTTAGAATAATTGCATCGTCTAACGGTTTGATGGTATGAATATTAATAACTTCAGCGCTTATTCCTTGTTCCTTAAGAATTTTGGCAGCTCCTAACGCTTCCCAAACCAAATGACCTGTAGCAACTATAGTTACATCTGCTCCTTCCTGAAGCAACAAGCCTTTTCCAACTTCAAAAGTCTGGTCAACAGGGGTGAAATTAGCAACTTTAGGTCTTCCAAAACGGAGATAAACAGGTCCCTCAAAATCAGCTATAGCAATTGTGGCAGCTTTGGTTTGGTTATAATCACAGGTATTGATTACAGTCATTCCTGGAAGCATTTTCATTAAGCCGATATCTTCCAATATCTGATGTGTTGCTCCGTCTTCTCCTAAAGTAACTCCTGCATGAGAAGCACATATTTTGACGTTCTTATCGGAGTAGGCTATAGATTGACGAATTTGATCGTAAACTCTTCCAGTAGAAAAGTTAGCAAAAGTACCTGTAAATGGTATTTTACCTCCAATAGTTAAACCTGCTGCAATTCCGATCATATTGGCCTCAGCAATTCCAATTTGAAAAAAGCGATTAGGATTTTCTTTGATGAACTGATCCATTTTGAGTGATCCAATTAAATCTGCACATAGTGCGACAACATTAGGATTAGTTCTTCCTAGTTCTGTAAGACCAGCTCCAAAACCTGAACGTGTATCTTGAGAACCTTGATTAATGTATTCTATCATAATATTTTATTTCGTATTCCTGCATTGCAGTTATTTAATAATCTCCTAAAGTTTCTGGGTTTTGCGCTAAAGCAATTTCTAATTGCTCATCATTCGGGGCCTTTCCATGCCAGGCGTGCGTATTCATCATAAAATCAACACCATTACCCATTTCTGTTTTTAATAAAATACAGATAGGTTTTCCTTTTCCAGTCATTGATTTAGCTTTTTTAAGCGTAGCAATAATTTGCGATAGATTATTTCCATCTTTAACTATTAGAACGTACCATCCAAAAGCGAGGAATTTAGCTGAAATATCTCCCATTGGCATAACAACGTCTGTTGGACCATCAATTTGTTTTTCGTTGAGGTCAATTGTAGCAATTAGATTATCAACCTTTTTACCGGCTGCATACATGATTGCTTCCCAGTTTTGGCCTTCTTGAAGTTCTCCATCTCCTAAAAGGGTATAAACTAAATGACTGTCGTTATTAAGCTTTTTTGCCTGCGCAGCACCAAGAGCTACCGAAAGACCTTGGCCAAGTGATCCAGATGCTATTCGAATACCTGGAAGACCTTCATGAGTCGTTGGATGGCCTTGTAATCTTGAGTTTATTAATCTAAAGGTGCTAAGTTCTTTAACTGGAAAGTATCCTTTATGTGCCAAAACACTATAAAAAACAGGAGAAATATGACCGTTAGAAAGGAAGAATACATCTTCGTTTTCTCCGTTCATATCAAACCCTTCTTTGAGGTCCATTACTTCGTTATATAGACTTACTAAAAACTCTGTACAGCCTAAAGAACCTCCAGGGTGACCTGAATTTACTTTGTGAACCATTCTTAAGATATCTCTTCGAACTTGTGAAACGGTTTGTTCTAGTATTGTTTGTGTTTGCATGAATTTAAATGATATTTATTACAAAAATACATTTTTGAGAAGCGTGTACAAGCTTATCTGAAATACTTATTAACGTCTTCTTTAACATTTTGCTAAAATTCAAAAAGTGGTGCTTCAGTAGGGGCAAGTTCGTTACCTTTGGCAATATTTTTTATTTATGAAATTCGAACGTATTGCAAGCGATCCAAACAGTAAAGCCCGGGCTGGTTCAATTACCACCGATCACGGTGTTATTGAAACACCAATTTTCATGCCTGTTGGAACTGCTGCAACAGTTAAAGGGGTGCACCAAAGAGATCTAGAAAACGAGGTAAACCCAGATATTATCCTAGGAAATACATATCATTTATACCTAAGACCCAAGACAGACATTATCCAACAAGCTGGAGGTATCCATAAATTCATGAATTGGAAGCGACCAATTCTAACAGATTCAGGAGGGTATCAAGTATATTCTCTTTCTGCAAACAGAAAAATTAAAGAAGAGGGAGTTAAATTCAAGTCTCATTTAGACGGGTCTATGCACTTATTTACTCCAGAAAATGTAATTGACATTCAAAGAAAAATTGGAGCTGACATCATCATGGCTTTTGATGAATGTACACCATATCCTTGTGATTACAGTTATGCGAAAAGGTCTATACACATGACCCATCGCTGGTTGGAACGCTGCTTAATTCAAAACGAAAAAAGTCCTTTTTTATATGATTATACACAAACATTTTTCCCCATTGTTCAGGGGAGTGTTTACAAAGACTTACGTCTGCAATCTGCAGAATATATAGCGAGTAAGGGTGCAGCAGGAAATGCAATTGGAGGCCTTTCGGTTGGAGAGCCTGCTGAAGAAATGTATGCCATGACTGAAGTAGTTTGTAGTGTTTTGCCTGAAGATAAACCCCGTTACTTAATGGGAGTAGGAACACCAATAAATTTACTCGAAAATGTAGCTCTGGGTGTTGATATGTTTGATTGTGTAATGCCAACAAGAAATGCGAGAAACGGGATGCTTTTTACGGCAGACGGTTCGATAAATATCAAAAACAAGAAGTGGGAAGACAATTTTTCTGTAATCGACGAAGCTGGATATACTTTTGTTGATACAGATTATTCAAAAGCGTATCTTAGACATCTATTTAAGGTTAATGAAATGCTCGGAAAGCAAATTGCAACCATTCATAATTTAGGTTTTTATTTGTGGTTGATGCGAGAAGCAAGAAAAAGAATCATTGCAGGAGACTTTTACAGCTGGAAAGAACAAATGGTTAAAAACATGGATAAACGTCTATAGCTTTGTTAAAAAAAATTGATCTCTACATAATTAAACACTACCTAGGAACATTTGCAGTAATGTTACTTATGTTTATACCTATTGGTATTATGGTAGATGTTGCTGAGAAAATTGATAAGTTCAAAGAGAAAGAAATTCCATTGGACGCCATTATAGAATACTATATTAATTTCACTTGGTATTTTGGGAATTTATTATATCCCGTTTTTATATTCTTAGCGATTATTTGGTTTACTTCCAAGTTGGCAAACAACTCTGAAATTATAGCTATTTTGAGTTCTGGAGTTTCGTTTTATCGATATTTAAGACCCTTCCTAATTGCAGCTTCTGTTGTTGCTTTTTTTGCTTTTCTGGCAGGAATGTTTATAGTACCCGAGGCCAGCAGAGGATTTAAAGAGTTCAAATATAAATACATTAGTAGGAAAAAAAACGACAGAACGACCTCCAATTTATATAAGCAAATTAATGATAACGAATTTATTTACGTAAGCAGTTACGACCCCAAACGAAAAAGAGCAAACAACTTTACTTTAGAACATTTCAAGGGAGAAGATTTGAAATTTAAAATTTTTGCTCAAACCATACGATGGGTCGAAAAAGACTCCAATTTTAGACTCATTAATTACCGCAAACGCACTTTCAGAGCTAACGATGAACTCTATGAACAAGAAAATCGTAAGGATACAATTTTCGGATTTGAAATTCAAGATTTAGCACCGCTTAACTATTTAGCAGAGACACTTTCTTTAGGTGAATTGAATAAATTTATAGCCGAAGAGAAGCGAAGTGGTTCCCCTTTAATTGATGTTCACCTTTTGGTTCGTCATAAAAGATATGCTATTCCTTTGTCTGTTTTTATATTAACCATTATTGCAGTTGCCGTATCATCTTTTAAAAGAAGGGGAGGGATGGGAGTTAATCTTGCCTTTGGAATTATTACTGGGTTTACCTTTATCTTTTTTGATAAAATATTTGGTGTTTTAGTTGATAAAACAGATTTATCTCCTGCTATAGGAGCTTGGCTGCCTTTAGGGGTGTTTGGTCTTCTTGCAATTGTTTTATTAGCCTATGCTAAACGCTAGATCCAAAAGTCTTATTCATCTTCATTTCTTGGTATTTATATGGGGGTTTACTTCTATTCTAGGAGCTTTGATTCAGAAAAGTTCTTTTGAGATAGTTTGGTTTAGAGTTGTTATTGCATCTATTTTAATTGCTTTGTATTTTATATTTCTTAAACCAAGTTTGTTTAAAGTAACCCCAAAAGCAATGTTCTCTTTTTTTTTAGGCGGATTGCTTATTTCCGTCCACTGGATTTTATTTTTTCATGCAATTAAGATTTCTTCGGTATCGATTACTTTATCTGTTATGTCTTCTGCCTCTTTGATGACTTCGATTTTAGAACCAATTTTTTATAAAAGAAGAATTAGACCTTATGAAGTATTCTTTGGGGTTTTTGTAGTCTTGGGTCTGAGTTTGATTTTTAAGGCAGAGCAAAATTCCTCCCTAGGAATTTATATAGCCTTATTATCGACCTTACTTTCCGTATTATTCACCTTGCTTAACGGAAAATTAATAAAACACTACGAAGCTACTTCAATTTCATTTTATCAATTATTGATGGGGGGTATATCTCTGTCGTTATGGCTTATTTTCACAATGGATATTCCAGAAAATTTCTTCGTTTGGAGTCTAAATGATTTACTTTGGATGTTTATTTTGGCTTCTATTTGTACTGCCTATGCTTTTATTGCCTCAGTAGAAATAATGAAAGAACTTTCACCCTATACTATTATGATATCTTTAAATATGGAACCGGTATATGCAATTCTATTTTCTATTTATATTTTTGGAGAAAAAGAAATCATGAGTTTCAATTTTTATGTAGGAGTTTTGATTATTCTTATTTCTGTTTTAGGGAATGGAATTTATAAAGCACGCAAATTAAAAAAAAACTAGTTCCAATTACTAAAAATTTATACTTTAGCCCCTAAGAAAATTATTATGGAATATTTAGATTTTGAACTTCCAGTAAAAGACATTATTGAACAACTTGATAAATGTAAAATTATTGGAAATGAAAGTGAAATTGACGTTACTGATACTTGTGATCAGCTAGAAAAAAAGTTAATTGAAACTAAAAAAGAAATTTATCAAAATTTATCTGCTTGGCAGCGTGTACAATTATCTAGACACCCTTCAAGACCCTATACGCTCGATTATATTAAAGCCATTTGTGGAGATTCTTTTTTGGAGCTTCACGGAGACCGAAATATAAAAGACGACAAAGCAATGATTGGTGGACTCGGAAAAATCGGGAACCAATCATTCATGTTTATAGGAACTCAAAAAGGATACAATACAACTACCCGAAAATACAGAAACTTTGGAATGGCAAACCCAGAAGGCTACAGAAAAGCTTTACGCTTGATGAAGTCTGCTGAAAAATTTGGAATTCCAATAGTAACACTAATTGATACACCTGGTGCATATCCTGGACTTGAGGCAGAAGAGCGCGGACAAGGTGAGGCTATTGCTCGGAACATATTCGAAATGCTATCAATTAAAGTACCTATTATTACTGTTATTATAGGTGAAGGTGCTTCTGGTGGTGCTTTAGGGATTGGAGTAGGTGATCGTATTTTTATGCTTGAAAACACATGGTATTCTGTGATTTCTCCGGAATCATGCTCCTCCATTTTGTGGAGAAGCTGGGAGTATAAAGAGCAGGCAGCTGATTCCCTTAAACTTACAGCTACCGATATGAAAAAGTCAAAGCTCATAGACAAAATTATAAAAGAACCATTAGGAGGCGCACATTATGATCGTGAACAAACTTTTAAATCTGTTCAAGATGAAATTCTAAAATCTTTTAAAGTTTTAGACTTATTAAAGTCTACTGAATTAATAAAATCAAGACGATTAAAATTCACTAAAATGGGGATTTTTGACGAATAAATTTCGCTTATCAACAAAATAAAATAGTTATAAACGACTTTTTGTTCAAACTTGGGTTATATCTCGTTTTGATTTAATAAGTGACTTTTATTTTATTATAATTACTTTCGATAAATGGAAAACAGAAAGTCAATTATAGCTCCAGCCATTTCTGCTGGAAACGTTGTTAGTCTTGAAAGAGGTAAGATTCCTCCACAAGCTGTTGATCTAGAAGAAGCCGTTATTGGTGCTATGCTGATTGATAAAAAAGGGGTCGATGAGGTAATTGATATTCTTCAGCCTGAGGCATTCTATAAAGAGGCAAACCAACACATTTTCAAGGCAATACATTCCCTATTCGAAACTTCCGAGCCGATCGATCTACTTACCGTTTCTGCACAGTTACGCAAAATGGGATTACTTGATAAAATAGGAGGAGATTTTTACCTTGTACAGTTATCCAAAAAAGTATCTACTTCTGCACATATTGAATTTCACGCCCGTATAATTTTACAAAAATTCATTCAACGAAGCTTAATTAAGATTTCAAATGAAATTATTGATGATGCTTTTAAAGAATCAATTGACGTATTTGACCTCTTAGATGTTGCAGAATCAAAGTTATATGACATTACTCAAGGAAACATCAAGAAATCTTCCGAAACAGCTCAAAACCTTGTAATACAAGCAAAAAAGCGTATTGAAGAGATTGCAAAGCGGGATGGTTTAAGTGGTGTTGCAACAGGCTTTGAAAAGTTAGATGCTTTAACTTCGGGCTGGCAGCCCTCCGATTTAATTATTATAGCGGCACGTCCGGGTATGGGTAAAACTGCATTAACGCTTTCTATGGCTAGAAACATAGCCGTAATACAACAAGCTCCTGTTGCTTTTTTCTCTCTTGAAATGTCTTCGGTTCAGTTAATTACTCGACTAATTTCTGCAGAAACTGGACTTTCTTCAGAGAAATTGAGAACAGGTAAGTTAGCGAGTCATGAATGGGAACAACTTAATGTTAAAGTTGGAGATTTGGAACGAGCTCCACTATTTATAGATGACACTCCTTCCTTATCAATTTTTGATCTACGTGCTAAGGCAAGGCGATTGTCATCTCAACATGGCATTAAACTAATTGTAGTAGACTACCTTCAACTAATGACTGCAGGAACGTCAAACAAAGCAGGAAACAGAGAACAAGAAATTTCAACTATTTCAAGAAACTTGAAGGCACTCGCAAAAGAATTAGATATTCCAGTAATTGCACTTTCTCAGCTTTCTCGTGCTGTAGAAACGAGGGGAGGGACCAAGCGTCCATTACTTTCCGATCTTCGTGAGTCTGGAGCAATTGAGCAAGATGCAGATATTGTTTCTTTTATCTATCGACCAGAATATTATGGAATAGATGAATGGGATGACGATGATCGTACTCCCTCTGAAGGTCAAGCAGAGTTTATTGTAGCTAAACACAGAAATGGTGGATTAGATAACATTCGTTTAAAATTCATCGGTCATTTAGGGAAGTTTGATAACTTAGAAAGTTTTGACCCTTCCTTTGAATTTCAGTCTAAAATGAATGAATCTCCTATCAACTCTGATTCCCTTCCTATTCCTAATGATGCTTTTGGAAGCGACGACGACGATATGCCTTTTTAAAAAGATGCTTACTTTTTAAACAAAAAAATCAGCCATTAGGCTGATTTTTTTTCAGTAATAATAGTGTGAGTATTTATTTTATTTTGTCAACAACAGCTTTAAAAGCGTCTGGATGATTCATTGCTAAATCTGCTAAAACCTTTCGGTTCAATTCAATTTCATTAGCTTTCACTTTCCCCATAAACTGACTGTAAGACAATCCGTGAAGACGCGCTGCAGCGTTAATACGAGTAATCCAAAGGGCTCTGAAGTTTCTTTTGTTGGTTTTTCTATCGCGGTAAGCATAAAGCATTGCTTTGTCTACTGCGTTTTTGGCTACCGTCCATACATTTTTACGGCGACCGAAATATCCTTTTGCTTGTTTAAGGACTTTTTTTCTACGTGCTCTTTTGGCAACTGCGTTTACTGATCTTGGCATATTTTTTCTGTTTTGTTATAGGCGGTAGTTACACTACGCTTTCTGTTTTTAGTTGCCCATAACAGGGTTAAATTTGATTGAACCTAAGTTGAATTACGTTTATTGTAAACGTAATTGCATCTTGATACTTTTTACATCGCTTTCATGAACTAATCCTGAATGGGTCAGTTTAAGCTTACGCTTTTTTGACTTCTTCGTTAAGATATGGCTCTTAAACGCATGCTTTCTTTTGATTTTACCAGTTCCTGTAAGCTTGAATCGCTTTTTGGCACTGGATTTAGTTTTCATTTTAGGCATTCTATTGGTATTAAATTAGTACTCGTTATTTTTTCTTCGGACTGATGAACATGGTCATTCTTTTTCCTTCTAATCTAGGAAGCTGTTCTACTTTTCCTAAATCTTCTAGGTCTTGAGCTAATCGAAGTAAAAGAATCTGTCCTTGTTCTTTAAAAATAATTGACCTTCCCTTAAAAAACACAAAAGCCTTAAGCTTTGCTCCTTCGGTCAAGAATTTAATTGCGTGCTTTTTCTTAAACTCATAATCATGTTCATCGGTTTGTGGACCGAATCGAATTTCTTTTATGATTACTTTAGTTGCTTTAGATTTAAGCGCTTTATCTCTTTTCTTTTGCTCGTATAAAAACTTTTTGTACTCAAGAATTTTACAAACAGGAGGGGTTGCGTTAGGAGATATCTCCACTAAATCTAATTCAAGCTCACGTGCTAACGCAAGTGCCTTAGGTAAGTTGTAAACACCTATTTCTACATTATCTCCAACCAAGCGAATTTCTTGTGCAGTAATTTTTTGATTGATCTTATGGGGATCAACTTTGATTACACGACCTGGACGATTGCTCCTTTTTCTCCGTATTGCTATGACTCTATTTTTTTAGTTAAACTTCAAACTTCGAAACAGTCTTATCTATTTCAATTTTTATATTATCTATGAAGGTAGCAATGCTAATGCTGCCTATATCTCCTTGTTTACGTTCGCGGACAGAAACGGTTCCGTCTGCGGCCTCTTTTTCTCCTACAATGAGCATGTAAGGGAACTTGCTCAATTGAGCATCGCGAATTTTCTTTCCAATAGTCTCATTTCTATTGTCCACGAGGGCGCGAATTTCGTGATTTTCCAGCTCATTTGAAACTTTTTCAGCGTATTTTTCATATTTCTCACTTACAGAAAGTATAATTACCTGTTCTGGGGTTAACCAAAGTGGGAAATTTCCACCTGTATGCTCTAGTAAAATTGCTACAAATCGTTCTAAACTTCCAAAAGGAGCTCGATGAATCATTACCGGACGATGAAGTTCATTGTCACTTCCTTTGTAGGTAAGTTCAAATCGCTCAGGCAAGTTATAGTCTACCTGTATCGTGCCTAATTGCCATTTTCTTCCCAATGCATCTTTGACCATAAAATCAAGTTTTGGACCATAAAAAGCAGCTTCACCATATTCAATAACGTAATTTAAATTTTTTTCGTTTGCCGCATTGATGATTGCACTTTCTGCTAATTCCCAATTTGTATCAGAGCCAATATATTTTTCTGCTTTTTCTGGATCACGCAAAGATACCTGAGCTGTAAAGTTTTCAAAACCTAAAGAGCTGAAGACATAAAGAACCAGATCGATAACTTTTTTAAACTCTTCATCCAACTGACTTGGCATACAGAAAATATGAGCATCGTCTTGAGTGAATCCACGAACACGTGTAAGGCCGTGAAGCTCTCCGCTTTGCTCGTAACGATATACAGTGCCAAACTCCGCATAACGCTTAGGAAGGTCCTTATAGCTCCATTGACGTGCGTTGTAAATCTCACAATGGTGAGGGCAATTCATTGGTTTTAGTAAGAAAGTCTCTCCCTCGTGAGGAGTTTCTATTGGTTGAAAGCTGTCGGCACCATATTTTTCGTAATGACCTGAAGTCATGTAAAGTTCTTTACTACCGATATGAGGAGAAATTACTTGCTCATATCCAGCTTTCTTTTGGGCAGCTTTGAGGAAGTTCTCTAATCGTTCTCTTAGCGCGGCTCCCTTAGGAAGCCATAGTGGAAGACCTTGACCTACTTTTTTAGAAAAAGTAAATAAATCAAGTTCTTTCCCTAGTTTTCTGTGGTCTCTTTTTTTAGCTTCTTCTAAAAGTTCTAAATAGGCAGTAAGTTCTTTTTGTTTTGGAAATGAAATTCCATATATTCTTGTAAGTTGTGGTTTTTTTTCATCTCCTCGCCAGTATGCTCCGGCAACACTTAATAATTTAATTGCTTTTATGAACCCCGTATTAGGAAGATGACCTCCTCGACACAAATCGGTGAAATCAGAATGATCACAAAAAGTGATTGTTCCGTCTTCAAGGTTTTCTATCAATTCAACCTTAAAAGGGTTGTTTTCATTCTTATAAAACGCTAAAGCATCTGCCTTAGAAGAGTCACGCATTTTGAATTCAAACTTCTGGCGCGCAAATGTTAGAAATTGCTGTTCTAGTTTTTGAAGATCATTTTCGGAAAACGCAACATCTCCAAAATCTACATCGTAATAAAACCCATTTTCAATAGCAGGGCCAATCGTTAATTTAGCTTTTGGATAAAGTGCTAAAATAGACTGCGCTAGAACATGAGCAGAGGAGTGCCAAAAAGCCGCTTTCCCTTCATCATCATTCCATGTATATAGTTTCAATTCACCACTTGAGGTAATAACAGCAGAAGCTTCAATTATGGTATTGTTAAAACGAGCAGAAAGGACATTACGAGCCAAACCTTCGCTAATATCTTTAGCTACATCTAAAACGGTTAGTTCGTTTTCAAATTCACGAACGGATCCGTCTGGAAGAGTAATTGCGATCATACTTTTATTTAATAAGTTGTAAAGATAATACCTTGTTGTTAGTCAGACAATAACCTGTATGATTAATCCTGTTTTTTTTTCTTGTCATCTAAAAGGCCATCAACAAGGGTGGAAACTCCTTTGTAACCAAGCCATATCGTTAGTAATAACAGGACAACTCCAATAACTAACACAGGCCAGTAAAAGGGGTGTCCTTCGTTTTTAAATGCTTGAGAGACAATAACGGGCGCAATAAAACATAAAACAATTGTCCAGAACACCTTATTAAACCCTTTTGAAATCTTTTCTTTATTCATTGGAAGTATATTGATCTAGTGCTATGCGAATGCTTTTATGTTTTAAAATTAGTGCTTTAGCTTCTTTCTTTGAAATTGAAAGTTGTTCTTGTACTATTTTAATAGCTCTCTTTTTTAGTTTTTCATTGGTCATTTGCATATCGACCATTTTATTTCCTCTGATATGCCCCAGTTGAATCATGGAAGCAGTAGATATCATGTTTAAAATTAACTTCTGAGCAGTTCCTGCTTTCATTCTTGAGCTACCTGTTACAAATTCAGGTCCCACAATTACTTCGATTGGAAAATCGGACACTGCAGACAATGGACTGTTTGGATTACAACAGATACTTCCTGTAGGAATTTGATGACCCCGGGCGTTTCGAAGCGCCTCTATTACATAAGGAGTTGTTCCGGAAGCTGCTATTCCAATAACTATGTCATTAGATGAAATTCCATATCCCTGAAGGTCAATCCATCCTTGATTAATATTATCCTCTGCATTTTCAACCGCCCTATATACTGCAGTTTTTCCTCCAGCAATAATTCCAATAACTTGGTCTGGATCACTTCCAAAAGTAGGGGGGCATTCCGAAGCATCTAAAATCCCTAATCGACCACTTGTTCCAGCACCAATGTAAAATAAGCGCCCTCCTTTTTTAAGTTGAGCAACTACTCTAGAAATTAATATTTCTATTTCAGGCAAAACAAGTTCTACAGCACCAATTACTTTTTGGTCTTCTTGATAAATTCCTTGCAGTAACTCTTGAACTGATTTTTGTTCTAAGTTGATGTGTAAAGAGTCTTGCTCCGTTATTTTTGTAAATACCATTCTTAAAAATAGTCGATTTTTTCAAAACAAAGCAAAAAAAAACTCCACAATTATGGAGTTTTTTTAATGTATTAAGAAAGTTTCTTGTCCAGATTTTCTTTTAGTGCGGCTAAAAATCCTTGAGTTGTAAGGTAATTAGATTCGTTCATTTCTTTTCCATGAATTAAAACGGCTAAATCTTTAGTCATTTTTCCACTTTCAACAGTTTCAATACAAACTTCTTCTAGTGCAGTGCAGAAGTCAATTAGTTCTTGGTTTTCGTCAAGTTTCCCTCGGTGGGCTAAACCACGAGTCCAAGCAAAAATTGATGCAATTGGGTTGGTAGAAGTTTCTTTTCCTTGTTGGTGTTGTCTGAAATGACGAGTAACTGTTCCGTGAGCAGCTTCTGCTTCCATTGTAATTCCATCGGGAGTTACCAAAGTGGAAGTCATAAGACCTAATGAACCAAATCCTTGTGCTACAGTATCAGATTGTACATCCCCATCATAGTTTTTACAAGCCCAAACGAAACCTCCGCTCCATTTCATACATGCAGCAACCATATCGTCTATTAAACGGTGCTCATATGTAATACCTGCCTCTTCAAATTTGTCTTTGAATTCTGCATCAAAAACTTCTTGAAAAATATCTTTAAAACGACCGTCGTAAGCTTTCATGATGGTGTTTTTTGTAGACAAGTAAAGCGGCCATCCTTTGTCTAGAGCTCGTGTCATACAAGAACGAGCAAAACCAAAGATAGAACTGTCGATGTTATACATAGACATAGCAACTCCGTTCTCTTGGAAGTCATATACTTCCCATGATTGAGCTTCACTACCGTCTTCTGGAGTAAATGTCATAGTAAGTTTACCCTTACCTGTAATGACAGTATCTGTGGCTTTATATTGATCTCCAAAAGCATGTCGACCAATACAAATAGGCTTCGTCCATCCCTGAACATAGCGAGGCACGTTACTCATAATAATAGGTTCTCTAAAAACAGTTCCACCAACAATGTTACGGATGGTTCCATTTGGAGAACGATACATTCTGTTCAAATCAAATTCTACAACACGATTCTCGTCTGGAGTTATGGTAGCACATTTAATTCCAACATTATATTTTTTTATTGCTTCGGCAGCATCAACCGTAATTTGATCATTGGTTTCATCACGTTTTTCGATTCCAAGATCATAATAAAGTAATTCAACATCAAGGTAAGGTAAAATCAATTGTTCTTTGATAAACTTCCAGATGATACGAGTCATTTCATCTCCATCGATTTCAACTACTGGATTAGCAACTTTTATTTTAGACATTTTTATATTTTTAAATTATACTTCAATAATAATATTAAGGTATAGAGTTTAACTTTAGTTCATAAAAAAGGTCGCTATAGCGACCTTTAAATTTTTATTTGTATTGACGCTCTTTGATACGAGCTTTTTTGCCGCGTAATTCTCTGAAGTAATAGATACGTGCTCTTCTTACAGTTCCACGTTTGTTAACTTCGATTTTTTGAAGCGCAGGAAGATTGATTGGGAAGATACGTTCAACTCCAATTTCTCCAGACATTTTTCTAATTGTAAAGGTTTTAGATAAACCAGTACCTTTAATTTGAATAACAACACCTCTGTAAAACTGAGTTCTTACTTTTTCTCCTTCTCGGATTTCGTAATAAATTGTGATTGTGTCTCCAGCTGAAAATTCAGGAAATTCTTTCTTTTCGATGAATTGGTCCTGAACAAAATTAATTAATGACTCCATTAGATATTCTTAAATAATTGTAACAAGCAACATGCACGATTTTCGTCAGAGGTTACATTGCGAGTGCAAAAGTACCAATAATTTTATTTTTGTTTTCCCTTTTTTGTAAAAAAAATTAATAAAACTTTTTTTTAATTTAAAATTCGATGTGAATACTGTAGTAATCGTCTAAAAAATGAACAGCTATTTGAGTTGTTTCTTCTATGAAGATAAGAAAGGTAAATTTTGGAATTTATTTTTAATCCTCCAATAAGTCGGGTCTTAATTTTTGAGTTCTTTCAAAAGCCTGCTCTTCTCTCCAAAGGTCCACAGCCGGTGTGTTTCCTGAAGTTAAGATTTCGGGAACTTCCCATCCGTTATAGTTTGCTGGGCGCGTATATATAGGCGGAGCGAGTAAATTATCTTGATAACTATCACTTAATGCTGAGGATTCATTTCCTAAAACACCAGGGATTAAACGAATAATACTGTCACAAAAAACAGCTGCCGCAAGTTCACCTCCGGATAACACAAAATCTCCAATAGAAATTTCTCGAGTTATGAAATGATCACGAACCCGCTGATCAACTCCTTTATAATGTCCACATAAAAGGATGATATTTTGCATCAGGGAACATTCATTAGAAATTTTTTGATTCAATTGTTCTCCATCAGGGGTCATATAGATTATTTCATCATAACTACGTTCTGCTTTAAGTTTGGTAATGCACTTATCTATAGGTTCAATCATCATTACCATTCCTGCACCACCTCCAAAGGGTGCATCATCAACTTGTTTGTGTTTAGATACTGTATAGTCACGAAGATTATGAAAAACAACATCTACTTTTTTTCCTTCAATTGCACGTTTTACAATCGAAGCTTCGAAAGGACTTATAAGGAGTTCTGGAAATAAGGTGATAATGTCTATGCGCATGAAAAATCTTTAAAGTACAAAGATGCAGTTTTTTTAAATTAACCGAGACTTTGTAATCTTAGAATGTTATTCGAAGAGAATCTATCTTTGTCTAAATGAAATGCGCTCTTTTTCTCCGAGGGGGCTTAGGTATTCTAGATTACGAATGTTGGTAAGACTAAATTGTCTCAGATCGTCAATGGTATAAAGTGGTTGATCATTTACTTTAAGTAAAACTGAATTTGCTTCAATTTCATAAAGATAAGCTCCGGACTCCATGACTTTTAGACCATAACTCAAATTCATTTCATTTTTTTCTTCAGTTGAAAAATTCTCCAGTGACATTTTTAAAAAATTAGTTTGCTTAATTACTTCTAGGGTTACATCCGTAGATTTTGCTTTGCCGTTTCTGTAATATTTTACATTCACTTTATCGCCGGGGTGTTTACTTTCTATGTATCCTGTGAGGTCCGAAAATGTCTTAATCTTGATGTTGTCTATTTGCGTAATGATGTCTTTTTCTAACAAACCGGCTTTTTCTGCTCCCATTCCTTTTTGGATATCAATAATATAAACACCTTCCAAAAGGCCTAAGCGCTCAGAAGCGACTAAGTCTGGAGTCACAGGAGTACCATAAATCCCTATTAAACCTTTTTTAACACTCCCAAACTCAACAAGATCTTCAAAAACTTTGCGAGCAATATTACTTGGAATAGCAAATGAGTATCCTTCGAACCCCCCACTCATCGATGTTATTGCAGTATTAATCCCGATTAATTCACCAGAAGTATTAACCAATGCCCCTCCGCTATTTCCCATATTAACAGCAGCATCCGTTTGGATATAGGATTGGTTTTTAGAATCACGTTTATTTAAGTCTCTGGATTTAGCACTAATAATTCCAGCGGTTACAGTTGAGTTAAGATTAAAAGGATTGCCAATAGCCAATACCCATTCTCCAATTTTAGATTCATTAGAATCTCCAAAAAAAAGATAAGGAAGCGGTTTATCTGTATCTACTTTTAGAACTGCTATATCGGTAACTGGGTCGGTGGCTACAAGAGTTGCAATATATCTTTTATTGTCGTTTGTTGTCACTTCCAGGGTTTTTGCCCCTTCGATGACATGGTTATTTGTCATAATATAACCGTCTGGAGAAACAATAACTCCAGAGCCTGTACCTATTTTAGATCTTCTTCCTTGACCTAAAAAGTAATCCATATAACTACCCTCATCTGAACTATTCGCAATGTTCTTTACATGTACAACCGCATCAATACTTCTGTTTGCTATTAGAACAAAATCAGATGGAGTTGCAATGTTATTTATATTATTAGGTGTATAATTTATAGGAATGATTGAATTCGAATTCTCGATAGTATCTTTATATTCAGGACTATAAAACGAAATCATGAACATAAAAGTGAGCCCTGAGCTAATGATAGAGACTAAACAGATTTTTAATATAGTTTTCATAAGATTTTATTTATTCCTCTAAATTATAAAACAGTTTCTTAGTTTTTTGTTGGTTTAACGTGCTTTTAACATCTCTATCTAACAAAAAATAATGTGTAAATTTGCATTTGTATGGAACAAGATTTTTATAAATATCAAGGAACTGGAAATGACTTTGTCTTAATTGATAATCGTTTTAAAGTATTTCCAAAAGATAATACAACATTCATTTCACAACTTTGTGACCGCCGCTTTGGTATAGGTTGTGATGGCTTAATATTACTTGAAAATTCAGAAATTTCTGACTTCAAAATGTGTTATTATAACGCAGATGGAAAGGAAGGCTCTTTGTGTGGAAACGGAGCTCGATGTACCGTAGCTTTTGCAGATTTTCTTAAACTTATAGACAATAAAACAACTTTTGAAGCATCGGATGGTATGCACACTGCTATTATAGCAAACGAAATTATTTATTTACAAATGCATGATGTAAATAAAATAGAAACCTTTGATAAGCACTCCTTTTTGGACACAGGCTCTCCACATCATGTCCAAATGGTTGAAGACTTGAAGACTTTTGATGTTTTTGCTATTGGAAAAAAAATTCGAGAGGGTGCTCCTTATAACAAGACGGGAACCAATGTTAACTTTGTTGAGCAAATAAGTAATAACCAATTTGCTATTAGAACATATGAGCGTGGTGTTGAAGACGAAACTCTATCTTGTGGAACAGGTGCTACAGCTGTTGCGATAGCGATGCATAAAAACAAGAAAACAGATTCGAATAATATTGAGATAAAAGTAGCTGGAGGTATTCTTCGGGTTACATTTAATGTGACTGAGGAGCTATATTCTCAGGTGTTTTTGTCAGGCCCAGCAAAGCAAGTTTTTAGTGGAACTATTAAAATTTAATTGTGAATACGACTCTTAGTTTGCGTTATATAGATTCATCGGACCTTGAATTCTTAGATCTGATAGAAAACGATTCTACCTTGTGGAGACATTCAAATACAACGGAACCATATTCTAAAAAAGTTTTGACAGAATACATTAAAAACGCTAAAGAAGATATAACTACTGCAGGTCAAGTTCGTTTTGTGTTAATCGACTCCAAAATGAATAGATTGGGTTTAGTAGATCTTTTTGATTATAAGAAAAATCATTCGCGTGCAGCGATAGGAATTGTGATATTAGATAAATGGAGAAGAAATGGTTATGCTAAAAAAGGTTTGCAATTAGTAGAGAAAATAGCATTTGAAAATATACATTTACATCAGCTTTATGCGGGAATTTCATTTGATAATAAGCCCAGCCTTAAGTTGTTTAAATCAGTTGGATACTTAGAGACGGGTGTTAAAAAAGATTGGAATTTTTATAAAAACGAATTCCATGATGAAATTATGGTTCAAAAAACATTACATGCATAAAAGAAAAATATTAAAAACAATAGTCCTTCTTGGAATGTTAGTTGGAATTTACTTCACCTATAGCTTTTATCGTGTTTTTTTTATGCCCAATACAGCGTTTTCAAATTCAGAATCGTATGTTTTTATAAGTAACGACACTAGTTTTACTGAGTTAGTTTCTGATTTAGAAAACATCTTATTGTCTGTTGATGATTTCAAGTTAGCTGCAATTAAAAAAGGTTATTCAGAGCGGGTGAAAGGAGGGAAGTATATCATATCTAACGGGCTAAATAATCACGAAATAGTTAATGTTCTTAGAGGGAAAAATACCCCTATAAAAGTTGTGTTCAATAACCAAGAGCGTCTTGAGAATCTAGCCGCAAGAATATCAAAACAAATTGATGCCGATAGCCTAACTTTAATTACTGCTTTTAGAGAAAATGAGTTTCTTGAGTTGAATAATTTCACCAAAGAAAATGCTTTGTCCATGTATCTTCCTAATTCATATGAGTTCTTTTGGAACACTACTGCTGAAGGTTTTAGAAGTAGAATGTTAAAAGAGTACAATCTATTTTGGAATCCCACTCGCTTAGAGCAAGCAAAAAAGATTAGTCTTAGTCCATTGCAAGTAAGTTCTTTGGCGGCTATAGTTCAAAAAGAAACTGTTAAGATTGACGAACGGCCTAAGGTTGCCGCTGTATACTTAAACCGAGTAACAAAACGAATGCGATTAGAGGCAGATCCTACGGTTATTTATGCTTTAAAAATTAGTTTTCAAAATTTTGACACAATCATAAGAAGGGTTTTGAAAAATGACTTAAGAATAGAATCTCCTTACAATACTTACAAAAATAAAGGAGTACCTCCTGGTCCAATTACAATGCCAGACATCAGCTCTATAGATGCGGTTTTAAATCCAGACTCTCACAAATTTCTGTATTTTGTTGCAAACCCAAAGCAACCCGGTTACCATACTTTTTCCAAGACGTATTGGCAACATCTTCGAAACAGTAAAGCCTATTATCGTTGGATAAATAGCCAAAAACTATATAGATAGCGGATCCTTATGGATTATAAAAATTGCAGGTCGTTTGTGAAGAGATAATTTCATTTTCTTCCATTGTTTTATTGAGTATGTCTTTATGAATTCTGTAGAAAGAGTAATGTCGCAGGCAACACATAAATCAGTATTTCTATCTAACGAATTAATAAGATCTTGAAGCATTTGGTCATTTCGATAGGGAGTTTCTATAAAAATTTGAGACTGATTGTAATCAAAAGATTTTTTTTCTAGTTTTTTAATTTCTTTTTTTCTTTTGGACTTATCAATAGGAATATATCCGTTGAATGCGAAATTTTGACCATTTAAACCAGAACTCATTACAGCCATTAAAATAGATGAAGGGCCAACTAGAGGGCGGATGGTTATGTTCTTACGATGTGCCATCTTGACAATTTCTGCTCCAGGATCAGCAACCCCTGGGCAACCAGCGTCTGATATAACTCCCATAGAAATACCTTCTTGAATAGAGTCAAGGTAGGTTAGTACCTCTTCGGGCAAAGTGAATTTGTTTAAAGGGTAAAAGATTAGACTGTTTTGGTCTTTCTTTGGATTTATTCTTTTAATGAAGCTACGCGCGTCCTTTTCGTTCTCGACGATAAAGTGCGTCACTTCTTCAATTACCTTCCTTACAGTAAGCGGGAGCACCTCCATAGGCGCATTTCCTCCTAACGGAGAAGGTATTAAGTACAAAACACCTTTTTTTGTAGGTAGTTCTAGTGTTTCCATGATGCTAAGATATGTTTACAGGCTTTTTCTATTTTATCAAAAACCAACTCAAACTCTTGCTCACTGCCATAATAAGGATCTTCAACTTCTGCGGAACCCAATAGAAGTTTGACTTTATTCTTGTCTGCTTCTGATTGTGCAAGTTTTAAAACATTTTCCATGTTTTCTTGATCCATTACATAGATGTAATCAAATAATCTAAAGTCAGTTGCAATAAAATGTCTGGCTTGCTGATGGGAGATGTCTATTCCATGTATTGCAGCAGTTTTAATACTTCTAGAGTCTGGAGCATTTCCTGTATGATAATTTGCTGTCCCTGCAGAATCAACTTTGATTGATAAATGGTTAGAGTAGTGCTCAAAAATACCCTGGGCTAGTGGTGATCTACAAATGTTCCCAAGGCAAACCATAAGCACATTTCCTTTTTTCATCAATTAGATAACTATAAAGTTAACTTTTGATTGAGATCTTCGACATACTTTCTAAATTGTTTGTCTGTAAAGGTTAAGTTATCAACTGTTTTGCAAGCATGAAGAACAGTTGCATGGTCACGTTTACCGATCTGACTTCCGATACTTGCTAATGAAGCTTTAGTGTATTTTTTAGCAAAATACATTGCCAATTGTCTTGCCTGAACAATATGACGTTTTCTTGTTTTGGACTGGAGTGTTTCTACATCCATTTGGAAGTATTCTGAAACTACTTTTTGGATGTAGTCTATAGAAACCTCTCGTTTGGTATGTTTCACGAATTTTTCAACAATCTCTTTGGCTAATTCGATTGTAATTTCGACTTTATTGAATGAAGACTGAGCTATCAATGAAATAATTGCACCTTCTAATTCTCTTATGTTTGATTTGATGTTTTTAGCAACATATTCAATAATTGGTTCTTCGATTACTACACCATCGCGATAGAGTTTGTTTTTTAAAATAGAAATTCTAGTTTCAAAATCAGGTTGTTGTAATTCAGCAGAAAGTCCCCATTTGAATCGAGACAATAAACGTTGCTCAATATCTTGCATGTCAACAGGCGCTTTATCCGACGTCAGGATTACTTGCTTTCCGTTTTGATGCAGGTGGTTGAATATATGGAAGAACACATCTTGTGTTCCTGTTTTTCCAGCTAAGAATTGAACGTCATCGATAATTAAGACATCAATAATTTGATAGAAATGAATGAAGTCATTTCGAGTATTCTTTTTAACCGATTCTATATACTGTTGAGTGAATTTTTCAGCAGAAATGTATAGAACAGTCTTATCGGTATATTTCTCTTTAATTTGAACTCCAATTGCATGAGCTAAATGAGTTTTACCTAATCCTACATTTCCAAAGATAAGTAAGGGGTTAAATGAAGTTCCACCTGGCTTATTGGCAACAGCATAACCAGCTGAGCGAGCTAAACGATTTGAATCTCCTTCTAGGAAATTTTGAAAATTATAATTTGGATTTAACTGAGACTCGATTTGTAAATTTCTAATCCCTGGAATAACAAAAGGATTTTTTAATTCCGCATTCAGAGAACTCAACGGAGCTTCTACATTTTGAGCGAGAACTTGTGATTGTTGTGAACTTGGAATACTTTCAGTGAAAGGCTGTTTACTTCCAAGTGTATTTTCCATGTTTATGATATACACTAGACGGGCATCTTCACCTAATTCCTGAGTTAATGCTATTTTAAGTAATTTCACGTAGTGCTCTTCTAGCCACTCATAAAAAAACTTACTAGGCACCTGAATACTCAATGCTTTATCAGTTAACTTGACAGGAACAATTGGTTCAAACCAAGTTTTATATGCTTGTGGTTGAATGTTGTCTTGAATAAATTCAAGACATTTTTCCCAGGAAGATTGAGCAGTTTTTTGCATTAATGGTAAACCAAACTTATTTTAAATTCAAGCAAATTACATCAGCTGAATTGGATTACAAATATTAACACTTTTTTTTTAAAAAAAAAGTCATATTGCTATTGATTTTTAAGTTTTTTTTTCGCAGATTATAGGATATTTAATAATCTTATTTATTATATACATTATGAAGCAATTTACATCTAAACCCTTACTTGTGCGATATGGAGAAACTGACCAGATGGGTGTAGTGCATCACAGTAATTATCTTAGGTATTTTGAAGTTGCTAGGTTAGAGTGGCTTAGTGCCCTTGGCGTATCTTATGCTTTAATGGAAAAAGAAGGTTTGATAATGCCGGTTATAGATGTGAAAGTAACATACAAAATTCCTGCTCTGTTCGATGATTCATTAACAATTTATATTTTTTTAAGAGAGCTTCCTAGGGTAAAAATTATTTTTTCTTATGAAATAAAAAACCAAAAAGATGAAATTGTGTGTAACGGAGAAACCACTTTAGCGTTTTTAAATACTAAAACAAGAAAACCTGTTCGCTGTCCAGAGGAGTTTAGCGAATTATTTAGTACTTAGAATAGAAAACATCAAGTCGATCTTCTTCTATCAAAATAGATTCTTGAGCAGTACCTTCTAGTTTCGGTTTTTTAATTCCATCTTTCAGAATACTTGGAGTTACAAATACTCTAGCTTCATCCCACAAATTCGAGTCAATAAAAGCCTGTAGAGTTATACTCCCCCCCTCAATTATTACAGACTGAATATTTCTGTTATATAATAAAGAGCAAAGCTTTTCTAGAATTAAAGTAAAATCTAATACGACAACCTCTTCTATAGTATCATCTTTTTGTGATGAAATGACTAATGTATTGTTTTTGTCGTTCAAAAGAGCTGATTCTTTAGGAATACGACCCTTAGGATCTATAACAATTCTTAGGGGCGAATTTCCGTTTACTTTTCGGGTAGTAAGACTAGGATTATCGTCAACAACAGTTTGTACTCCAACCAAGATGCTTTGTTCTTGTGATCTCCAGAGATGCGAAAGTGTTTGGGAGGCTTCGTTTGTTAGCCAAAACGGATCTTCTGATAATCTAGATTCTTTAGTAGGTGCAATAAATCCATCTGAGCTTTGAGCCCATTTTAAGATTATATACGGTCTTTTCTTTCTGTGATATGTAAAAAACCGCTTGTTTATTGCTTTTGCTTCTTCCTCTAAAACTCCCAAAAGGACCTCACACCCTGATTTTTTTAGTTTTTTTATCCCTTTACCATTTACCAATCCAAAAGGATCAGAACAGCCGATAACTACGCATGGAATTTCAGATAAAATAATTAAATCACTGCATGGGGGAGTTGAGCCGTGATGACTGCAAGGCTCTAGGTTAACATATAAAGTGCATTGGTTTAATATGCTTTTGTTTTTTAAATTGTTAATTGCATGAACTTCGGCATGAGCTTCCCCTTTTTTTTGGTGCCATCCCTCGCTTACAATTTTTCCATTATACACAAGAACACTTCCTACCAATGGGTTGGGATAGGTTTGTCCCAAACCTTTATTAGCTAGATCTAAACATCTTTGCATGAACTTTATATGAATCGGATCTTTTTTATTCATGTTAAGAAATGAAATAGTATTATTTTTATAAAGTATAAAAATACTAAAGAATTGAATGAAGAGTACAATAATTAGAGAAGTTTTAGAAAAAGACAATTCAGCTTTAGCTGCTGTGATCCGTCGAGTGCTTGTTGATATAGGAGTTCCAAAAGTCGGAACGGCTTATGCTGATCCAGAGCTCGATTATATACATAAAACATATTTAAAAGAAAAGGCAGTATATTTTGTCTTAGAGGGAAAAGGTATTATCATAGGTGGGGCAGGTATTGCTCCCTTGCAAGGTGGAGAACCAACTGTTTGTGAATTGCAGAAAATGTATTTTTTAGAAGAAGCCAGAGGAAAAGGATTAGGGGAAAAAATGATAAATCATTGTCTAGACTTCGCAAGAAAAGCGGGCTTTGAGTTGTGTTATATAGAAACCCTTCCTTATATGAAAGCTGCACAAAAACTATATATAAAAAAAGGCTTTGAATACATCGATGGGCCAATGGGCACAACAGGGCATACTTCATGTAATGTTTGGTTAACAAGAAGACTTTAAATGAAATTAATTGAATTCAGATCATATTTCCGTTCTCAACTAAAAGAAGTTTCTTCAGTTGAACAAAGTGATGATTTTTTAAAAAGAATTACTCAAAATTATTTTGGTTGGGATGCAGTGAAATTTGGTTTAGAACCGGACTATCAATTATCTGATTTTGAGCTAAGTAAATTAAGTCTAGCGCTCCGTGATTTAGAGAGAGAAAAGCCTCTCCAATATATATTAGGGACTTCTCATTTCATGAATTTAGATTTTGAAGTAAACAGTTTTGTATTAATACCAAGACCCGAAACAGAAGAATTGGTTGAATGGATTTTGAAAAATGAAAATGATGCGAGCCCAAAAACTATTTTAGATATTGGGACCGGAAGTGGCTGCATTGCAATAGCTTTAAAGCAAGGTGCTCCAAATTGGAAAATTTCTGCTGTTGATGTTTCTGAAAAGGCATTATTGGTTGCTAAGAAAAATGCGAAGAACAACGAACTGGACGTTGAGTTTTATCTTGAAGACATTCTTGATGAACCATCCTGGCCCATTGGTTTAGATATCATTGTATCCAACCCCCCTTATGTTCTTCCCTCAGAAAAAGGTAAAATGAAAAATAATGTTTTGGCTTATGAGCCAGACCTAGCTCTTTTTGTTCCAGAAAACGACCCTTTACTTTTTTATAATAGAATAATTGAATTTGGCCAAAAAAACCTGAATCAAGGAGGAGCCTTATATTTTGAAATTAATCCTATTTTTGTTAAAGAACTTTACTCTTTTTTAAAAAACCATAATTTTGAATCAGTTGAGGTTAGAAAAGATTTTCTTAAAAAACCGCGAATGATTAAGGCTGTAAAAAGTACAACATAAACATGAACGACATTAAAGATAAAATAGAAGCCCTAAGGTCAAAACTACATTACTATAATTTTGAATATTATGTAAATGATAAAAGTCTAATCAGCGACTTTGACTTTGACCATTTAATGAAAGAGCTTCAGGTCTTGGAGGAAAAAAACTCTGAATTCAATGATTTAAACTCACCTACTCAAAGAGTTGGGGGACATGTCACTAAAAATTTTAAAACTATTGTTCATGCTGAACGTATGTATTCTCTAGGCAACACCTATTCTGAAGACGAAATAAGAGAATGGGTAGACCGAATAGTTAAAAATCTAGATGGAAAAGTTCCTAGCTTTACTTGTGAACTTAAGTACGATGGTGCTTCAATTAATTTGACTTATAAGAACGGATATTTACTTAAGGCTGTGACTCGAGGGGATGGAACTCAAGGAGATGAGGTTACCGCAAATGCAAAAACCATCCCTAATATCCCGCTTAAATTACAGGGAAATTACCCTGATGAATTTGAGATTCGTGGAGAAATTGTAATGCCTTTGTCTGGTTTTTCCGCTTTGAATGAAAGTCGTGTTGCTGCAGGAGAAGAGCCTTATATGAATCCAAGAAATACAGCTTCAGGATCCTTAAAATTACAAGATAGTAAAGAAACAGCTCAGCGACCATTAAGCTGTCTGTTATATGCATTGGTAGGTAAGAATTTAGGATTTAAAGATCATTACCAGGCACTGGTTGAAGCCAGGTCATGGGGATTCACCGTTCCAAACACATTGGTTAAAGCAGATACCATTGAAGATATTTTAAAGTACATCAATAGTTGGGAGAATAAAAGGAATGAACTTCCTTTTGAAATCGATGGTATTGTAATTAAAGTCAATGATTTGAGAGATCAAGAGCTTTTAGGTTTTACAGCAAAATCACCAAGATGGGCTATTTCATACAAATATAAGGCTGAGCAAGTAGCTACGGTCCTAGAAACGGTTTCTTATCAAGTAGGAAGAACTGGAGCGATTACCCCTGTGGCAAATTTGACACCTGTATTGCTTTCAGGAACCGTTGTTAAGCGTGCTTCGTTGCACAACGCTGATCAAATTGATAAATTAGATTTACGACTAGGCGATCAGGTTTATGTTGAGAAAGGCGGTGAGATTATCCCTAAAATTGTAGGAGTAAACAACGCTAATAGAGGCTTGGTTGAGGATTGCGTTACTTATATTAACAGTTGTCCTGACTGTGAAACACCCCTTGTTCGTATTGAAGGAGAAGCTCAACATTATTGCCCAAACATTAGTGGCTGCTCAACACAAATAATAGGAAAAATCCAACACTTCATAGGTAGAACTGCAATGGATATAGAAGGATTAGGAGGTGAAACAGTTGCTTTGTTATTTCATGAAGGCTTAATCAATAACATAGCTGATTTATATTCACTTCGTGGTTCTGATATTTTGCCCTTAGATCGAATGGCAGAGAAGTCTGTCGAAAATTTGCTAATAGGAGTAGAGGCATCAAAAAAACAACCTTTTCCAAAGGTATTGTTTGGTCTAGGAATTCGATTTGTAGGAGCAACTGTAGCCAAGCGTCTTGCAACTCATTTTATTTCAATGAGTAACCTTATGCGAGCCAATATAGAAGAATTAGTTGGTGTAGATGATATCGGTCAGCGTATTGCACAAAGTTTAATTCACTTCTTTGAAGAGCCAAGTAATATAGATTTAATAGAACGTCTGACTCAATCAGGAGTTCAAATGGAAAATAAATCAATACTATTAACATCAACAACTCTTGAAGGTAAAAACATCATGGTCAGTGGAGTTTTTGAAACACTTTCTAGAAATGAACTTAAGGAATTGATTGAACAAAACGGAGGGAAAGTTTCTAGTTCAATATCCTCAAAAACGTCCTTCATAGTTGCCGGAGAGGGTATGGGGCCCAGTAAAAAGGTAAAAGCTGAAAAGCTTGGAATTCCAATACAATCTGAATCTTCTTTTTTATCAATGTTAAGTTTGTAACACTTTGATGTATTTTTAAACAAAAACTATAATTTATTATTTTGCTTCATGGGTTTTGGTATTTTTGTAGTTCAAAACATAACTAGGTTTGATTCGTAATTTTTGGCGTAATAGGGTTTTAGAGAAAGAACTAGGTAAAAGGTTATCGAGTAAAAAGCTTGATTCATCTTTTAAAATAAGGAAAGTTGCAATTATAGTTGATCCTAAAACTGAAGTTGAAAGTCGCTTTTTCTTGGATCTAGCCAAAGATTTTAAAATATTAGAGGTTCAAATTAATCTTATGTTATTGAATAAAGATTTGAAATTGGGAACCCAATACCAGTATTTTTTTGATCAAGATGAAGTGAATTTTTGGAGTAGTTTCAAGGGAGATTTATTGAACTTTTGCGAAGGTGATTATGACCTTTTAATTAATTATTACAATGAAGCAAACTCAATTTATTCCCTAATAAGTACAAGAACAAATCATAAGTTAAGTTTAGGATTTATGGGAGCAGACACAAGAGTTAATGATCTGATTTTTGATTTTGACCCTAAAGACAAGCAAACATTTAAAAATGAATTGCTTAAGTATATGAAAATTTTAAATAAAATATAAGTGAAGTTTTTAAGAGGCTCTGGAGTTGCAATGATAACGCCATTTAATAAGAAAGGTGAGGTAGATTACGGTGCCGTGGTTAAGGTTGTCGACCATATTATTTCAGGTGGTATTGATTATATTGTTGTTATGGGAACAACAGCCGAAACGTCTACTCTATTCGAAGAAGAACGCTCAAAGGTTGTTTCTTTAATCGTTGAAACGACAAACAATAGAGTTCCTTTAGTTCTGGGTATAGGAGGAAACAACACCGCCTTGGTTGTTTCCAAAATAAAGTTGGCAGATTTATCTTCTTTTAAAGCAATATTATCAGTTTGTCCTTACTACACAAAACCCAGCCAAGAAGGGATTTACCAACATTACAAAAATATAGCAAACGCTTCCTCAATTCCTTTAATTTTATATAATGTTCCTTCACGTTCTGGAGTTTCTATAGAAAATGAGACTACAGTTCGATTAGCAAATGATTTTTCTAACATCATCGGAACCAAGGATGCTTCAGGCGATTTAGAGTCTATATTAGAGCTCTTAGGAACTGTTCCCGATGGCTTTCATGTTATTTCTGGAGATGATTTACTTGCTCTTCCGATAGTTTTGGCAGGGGGTTCTGGAGTAATCTCAGTAATAGGAGGTGGACTGCCTACTCAAGTTTCTCAAATGATTCACTTAGGTCTAGAAGATAAGATTGATCAGGCTTCTGAATATCATAATCAAATGCTTGAAATGATTGATTTAATTTTTAAGGAAGGAAACCCAACGGGAATTAAGAATCTATCCGAGCATATAGGCTTATGCGAGTCTTATGTGCGTTTACCTTTAGTAGCGGCAACAGACAAATTAAGTAGTTCTATTCTAAGCGCTTACAGACAGATTTAATAAAGATTACAGTTAAAATTTTGATAAATATGTTTAAGCTACTTTTTTTACAACTTACATTTGAATTTTAATACCCCACATTGATTATATTTTAGTAGTTTTGCATCATGATTTTAAAAACCATCAAATCTATAGTGTTTTTTACGCTAATTATTTCATTTGTAAGCTGTAGCGAATATCAAAAAATGCTTAATAATCCGGATACTAATCTAAAGTACAAGGCTGCTGAAGTTTATTATAAAGAAGGCGAGTACAAAAAAGCAAATCGTATTTTTGAACAAATAGTGCCTAACTACAGAGGAAAACCCCAAGCGCAAAGAATTATTTATTTTTATGCCAACAGCTATTTTCAAATCAGAGACTATAATTTATCCGCTTATCAATTTGAAAGTTTTGTAAAATCATATCCAAAGAGTGATCGCGCTCAAGAAGCTTATTTTATGGCAGCAAAGTCATACTATATGCTTTCTCCTCGTTTTAGTCTAGATCAACAAGATACATACAAGGCAATTGATAAACTACAGATATTTTTAGACAACTATCCTGACGGAGAATTTAGCGATGATGCCAATACGTTAATATCAGAACTTCAAGTTAAGTTGGAGAAAAAGTTTTTTGAAATATCAAAAAAGTATTACACTATTAGAGACTATAAAGCTTCAATTAATGCATTTGACAGCTTTATAAGTGACTTTCCAGGAACGCCATTTAAGGAAGAGGCTTTATATTATAAATTTCTTTCAAACTATGAGTTAGCAATAAACAGTATCTTTGACAAAAAGGAAGAACGTCTTGTTGAAGCAAAAGAATTAGGAGATTCACTTCTTGATTATTTTCCTGAATCGTTATTTCTTGAGGATATAGAAAAGAAATTTAAGAATATAGAAAAAGAGTTAACCAGTTTTGATCAACCAACAACAAACACAAAATAACTAGGATGACAAAGTATAGAGAATCAAAAGCCCCAATAACAACATCGACTTACGATAAGAATAAAGTCGAAGGTGAAACGAATAATATTTACGAAGCGTTATCTATTATTGCTAAACGTTCCATGCAAATCAATTTAGATATTAAAAAAGAATTGCACGAAAAACTTGAAGAGTTTGCTACGCACAACGATAGCTTGGAAGAGATTTTCGAAAACAAAGAGCAAATCGAAGTATCTAAATTCTATGAAAGTCTTCCAAAACCGCATGCACTTGCAGTAGAAGAATGGCTTCAGAATAAAGTTTATCACCGCAAAACAGAAGAATAAAAGGATATGTCCTTGTTTACGGGTAAAAAAATTCTCATGGGAATCTCAGGAGGAATAGCTGCTTATAAGACACCTACGCTTGTTCGAGCATTTATCAAACAAGGAGCAGAGGTTCGTGTTATTATGACACCTTCTTCCAAAGACTTTGTTACCCCACTTTCTTTAGCAACAGTTTCACAAAACCCTGTATTTTCATCTTTTATTTCAGAAGACCAAGATAATCCACTTTGGAATAATCATGTTGAAATGGCGCTTTGGGCAGATTATATGCTGATTGCTCCAGCCACTTCGAACACCTTGTCTTCAATGGCACAAGCATGTTGCACTAATTTAGTGTTAGCAGCCTATTTATCGTCTCAATGTAAGGTTTTTGTTGCTCCAGCTATGGACTTAGATATGTATTCACATCCAGCAAATCAAAAAAACTTAGAAACTCTATCTGATTACGGAGTTGTTGTACTTCCAACAGAAGAAGGCTTTTTAGCCAGTGGCTTACTCGGAAAAGGAAGAATGATGGAACCCGAAAGTATTATTGCTTTTATGGAGAAAGACATCTACAAAACATTACCTCTTAAAAACAAAAAAGTTGTTATAACTGCTGGCCCTACGCAAGAAGCTATTGATCCAGTTCGCTTTATAGGAAACAATTCTTCTGGTAAAATGGGATTTGAACTTGCCAAAAGAGCTGCAGATCTTGGCGCTGAGGTTATCTTAATCAGTGGCCCTACTAATTTATCTATTAAGCATGTTAACATTAAATTAGAACAGGTTGTTACTGCAGATCAAATGTTTGAAAGTTCTAAGAAACACTATGTGGATGCTTCTGTTTTTATCGCATCTGCTGCCGTAGCTGACTTTAAGCCTGATAATAATGCTACACAAAAAATAAAAAAAGGAACAGGCTTTGATCAAATCAACCTTCTTCCAACACCAGATATTCTCGCTTATTTGGGTAAAATTAAAAAGGATCAATTTCTTGTTGGCTTTGCTTTAGAAACCGAAAATGAACTAGAAAATGCGAAAGGAAAACTGGAGAGCAAAAATTTAGATGCCATTATATTAAATTCACTTAACGATGAGCAAGCAGGTTTTGGTGGCAATCAAAATAAAATCACCTACCTTCAACCTAATGTAAATCCAATTTCTTTTGAATTAAAAACTAAACAAGAAGTAGCCGTTGATGTTTTTGATCAAATTTTACTCAAATATGAAAAATTATCTTAGCCTATTGTTATTTATTTTTCTTTTTACCCTTGGTAATGCCCAAGAAATAGATTTCGAAATTACAATCAATTCTGATTTAGTAAATCAAACCAATCAACAGATTTTTAAAACATTAGAGAAAAGTATTAATGAGTTCATGAATAACAAAGCATGGACCAACCAAGAACTCGATGCAGAAGAAAAGCTAGATTGCAGTATGGTTCTTAACTTAACGGCATATAACGGATCTCAGTTTCAAGGCACCCTCCAGGTTCAAATTCAACGTCCAGTATTCAATACCAATTTTAAATCAACGATTTTAAATCACCTGGACAAAGATATTAGCTTCAGTTATCAGGAGTTTCAGCCGCTTTTTTACAACACTTCTACCTACGAGTCTAACTTAGTGTCCCTTTTAAGTTTCTATGCCTTTATAAGCTTAGGAATGGAAGCAGATACTTTTAAAGAAAATGGCGGTAACCCTTATTATGCAGTTGCGCAACAAATACTCAACCTAACAAATCAAAATCAGAAAAAAGGCTGGAACCAAGCTGATGGTAACCGCAATAGATATTGGTTGATAGAAACACTTCGTTCAAATACTTTTAAAGAATACAGAACGGTAATGTATCAATATCATCGCAACGGACTTGATCTAATGACTCAAGATCCTCTAAAGGCAAAGCAAAACATAATGACATCAATTAATAGCTTGAACCGTATGTATTCTAGACGACCCAATGCTTTTTTAAATCAAATATTTTTCGATGCTAAAGCCGATGAAATTGTAGATATATTTTCTGATGGCCCAGAAGTTGAATTTCAAAATACGCTTAATTTACTCAATAAAATCGCACCTTTCTTTGGGCCAAAATGGAAACGTATTAAATACTAATCATTTTCCTTGAAATTAGCTCGCTTGTGATTTATCTTTGAGTTTCATAAACCTTATTTTCGTGCTTACAGGATTAATTATTAAAAATTATGCTCTAATAGATCACTTGGAAGTTAATTTCTCAAGTGGAATGACAAGTATTACTGGTGAAACAGGAGCAGGTAAGTCAATCCTTTTAGGCGGTTTGGGATTGGTTCTAGGGAATAGAGCAGATCTATCAACTCTTAAAGATCTCAATCAAAAATGTTTTGTTGAAGCAACCTTTTCTATTCAAGATTATAAACTCAAGGACCTGTTCGAAGAGCTTGATTTGGATTATGATTCAATTACCCTAATCCGAAGAGATATATTGCCCACCGGAAAATCCAGGGCCTTTGTTAATGACACTCCTGTAAATTTAAATACACTTCAACGTTTAGGTCAGCAATTAATTGATGTTCATTCACAACACCAAACACTTTCATTAACTCAAACAGAATATCAATTAGAAGTTCTTGATTCTCTTGCATCGAACAAGGAGTTGTTGATTGAATATCAAAATAAACTTTTGGTTTTCAAAAGCTTGGATGATAAACTAAATAAGTTAACCGCGCTTCAAAACTCTCAAAAGCAAGATTTAGAGTACTCCGCTTTTCTTTTGGAAGAACTTATTGAAGCTAATTTGGTTTCAGGAATGCTAATTCCTTTAGAAGAAGAAGAGCAGGAGTTGATTCATGCCGAAGAAATTGGATTGAGCCTTCTTAAGGCATCGCAAATTATCAGTGAAGAACAAATGGGCGTAGAAGAACAGCTCAATGAAATTCGATCTGCCCTACAAAAAGTTTCTTTGCTATCAGAAAAATACGCCCCACTTTTTAATCGTGTGGAAAGCTTAAAAATAGAATTACTTGATTTAAACCAAGAAATTCAATTACAGGCTGAGCAAATTGAAGCCAACCCACAACGCCTCGAAGTTGTTAAAATAGCACTTCAGAAAATATATGATTTGCAAGCTAAACACAAATGTCAATCTGTTGAAGAATTGATTGCTATTCGTGAATCTTTAGACGAAAAAGTTCAATCAAAGGCGACTATAGGGGAGGATCTAATTAAATTGGCAAAGGAACGAGAAGTCTTGAACGCTGAGCTTTTGGAGTTGGCGCAAAACATATCGCATAAAAGGAAGAATACAATCCCTTCTTTAAAAGAAGAGCTTGAATCTCTTTTGGGTGTCTTAGGGATGCCAAACGCACGGTTCAATATAGACTTATTGGCGAGTGAACGCATGTTACTTAATGGAAAAGACGAGTTGGTTTTTGAATTTTCTGCGAACAAAGGATCTAATTTTGGATCTCTAAAAAAGGTTGCTTCTGGAGGAGAATTATCTCGCATAATGCTTTCTATTAAAGCAATTTTATCTCGCTTTAAAACATTGCCCACCATTATTTTTGATGAAATTGACACGGGAGTCTCAGGGGAAGTTTCTTATAAGATTGGAGAGGTAATGCACCGTATGAGTAGATACATGCAAGTAATCACAATTTCTCATCTACCACAAGTAGCAGCTAAAGGAGCGCATCACTTTAAAGTTTATAAAGAAACTATAGATCAAAGTACTTATACACAACTCAAAAAGTTAAATTCTGGAGACCGTGTTCAAGAAATTGCTCAGATGCTTGGAGGAGAAGAAATTTCTGAAACAGCTGTTCAGCACGCAAAAGAATTATTGAATTAATGTATATTTGGCATTTATTAATTTAATTATAAACATATGTCTCATCAACTTTTAGCTGGGAAAAGAGGAATTATTTTTGGAGCACTTGACAATCAATCTATTGCATGGAAAACTGCAGAAAGTGTTCACGAACAAGGAGGTCAAATTGTTTTGACCAATGCTCCTGTTGCACTGCGCATGGGAACTATAATTGAATTGGCAGCTCAAGTCAATGCCCCAGTAATACCTGCTGATGCTACTTCGATTGAAGATTTAGAAAACCTAATAGACAAAGCTGTAGAGCATCTAGGAGGCCCACTAGATTTTGTTCTACACTCTATTGGAATGTCTGTTAATGTTCGCAAAGGAAAGCACTATACCGACTTAAATCACGATTGGATGACTAAAGGATGGGATGTTTCAGCGGTTTCATTTCACAAACTACTCCAAACTTTATATAAAAAAGATGCAATGAAGCCCGGTGGTAGTATTGTTGCACTCACTTACGTTGCAGCCCAACGCGTATTTCCAAATTATAACGATATGGCAGATAATAAAGCTTATTTAGAGTCTATAGCTCGAAGCTTTGGTTATTTTATGGGGAAAGACAAGCAAGTTCGTGTTAATACCATTTCACAGTCACCAACATTAACGACTGCAGGTCAAGGTGTTGAAGGCTTAGATGGCTTTTTGAACTACGCCGAAAAAATGTCTCCTTTAGGTAATGCATCTGCTAAAGAATGCGCAGATTATACCGTAATGATGTTCTCTGATTTTACAAGAAAAGTTACTTTACAAAACCTATTTCATGATGGTGGATTTTCGAATACAGGTGTAAGTCAAGAAGTTATAGACATGCTTCAAAAAGAATAGTATAATCTATGGAACAACGTTTTCCTTTTCTCCACTCTTTACAAGATATTTCTCTGGAAAGAGGGAAGTCACGTTCATTTTTAATATTCTTAGCCCTTTCTTTTTTATTTTGGACGATAACTAAATTTTCAAATCAATATACGGAGGTTTTGACCTTTGATGTTGCTTTTGAAAATTTTCCTTTGGGAGTTGTCCCCATATCCAGCAACACTTCTGAGGTTCAAATGACCTTATCTGCTTCAGGTTTTCAATTCCTTTTTTATAAGTTTTTTGTAAATGAAATTGTTTTGAACTCAGATAAAGGGACTTTTGAAGGGGGTATTGCTTCAATGTCTTTAGAACAGAGTATTAAAGACATACAAGACCAACTTATTGGAGTCACAGAAGTGAGAGCTCTTTTCCCGAACACTGTTAATTTTGAGTATTCACAACTTGATAATAAACGTATCCCTGTAAAATTACAATCGGTTCTGGATGTAGTTTCTGGTTTTGGAATTTCCGAACAACTTGTTTTCGAACCTGATAGTATTAATGTGATAGGGACTTCAAATATCCTAGACACATTAAAAGCTGTTTACATAAATTCTGATCAGATTTCTGAAGTGAAGAAATCCTTTAAAGAACAATTAATATTATACAATCCAATTCCCGACCAAATCAAATTTTCTGAATCTAGTGTTTCACTGAAAGTAGTAATTGATCGGTTTTCTGAGAAAAGCATTGAAATCCCTATAAGTCTTATCAATGTTCCAGATTCTATAGGCCTAAAATTATTTCCAAGTAACATTAAACTTACTTTTGCAGCAAGTTTAACTAATATTAAAGTAATAAATGAATCTAGCTTTACAATCTCATGTGATTATAATTCATTAAAACTTGGAGACGAAAGCCTGGAACTCAAGCTCATTAGATACCCAAATAACCTGCAGAATTTGCGCTGGTCACCCAAACAAGTTGAATATTTAATTCGTAAATAAGGATGCCTAAAATTGTTGGATTAACGGGAGGTATAGGAAGTGGAAAATCGACGACTGCAGCGTATTTTTCTGAGTTAGGAATACCTTGTTATATCGCAGATGATCGTGCTATAGAACTCATGACATCTAGTATAACCATACAACAGGCGATAATAAATGAATTTGGCGCAGAAAGTTATATTAACGGAAATCTAAACCGTCCCTTTTTAGCTTCTATTGTTTTTAAAGACAGCGGTCTTTTAGCAACCCTAAATGCTATTGTTCACCCAGCTGTTGCTAGTGATTTTAGATCTTGGTTATTAGAGCAAAATTCAATTTATGTAATTAAGGAAGCAGCAATTTTATTTGAAAACGGAGGATCTAAACTTTGCGATCAGGTTATCCTTGTAATAGCTCCAAAAGATATTCGTGTGCAACGAGTAATAGACCGTGACAAATGCACTAAAGAAGATGTTCTTGAAAGAATGTCAAAACAGTGGAGTGATGCTAAAAAGAAACCCCTTGCAGATTACATAATAGAAAACATCGAGTGGAAAGAAACTTCGAAGCAAATAGAGGTTCTCCATCAAAAGTTGAACCAGATTAGTTAAATTAATTGAATTAACAATGTTTTAGCATTATTTTAAATATTAAATAGTAAAATTTGTAGATTAATTCGAGTTTTGTTTATGAAGAAGAAACAATTTATATCACTGGTAATTTTTATGCTTTTATCTCTTTCAGGGGTAATATTCATTCAAGGGTACTGGATATATTCGTCAATGAATAACATTGAAGAAGAGTTTTCACTTACAGTTCGTCAGGCACTTAGCTCGGTTGCTGAAGAAGTTCAAGAAAGAGAATTACGTTATTATTTTGATCGTTTTGAAACCCTTATAGATTCTGCCGGCTCTCCAGAAACTTCAGAATTTAGAGATGTATTTTTATTTTATGATAACGACGCTCCTTCTAGTCTTTCTGCTCTTCATGCTTTTGGGATGGTTAAGAATGAATATAATATCCCTACAAATGGCGGGACAAACGATGAGTCGGAGACATTCACTAAAGTTTCTGATTATAAGGGAGTTCGCACAAAAACTATTTTAACAGAAAATTTCGATCGGGAAAATAGAGTTTCTTTAACAATAGATAAGTTTAAAGATATCGAACGTATTAATGCTTTTGATCAAGCGACATACAAATCTTTTTTCTCAAGTATCGCTAATGCCTTTCCAATTCATAAACGTCTTAACTCTTATGAAGTCGAAGTTATTCTTCGTCGTGCTCTAATTGGAAGAGATATAATAACCCCTTTTGAGTTTGGAATCTTCAGTGATGGATTGGCAACCAAAGTAACTTCAAATAATTACGTAGAAAGTCAAAAAGGGCCAAAGTATTCTATTCCGTTATTTCTAGAGAGTGAAGGCGTTAATGCATATGATTTGGTGGTTTCGTTCCCTGAAAAAAACACGTACTTACGATCTTCGTTTGTTGGCATTACCATTTTATCCTTCGTACTTACTTTATTGATTATTGTGGTTTGTGCATATTCTATTTATGAGATTGTTCAACAAAAGAAAATCTCGGAAATTAAATCTGACTTTATAAACAACATGTCTCATGAATTCAAAACACCCATCGCAACCATTAACCTTGCCATTGATGCGTTGCAAAATAAAAGCGTAAAAAATGATAGCAGTAAAGTAGATCGCTATTTGAATATGCTGAGAGAAGAAAATAAAAGAATGCAAGATCAGGTAGAAAATGTTTTGATGATTTCTCAATTGGATCGTGGAGCTACCCCCTTAAACTTACAGCATACAGCTATAAACCTGCTTGTTAAAGAGGCTATAAGTCATGTTGCGCTTATTATTCAAAGCAAAAAAGGAACCATTAAGAGTGCTTTAAAGGCCAGCGAGCAAAGTGTTTTTGTAGATAAAAATCATTTTACTAATGTGTTTGTGAATTTATTGGATAATGCAATTAAATATTCACTTAAAGCTCCCTTGATAGAAATCCGATCCTTTAATGAAAAGAACTTTTGGATTTTTGAAATCCAAGATTATGGTATGGGGATGGATCCAGATACTACAAAGCTTATTTTTAAGAAATTTTACAGACAAGAGGGAGGTAATATTCACAACATAAAGGGACATGGACTTGGTCTTTCCTATGTAAAAAAAATAATAGAATTACATAACGGCACGATTAATGTAATTAGTAAAAAGAAGGTGGGTTCAACGTTTCAAATTCGTTTGCCAATCACCGCCTATAATATCAATCTTTAATTTGAATTAATAAAAAAGTAAAATGAAATTAGAAAGTAAAAAAATATTATTAGTTGAAGATGACCCAAACTTTGGAAACATACTTAAAGAGTATCTATCCATTAACGGATATGATGTTACCCTCGCTAAAAACGGAATAGAAGGTTTTGAGAAATTCAAAAAGGACATGTTTGATCTTTGTCTATTGGATGTTATGATGCCGTATAAAGATGGTTTTACTCTGGCTAAAGAAATTAGAGAAAAGAATGAAGCAGTGCCTTTGATTTTTATAACCGCAAAGACACTGAAAGAAGATGTCTTAAAAGGATTTAAATTAGGTGCAGATGATTATATTTCAAAGCCCTTTGATTCTGAAGTATTACTCGCTAAAATTAAATCCATTCTTTCTAGAAGGGTAGTTCAACCCTCAATTGAATCTAAAGAAATTGATTTCACAATTGGAGCTTTTGAGTTTAATTCAAAACTAAGAATCCTTACTTTTAATGACACTGTACCCATAAAGCTCTCTCCAAAAGAAAATCAATTGTTACGCTTATTAGCGTTGCATATAAACGACCTCTTATCTAGAGAAACGGCTCTGAATAAAATTTGGCAGGACGACAATTATTTTACTTCCAGGAGTATGGATGTATATATTGCTAAATTAAGAAAATATCTAAGAACCGACCCGAATGTTGAAATTTTAAATATTCATGGAGAAGGTTTTCGTTTGGTAGTTAATGAAGCTGTTGTGTAGCTTCTAGCTCTTATTTCTGGGATGGAAATCCTCGAGGACTTGACTTAAATGCCGCGTATCTAAATGCATGTAAACTTCAGTAGTAGTAATACTTTCATGACCCATTAAGGCTTGGATGGTTCTTAAGTCAGCTCCATTTTCTAAAAGATGGGTTGCAAAAGAGTGTCGGAATGTATGCGGACTTATTTTCTTTTCAATCCCAACTGTTTTTGATAACAATCTAACGATTGTAAAAATCATCGCTCGAGTCAATTTTTTACCGTTTCTATTCAAAAACAAGGTGTCTCGATCTTCTTTTCCTATTTTATTAATAACACGCACGTCTTGTATGTAAATTTTAATGAATTTTTTGGCGAAAGCACCTAAAGGAACTAAACGTTGTTTGTCTCCTTTTCCGTTAATGAGCATCATATTTTCATCAAAATATAAATCTGATATTTTGAGATCAACCAATTCACTAACACGCAAGCCACTTCCGTAAAGGGTTTCTAGTATAGCTCTATTTCTATGACCCTGGGAATCTCCCAAATCAATACCATCTAGAAGTTGTTCAATTTCTTTAAGCGAAAGCACAGTAGGGAGTTTTCTGCCTAATTTTGGGCTTTCGATCAAATCTATAGGCGATGTTTTGATGTAGTTTTCGAAAACCAGAAAATTAAAAAAGCTTTTTAAGCCCGATATTCGCCTAGCTTGCGAACGCGCCTCAACTTTTTTAGCTTCTTCGTACAAAAAGCGCTGTACGTCTTCTTTAGAGCAGTTCAGCGGGGTGCAAGAATCATTTTCTAAGTGGAATGATTCTAAAGCCTGAACATCGAGACAATAACTGCTTATGGAATTTAGAGATAAGCCTCGCTCAATTTTAAGATATTGCTCGTAATGTTTTAGTGCCTCTTTCCACTGCATAGACAAAATTAAGCTTTTTAGCATTCATTTTTTCTGTTCTGGTCTATGGAAAGCTATTCTAAAAAAACTTTAACTATTTTTGTCTAAAATTTAGCAAATGAAAATAAGCATCATCAACGGTCCAAATCTAAACCTTCTAGGTCAACGGGAGCCAGGTATATACGGGAATCAACCCTTTGAGCAGTTTTTTACTGAATTAAAATCTAAATTCCCACAAGTTGAATTGAACTATTTTCAATCCAACATAGAAGGGGAGTTAATCGATGAAATTCAACGTATTGGTTTCTCTTCGGACGGTATCATACTTAATGCTGCGGCATATACTCATACTTCAGTTGGTTTGGGAGATGCAATTAAAGCGATAGAAACAGCTGTTATAGAGGTGCATATTTCAAATACATTTTCACGAGAAGACTTTAGACATACTTCTTATATAACACCTAATGCAAAAGGTTTAATCTTAGGTTTTGGATTGGATTCTTATCGTTTGGCAATAGAAAGCTTTTTGAAATAAGCCTCCAACAAATTGACTATTCTTCTGCTAGCGGATCAAATTATTGTATTTTTTGCATAAGCCATTCCTGCATTGCATTTGGCTTTTGCATTAATTCTTCCATTGCAGCCATAGCTTTCAAATGAGCTGCATCTTTTTAGTCAAACATTTCTTTTCCGTGAGCTTTGCTCTAATTGGCTAACTCTTCGAACGTATTTCCGCTAAAAACTTTATGACAAGCACCCCCGAGTTGTATACAAGTCATTTTTTTCATGAGAAGTATTTTAAATTATAACCGCATTTTCAATAAATCAGGCTTAAACCCAATTTTGGCATAGGCATCAAGTGCACTTTTGTTTTGCGCATATACGTCAAGTTGAATATCGCTTATGTTTCGGTTTTTTGCCCAATCAATTAGTTTAGTGCAAAGAGCACCGTTTAGTCCTTTGCCGCGATGGTCTGGAGCTACATACATAAAACCTAGGTAGGCATAATGATCAGGGTCTTTGTAGGGTGGCGATTTTTTAATTAAAGCATAACCCGAACCAACCAATAGCTTGTCATCTACAACGACTAATACTTCGGCGTCTGCACGCACTATTAAATCTTTTATGTCGTAGTATATTATTGGATTTTTTTTTAGGTTAGGAGCAAAGGGACGCTCGTAGCTAATGATTTCTTGTTCAAACTCTTTTAATGTTTCTAGATCTTCGAGAACAGCCGTTCGAATTTCAAAATTTAATGTTTGCATACGTGTCAAATAATGAATCTTTTGTTGATTAATGTTTTTTTAAAGATACTAAAAACTAAAAATCAAATGTAAATTACTGTTTTGTGGATGTTTTAATAAAAAAATATAATAAAACCATTTAATAGGTAATAGTAATACTATTATATTTGAAAATATTAGTATGAAAAACCTGCAATTACAAATTGTAATAAGCCCAGAGCTTTACACTAAGAATCCTGAATCATCTGACCTTGGGAAGAAAATTGTGTCTAAAAGTATTGAAATGATCGATGCTTTAGGTTTTGAGGATTTTACTTTTAAAAAGTTGGGAATTAAAATAGGTTCAAACGAAAGTTCCGTGTATCGCTACTTCGAAAGTAAACACGCTTTGTTGGTTTACTTGATAAACTGGTACTGGAGTTGGATTGATTATAAGCTTGTGTCTTCAACCCTAAACGTTAACTCTCCACTTGAGAAACTTGAAAAAGCAATTGTGATTTTAACAGAAGAGGTAAGTGAAGACAACTCTTTTTCTTACATCAACGAAGTTGTTCTGAACAAGATTATAATTTCAGAGTCCTCCAAGGCATATCACACAAAGGCTGTGGATAAAGAAAATAAAAAAGGATATTATAAAATTTATAAAGATGTTGTAGAGCGAGTTAGCAACTTTGTTTTAGAAATAAATCAATCCTATGAATATCCTCATATGCTAATTTCTACAGTTATTGAAGGTGCCCATCATCAACGTTATTTTTCTAAGCATCTTCCATCCTTAACCGATGTCAGAAAAGGAGGAAATAATATAGTTCGATTCAATACAGATTTAGTTATTAAATTAATTTCTAACTAATGAATAGTATTAAAAAAAGCTCTTTTTCTGCTTTATTTGTTTCCTTATTTATTATTGGCTCTATGCTTATCCAATCACTCCTTGAATCAATTAAGCTTTTTGAAAACCCAGATGTAGTTTTAACAGACCTATCTTTCGAGGAGAAGTGCAACGATAAAAAGGGTTCAGAAAAAAGGGGTAATGAAAACGATAAAGAGGAAATTTTCTTGATGAGTTTAAAATTTCCTTTCTGTTTTCCATTTAAAAAATTACCTATTTACTATGCACAACATCCGTCTTTGAATTTTGTTATAGAAACCCAATTTCCACCTCCAGAATTAATCTAACTCTTCCTTTACTATAATCACTGATCTAATAAGTTAAGATCAGTGATTTATGCCCATTTCTTTTTTCTAAATCAATAAGTCTGTCATATACTAATTGTCAGACAAATTTTTATGTATATGAATTATTCAAATCCTTTAAAGAATTTTAAAAACGATTTTCCTGCTAGTGTTGTCGTTTTCTTTGTAGCCATTCCTTTATGTTTAGGGATTGCTTTAGCCAGTGGTGCTCCTTTATTTTCGGGCTTGATAGCTGAGATAATTGGAGGTGTTTTCGTGGGAGTTTTAAGTGGCTTTCAGGTTGGGGTAATCGGCAATTGTGCTTACTGCAATTGATACACTTGACGGGTTTGAGAATTTCTTGCTTGCAGTTGCTCTAGGTGGAGTTATCCAAATTTTATTTAGAGTTCTCAAGGCGGGTGTTATTGGGTATTATTTTCCCTCTTCTGTAATTAAGGGAATGCTTACAGGTATTGGAATTATAATAATTTTAAAGCAAATCCCCCATTTTTTTGGATATAAACATAGTCCCAGAAGGTGATTTTGCTTTTTTCCATGTAGACGGTGAAAATACATTTTCTGAAATCATAAACTCAATTAATTATATTAGTCCAGGTGCAACCATGATTGCTCTAATTGCAATGGGAATTTTATTCCTTTGGAGTAATGTGATGGTTAACAAATGGAAAATATTTCAATTGATACAGGGGACCGCTAGTAGCTGTGATTACTGGTATCTTATATTTTACCATAACTGAAGGAAATACTTCTTGGGGAATTTCAAAAGACCTTCTAGTAAGTGTTCCAGTGCCTGAAGATATGAGTTCATTTTTGGGCCAATTTGTTTTGCCAAATTTTGCTGGCATAACAAATCCTCAGATTTGGATTACTGCTTTTACAATAGCTTTAGTAGCTAGTTTAGAAACACTGTTATGTGTAGGCAACTGATAAAATTGACCCATTAAAACGCGTAACACCTACCAGCAGAGAGTTGTTAGCTCAAGGAGTTGGCAATGTGTTGTCTGGTTTAATCGGTGGATTACCTTTGACTCAGGTTATTGTTCGTAGTTCTGCGAACATTCAATCAGGAGGGAAAACAAAAATATTAACAATTATTCACGGACTTTTGCTTTTATTTTCCGTTATTTTAATATCAATATTACTAAATAAAATTCCACTTTCTGTTTTAGCATCAATTCTTTATTGTTGTTTTCCATCTTTAATCTGTTTAAAGAAATGTATCTACTAGGATGGAAGCAGTTTACTCCATTTATTGTAACTGTTTTAGGGATTATATTTACAGACCTTTTAATAGGAATATCACTAGGGCTTAGTTGTTCTGAACAAGATTATAATTTCAGAGTCCTCCAAGGCATATCACACAAAGGCTGTGGATAAAGAAAATAAAAAAGGATATTATAAAATTTATAAAGATGTTGTAGAGCGAGTTAGCAACTTTGTTTTAGAAATAAATCAATCCTATGAATATCCTCATATGCTAATTTCTACAGTTATTGAAGGTGCCCATCAGCAGCGTTATTTCTCAATACATTTACCCTCTTTAACGGATGATCAAAAGGGTAGTAATAACATCGAACGCTTTTATACCGATGTTGTTTTTAAAACGATTACAAATTAGAAATTCAACTAGAACATATTTAATTAAAAACCATAACAGCCTAATCTTTAAACAATAATGAAAGCACAAACAAAAGAAACACAAAATTCAATGACACCACAATCATCTCTAGACGTCCTAAAACAAGGAAATGATAGATTTGTAAACGGAACTCAAGTAGTAAGAAATTTAATTGCACAAGTAGAAGAAACCAGTACAGGTCAATATCCTTTTGCAACCGTATTGCACTGCATCGACTCAAGAGTGTCTGCAGAGCATGTTTTTGATCAAGGGATTGGAGATTTATTCAGTATCCGTATTGCCGGGAACTTTGTGAACGAAGACATTCTTGGAAGCATGGAATTTGCATGTAAGTTAGCTGGAACCAAAGTTCTTGTTGTTCTTGGACATACAGCCTGTGGAGCAGTAAAAGGGGCTTGCGATCATTCGCGCCTAGGTAATTTAACTGCGCTAATCAACAAAATAGAGCCCGCTGTAGATGCAGTTAAAACTCCAGCTGATGCTGACTTACGGAACTCATCTAACATCGATTTTGTTAACGATGTAGCTGCTAAAAATGTTGAAATGACGATCGATAATATACGAACAAGAAGTTCCGTTCTATCAGAAATGGAAGCAAACGGTGAAATTAAAATTGTTGGGGGTATGTATGATATCGCTACAGGCAAAGTTGATTACTATGAATAAGAAGCATCTTTTAATGGCTGCATTATTTTTTATGTTACTGCTGCCTTCATTATCTCAAGCTCAAGAAAGTGATTTGGGTAATTGGCTAATTTATATTGGGAGTAAAAAACTGGAAGGTAAATGGAACCTGCACAATGAAATTCAATATCGAAACTACGATGCTGTCGGCGATCTAGAACAGTTGTTGTTAAGAACCGGGATAGGCTATAACCTTTCGGAGAACAACAACAATCTGCTTTTAGGATATGGGTTTATAAAGTCCGAAAACTACACTGCAAATGGTTTAGATAAGATAACCGTAAACGAACATAGAATTTTTCAGCAGTTCATCTCAAAACAAAAAGTCGGGAAGTTGTCCTTAACCCACCGCTACCGTTTTGAACAGCGTTTTGTTGAAGATGATTTTAAGGTACGATTCCGTTATTTTTTAGCGTTTAAGTTGCCCTTTAAAGGAATAGAAGAAGCTCCTTCAAAGTATTATCTATCGGCATATAACGAGATTTTTTTAAATACCAAATCTTCAGTTTTTGATCGAAACCGAGTGTATGGTGGTTTGGGATACCAGCTGAATAAAAACATACGCCTAGAAGCAGGTTATATGAATCAGTTTTTCGAGTCGGGTGGGAGGGATCAGATAAATCTAATCACCTTTGTTAATTTTTAGTCAGTAGTTTAAACAAATAAAAGCAGCCAATTGGCTGCTTTTTTTATTCTCTAAAATTTCAGACTGTTCGTAATACTTTTCCATCTTCCGAACTTTAGCTAATTTATCTACTAATTTTTCTAAATAGCGCACTTGTCGGGTTGGGGTGTAATCAATATCTTCTATGCGATAGCAACTACAACCCCCTTTATCAGAACGGCATTCGTGTTTAGTTTTGTGTTTTGAAAGAAGGTTCGAAGGTTATTTTATTTTAGATAAATCCCTGAATTTGTATTTCGTTGTAACCCGTTAGCCATCTAAAGGGTTCTTTATTTCTTTTGTTCCTTCGATTTTATGAACAAAACATAAGTGTATTGTTTTGTTCCAATTACTAAAGTTACCCCTAAATCTCAGATAATAAAAACCAGTCTGCAGACTGGTTTTTATTATGTAATAAGTGATGAATTTTGTGCGCTAGGTGGTCTATAAGTGGATCACCTCGTCGTACGCATCGGCTACGGCTTCCATCGTGGCCTCACTCATAGTCGGGTGGGGGTGCACTGCTTTCAGAACTTCATGTCCAGTAGTTTCTAGCTTACGTCCCAAAACTGCTTCGGCAATCATGTCGGTAACTCCAGCACCAATCATGTGGCAGCCTAGCCATTCGCCGTACTTGGCATCAAAAATAACTTTAACAAAACCATCAGTAGTTCCTCCGGCTTGTGCTTTTCCAGAGGCAGAGAACGGAAATTTACCAACCTTAAGTTCGTACCCTTGTTCTTTAGCCTGAGCTTCGGTCAATCCAACAGAAGCAATTTCTGGAGATGCATAGGTACAGCCCGGAATATTTCCATAATCTAGAGGCTCTACATCGTGTCCTGCAATTTTTTCTACACACAAAATCCCTTCCGCAGAGGCAACGTGAGCTAGTGCTTGACCCGAAGTTACATCTCCAATCGCGTAATATCCTGGAAGGTTGGTTTGGTAAAAATCGTTTACCAAGATCTTATCTCGGTCTACAGCAATACCAACATCTTGTAGGCCTATGTTTTCAATATTAGTTTTTATTCCAACAGCCGATAATACAACATCAGCTTTTAGGATTTCTTCTCCTTTGTCAGTCTTTACGGTTGCAGTAACGCCTTTTCCTTTGATGTCCACCTGGGTTACTTCGGCATTTGTAAGGATTGTAATCCCTGCTTTTTTGAAGGAACGCTCGAGTTGTTTAGAAACTTCTTCGTCTTCGACCGGAACAATGCGATCTTGATATTCAACTACGGTTACTTCTGTTCCCATAGCGTTATAGAAGTGTGCAAATTCGATTCCAATAGCTCCAGAACCGACTACGATTAGTTTTTTAGGTTGTTTTTTCAAGGTCATTGCTTCTCGGTATCCAATTACCTTAAAGCCGTCCTGTGGAAGGCTAGGAAGCTCTCTTGAGCGTGCTCCAGTAGCAATGATTATGTTTTTGGCAGCGTAAACGGTTTCTTTATCGTCCAGAGTAACGCTAACTTGCTTGTTTGGAAGGATTTTCCCAAAACCGTTTATTACTTCAATTTTATTTTTTTTCATCAAAAACTGAACTCCTTTACTCATTCCTGCAGCAACATCACGACTTCGGTTTACTACGGCGTCAAAATCTTTGTCGTAGTCCGTAACTTTAAGACCGTAATCCGATGCGTGTTTGAGGTAGTCAAAAACTTGAGCAGACTTCAATAAAGCTTTAGTTGGAATGCATCCCCAGTTCAGACAAACTCCGCCAAGGCTTTCTTTTTCAATTACAGCAGTTTTAAGCCCTAATTGAGAAGCGCGGATAGCGGTAACGTAACCTCCAGGACCACTTCCTAAAACAAGTATATCGTAAGTTGTCATAAATTAATTTTTTAGATGGTGCAAAAATACAAAAAAACTAAGTTAAGAAAAAATGCATTAGACTTCCTTTTCTGGGTCAAAGGTAATGCTGGCAGAATTAACACAGTAGCGTTTTCCAGAAATCGTTGGCCCGTCGTCAAAAACATGCCCTTGGTGTCCGCCACAGTTCGAGCAAACAATTTCGACACGAACCATGCCTAAGCTAGAATCTTTTCTATATTCTATAGATCCTTCTATGCTTTGGTCATAGCTTGGCCATCCACACCCACTGTCGAATTTAGAGGCGCTTTTGTATAAAGGTTGGTTACAGCCTTTGCAAAAGTAGGTTCCGTTTTCGTAATGGGAGTTATATTCCCCAGTATTCGGATATTCTGTGCCTTGCTCTCTTAAAACACGATATTCTTCATTCGAAAGTAGCTTACGCCATTCTTCTTCTGATTTTTGGATGGGATAGTTGTTATTCATCGGCTGTAGGAGTAAAAGTTAAGGCAGCTGAGTTGATGCAGTGTCTTTTTCCTGTTGTTTTGCGAGGTCCGTCGTTAAACATATGACCCAAATGTCCGCCACAGGTATTACATTTCAACTCAGTTCGTGCGTAACCTAGCTTATAATCGACATCAAATTCAATGTTTTCGGTTGCTCCACGATCAAAAGAAGGCCATCCTGAATTAGAATCGTACTTATCTTTAGAAAAATAGAGTTCGGTGTTGCAAGCAGCACAGATATAAACCCCTTCTTCATAAAACTTATCATAAATTCCACTAAAAGGAGGTTCTGTTGCCTCATGTCGCAAAACTTGATAAGCCATTCTTGGTAGCTCATTTTTCCATTCGGCATCTGTTTTTTCAACAGCGTATATTTTGCTTTTAATGGCTTCTTTTTTGTTGTTTTGACAACTTGCCATTAAAGGAAAAAGGAGTAGGGTGAGTAATATTTTTTTCATATTCAGGGTTCTTTAACAAATGTACAAATCTTTCAAAGAGTTTGGTTTTATATTCAAATTGTTTCGATACACACTAGGTGTAATTTAAATAAGGGGCCAAAAATAAATTTAAAGTAATACTTTAACCAGATAAAAGAATACACGCTATATTTAGTAAATTAAAAATTTAACTTTTGTATTTTAAAATATTGATTAATAATTAATTATAGATTACTATAAGTAATTCTTATGTAAGATTTTCTGCAAAATAACAGGAAAAAACTGTTTTGAAATAGAATTATTTATTCACAATTTAAAAAAAAAAAACAATTTTTAGTGCAACTGTTGTTAATGTTCTATATTCATAACTTTAAAACTATTTTATGATTAAGCCAAAAGTTGCTTTAGTTAAAGGAAGTAAGAAATTGATAAATGCTTGGGCATTTTATGACTGGGCAAATTCTGTCTATCCTCTAGTAATTTCCTCTGCCATTTTTCCGATCTATTATGGAATGGTTTTTTCCGAAAATAACCAGATAGACTTTTTTGGCTATTCAGTCAAAAACACAGCAATGATAAGTTTTGTTACAGCACTTGCATTTATTGTAGTTGCCTTAATTTCCCCAATTTTATCTGGAATTGCAGATTATGCAGGAAATAAGAAAAAATTCATGAAGTTTTTTGTTCTAATGGGATCAATTTCATGTGTTGGATTGTATTGGTTTAATTTAGAAACAATTTATTTAGGTTTCTTATTCTATTTTTTAGCTATGATTGGTCTATGGTCAAGTTTAGTTTTTTATAACTCATACTTACCTGATATTGCTTACGAGGATCAACAAGACCGTGCTTCAGCCAAGGGTTACTCCATGGGTTATATAGGAAGTGTCTTGTTGCTCTTATTCAATTTATCTATGGTTATGATGCCCGACGCTTATGGAATTGAGGGTAATGAAACTGAAGCTGCAATGACCGCAATGAAATATTCTTTCATTTCAGTTGGAGTTTGGTGGGCTATATTCAGTCTGTATTCGTTTTATTATTTACCAGTTGGAACTTCTGATCAAAAGGTGACTAAAAATATTATCTGGAATGGTTTTAAAGAATTACATAATGTTTGGAACGAAATGGCAGAAAATCTTCGTTTAAAGCGCTATTTGATTGCTTTCTTTGTATACAGTACTTCACTTCAGACCGTGATGCTGGTTGCTGCATATTTCGGAGAAGAGGAGATTGATTGGGGGTCGAACGCCGATAAAACACAAGGATTAATCATAAGTATCTTATTGATTCAAATTGTTGCTATTGCTGGAGCGATAATCACTGCAGGTTGTTCAGAGCGTTTTGGGAATTTAAAAACGCTTTTTGTTATTAATTTAATATGGGCTTCAATTTGCATTTGTGCTTTTTTTATTCATACACCACAAGAGTTTTATTTTATAGCCGGTTTTGTAGGACTGGTAATGGGCGGATTACAGGCGTTGTCTCGATCTACCTATTCAAAATTCCTTCCAGAAACCGAAGATACCGCGTCATACTTTAGTTTCTATGGAGTTACCGAAAAGATAGCTATAGTTATCGGGATGGTTCTTTTTGGAGTTTTAGATCAAATAACCGGAAGTATGCGTACATCCATTTTGTTTTTTTGTGTATTCTTTGTTATTGGTGCGCTGATGCTTCTTAGAGTGCCTAAAGAGAATGAGGCTTAGTTGTATTTTATTTCTCTGATTGAGCCTGATCCGCTTACTTTGGTTTTCAATAATAAGTTGGGACTTCCTAGGTAGCGAATGCTTCCAGATCTAGAAACTTTAGCAATGATTTTTTCCATCACATTGGTTTCTATACGACCGGATCCACTTACAGTAAATTTACCCTCTTCTGTTTTCAACTCATTTGCTTTAACAGAGCTTGAACCTGAAAGAACTGCTTCGAAGTTAGAGCTACTTCCGTATAATTCGATGCGACCAGAGACCGATAATACGGCTTCTACATCCTCAGCAGCTAAGCATTTCTGTATATAAGATGGTTTTTTTAAAAATGTTACACTATTCTAAAATATTCTTTTAAAATGAATGGCACAACTCTTGAACTGGTAGAGACTGATAAAATAAAGTACCCCATTTCAGGTTTCAACGGACTATGTAATGCTGTTCAAATGACACAATGACGTAAAAATATATTATGGCCAAACCAATATTTTCAAATTTAGACAACCTGTCACTTCAAGACATTGAATCTGAAGCCGAATTAATTCCCCTTTTAACCTCAGAAGACGAAGAGGCGCTTGAGAAAGAAGACCTTCCTGTTGAAGTTTCTTTACTTCCTTTACGAAATACCGTGCTTTTTCCTGGCGTTGTTATTCCTATTACCGTAGGAAGAGATAAATCAATACAACTGATTAAAGACGCCAACAAGGGGTCCAAAGTAATAGGCGTAGTCGCTCAAAAAGATCAGGCAGTCGAAAACCCTGGCTCAAAAGATATTTATAACCTAGGAACGGTTGCTCAAATCTTACGGGTTCTTAAAATGCCCGATGGTAATACAACCATTATTATTCAAGGAAAAAAACGCTTCGAAATAGATCAAATTACTTCTGAAGAGCCCTACCTAAAGGCTACTACACGAAAAGTAATTGACGAGCAAGCGGAGAAGAACGATACAGAATTCAAGGCAGTAGCGGAATCAATCAAAGAATTATCTCTTCAGATTATTCAAGAGAACCCTAACCTTCCGTCAGAGGCTTCCTTTGCCATAAAGAATATCCACAGCTATTCGTTTTTAATCAATTTCGTATCCTCGAACATGAACCTATCGGTAAATGAGAAGCAAAACATACTTTCTTTTAAAAACATCAAAGAGCGGGCGCTGTTATGCCTAAAGTATATGAACGTTGAGTATCAGAAATTAGAACTCAAGAACGATATCCAGTCTCGTGTGCGTCACGATTTAGACCAACAACAACGAGAATACTATTTACAACAGCAAATGAAAACCATTCAAGAAGAGTTGGGTGGAATTTCTTACGAAGAAGAAATCGAGGAAATGAAAGTTCGCGCAAAGAAAAAGGTATGGACCAAAGAGGTTGGTGCTCATTTCGAAAAAGAATTAATGAAAATGCAACGCATGAACCCACAGGTAGCTGAATATTCTGTTCAGCGTAACTATTTGGATCTTTTTCTTGACCTTCCTTGGGAGCATTTCTCAAAAGATAAATTTGATTTAAAGCGTGCTGAGAAAGTATTGAATAGTGATCATTTTGGTCTCGAAGAAGTTAAAAAACGCATCATTGAATATCTGGCAGTTTTGAAGCTAAGAAACGACATGAAGTCACCCATACTATGTTTATATGGCCCTCCGGGAGTCGGAAAAACTTCTCTCGGAAAATCGATTGCCGAAGCATTAGGAAGGTCTTATGTGCGTATTTCGCTTGGTGGAATGCGAGATGAAGCTGAAATTCGTGGGCATCGTAAAACCTATATTGGTGCGTTACCCGGTAGAATTATACAGAGTTTAAAAAAGGCAGGAACTTCAAATCCTGTTTTTGTTTTAGATGAAATAGATAAATTGAGTAGTGGTTCTCAAGGAGATCCTTCTTCTGCACTTTTAGAGGTATTGGATCCAGAGCAAAATAATGAGTTTTACGACAACTTCTTAGAAATGGGCTACGACCTTTCTAAAGTTATGTTCATCGCTACTGCAAACAATTTAGGTGGAATTCACCCAGCATTGCGAGATCGTATGGAAATCATTAACGTAAGTGGTTATACTATTGAAGAAAAGGTAGTGATAGGGAAACAGCATTTATTGCCAAAACAATTAAAAGAACACGGTTTAGATAAAAAAGCAATCCAATTAGGAAATCCTGTTTTGGAACGAATTGTAGAAAGTTATACCCGTGAATCAGGGGTTAGAGGCTTAGATAAGCAAATTGCAAGAGTTACCCGTTATGCCGCTAAATCCATTGCCATGGAAGAGGTTTATGCCATTAAGCCTTCCTTAAAAGATTTGACCGAAATTTTAGGTCCTGAAAAAATAAGTCGTGATCTATATGAAAATAATGAGATAGCCGGAGTTGTTATTGGCTTAGCATGGACATCAGTAGGAGGGGACATCTTGTTCATCGAATCGGCGCTTTCCCCAGGAAAAGGAACCCTCAATATTACTGGGAACCTTGGTAAAATAATGAAAGAGTCTTTTACCATAGCCATGGAGTACATCAAAGCAAACGCAAAAAGACTTGGTTTAGATGACTTTAAATTCGATAAATACAACATTCACATCCATGTTCCGGAGGGGGCTACCCCCAAAGATGGTCCTAGTGCTGGAATTACCATATTAACTTCACTGGTCTCTTTGTTGACTCAAAAACGTGTCAAGAAAAATCTTTCCATGACAGGAGAAATCACACTTCGTGGTAAGGTACTTCCTGTTGGTGGAATTAAAGAGAAGATTTTGGCGGCAAAACGTTCTAAGATTAAAGAAATTATTTTGTGTGAAAGCAACAGAAAGGATCTCGAGGAGATTAAAGCCTCTTACCTCAATGGCTTAACCTTTCATTTTGTTAAGGAAATGGAAGAAGTTCTTGCTTTGGCTCTGACATCTCAGAATGTTAAAAACGTGAAAAAGATTTAAGTTCCTATGTGTACCGTCAGTTTCATTCCGCACCAAGAAAATAAGTTTATTTTCACTTCTAACCGAGATGAAAACCCTAAGCGTGCGGCGACTTCTTTACACGAAGTAGATGTAAAACACAAAAAATTGTTTTTCCCTCAGGATGCTCAAGCAAAGGGAAGCTGGTTTGTTTTTTCGAATACCAATCAGTTTGTATGTATTTTAAACGGAGCTTTTGAACCGCATATTCCAAAAGGTGGTTACAGACTGAGTCGAGGGAAAATGGCACTTCATTTTTTTGAGTATAATTCCCATAAAGATTTTATTGAAAAATTTAAATTTGAAGGGATGGAACCCTTTACTTTCATTATTTATGATAAAGGAACGTTACTAGAACTTCGTTGGGATGAAAATATGCTTCACCAGAAGTCCCTTTCTACCTCAGAACTACACCTTTGGTCTTCTGCGACACTTTATCCGATAACATGGCAGAAAACTCGCCAGAAAAACCTTGAGGATTGGTCTGGAGTGATCTCTCGTTCACAAGACGAAGTTATGGACTTTCAGCTTTTTGAATTTCCGTTTGAACATGCTGCTTTAGTAGCACTTTATGGAGATCAGGTTCCGGAAGGCCTCCCAGTCCAAACGTTAAGTGTTTCGTCTATTTATGGAGGTTCAGACACCTTTAATTTTAAATACAAAAGAGCGAATGCAGTAGTAAATTTCGAAAAGTCTGTAGTGCTTGAAGAGGCATAAGAACTTTCTCTTTATTATCTTTGAACTATGGAAACTACTGTTATCGCTGTCGATGGTTTTGCTTCTACCGGAAAAAGTACCTTGTCAAAGCGCTTGGCGAATGAACTTAACTTCACTTATATCGATACGGGTTTTATGTATCGTGTTGTTAGTTATTTTGCTTTAAATAGTAATTTAATTGAGGATGGTGTTATTCTTGAAAGGGAGTTCGAAAAAGCACTTGCTGAAACTAAATTTACCTGGAGTACGGATACTCAATCAAAGAAAATGCTGTTTAACGGTAAGTCTTTTGGAGATGAAATACGAACCCTAGTAATTTCGACTTTGGTAAGTCAAATAGCACAATTGGGATTTGTTAGAGAACATTTGGTAGCGCAGCAAAGGTCTTTGTCCAAGTTAGGGAGTGTTGTTATGGATGGTCGCGATATTGGGACTGTTGTATTTCCTTATGCAGATTTTAAATTCTTTCTGGTGGCAGATTCTAAAATTAGAGCTCAACGGCGTTTTGATGAACTTAAAGCTAAAGGAGAAAAGGTTCTTTTTGAGGAGATTCTTAAGAATGTAGTGGATCGTGATCATCAAGACAGCACCCGCGATATTTCGCCTCTCAGAAAGGCTGAGGACGCTCTAGAAATAGATACTACTTCCTTTGGTGAAGAAGAAGTATTTGAGCAGATGGTTTCTTACATTAGCAAATAATCTATTCTTCGAACAAGTCAGGTTCTAAAGCACGTTTTAGTTCGTCGAATACTTGTGTAACATCCTTGTTAAAATTATTATAATATACGTCTTTACCTTTCTTTTTATCAATGAAAATATATTTGGTAACTTGAGTATCTATAATCAGTTTAACAGATTTTTTGTTCTCAAGTTTAAAATACCCCTTTTTTTTAGTGCCAGAAGAAAACCCGTTGTTTTTTTTAATGATTTTAGGGAGTCCTTCGGAAAGTTGAATGGCTTCTATACCATCGAACGAAATGTCTTCTCCGAACATCCCGCTAATAATAAGCTGATCTTTTTCTATAGTTAATATATTCTCAACGGAAGAATAATATAACATCCCTACAATACCTAAAAAGCACAAGCTTAGCACTCCAACACCCAAATATAGGGTTGATTTACTTTGTTTTTTTGGTTGAAAGGGAGCACTTTTTATTATAAAATAAATGTATCCTAGTATGGAATAAGTTCCAATGAATACGCCTAACAGGTTTCCGTAGTCTAAAAAATAAAGTGCAAATCCTATGATGGCCTGAGAAACTCCAAGATTAATATGAAACTTTTTGAAAAATGCAAGAAGGGGTTTTAGGTCCACTTGATCTTGTTCCTCTTTGCTCATGGTGTTATAGCCTGCGAGCAGGTATGGGGCGTTTTTCTCTGTAATGAGGTATCCAATTCCAATAAGAATTAAACTGATTATTGAGATTGCAATTAAAGTCATGTTAATTTTTTCTTTAAATGAACAAATTGAAAATTCTGATGGGTATCGAAAGGAGTTGTATGATCTTCGGTTTTAGCGTCAACTAATTCAAATGTACTTCCAAAGCAATTGCTGAGGTCTTGCGAGTTGTATTGCGAAATGTTTAAACCACTGCATTTAAGGGGACCTTCCTTAGAAAAAGTTCCGATAATTAAATTGGACATTGCCGATTGACGTACTAAGTTTTTGTATGTATCAATTTCGACTTCATCAGTCAAGAAGTGAAAAGTAGCTCGATCATGCCAAATAGCATATTTTTTGTTTGGTTTAAAGTCAATAATGTCAGAAACAATCCAAGTTACTGAATCCGCTAAAGAGCCTAAGCGTTTCTTGGCATTATCAATAGCTTGTTGTGAAATGTCCAATACGCTTATTTTACTGTAGTTCTCTTGAAGTAAAAAATCCACCAGAAGACTGTCACCTCCGCCGATGTCGATTACCTCAGCATCTTTTGTAAGTTTACACGCTTTTATATAATCGAGAGAAGTCTTTGGCTTTTCTTGTGTCCAACTGACTTGATCAGGAGTTTTAGTGGTGTATACCTTTTCCCAATGTTCCCTTTTTTCTGATTGCATATCGAAAATTTAACTCTACCAAATATAATTATTTAACAAGTAAACGATTCGATTGATTTATGAAATTCCATAAAAGTTGTTTATTTTCTGGAGTTGTAATTTATGTTTAACCGTTAGTATGGTTAGTAAAACAACCCTATAGCAGATATAAAATATCAGTTGGAACTTTGTCTATCAACAGATTATTATTACATTTGCGCACTCTTATGATTAAATAGAGCGAGAGTAGCTAAATCAAATCAAGAACAACTTCTGTTGTTTTTCGTTTAAAGCTCTATAAAATAGCGGAATACAAATATTCATCAGCAATGTCTGAAGAGAACACCACACCACAAGAGGCTAATAAGCAAGTTGCTCCACAAGAAGCCCAAGCACAACCAACTGCAAACAACGCAGAAGATTTTCTAACAAATTTTAACTGGCACAACTACGAAGAAGGTATCGACGTAATCGAAGATGACCAACTTTTGGAGTTTGAAACGCTAGTAAAAGAAAACTTCGTTGACACAGCAGACGAAGATTTGATCGAAGGAACTGTAGCCTTTATGACAGAACGTGAAGCGATCATTGATATCAATGCAAAGTCAGAAGGAGTTATTTCATTAAACGAATTCCGATACAATCCAGACCTTAAGGTTGGAGATAAAGTTGAGGTTATCGTTGATGCACGTGAAGATAGAACAGGTCAATTGATTCTTTCTCACCGTAAAGCTCGTGTAATTAAAGCATGGGATCGTGTAAACAATGCACACGATACAGGTGAAATCGTTAATGGTTTTGTTAAATGTAGAACTAAAGGAGGGATGATTGTAGATGTTTTCGGAATTGAAGCATTTTTACCAGGATCTCAAATTGATGTTAAACCAATTCGAGACTACGATCAGTACGTGAATAAAACAATGGAATTTAAAGTGGTTAAAATTAACCAAGAATTCAAAAACGTTGTAGTATCTCACAAAGCGTTGATCGAAGCAGATATCGAAGAACAGAAAAAAGAAATTATAGGACAACTTGAAAAAGGCCAAGTTCTTGAAGGAACCGTTAAAAACATTACTTCATACGGAGTATTTATCGACCTTGGTGGTGTAGATGGATTAATTCACATTACAGACCTTTCTTGGAGTCGTATCAACCACCCGAATGAGATTTTGGAATTAGACCAAAAACTTAACGTTGTAATCTTAGACTTTGATGATAACAAATCTAGAATCCAACTTGGATTAAAACAATTGAAGGCTCACCCATGGGATCAATTAGGAGATGCTATTAAAGAAGGAAAAAAAGTAAAAGGAAAAGTAGTTGTAATTGCAGATTACGGTGCATTTATCGAAATAGAAGATGGTGTTGAAGGTCTAATCCACGTTTCTGAAATGTCTTGGTCTACGCACTTGCGTTCGGCTCAAGATTTCGTGAAAGTTGGAGATGAAGTAGAAGCAGTTATCTTAACCTTAGATCGTGAGACGCGTAAAATGTCTCTAGGTATCAAGCAATTGACACAAGATCCTTGGACTGATATTACTACTAAATACCCAGTACAATCTAAGCATTCAGGAATCGTAAGAAACTTTACAAACTTTGGTGTATTCATCGAGTTAGAAGAAGGTATCGACGGTCTAGTATATATCTCTGATTTATCTTGGACTAAGAAAGTTAAGCACCCATCAGAAATTTTAACTGTAGGTGATACAATCGAAGTTCTAGTACTTGAATTGGATGTTGAAGGACGTAAATTAAGTTTAGGTCACAAACAAACAATTGACAATCCTTGGGATAAGTATGAGACTGAATTTGCTCTAGATACAACTCACAAAGCTGAATTAGCTGAAATCGTAGACAAAGGAGCTACCATTAACTTCAACGATCATGTAGTTGCCTTTGTACCTTCACGTCACCTTGAAAAAGAAGATGGAAGTAAAGTTGGATTGGGTGAAGAGATTGAATTTAAAATCATCGAATTTAACAAAGAATTCAAAAGAGTTGTAGCATCGCATTCAGCTCTCTTCAAAGAAGAAGAACGCAACAACATTCGTAAAGCAACTAAGAAAATTGCTGCAAGCAACTCTGAAAAGACAACACTTGGAGACATAGACGCTCTTGCTGATTTGAAACAAAAGATGGAAGGGAAATAAGCTCTTTATCTTTAATCTCAAAAACCCCCTTTGTTTAAAGGGGGTTTTTTTATGCTCATAAAGCAAGTGGAGTAGATAAAAAATAATATTTTTGTACTATAAAACAAAAGGCATGCATCCCAAGTTACTTCTTAATGCACATCAAATAGACATTCTACTTCATCGCCTTGCTTGTCAATTAATAGAGAAACATCTCGACTTTTCAAAAACTGTACTCATTGGCCTTCAGCCTAGAGGGGCATTTGTTTTGGATCGAATAATTGACCTCCTTTCGAAGTACTATGGCGTAACTGATATCGCACATGGTAAATTAGACACTACCTTTTTTAGAGATGATTTTAGACGAACAGACAAACCTCATGCTGCAAATGCAACGCAGATGAATGTGTCTATAGAAGATAAGTGTATTGTTTTTATAGATGATGTTTTGTATACGGGACGCAGTATTCGAGCTGCTCTTACTGCGATAGAGTCTTACGGACGTCCTAAGGAAATAGAACTACTAACTTTTATAGATCGTCGATTCAGTCGTCACCTTCCAATACAACCTGATTATGTAGGACGGCAAATAGATTCTTTACAAAATGATAAGGTTGAGGTTAAGTGGAAAGAGATAACAGATGAAGATGCTGTATATTTGATTAAAGAAATCTTATGAGTGAATTAAGTGTAGACCATTTACTAGGAATTAAGTACCTCAAAGAAGATGACCTTCATTTGATCTTTGAAACTGCAGATCACTTCAAGGAAGTTATCAATAGAAAAATAAAGAAAGTCCCTACACTCCGAGACCTTACAATTGCCAACCTTTTCTTTGAAAACAGTACACGAACTAAACTTTCTTTTGAATTGGCTGAAAAGCGTTTAAGTGCTGATGTAATAAATTTTTCTGCATCACAATCTTCTGTTAAGAAAGGGGAAACCCTAATAGACACCGTAAATAATATCTTAGCGATGAAGGTCGACATGGTTGTGATGCGTCATCCCAATCAAGGAGCTGCTTCCTTTTTATCTAAAAACGTGGATGCCTGTATTATTAATGCTGGAGATGGAACACACGAACACCCTACGCAAGCCTTACTTGATGTATTTTCGATTCGCGAAAAATTTGGAGAAGTTGCTGGTAAGAAAATTGTAATTGTTGGTGATATTTTACATTCTCGGGTAGCCCTTTCTAATATTTTTGCCCTAAAAAAACTTGGGGCAGAAGTTAAATTGTGTGGACCAAAGAGCTTATTGCCCAAACATTATGAATCTTTAGGCGTAGCAATAGAATTAGACCTTAAAAAAGCACTTCAATGGTGCGATGCTGCCAATATGTTGCGCGTTCAGAACGAACGTATGGATAAAAGTTATTTCCCTTCAATCAGAGAATACACACAGCTCTATGGTTTAGGCTTACCGCTTCTAAAAAGTTTAAATAAAGAAATAGTTGTCTTACACCCTGGGCCAATCAACAGAGGGGTAGAAATCAGCTCACAAGTTGCAGATTCTGACCAAGCAATTATACTTGATCAAGTCGAGAATGGAGTTGCAATCCGCATGGCTGTAATTTACTTACTTGCTTCAAAAATAATGATACCAGCCTAATGATTTCAAACATAGAAAACAACATCCTTGTTTTATATATAGGTTTAGACCAAATAAATAATCCAAAGAGCATTTCTGCTTCTTTAGGAAAAGAAGCTGTTAACTATGATGTTATTTTGGATTTTCTGGTTCTTGGAAACCTTAATAAAAATCAAAAGATTTTGGGGAGTATTTATGATTCTTTTAAAAAGGAAAATTATTCCACGGTACTTGTTGCCTTGCCAGAACAATATGCTGATTTGCCAGAATCTTGGGTTCTTGTTCCGACCATAGAAGAGGCATTCGATTTTATAGAATTTGAGCGCATACAACGCGACTTAGGATTTTAGTTATATGAAACTTACAATCATTGGCTGTAACGCAGCTACCCCCCGTAAAAACGCTCAAACTACCTCGCAGCTTCTAGAAATTAAAGGGAATTTAATTCTTATTGATTGTGGCGAAGGAACACAAATGCAATTGCGAAAGCTTGGGATTAAATTTGCACGCATTCAACACATATTCATTTCTCATTTACATGGAGATCATTTTTATGGCTTAATTGGCTTGATAAGTACATTCCGTTTATTGGGAAGAGAAGCTGAATTAAATGTTTATGGGCCAAAAGGAATTAAGGAGATAATAACCCTTCAACTCAAATTAGCAAATTCATGGATAGATTATCCTTTGTATTTTCATGAACTTAATTCAACCCAATCAACAATTGTCCTGGAGGATGATAAGATTAGAGTTTCTACAATTCCACTAGATCACAGAGTTTATACTAACGGGTACTTGTTTGAAGAACAAGTAGGACCACGTAAAATCAATATTGAAGCTGCTAATAGTCATGGAGTTGAGGTTTGTGATATGGAAAACCTCAAGTCTGGGAGAGATTTTACTGATTCAGATGGGAAACTGATTTCCAACTCAATTTTGACTCTAGATCCCGATCCTGTAAAATCATATGCTTTTTGTAGTGATACAGCTTACAAAGAAGACATTATACCTATAATTAGAAACGCTACCATGCTTTATCACGAATCTACTTTTCTAGAGAGTCATAAAGATTTAGCTTCCAAAACAAAACACAGCACTGCGGGAGAAGCTGCTAAAATTGCAGCTAAAGCCAATGTTGGGGGTTTAATATTAGGCCATTATTCGACCCGATATGGTGATCAAAACCTTTTTAAAGACGAAGCTCAAGTGTTTTTTGACAATGTTTATTTGTCCGAAGACGGGAAGCTTTTTGACATATAAAATGGTAGTTTTTCATATAGATTCACCTAATTTATTTTCCTTTCAAGCGTTAAAATTTAATTTTCTTTATGGGTTATCGTAACTTGCGATCATGAAAGAAGAGAAAAATATCGGGTATTTAAGGAAGTCCTATGAAAAGGGTTCTTTAAATGATGATAAAAAAGCAATGCATCCTGTTGATTTATTTAAGGACTGGTTTGATTCTGCAGAAGCTCATCCAGATGTTGAAGAAGCCAATGCTATGAGCATAGCAACTCTTGGTTTAGATGGCTTTCCAAAAGCCAGAGTAGTTCTTTTAAAACAGTTTAGTTCAGAGGGCTTTGTATTCTATACAAATTACAAGAGCCAAAAAGGTCTTGCTATTGAAGTCCATGACAAGGTAGGTTTAACCTTTTTTTGGCCAGCAATGGAGCGTCAAATATTAATCAAAGGAATTGCACAAAAAGTTTCTGCTCAAACCTCTGACGCTTATTTTTACTCAAGACCAAAAGGAAGTCAAATTGGTGCTATAGTTTCTCCTCAAAGTCAGCCCATTGAAGATCGTTCGTTTTTAGAAAAAAGACTTGATTCCTTAGAAACTCAATTTAAAAAAGATAATCCAAAGCGTCCAGCACATTGGGGTGGATATTTGGTTGTTCCTGAAACTATTGAATTTTGGCAAGGAAGACCCAATCGTTTGCACGACCGAATGGAGTTTTCTCTAAATAAAAAAAATAAATGGACAGCAGTGCGCTTAGCACCTTAGGGATATAAAGTTGATTTTTAACACAACAAACCTTTAAATTATTTATGAAAGAATTACAATCTTCATCCTATATAAACAGAGAAATAAGCTGGCTAGATTTTAATGCTCGTGTACTACAAGAGGCTTCCGAACAAACTGTTCCCTTGATAGAACGTCTTCGCTTTTTAGGAATATTCTCGAATAATTTAGATGAATTTTTTCAGGTTCGTTTTGCGACCGTCAAACGTATTTCTCAATCAGATTTAACAGGGAGAAAAGCACTTGGAGGTATCGCCGCAACTGAATTATTGGAAAAAATAACTAAGTTGGTCATTGATCAGCAACGTGAGAGCTTATCCATACTTCAAAACATTGAAGATGAACTTGCTGAAGAAAACATCATTTTCATTAATGAAAAAGAAGTAAGCCCTGGGCAAAAAATTTTTTTAAATCAATTTTTTATTGACAAAGTAGCACCAGCTTTGGTAACTGTTATTTTACATCAAAAAGAACAAGATTTAAGTGACAACACTGCTTTTATGGTCATTACACTCAAAATAGAGGATCAGGGTCATATTGAGCCCATGTATGCTCTTATTGAATTGCCAAAGCAACTGGATCGTTTTGTAGTTCTTCCTAAGAAAGATGGAAAACAATATGTAATGATGTTGGATGATTTGATTCGGTATAATTTTCATTTGATATTTAATATGTTTAATTACACTTCAATCGAAGCTCACATGGTAAAAATAACCCGTGATGCAGAGCTTGATCTAGAAGAAAATGTGGGTAAAAGCTATGTAGAAAAAATACGGAATAGCGTAAAAGAACGTATGATTGGTGATCCTGTTCGTTTAGTTTATGATAAAACCATTACCGAAAGCACCCTTCTTTTTATTATGAAAAAAATGGGAATTTCCTCAACAGACAGTCTGATTCCTGGTGGTAAATATCACCACAGGAGAGATTATATGAATTTTCCTAGCTTAAATAGAAGTGACCTATTATATCCAGCAGTTACTCCGCTAGAAATCAAAGGTTTGCGTCTCGATGGGAATATTCTAAAATCTATTTCCGAAAAGGATTATTTACTTTATGCACCCTATCATAATTATTACTACGTCATAAAATTTTTAAGAGAAGCGGCACTAGACCCTAAGGTTAAAACCATTAAAATCACCTTATATCGCTTATCTCAAAACTCACAGGTAGTAAGTTCTTTGATTAATGCAGCTAAAAATGGCAAAAAAGTAACAGTTCAAATTGAGCTGCAGGCTCGTTTTGATGAAAAAAACAACATCATCTTTGCTGAAAGGCTGGAAGCTGCAGGAGTAAACCTTATTTTTGGAGTTCCTGGACTTAAAGTTCACACTAAAATATGCCTTATTGAAAGAGAAGAAGGGAGTAAATTAAAACGCTACGGGTTTATTAGCTCTGGAAATTTCAATGAAACTACCGCCAAGATATATACCGACTATACTTTATTTACGGCACATCAAAAAGTATTGAAAGACGTAGGCAAGGTCTTTGGTTTTTTTGAAGTTAATTATAAAATTAAGAGCTACAAGCACTTAATAGTTTCTCCCCATTACACAGCAACAGTTTTAAATAAACTGATTGATAAGGAAATTGAAAATGCACTAGCTGGAAAGCCTGCTAAAATTAGGCTAAAACTCAATAGTATTACCAATTACAAAATTATAGACAAACTCTATAAAGCAAGTAACGCAGGTGTAGAAGTTCACATGATTGTTCGTGGGGTATGTTGTTTGATACCTGGAATTAATGGAATGAGCGAACGCATCGAAGTTATTAGTATTCTCGATAAATACTTGGAACATCCAAGGGTTTATATTTTCGAAAATGATGGTTCTCCTAAAATGTATATTTCCTCTGCAGATTTAATGACTAGAAATATTGACAATAGGGTAGAAGTAGCTTGTCCTATTTATGATTTGGACCTGCAGAAACAACTTTTGGACACTTTTTTAATCAGTTGGAATGATAATATGAAAGCTAGAATTCTAAACGGTACAGACCAAAACATCTTCAAAAAAACAAATGCAAAACCATACCGTTCCCAATGGGAAATGTATGAATATTTTAAAGCCCAATTAGCCGAATGAAAGTAAAAAAATTAGCTGCAATTGATATTGGTTCCAATGCAATCAGGATTTTAATTTCAAATATAGTCCAAGTAGAAGGAGAGCACCCTGTATTTATGAAGAGCGAGATGATTCGAGTTCCGATTCGTTTAGGAGAAGATTCTTTTACCATTGGCGAAATTTCACCAAAGAATATTAAGCGTGTAGTAAAAGCGATGAAAGCTTTTAAATTAATCATGAAAATTAATGGCGTAAAAAATTACATGGCATGTGCTACATCTGCCTTGAGAGAATCAAATAACGCGGATAAACTGATTGCAAAGGTTAAGAAAAAAGTAGGAATTAAAATCGAACTAATCGATGGAAAAAAAGAAGCCGAAATAATTTCCTATACAACCATCTTAGCCGATCAAGAGCATAATTCAAATTACCTTTATGTGGATGTTGGAGGCGGAAGTACTGAGTTTAGTGTTCTTAAAAAGGGGAAGCGTATCGTGTCAAAATCCTTCAAAGCAGGTACTGTTCGTATGATTAATAATATGGTTAATGATAAAGTGTGGCAGGAAATCGAAAAATGGATTAAAATGAATACAAAGGGGATTGAAGAGATTCAACTTCTTGGTTCAGGTGGTAATATCAATAAAGTTTTTAAATTATCAAACATCAAAGATGGAAACCCACTAACTTACTTTAATCTAAAATCTTTTTATCAAGATTTAAAAAAACTGTCTTACGAAGAGAGAATCCTCAGGTACAACCTTAATTTAGATCGTGCGGATGTAATCTTACCTGCATTAGAAATATATCTTAAGGCATTGAAATGGAGTGGAGCGACTAAAGTTTTTGTACCTAAAATAGGCTTGTCTGATGGTATGATTAAGATGATGTATAAGAAGCATAATGCTTAACTAGTTGTTTTTTAAATATCTAAATCAAATTCTTTACGTAACAAATCAATTGCTGGATTGATTTCTTTTAGGCGCTCGTATTTTTCTTCCGAAGTGTAAATGAAGTTTTTCTCTATTTTTTCATCTACAATAACCTTAATCGACAAGTCATAATTATGAAGATTTTTTCTTAAATATGGAATGAATTCGGTAAACTCTCTTTCTAATTCAACTTTATTCATATCTGAAGGTACGCTGAAATGAATCTCGGTCTCCGTATTAAAAACAGGCTTACTTATGTTAAGCAATGACCCTATGTTCTGATATCCATTTTCAAATTTTTTATTCTTATAGATATCCCAAAAACTCAAAAGTTGTTCTTCTGTAAATGATTTAGCAGGCAGATCCTGAGTTACTTCATCTGGTTTTTGTTCTCGTTTCCATTCTTTTTTTCGTTTGATACTGGAAAGAGAGAAACTAGAAATTTGATTGGATTGAAGTGCTCCTTTATTAATTTCAGGCTTGATAATAATAAGTTCTTCTTGAGAAGATTCAATTTTATTGTCAGCTGTTTTTTCTTGAATATTTTCTTCGATAACTTTCTTATCGTCTAAAGATGCTATATTTTGACTTCCAGAGGACTTTAACTTATGGGTTGGAATTAGTGTTCCTTTTTTTTTTCTCCATCGAAGTGGAGTGAAGCTAATTGCATGATACAAAGTTCAACGTGTAACCGTTTATTGTTACTGTTTTTGAAATTTAATTCACATCCATGGGCCAAATCAATTGCATCAAGCAGATATCCGAGCGATAGCTGTTTTGCTTGATCGGCATATCCCTGTTGAAGACTTTCACTTATTTCCAGAAGTGGAATGGTTTTAGGGTCTTTACTGATTAACAAGTCTCTGAAGTGAATTGCTAGTCCTGACATAAATTGATGTCCTTCAATTCCTTTTTGAAGAATGCTGTCAAACTGCATCAGACTTTCGGGAATGTTATGTTCAATAAGATGATTTGTAAACTCTAAATAAGCTCCTTTGTCAAGAATATTAAGGTTTTCTGAAACAGCAGCAGCTGTTAAATTTTGATTGCAAAAACTACTCATTCGATCAAAAATAGACAGTGCATCTCGCATTGCTCCATCTGCCTTTTGAGTGATTAAATGAAGTGCTTCATCTTCGTAAGCAACTCCTTGGTCCTTTGCCAAATCAATTAAATACTTTAGAGTGTCTTTGGCAGTGATTCTTTTAAACTCAAAGATTTGACAACGGGATAGTATTGTAGGAATTATTTTATGTTTCTCGGTAGTTGCAAGAATAAATATTACATGTTTAGGCGGTTCTTCTAATGTTTTTAAAAACGCATTAAAGGCTGCGGTAGAAAGCATATGTACCTCATCAATTATATAAACTTTGTGACTTCCTGTTTGGGGAGGAATTCGTACTTGTTCATTCAAATTGCGAATATCGTCGACAGAGTTGTTTGAAGCTGCATCAAGCTCAAAAATATTAAAAGCAAAATCTTGATTGGGATCAATATTTTCATGATCTGTACTATTTATTTGCTTAGCTAAAATGCGGGCACATGTAGTTTTACCAACCCCACGTGGTCCACAAAAAAGTAATGCTTGAGGTAATTTATTATTAAGAATGGCACTGCTTAAAGAATCCGTAATAGCCGCTTGCCCAACAACATCTTTGAATTGTTGTGGACGGTATTTTAAGGCAGATACAATAAAAGGTTCCATATATTCAAAAGTAAAAAAAACTACAGTCTTATTCGACTATACTGCTTGTAAATAACATCTAAATTATTAACATAATATGTATCTTTGCATAAGCAGGTCTCTTATCGCTGCTCATCATAGATGAGGAGAGGAAAGTCCGGACACCATAGAGCAGTATAGCGGGTAACGCCCGTCGTTCGCCCAGGCGAATAGGACAAGTGCAGCAGAAAGTATGTACAGGTAATGCTGTAGTGAAACCAGGTAAACTCTATACGGTGCAACGCCAAGTATATTTACGTTTGAGAGCTGCTCGCTCGATGTAAAAGGGTAGGCGGTTCGAGCTTTTGAGTAATCAAAAGCCTAGATAAATGATAAGACACGACAGAATCCGGCTTATGGCCTGCTTTTTTTATTCAAAAAAACTAAAAGAGTTACTTCCATAATTTCTTGAAGATTCAAAATTTGGAAGATGATCTAGCTTATATTGTTTGGAATGCTCTATAACAATTTGCCCGCTTTTATTTAACCAATTCCCTTCGAAAATTAAAGCAACTAACTTTTCAAAGTCCGCTACCGGAAGGTCATAAGGGGGGTCAGCAAATATTACATCAAAGCCTTGTTGGGGTTTGCCGAGATAGTCAAAAACTTTTTTACAAACAACATCAATATTAAGATCAAACTCTGTTGCTGTTTCATCAATAAAACGAGCGCAAAACTTATTTTGATCCACAGCTACAATATCTTGTACACCTCTAGATCCAAATTCATAACTGATGTTACCGGTTCCAGAAAATAAATCCAATACGCGAACCTCACTAAACTCAAACCAGTTGGTCAAGATGTTGAATAGAGCTTCTTTAGACCTGTCTGTAGTTGGTCTTACAGGTAATTTCTTGGGTGCTGAAATACGCCTTCCTTTTAAGTGTCCGGATATAATTCGCATTAGGCTACTTTGTTTTCTAAAAATGGTACAGGATGCAATGTGTTTCTGTTTTCTGATGGAGCATCTAAAAATATAACATCATGATGAAACTCTTGAACGCCCTGATAATGTTCTTTAAAACATTCATATTCTCCTAAAAAGGCAAGTTTAAAGTTCTCCGGGTTTAAATAAAACTGTTCGGTTATATAGAAAAGGTAATACAAAAACTCGTCTACGTTGTCCTGTTTGAAGGAGTTGAAAAACAATAATTGAGCTCCTTGAAAAAGAAATAAATCAAAAGCTCCATCTCTCATATGTACAAAGAGTTGCTTCTTGGGTGTTCCCATTGAGAACTGAGTTAAAGGAGCTGTCAATAATGATGTAGCGTGTTTAGATTTAAGATTTGGAAACAATTTTTTTAATACTTCCATCACTTTTGGATGCTCTGAATATACAACAACTTGATTATAAGCTTCCAAAACATCAAAAGCAACAGCCTCATTATCTTTTAAAGTTACTCCTTTTGATAAGTAAAACTCTGCATTTTGATCATCAAACAATTCTTGAGGAACAATCGTAGAAGCAGTTTTTAGATGAATAACATGAACAGTTTCTGAAACTATTTTTTCTTGATCAATAAACAGAGAAACCGAATCAAAATCAAAGATGTTGGTGTCATTGACAGGGTAAAAAATTGATTTGTTTTGGGTACAAAAAGAAAATCCATCCCTAAGAACAAGGATGGATAATTCATTTGCTTGAAGTTTTTTATTGTTTAGGATCATCAAATATAGATGGCCAGTTACCGTTTTCGCTCACGTCTGTTAGTGAACCGAGTATAATTGCTGGACCATTAACCCCATCAACAGAAACTGTTTCGTTTTCTTGTTTCAATAAGTCTTTATTTTGGTCATGTAAGATAGTATTCTTAGAAACTCTAACTTCAAAAACAGCAACTCTATAATCGTTCTTTTTAATAATATCTGCTTTTATTGAGAATTCAGCCTCAATTCCATCAACAGGAACCTTGCTTAAGTTTGTATAATCAATGTTTCTGAATAAAGAATCTTTCACTGGAATAAATCCAAGGGTATCAGTAACAATAACTTCTTTTAACATATCAATACGATAAACCTTATCATATTCTAGATAACTAGAATCCCGTTTTTGAACTAGCGTAAAAATACCTGTATCAATAAAACTAACTAAGCTGTCAAAATTGTTTGCATAAAAACCTCTAACGTCTTTATGAGCAATTTGAGCTTTTCTAATTTCCTTGAGACGAGATATTACATCTGCGTAACGATCATTTTTAGTTTCATTAAAATTGATGGGGCCGTTAATAGAATCATATATTTTAAAACTAAAAAATACAATTAAAATCCAGAGCAAAACTTGTGATGCAATCTTCATTATTAATTATTTTGTTAAAAAACAAATCTACAATTTTTTTTTATTCATGAAAGTATTTAGGAAATGAATTATCTTCCCAAAAATTAATGTTTAATAATGGATTCCTCAGATTTTAAAATTTTACTTAACGACAAGTTTCCATTTGATGCAACATCCTCTCAAAAATTATGGTTAGGATCAATAGTGGATTTTCTTTTTTCTCAAGAAAAACACGTTCTATATCTGTTCAAAGGCTATGCAGGTACTGGGAAGTCTACTTTAATAGGTCACCTAGTGAAATTTTTAAGTAAAGCTAATTTCAAATCCGTTTTAATGGCGCCTACTGGAAGGGCCGCAAAAGTAATTGCCGGATATTCAAATAAAAAAGCTTTCACAATACATAAACAAATATATTATACGAAAGCCGAAAAGGGTTCGGGAGTGAAGTTTGTATTGAAGCCTAACAAGTTTAAAAACACCCTTTTTATTGTTGATGAGGCTTCTATGATTGGAGATGATAGACAAAGTGCCAAGTTATTTGAAAACGGCTCTTTGTTAGACGACCTAATGCAATACGTAGACGCTGGATCTAATTGTAAATTATTACTTGTTGGAGATCCGGCTCAACTTCCCCCAGTTCATTTGACAATAAGCCCTGCTTTAGATGCAGATTATTTAGAAAGACAGTTCAATAAATTAGTTACAGAATGGGAACTCAAAGAAGTTGTTCGACAACAGCAAGATTCAAGTATTCTATTAAATGCTACACAGCTTAGAAATCAGATGAGCGAAGAGCATTTAGACTCCTTTTCGTTTGATCTTAGCGTTGGCAAAGACATTCAGCGACTACAAGATGGCAATGAAATTCTAGAATTACTTGACGATTCGCTCAGAAAAGATGGGCTAGAGGATACCGTTTTTATCGTTCGATCGAACAAAAGAGCAAATCTTTATAATCAGCAAATAAGAAGTAGAATCTTGTTTTTGGAAGCAGAATTATCGGTTGGAGATCAATTGATGGTAGTTAAAAATAATTATTTCTGGTTGGAATCTGAATCAGAGCCTGGTTTTATTGCAAACGGAGATTTAGTGAAGATCTTGAAAATTTTAAGCCATCATGAGTTGTACGAATTTAAATTTGCAAAAGTAGAGGTACAGCTAGTAGACTACCCTAGCGAAAAACCATTTGAAACTGTAATTATACTAGACACCCTTACTTCCGAAAATCCATCGCTTACTTATGAGGAAGGGAATCAGTTGTACCAGGCGGTACAAGAAGACTATCAACACCTAAGTTCTAAGTATAAGCGGTTCATGGCTGTAAAAAACAATTCCTATTTTAATGCATTACAAGTAAAGTATTCTTATGCTATAACCTGTCATAAATCTCAAGGAGGTCAATGGAAAAATGTTTTTATCGAACAACCTTATTTACCAGAAGGTCCGGATCTTAGTTATTTCAGATGGCTATACACAGCTGTTACTCGAGCACAGACAAATTTATATTTAGTAGGTTTTAAAAGTGAATTTTTTACTAAATAATGACTTTCTAAAGGTGTAGTTAAGTTTACACTTAGTATTTTTGATATTGATTAAGTTACTATGAAAATAATTGCAGTTATTCCAGCCCGCTATGAAGCTTCTCGATTCCCGGGAAAACTAATGCAGCTCCTTGGAGATAAAACAGTTATTGAGCATACCTATCAAAATGTAGTTGCTACTAAATTGTTTTCTGAAGTAATTGTAGCTACAGATAACGATTCAATCCAAAAAGAAATTGAGGCTATTGGTGGGCAAGTTTTTAGAAGTAAAAAGAATCATGAATGTGGAAGTGACCGGATTGCTGAAGCTGTTTTAGATAGCTCAGCTGATCTTGTAGTTAATATTCAAGGAGATGAGCCTTTTTTGAATCAATCGAGCCTTAGCTCACTTCTTAATGCTTTTGAAAGCGACTCCGATAAGAAAATTGATTTAGCTTCTTTAATGATTCCTCTTGTTGAAAAAGAAGAAATACAAAACCCAAACAATGTAAAAGTTATCGTAGATCAAGATAATTTTGCATTATACTTTTCAAGAAGTTTAATACCTTATTACAGAGCAACAGATGTTTCTAAAACATATCATAAACACATTGGTGTTTATGCATTTAGACGTCAAGCATTAATTGATTTTAGCACATCTGAAATGACTCCTTTAGAAAGAGCAGAAAAAATTGAATGCATACGATATTTAGAACAGGGTAAGAAAATGAAAATGGTTTTGTCACATCAAGCTACCATTGGAATCGACACCCCCGAAGATTTAGTTAAAGCCCAACAGTTTTTAAATAATAACTCCTAATAATTTTATGTTTTATTTACTTTCAAAACTAATAGTGATTAAGATCCTTGGGTGGAAGGTTGTAGGCTCTTTTACGAAACTTCCAAAAGTTGTTGTAGCTGTTTATCCTCATACAAGCAATTATGATTTTGCCTTAGCGATTATGATTCGAACTTATATTAAGGAAGAAATTAACTATGTAGGGAAGAAAGAACTTTTCAATCCGCTTACTGCATGGTTTTTTAAAGGGCTTGGTGGAGCTCCGCTTAACCGAAAAGGAAATCAAAATATAGTTGAGGGTATTGTTGATGTTTATAAAAGCAAACAAAAATTTCGCTTAGCAATTGCTCCAGAAGGCACTAGAAATTTAGTTGACGAATGGAAAACAGGTTTTTATTATATTGCTAAAGGTGCAGAAGTACCGATACAATTGATTGGTTTTGATTACCCTAAAAGAGAGGTTGTGTTTTACCCATTATTTACTCCTACAGATAATATTGAAGCGGATTTTAAAGCTATGAAATCAAGTTTTAAAGGTGTAAAAGGTAAAAATCCAGATAAATCTATTCTTATTACCTAAGGTCTAAGTTGTGATAAACATTCATAACATCATCATCTTCTTCAATTTTTTCAAGTAGCTTTTCAACTTCTTCAACTTGTTCCGCATCAATTTTAGTTAAAGTTTGTGGGATTCGTTCAAAATCAGATGATAAAATTTCAAAAGAACGATTTTCTAATTCTTTCTGAATTGCTCCAAAGTTTTCGAAAGGGCCATAAAGTAAAATCCCATCTTCATCTGCGAAAACTTCTTCCACACCGAAGTCTATAAATTCAAGTTCTAACTCTTCTGGGTCTATATTTTCAGGATTTATTCTAAAGTTACAGGTTCGGTCAAACATAAATTCTACAGAACCAGAAGTTCCCAAATTACCGTTAGATTTATTGAAGTAGCTTCTTACATTGGCAACTGTTCGGTTATTGTTATCGGTTGCAGTTTCTACTAAAACTGCAATTCCAAAAGGAGCATATCCTTCAAACAAAACTTCTTTATAATTCTCTGTATTTTTATCAGATGCCTTTTTAATAGCACGTTCAACATTGTCTTTGGGCATGTTGGCAGCCTTTGCATTTTGAATTACGGCCCTTAGTCGCGCGTTATTGTCTGGATCTGGCCCCCCATCTTTAACAGCAATAACAATATCCTTTCCTATTCTAGTAAATGTTTTTGCCATTGCTGACCAGCGCTTCATTTTTCTTGCTTTTCTAAATTCAAAGGCTCTTCCCATTTCAGTTATTTTGGATTCTTACAAATATAAAAAAGTATTTAACGGTAAAAACACCTTTAGGGTAAATATAAATCTTCAAGGATAGATTCATATGAAACGTGTAAATGGGAGGGAAGTTTATTGTTTTTGGGAAGTGCAACCAAATAACGCATCTGATTAGTCGTATATATCTGTTTATAAACAGCTCCGTCTAATTTTCTTCGATTTATTACACGTTTTATAAAGTCAAAGTGGGTTATTAAATCCGAACTTCCCAGATGATACACCCCAGTTAGTTTTTGATTAATGATGAAGTGAATTTGTTGACTTAGCTTACGATCACTGGTTACATTAATAATTGTGTTTGGAAATACTTCAATGGGTATCCCAGACTTTACTTGCGCTTCTATTTTTTTTGTTCGCGGTGCATTTGTTCCAAATACCATGGGCAGTCGTCCAATAACATACTTACTAGGGGGTAATTTTAGAAGACTATTTTCAATTTTAATTTGGTATCGCCCATAGGTACTTTCAGAGAGTGTTTTGTCGAACTCATAGGACGGATAATGTTCGAATGCATCAAAAACATTAGCTGAAGAAAAATACATCAAACGACAGTTAAAGTTTTTGATATAATCTACCAATTGTTGATGACAAGTCACTTGTGCTTCAAATGAGCCTCTGAGACAAGAAATTATTAATTGAGGTTTTACTTCCTTAATAATTGATAGGATGTTGTCGTCTTCAAGATTGTAGTGAAAAAAGTTTTGTTGTTTCGAAAAGCGCATTGAAGAATAATAGGTTCCGAAAAGATCAAAATACGGATATAGTTCTTTGTAAAGGCAGTTACCAATAAAGCCGCTTCCACCAAGAATCAATATTTTCTTCAAAATTTCGAGCTATTTAGCCTTGTAAAAAGGCAATGAAACAACAGTTGCATTTAGCATTTTATTTCTAATCTGTATCAATATTTTAGAACCTACAGCACTGTTTTTCTGGTTAACATAACCAAGACCTATCCCTTTTCCAAGACTTGGAGCTTGTGTTCCTGAGGTTACTATTCCTATTGAAGACTCTTCAAAATCAAAGAGTTGATGACCAGTTCTTGGAATACCACGTTCTTCGAGTTGAAACCCAACCAGGCGTTTTGGTGTACCCTTTTCTTTTTCATTTCCTATGCGTTCAGAATTTATGAAATTAGTTTGAGGCCGACTAACCCAACCTAACCCAGCTTCAATAGGCGACTGGTTTTCATTTATTTCATTTCCGTATAGACAATACCCCATTTCTAAGCGTAAGGTGTCTCGAGCAGCAAGCCCTATAGGAGCAATATCAAACGCTGAACCTGCTCTAAATATTTCATCCCAAACTTGTTTAATAAACTGATTAGGAACATATAACTCTAATCCACCTGAACCAGTATAACCTGTTGTTGCAATCAAAACACCTTCTATTCCAGCAAAAGAAGCGGTTTTATGAGCGTAAACGGGAAGGTCAATTAGGTTAACTGACGTAAGGGGTTGCATGGCTTCTATTGCCTTAGGTCCTTGAATTGCGAGTAAGGAATACGCGTCAGATTTATTTGTAATTGTAGCATTAAAAGATTCGTTTTGTTTTCTTACCCAAGCCCAATCTTTTTCAATGTTTGAAGCATTTACAACTAAGAGGTATTTAGTTTCTTCTAATTGATAAACAATCAAATCATCTACTACACCGCCAGAAGCATTTGGGAGATAATTGTATTGCGCTTTACCTGGAACTAGTTTTGAAATATCATTACTACAAATACGCTGTAAAAAACTCAGTGCGTTAGGACCTTCTATAAAAAATTCACCCATATGAGAAACATCAAAAACTCCCAATCCCTCTCTTACAGTTATATGCTCTTTGGTAACTCCTTCATACTGAACAGGCATAAGATAACCTCCAAAAGAAACCATTTTTGCTCCAAGCGCTATATGGGTATCGTAAAGTGTTGTTCTTAACATTTCGTTACTTTAATTAATTGTTATATTTGAAGGCAAAGATAAGTTGTTTTTTACTTATTTTAGATTTGATAAATTAAAAATGAAGATGCGTAAATTAATATTTTTTTCAATATTACTGTTTTTATTCTGTGAAACCACGAATGCTCAAGATGCTCAATTAAACCCTGAATTCCATAAATCCAAACGTGATGCGTTACGTGCAAAGATGCCAGCAAACAGTGTTGCAATATTATTTGCTAATCCAGTTCGGAACAGAGCCAATGACGTAGATTTTATTTACCACCAAGACCCAAACTTCTATTATCTTTCAGGTTTTAAAGAGCCTCAATCAGTTTTGGTGATTTATAAAGAAACCCAGCAAGATGCCAAAGGCGGTTATTTGGATCAGCTTTTTGTTCAAGAAAGAAATGCTGCTAGAGAACAATGGAACGGTTATAGGCTGGGAGTTGAAGGCGCAAAAAAGCTTGGTCTAGATCGTGTTTTGTTAAGATCCGAGTTCATCAATAATCAAACAAATTTCACTTCTTTTAAAGAGGTATTAATATTCGATTTTGAAAATGACGTAAGAAACAACAAGAATGACCCCTACGATTTATATGATTTACAGCGAACTTTCAAGGAGAACATCAATTACTCTGAAGACTTTAACCGTTTACGTCACCGATTACTAAAAAGTATTCGAACTGTAAAAACAGAAGATATAGAGAATTTGAAAAATGAAATTGAATTGTATTCTAAGCGGAACGAGACTATAGCTTTCGATCCAGCAATCCAAAATTTCATAAAAAGTTCTACTTTAGAAGTACCCGATGATTTAAAAATGCAGGTTGCTTTTTTACTTAAGGATCAGTATTTTGATGTTGAGCTCTTGGGTCAACTTCTAGGAGACTTGCGGGAGGTTAAAACAGAAGAAGAAATTGCATTATTAAAAATGGCTATAAACATATCCGTTGTTGGACAACGTGAAGTAATGAAAGCCATGAGTCCTAATATGTCAGAACGAGAAATTCAGGGAATCCATGAATTTGTTTTCAAGAAGTATGGTGCTGCATATGAAGGGTACCCTTCGATCGTTGGTGCAGGATCTAATGCTTGTGTTTTACATTATATAGAAAACGATGAAGTTGGATTAGGTTCCGATTTGATCTTAATGGATCTAGGCGCTGAATACGAAGGCTATACAGCCGACATTACCCGAACAATTCCAAAAGACGGTACGTTTTCTGAACCTCAAAAACTACTTTACGAGATCGTATATGAAGCGCAAAATGCAGGGATAGAAGCTGCTTTAGTTGGAAACTCTGCCGGTCAAGTTACTCAGGCTACCCAAGAGGTAGTTTCAGCTGGTTTACTTCGTTTGGGTATTATTTCTGATGAAAAGGAGTTTAGAAAATACTTTCCCCACGGTGCAGCGCACCACATTGGACTAGATGTTCATGATTTATCTAATTATGGTCCACTTAAAGCTGATGCAATTATAACAGTAGAACCGGGTATTTATATTCCTAAAAATAGTCCTTGTGATCCAAAATGGTGGGGTATAGGAATCCGTATTGAAGATGATGTTTTGATAACGGACAACGGACCGATTAATCTTTCTTCAAATGCACCGAGATCTTGGCAATCAATCGAGGCACTGATGAAAGAAGCGAGTCCATTAGATCAGTTTTTATTACCAGAATTAGAAAATCAGTTTAACTGAGTAAAAAGCTTTTTAGCCCTTCATAATTCTTAATTTCAATACTTTCCTTGGTCTTGGTTAATGTTTCTTTTAGTCTATTAGGTATTTCAACTTTAATGTCTAGAGTTTCTTCAACTGTATCTAAAAACTTAACTGGATGAGCAGTTTCAAGAAATATCCCATACTTTCCTGGATGATCTTTTAGATATTTTTTTAATCCTAAATACCCTACAGCTCCATGTGGGTCTGCAACATACCCGGAAATTTGATGAATTTCTTTAAGCGCTTTCCGAGTTTGGTTATCTGTAAAACAATATCCTGAAAGTGTTTGCTTTAAATTTTCAAAATCATTCCCGAATATTTTTAAAATACGTATAAAATTTGAAGGATTTCCAACGTCCATCGCGTTTGAAATAGTTGGAGTTGATTTTATGGGTTTATAGATCCCGGTTTTTAGATAATTGGGCACAACATCATTTATGTTTGTACTTGCAACAAAGTGGTCAATAGGCAAACCAATTTCTCTTGCCATTAAGCCAGCACAGATGTTACCAAAATTTCCGCTTGGAACAGAAATAACCAAGGGTTTGTTAATCTTTTTGAGTTCCTTATAAGCAATAAAATAATAAAACATTTGAGGCAACCATCGGGCAATATTTATTGAGTTTGCTGATGTTAATTGCTTTTGTTTAGTTATTTCTTCATCTAGAAATGCAGATTTAACCATATCTTGACAATCATCAAAAACGCCATCTACCTCCAGTGCTGTTATGTTTTTACCTAGTGTAGTTAATTGTTGCTCTTGAACTTTACTTACTTTTCCTTTGGGATATAAAATAACCACTTCTATGCCAGGTACACCAAGGAACCCATTTGCTACAGCACCGCCAGTATCTCCTGAAGTTGCAACTAGAACAGTGACTTTTTGGGAGGTATTTTTTTGGTTAAAATAACCAAGGCAGCGAGCCATAAATCGAGCTCCAACGTCTTTAAAGGCTAGAGTTGGACCTTGAAATAATTCTAATGTTGCAATTTGATTATTTATCGAAATTATGGGAAAATCAAAGTCTAATGTTTCTGTTATGATTTTTTTTAATTCATTTTCTGGAATGCTTCCTTCTAAAAAAGGGGCTATTGCTTGGAAAGCAATTTCAGGAATGGTTTTGGTTTCAATATCATTAAAAAAAGAAGCAGGAAGACGATGAATTTTTTCCGGAAAATATAACCCTCGATCTGGAGCTATTCCTCGAACAACTGCTTCTTCAAACTTCGCAGGCTTAGATTTTTTATTTAAACTTTTATAAATCATTTTGATGATATTATATGAATTCCTTCAGGGTTAATTTTTGAGATATGTAATTCAAACTCGATGCTATATGATTCAAATGATTTTGACATTGCTTCTCCAACCAAAACAGCAGTCTCTTTTCCTTTTGATAAAGCAAACATTGAAGGTCCAGAACCCGAAATCCCACTTCCTAAAGCACCGGTTTGTATTGCAGCTTCCTTTAAATCATGGAAGCCAGGAATTAGGGCAGAGCGATGTGGTTCTACAACAACATCAACCAGTGATCTGCCTATAAGGCCGTAATCATTTGTATACAGTGCACTGACTAATGCAGCAAGATTCCCCCACTGTTCAATTGCTTTTTCTAGTAAAATATTTTTTTTAAGAACTGCTCGAGCATCTGATGTTTTCAATTCAATTTTTGGATGTAAAACGGTGGCATATAATTGAGTAGGAGTAGGGAGGCCTATCACATCTGGCTCTTTTGAGCTGCGTACTAAAGTAAAACCTCCTAATAATACCGGTGCTACATTATCCGCATGGGGTACCCCACTGGCAAGCTCTTCACCTTTCATTGCAAACTGTATCAGCTCTTTTCGGGTAAAAGGCCTACCCAAAAGTTCATTAATACCGAACACTGCTCCAGCAGCACTAGCAGCACTACTACCTATTCCACTTCCAGCTTTTATTCCTTTGTTAATTTCTATTTCAAATCCAAAACCTACTGGGTGGGCTTTTAATAAAGCCAATCCTGCTACTCCCGCTACATTATTCATTGTTTCTAATGGGAGATTTTGTCCATCAATTTTTAGAATTTGAATCCCTTTTTTAAAAGTTTTTCTAATTACCATTTCATCTCCGATACGGTCTAGGCAAAATCCCAGTACATCAAATCCACATGAAACATTAGCTACACTGGCTGGACAAAAAAGTTTGATTTCATTCATATTTATCGTTTTCCTATTCTAATGATATCTGCAAAAATACCTGATGCAGTTACTTCTGCTCCAGCTCCAGCACCCTTTACAATCAAAGGTTGGTTTACATATCGGTTGGTATAAAATAGAATAATGTTATCGCTTCCTTCTAGGTTATAGAAATTATGTCCTTCAGGAATTTCTTGTAATCCAACCTTAGCAACCCCATTTTCAAGTTGTGCTACGTATTTTAGACGAGCGTTATTAGCCTTTGCTTTAGCTAGTAAGACATCGAAATGTTTTTTGTGAGTAGTTAGAGATTCAAAAAAGCTTTCATTGTCAGGAGTCTCTAAACAAGCTTGAGGCAGGAAAGAAATATTTTTAATAGCATTCAATTCAATCTTCAATCCACTTTCACGAGCTAAAATTAATATTTTGCGAGCAACATCAATACCGCTTAGATCAATCTTTGGATCGGGTTCTGTATATCCCTCTTTTTGAGCCTGAACCACAATGTCTTTGAATTCAGTTCCTTCTTTAAAATTGTTGAAAACAAAATTTAAACTTCCTGATAAAACGGCCTCGATTTTTATGACCTGATCTCCAGATGCAATTAAGTTGTTTAATGTGTCAATAATTGGTAATCCTGCTCCAACATTTGTTTCGAAAAGAAACGGACTTCCGTATTTACGAGAAGATTTCTTTAGATTGACATAGTGATCTAAAGTGTCTGCACAAGCGATTTTATTACAAGTTACTACTCCGATATTGTTGTTTAAATAACGCTCATATTCATAAGCAATTGAAGCGTTCGCAGTGTTGTCAACAAAAATACTATTGCGTAAATTTAATCCTTTTGCGTGTTGAAAAAACTGATTCATATCCGCAGCTTCTCCATTTTCGATAGAATTTTTCCAATGCTCAAGATCAAGCGCATCATTGCCTAGAACCATTTTTCGTGAGTTAGAAATTGCAATTACCCGAATTCTAAGTAATAAGTTTTCTCTTAAGTAATTTTCCTGTTTTTGAATTTGCTCTAAAAGTTTACTTCCAACATTACCCAAACCAACTACAAATAAGTTAAGTTCTTTAATGTCGTTCTCAAAGAAAGTTTCATGGAGTGTATTTAAAGCTTTTTGTGTATCTATTTTGTTGATCATTATAGAAATATTTCGTTCAGACGCACCTTGTGCAATTGCTCGAATGTTTACATTATTAGCTCCTAATGAGCTAAACATTTTTCCGCTAATCCCTTGATGATTTTTCATGTTATCTCCGACAACAGCAATGTTTACTAAGTTGTCTTCAATTTTTGCCATGGCAACTTTTTGTAAAGATATTTCAAAGGCAAATTCATTATCTATAACACGTTTAGCTTCTTTGTCGTCTTCATTTCGAACGGCAATGCAGATCGAATGCTCAGAGGAAGCCTGTGTAATCATTATTACGTTAATATTGGCTATAGATAATACTTCAAATAAGCGTTTGGAGAAACCCGGAATACCTACCATTCCGCTTCCTTCAAGACTGATTAAACTAATTTGTGGAATGTGGCTAATGCCTTTTATTACTGTATTGTTTATTTCTTTTTCAGTATGATCAATTCTTGTTCCTTTGTCCGCTGGAGCAAATGTATTTTTAATTAAAACTGGAATTTGCTTTTCTACTAAAGGCTGAAGTGTTGGTGGATATATTACTTTTGCTCCGAAATGAGATAACTCCATAGCCTCTAGGTAGGAAAGCTTTTCAATTGGAGTTGCTTGCCTAACTAGCTTAGGATTAGCAGTATACATACCGCTTACATCTGTCCAAATTTCTAAAACATCAGCATCTAGTGCATAAGCTAAAATAGCAGCAGAAAAATCAGAGCCTCCTCTTCCTAAGGTAGAAGAATTACCATCAGAATCTTGTGCTACAAACCCTGGAACTAAGGTTGTTTTGGCGGAATTGGTTTTGAAAAAAAAATCAATCTTGGTTTGTGTAGCTTTCCAATTAACAGTAGATTTATGGTTCTGATCTTGTGTCTCGATTAGTTCTCTACCGTCTTTTAAAACAACATCTAAAGCTTTGTTTTTTAATATTTCATAAATAATAGTACTTGATAGTAATTCTCCGAAAGAGGTAACTTTTGCAGTTGTTTTTGGAGTTATTTCTCTAAGCATACTAACCCCATCGAGGATTGTTTCTAAGTGGTTTAATTCTGCTTTCACAAAACTGATTACGCTGCTTTGTTTTTCAGCAGGAATACTTGCTCTAATTGGTTCTAGATGGCGTTCTTCAATCTTTTTGAGTGTTTTCGAGAAGTTTGAATCCCCATTTGCAGCTTGTTCTAGTGCTTCTAAAAGTAAGTCGGTTACTCCTCCAAGAGCAGACACAACAACTACATTGGTTTCATTTTCAGAAGATAGTATAGAACATACTTTTTCTATGTTTACGGAATTGGCAACAGATGTTCCGCCAAATTTTAGAATTTTCATGAGACTATATTTTGAGACACCTTAAAAATCAGGTTTTCTAGGTTAGAAAACACAGTTTTTATGTAGGTATTATAATATTTATTTTGAACTAATTTCAAGAGCTACAGGTTATATGTTTAAAATACCCCTATGGGGTCATTACTGTAGTTGAAGTAAGGGTGTTAGAAGTGAATAGTACAGTTGTATTAAATTTTTTTAAACTTGAAATAAACATGTTTTGAAACTTCATAAAACAAAATTAATTTAAATCAGCCTGATTTGAAACTAATTAGCAGTTTTTTTTGCATAAAAAAACCATCATTTTTATGAATTATTCGTAAAAATGATGGTGTTATTTGTTTATGCGTTTACCTCGAGAGATAATTTTTCTGATTTCTCATCCCAATCAAGACTAAATAGATCACCTTCTTTTGTTCGGTTATTCACAATTTCTTCGGCAATAATATCTTCAAGATATTTTTGAATTGCTCTTGATAAAGGTCTTACTCCGTATTTCTTATCAAACCCTTTTTCAACTATAAAGCTTTTTGCTTTTTTAGATAGTTTCATTTGATATCCAAGCTTTTTAATCCTTTTCATGAGTTTGTCCAGCTCGATATCTACTATTTTCGTGATGTCTTCTTTTTCAAGACCATTAAAAATAACGATATCATCCACACGATTCAAAAATTCAGGGGCAAAGGTCTTTTTGAGAGCACCTTCAATTACGCTCCGTTCTATATCGTCTGTTTGTGCTTTTTGCGCAGCAGTAGAAAAACCAACTCCAGTACCAAAGTCTTTAAGTCTTCGAGCTCCAATATTAGAGGTCATTATTATTATCGTATTTTGAAAATTAATTTTTCGACCTAAACTATCGGTCAAGAATCCATCGTCTAGTACCTGAAGTAGCATATTGAAAACATCTGGATGGGCTTTTTCTACCTCATCTAGTAAAATAACAGAATAGGGTTTACGTCTAACTTTTTCACTCAATTGTCCACCTTCTTCATAGCCAACATAACCTGGAGGTGCACCTATCAAACGAGATATAGCAAACTTCTCCATGTATTCACTCATATCAATCCGAATAAGGTTTTCTTCAGACTCGAACATTTCGCTAGCTAAAATCTTCGCAAGTTGTGTTTTACCAACTCCAGTTTGACCTAAAAATATGAATGAGCCAATTGGCTTGTCAACTGCCTTAAGGCCTGCACGATTACGCTGAATGGCTTTAACTACCTTTTCAACAGCATCTTCTTGCCCTATAAGTTTAGCACCTATAATTTCAGTAAGTTTTGAAAGTTTATTTTTTTCTGATTTAACAATCTTATTTACGGGTATTCCTGTAATCATAGAAACCACATCAGAAATATGTGTTTCAGTAACCTCTACACGGTTTAATTTAGATTCTTCATGCCATTTTTCTTGAGCAGTCAAAAGGTTTTTTTCTACTCTTTTTTCATCATCTCTAAGTTTAGCCGCTTCCTCGTATTTTTGTTTTTTAACAACATCATTCTTGTGAGCTTTAACACTTTCCAGTTCTTCTTCAAGATCTATAACATCTTGTGGAACATTCATGTTGTTTATGTGCACCCTTGATCCAGCTTCGTCTAAAGCATCAATTGCTTTATCTGGTAGAAAACGATCGGAGACATAACGACTTGTAAGTTCTACACATGCAATAATTGCTTCATCTGTATAAAAAACATTGTGATGACTCTCGTATTTATCTTTTATGTTTTGAAGTATTTCAATAGTTTCTTCTACGGTTGTTTGCTCTATAACTACTTTTTGAAAACGACGTTCTAACGCACCATCTTTCTCAATACTTTGTCTGTATTCGTCAAGAGTCGTTGCACCAATACATTGGATTTCGCCACGTGCAAGAGCAGGTTTAAACATGTTGGAAGCATCTAAACTTCCGGTTGCTCCACCAGCACCAACAATGGTGTGAATTTCATCAATAAATAGAATGATGTCACTATTCTTTTCCAATTCATTCATTACGGCTTTCATTCGTTCTTCGAACTGACCTCTGTATTTAGTTCCAGCCACTAAACTGGCTAAGTCTAAAGTAACAAGTCGTTTCCCGTAAAGTACACGAGAAACTTTTTTCTCGATAATGCGAAGCGCAAGGCCTTCTGCAATTGCAGATTTACCTACACCTGGTTCTCCAATTAACAGGGGGTTGTTCTTTTTACGTCTACTTAATATTTGTGAAACCCGTTCAATTTCTTTTTCTCTACCTACAACTGGATCGAGTTTATCTTGCCTTGCAAGCGCAGTAATATCTTTTCCGAAATTATCTAAAACAGGTGTTTTTGACTTTTTACTTTTAGCGCTCTCTGAAGTGGGTACAAAAGGATTATCTTTACCAGCGCTTGCATCATCTTCTTTTTCATCAGGAAAAGAAGCAGAGGTATTGAAGTCTGAGTAGTCCGTATCCGAAGTAAGTAAAAGTTTAAACTGCTCTTTTACGAGGTCATAATTAATGTCTAATTTTTCGAGAAGCTTAGTAGTGGGGTCATTTTCGTTTCTAAGGATGCACAAAAGTAGGTGAGCGGTATTGATTAGATCGCTTTGAAATAACTTAGCTTCTAAAAATGTAGTTTTAAGTGCTCTTTCTGCAGAACGTGTAAGGTGAAGGTTTTTTTTTGAATTTCCAATTCCAGAACTATCCAATAGTGCAGGATTTAAAATCTCAACCTTTCTTCTCAAGTTTTCAAGATCAAGATCAACTGCATTAAAAATTGATATCGCCTTTCCACCCCCATCTCTGAGGATACCAAGCATTAAATGCTCAGTGCCAATATGATCATGGCCTAAACGTAAAGCTTCTTCCTTGCTGTAAGAAATTACATCTTTTACTCTTGGTGAAAAATTATCATCCATAGGTATTCTATTTCTTTTTCATTATATCAATACAAAAACTATTCCATTTAGAATATACACTTAAGCTAATAGACAAAATATTTTTGAAATACCAAAGCAGCAGACCGTTATTTTTTTCATATTGTTGTGCAAAATAATGTTGATAAATTCAGTTACAAAAAGTGAAATTTCGCTTAATATTTATGGTTTAAATACATATTTTAGCAGATAGGATTAAAAAAAAACAAATTTATGGCTGAAGGCGAAAAACTGATACCCATTAACATTGAAGATGAAATGAAATCGGCTTACATTGATTATTCAATGTCTGTCATTGTGTCACGTGCACTTCCCGACGTTCGGGATGGCTTAAAGCCAGTACATCGACGTGTTTTATTTGGAATGCACGAATTGGGTATACGCTCCAGTACTTCTTTTAAAAAGTCAGCTAGAATTGTTGGAGAAGTTCTAGGAAAGTACCACCCACATGGTGATACTTCTGTTTACGACGCAATGGTTCGTATGGCTCAAGAATGGAGTTTACGTTACTTATTAGTTGATGGTCAGGGTAACTTTGGATCTGTAGATGGCGATAGTCCAGCTGCAATGCGTTATACGGAAGCGCGTATGCGTAAAATGTCAGAGGATTTACTAGCTGATATTGACAAAGACACAGTAGATCATCAATTTAACTTTGACGACACCTTAAAGGAGCCTAAAGTACTTCCAACTCGAGTTCCTACACTTCTAATAAACGGAGCTTCGGGTATTGCTGTAGGTATGGCAACCAATATGCCGCCTCATAACATCACTGAAGTTATTGACGGTACAATACAATATATCAACGATAATGACATTTCTATTGATGAATTAATTCAAACCATCAAAGCGCCAGATTTCCCGACAGGAGGAACCATATACGGTTATGATGGTGTAAAAGAAGCTTTTCATACCGGTAGAGGAAGAATTGTAATGCGTGCTAAGGCTATTATTGAGGAAGTAAAAGGACGTGAGTGTATCATTGTAACTGAAATCCCCTACCAAGTCAATAAAGCGGAAATGATTAGAAAGACCGCAGAATTAGTTAACGACAAGAAAATCGACGGTATTTCTAATATTCGAGATGAATCTGACAGAAACGGTATGCGGGTTGTTTATATCCTAAAAAGGGATGCAGTTCCTAACATCGTTCTAAATAAGTTATATAAATACACTGCACTTCAATCTTCTTTTAGTGTAAACAACATTGCTTTAGTTAAAGGGCGTCCGCAATTATTGAATCTTAAAGAAATGATTCATTATTTTGTTGAGCACCGACATGAGGTTGTTGTTCGTAGAACAAAATATGAACTAAGAAAAGCTGAAGAAAGAGCCCATGTATTAGAGGGTCTAATCATAGCGTCTGACAATATAGATAAGGTAATTGCTTTGATTCGTTCTTCTTCTAATGCAGATGAAGCCAAGGCAAAATTAATTGAGAATTTCAAGTTATCTGAAATTCAAGCTAAGGCAATCGTAGAAATGCGATTACGTCAGCTAACTGGATTAGAACAAGATAAGTTACGTTCAGAGTATGATGAATTAATGAAAACCATTGAAGATCTTAAAGATATCTTAGATAAAAAAGATCGTAGAATGCAAATCATAACAGACGAGCTTCTTGTAATTAAAGATAAGTATGGAGATGAACGCAGATCTGTGATTGAATTTGCCGGCGGAAACTTCAGTATGGAAGACATGATTCCAGATGAGAAAGTAGTCATTACAATTTCACATGCGGGTTATATCAAACGTACTCCTTTAACTGAATACAAAACTCAAAATCGAGGCGGGGTTGGTCAAAAGGCATCTACAACTCGAAATGAAGACTTCTTAGAGCATCTGTTCGTTGGTACTAACCATCAATACATGCTGTTCTTTACCCAAAAGGGTAAGTGTTTTTGGATGCGGGTTTATGAAATTCCAGAAGGATCTAAGACTGCTAAAGGAAGAGCAATTCAAAACTTGATCAACATTGAGCAAGACGATAAAGTAAAAGCTTTTATTAATACGCAAGACCTTAAAGACGAAGACTATATTAACAGTCATTATGTAATCATGGCAACCAAAAAGGGTCAGGTCAAGAAAACCTTACTTGAGCAATATTCTCGTCCAAGAGCCAATGGAATTAACGCCATCACAGTTAAAGACGAAGATGAATTGCTAGAAGCTAAACTAACAACAGGTAACAGTCAAATTTTACTTGCAGTTAAGTCTGGTAAAGCCATTCGATTTGAAGAAGACAAAACACGCCCAATGGGTCGTAATGCATCTGGAGTTCGTGGAATAACATTAGGCGGTCCAAATGACGAAGTTATTGGAATGGTTGCGGTGAGTGATTCTGAAACCGAAATCTTAGTAGTTTCTGAAAACGGGTACGGTAAGCGTTCTAGTTTAGAAGATTATAGAACCACAAACAGAGGCGGAAAGGGAGTTAAAACTCTATCTATAACAGAAAAGACAGGAGATCTGGTTTCTATCAAAAACGTTAGTGACCTTGATGACCTTATGATTATAAACAAGTCTGGAATAGCAATTCGAATGGATGTAGCTGACTTGAGAGTAATGGGAAGAGCAACTCAAGGAGTTAAATTGATAAACCTTAAAGGATCTGATACTATTGCAGCCGTTGCAAAAGTAATGAAGGATGACGAAGAAATTCCTGAAATAACAGAAGGGGAAGAGCTTCCGACCACAGAAACTGAAGATACAAATAACGAATAAATTAAAAATAAAAAATACCCTACACCATGAAACATTTACTTACAATCTTTTTATCCCTAGTGGTGACTTTTAGTTGGGCACAAAAAAAAGAATTAAAGTCTGCTCAAAAACTATTTAAAGCTGGTAAAACTGCCGAAGCAGGTGCTTCTCTAGATGCTAATCAATCGGTTCTTGAAAGTGCTGAATTAAAGTACGCAGCTCCATACAATCTGTTGCGTTCACAAATTGCTTTATCCGAAAAAGAATTCAAAGCTTCTTATGATTTCTTAATAATGGCAGAAAAAGACCCAAAATTAAAGCTAAGTATAGTAAACCAAAAACAACTTTTGATTGTTGATCTTGTTGCTGCTGCAATTGAGCAATCTGAAAATAATGATTATCTGTTATCTGCAAAAAACCTTTATTTAGCCTATGAAATTGATCCTGTAGGTAATATAGATTATTTATATTTTGCTGCGTCAAATGCCGTAAATGCTCCAAATTACGAATTAGCTCTTGTATACTACAACATTTTAAAAGAGATAAAGTATGATGGAATAAAGACCGAGTATTATGTTACTGAAGTTAACGGTAATATAGAAAGGGTAGTAACTATGGCTGAGTATAATATTTTTCAGAAATCCAAAGATTACACGAACTTTAGAACAGAAGATACAGACTCTAAGTTCCCTGAAATAGTTAAAAACATAGCCTTAATTTACAATGAGTTAGGTCAAAAAGACAAAGCTATTGCAGCTGTTAAAGATGCTCGTGCAGAGAACCCTGGTGATCTAGGTTTGATTCTAACAGAGGCAAATATTTATATTGAGCTAGGAGAAAAAGAAAAATTTAAGGATCTAATGGGTGAAGCAATTTCTCAAGACCCTGAAAATGGAACTTTATATTATAATCTTGCCGTTGTATCAAATGATTTAGGTGATAAAGAAAATGCTAGAAAATACTATGAAAAAGCTATTGTTTTAGATCCTAAAATGGAAAACGGATATTTGAACCTTGTTGCATTAATCTTAGAAGAAGAATCCAGAATTGTTGAAGAAATGAATTCTTTAGGTAACACTAGAGCAGAAAACGCTAAATATAAGATTCTTACAGAGAAAAGAGAAGCTGTTTATTTAGAATGTGTTCCAATTCTTAGAAAATTTATAGATTTAGTTGAAGGTAATTTCGAGGCTATAAATACACTTAAAAACATTTATGGAACTCTTGGGAACACTGAAGGGTTTATGGAAATGAAGAAACTTTTGGAGTCTATCGAATAAGTGAATATTGAATTTATTAAACAAGAAAACCACCAATATTGAAGGTTTTTTGTTTACACGATTTTCTTAATCATTCTAAGCTTATGCGAATGATATTGTAATTCTCTATTATAAATTCCAGTTTGATCTATAGCATCGATTCTAACTTTTCCGTGAGCGTGAATAATCCTATGATCCTGAAGTAAGACACCAACATGAGTTATGGCACCCTCTTTATCGTCAAAAAAAGCTAAATCACCAGGTTCACTTTCTTCAAGAAAGCTCAGCGTACTTCCTTGCTTAGCTTGCTGTGAGGCATCTCTTTTAAGGACAATTCCGTTAAGTTTATATACCATTTGAGTAAAACCAGAACAATCAATTCCTAGCGGTGACTTACCTCCCCACAAATAAGGGACATTTAAATAGGAAAAAGCTGTACTAATCAACTGATCTTTTCTCCTTTAAAGTTGAAAATTCTCCTTCAAATTTATGTTTAAGAAAACCAAGCTGCCTAAGATCACTCCCCAGTGGGATTGGAAATAATTCTGAATTAGGCAAACTTATATAATCCATAAGATTAGAAGAATGCTTTAGTTCAAGGTCAGCATTACTTCTGTAAACTTCTTCAGGAATTTCTTGGCATTGATTACTGGTAATCCACCCTTCGTAACTGTCCCATTGATTTCGAATTTTAAACCAGCCTTTTCGTTGATCAATGATTTTAAAACAATCTCCATATAAGAGTTGCGAAACTTGCTCACTTCTGTGATTATAATCAATTCTAAGAGGAATAATTCCTAAAGGACAAATACCGTACTTCAAATCAAATAGTATAATTAATAAGAAACTGCTTTAATACTACTGCTAAAATAATCAATTTTAATCCATATGAAGAGATGAAGTTTTAAAATAAGTTTGAAGTAATCATTTTCTTACCTTTGAGAATCTAGTTTATGATTTTTATGTAAACCGATTCTATAGTTCAAGTATTTATTTTATGAAAAAATTACTACAGTCTTTTTTTAATTACCAATCAATTATTTACAAAGTGTTCTTGTTTGTATTTTCTTGTTTGTTTATTGTTTATTTATTCCCAAAAAAAGGTCAGTTTAAATACGAGTTTAGAAAAGGTGAAACATGGGAGTATGAGAATTTAGTGACCCCTTTTGATTTTGTAATTTTAAAGACAGATGAAGAGGTTTTGCTAGAACGAGAGCAACTTAAGAAGGAATTACCGACTTATTTTAATCAAGACAAATCAATATTAAAAAAAGTTGAAGCTACATACTCAAAGAACTTCTCGAGTTACTTCAGTTTTCCTTTGAATTCATCCCGTTACACCGAGCATTTTGAATACGGGTTAAGTCTAATTCGTCAAATATATAGCACAGGTGTACTTCCGTTAAATTATAAACACGATGGTGGATCTAAGGTTGGATTGATTCAAGACCGATCAGAAACAGAGTTTGACTTCGATCAGTTGTTAAAGCCCGAAGAATTATTACGATTTATAGAAAAAAGAATGGTTTCGTCTTCTTTTTCGAGTTATAAAGGCCAATATTATAACCTTTTGTTTGATATCATAAGCCCTAACTTAACTTATGATATTCGTTTTAATAAGCAACTTATAGAAGATGCATATTCAAAGCTTTCAATTTCCCGCGATTTAATTTTAACAGGATCTATTTTGATATCTAAAGGTGAATTGGTCGATGATGAAAATTTTCAAGAATTAGAGTCGTTAAAACTTCAATACGACACACGCCTATATACCAATGCAAACATCTACTGGATCTTATTTGGATATTCGATATTGGTAGGCTTAACGCTAATGATGTTGATGTTGTTTATATATAAATACCGCCCTATAATCTATGACAATAACACCAAACTTACTTTCATCTTTTGTAATGTATTGTTGATTATTGCGAGTACTATTACAGTCTTGAATTTCGATAGTTCCTTTCTGTATATTGTTCCAATTTGCATTCTTCCTTTAATCTTAAAAGCCTTTTTTGATGCCCGCGTAGGACTTTTTGTACACGTTCTAACAGTGCTTTTACTTGGATTCATTGTACCTAACAGTTTTGAGTATATTTTCCTTCAAATAATGGCTGGAATTGTCACGATACTTTCAGTCTCTGAATTATACAAAAGAGCAAATTTATTTATTTCGATAGGTCAAATCATCTCTATATACTTGTTAGGTTATTTTGCTTTTTTTATTATTCATGAGGGTGGAGTTCAGGGAATTTCATTAAACGTACTTGGTGTTTTTATATTGAATGGGGTGTTTACTCTTTTTGTTCAGCCGTTAATATATTTATTTGAGAAGCTCTTCAATTTAGTGTCTGACGTATCACTTCTAGAACTGTCTGACACTAATTCTTCATTTTTCAAGGAATTTTCTGATAAGGCACCTGGAACATTTCATCATTCATTACAAGTATCAAATTTATCCGAGTCAGCAGCAAGCGCAATAGGTGCAAATGCATTGCTAACTAGAGTCGGAGCGTTATATCATGATATTGGTAAAATAAATAATCCTATTTATTTTAGTGAAAACCAACGAGGAAGTAGTTCACCACATAATGAAATCTCACCACAAGAAAGCGCTCAAATTATCATAGATCATGTTATAAAAGGTGTAGAGGCTGCCAAGAAAATTAACCTTCCGGATCGGGTGGTAGATTTCATCAGAACCCACCACGGAACATCTAAGGTGTATTATTTTTATAAGAAACAAGTGGAGCTCAATGGAGCAGCTATTGAAGAAGACTTTACGTACGCAGGCCCTAAACCCTTTTCTAAAGAAACTGCAATTTTAATGATGGCTGACAGCGTTGAAGCAGCCTCTAAAAGCATTAAAGAACCTACAGTTGAGTTGCTTAAGGATTTTGTAAATAAAATTGTAAATCAGCAATTGGAGGATCAACAGTTCATGAATTCAAACATCACATTAGCAGAGATTGAAATTGTTAAAAAAGTTTTTATTGATAAGCTCATTAATATCTATAACTTGCGGATCGAATATCCGGAATAAATTAAGTTAGAATTTTTATAAAAACCATTGCTTGATATTATTTAAAAAATTACATTTGCACTTCTGTTATCAGAAACCAAAGGAGAGGTGCCAGAGTGGTAATGGAGCAGTTTGCTAAACTGTCGACGGGTGACTGTCGCCAGGGTTCGAGTCCCTCTCTCTCCGCAATATGAATCCGTAAGGCGTTAATTTATAACACTTTACGGATTTTATGTTTTTAAGTGGGTGGTCTACTGGGTGTTTGGGTAAAAGTTAGCTAAAAAAGGGGCTAAAAAAGCTGTACCTTTTTAAATGGGGAGTATTTTAATTAAACCAAATATAGTAATTATAATTCCATTGAAATATTTAAAGCATAATTACAAAAAAAATATAACTTAGTAAAAATTAAACAAAATTAATTATGGAAACTGCTATTATTTTAACAACTTTATTTATCGTGACTCCTGTTTTATTAATTGGAGCTTTGGTACTAAAACTTCTTGCAAAGAATTTCGCTAAAATTGAAAATGCAACCTTTAAAAATTCTTTTTTAGTAGTATTAGTATCAGGCCTAGCAATATTTATTTCAATGTCTCCAATAGGACTTGAAGAGTTTATGGAATTAGGATTTATTGGAGTTATTATTTTTCTGACTGTAGTGCAAACTTCATCTTATACTGTATGCGGAAAATATGTTTGGAAAACTACTTTTAAAAAATCATTTAAAGCCATCTTGATTCCTATGATTATTCAAACTATCATTTTTGCTCTTCTTTTAAATTACATTAATGGTATGATATAAAAAGTAACTTGAAATTGTACTCGAATAAATGTCAAAAAGAGCTTAAAGGGACGTTGAAATATTGTTATATAATAAAGAGATAGTTTTTTTCAACCATAGATGGAGCTTCTTTTATTCTAACCGATTATTAGGAAATTTGGATAATTGGATTTAGCTTAAAATATTTATAATTTTATTTACTAATCAAAAACATTAAAAGCGGATTCCATAATAGAGTCTTTATTTACTTTTTTATATTTCTTTAACGTCTTAGGAGTCCCTAATGCCAGTTATAGAAATAATTACATGGTAGGGCATCATTTTTTCGGCCGCTATGGTAATAAAAGTTCCCCAGACTGGTTCGTTAGTGTTTGTGAGTGCGCCTCGGCTCATTACCTTCGCGAAGTACAACTTCGGAATGAAGGAACTTTGCCGCTTCTGCTGATTCTATTACTTTAGAAGCAGTTCGTGCTAACATTTCGGTTTCAAACTGGGACAATATAGTGTTTTTTATTCCTGATGTTCTCCATTGTGATTTTGGCCTACATCCATTTGAAATTGCACGTGCCAATGCCAAGGCATCTAGCAATGCTTGGTTTGCTCCCTGTCCTTTGAATGGGCTCATCGGATGCGCTGCATCACCAATCAGGGTTATTTGTTTTCCTTGCTCCAATAATTCCATTTTAAGTAAGTCCCGATCATATACAGGATATCCAGAAATTTTACTTTCAAGTGTAGCGTTTAATATTTGAGGAATAGGATCGTGCCATTGTGCTCTTCTGCAAGCTTCTTTTTTGAGTGCTACAGCTCCTTTGGAACTCAACTCTTTAGCTTCTTTTTCGGCAATAGGAAAACTCATTTGCCACATAACCGAGTCAGATGAATAGGGCATAATGTATATTCGTTCCTTACCGTTGGCTGTTTGAAATACCGAAGCAGAATCTAATAACGGATTTTCAAATCCCTTCAGGGCTTCTAAGGGACAAATACCTAAGATTACAATACAGCCAAGGTAACGTAAAGGGGTTTTGTCTTCGCCAATTAATATTTCCCTAACGGAGCTACGAATACCATCTGCTCCAACCAAAAAATCTGCCTTGATGTTTTTTAAAGCTCCATTCACCTTAAAATTAAGCTCAACGCCATTATCTTCTAACCCTTTGAAATTCACAAGCTGGTGTCCCCAATGAACCTTATTAGGACCACCAAGTTGCTCAAGTAAAGCTAGACGCAATGCTTGTCTTGCTATATGAATATTTGTTTTTTTAACAGGTTTTTCTTCATTCAAATCCATCCATTTCCGCATACCCCATTCACCGATAACATTACCATCTATTGAGTGCATTACATGTCGCGTAGAAACAACACCTTCTTTTAAATCAAATATCCCTAAGCCCTTAATAGCAGAACTGGCTTGTTGTAATGTAAGTCCATAACCGTTAGATCGAGCATCAAAACTGCTATCTCGTTCGTATAAAGTAAAGGGTATTTTACGGTGTAAACAAGCGACTGCCAATGCTATTCCACCTATACCACCTCCAACAATAGCAATATGGGGGAAGTTTTTTTTATCTGCCAACGGATATTCAGCAGCAGGGGTTAACCCAGACGCATTACAGTTTGAACAAGGGGATTGGTGACCCTTTGGACGCAATGGGGCAGTTCCTTTTGATCCTGTATTCTCAAAAAGATCCAGTTCCATTTGGTAGCGGTTTCTCAAACTCTTTCGGAGTCTTTGAGTTTTTTTCCCAAGTCCATTACAGGTCGGACAAACAGACCAACTTACTTTTTGGGTGCTCAAGGTGTTCGCTTTTTGTTGGGTTAATAATTTATGTAAAGGTCTTTGATTTTTTGCAAAACCTATTCATATTCGATTAATTATTATAAAAACCTCATTCTTCTTTTTATTTAGAATAAAGAAACCCTTGAATCTTATATTTTTTTAAGTGATTTGGAGCTGCTAAAACTTTAAAGTATTTTTTTTTATAATTAGCTTGTAATACCATAGAAATTTATAAATTTTGAGATATATTTGCGCATTGTTTTACAAAACAATAAGTTGTTCACTCGGGGTGTAGCGTAGCCCGGTCATCGCGCCTGCTTTGGGAGCAGGAGGTCGCAGGTTCGAATCCTGCCACCCCGACTAAAACAACACAACGGGCCAGTAGCTCAGCTGGATAGAGCATCTCCCTTCTAAGGAGACGGTCAGGGGTTCGAATCCCTTCTGGCTCACATAAATAAAAACCCTTACGTTAGTAAGGGTTTTTTGTTTTCTTCTATTATGTTCGTTTCAAAAGGGTGTTTGGCTTTGTATTTTTAAGTAACATAATCTTCCTTTTGAATTTAATAATTATATTTTGCTATCCTATTAAATTTCGTATATTTAAATCTTAATTAAATTAAATTTATCTTGTTTAGATATACCCTTTTTACCTTCTTTAAATTACCCTCTGTTTTTTGGACGGGAATCCGTGTTACCAAAATAGATTTAGATTCTTGTGAAGTAAGCGTTAAGCAACGTTGGATCAATCAAAATCCTTTTAAGTCCATGTTTTGGGCAGTTCAAGGTATGGCTGCTGAATTTACCACTGGCACGCTTATAATGAATACAATCCGAGATTCAAACCGTAAGGTGTCAATGTTGGTTCTTAACAATAAAGCAAATTTTTCTAAGAAGGCAACCGGTAGAATTACCTTTTCATGCACACAGGGAGCTGAGTTAACCAAACTTATGAATGAATTAATTGAAACTGGAACTCCTAAAACTATTTGGATGGAATCTATAGGAATTAACGAAGCAGGAGATATAGTTTCTCGCTTCAATTTTGAATGGACTTTAAAAATTAAAAAATAAATTGTATGAAAGCATCTTTTATTGATGATTTGTCTTTACCCGCAGTAGCTGCTCCAATGTTTTTAATTTCTGGACCTAAGTTGGTCGTCGAATGTTGTAAAAACGGAATTGTAGGAACTTTTCCAGCTCTAAACCAACGCGACACCGCTGGTTTTGAAGCATGGGTGATAGAAATTAAAGAAGCCTTAGCCGAATTTGAAGCTGAAACTGGGAAAAAAGCAGCTCCGTTTGGAGTAAACATAATTGTACACGGAACTAATTCCAGAGTACAGGCTGACTTGGAGATTTGTATAAAGCACAAAGTTCCGTTAATCATTACATCTCTTGGAGCTGTTTCTCAATTAGTTGATGCTGTACACAGTTATGGTGGTCTTGTTTTTCATGATGTAATTAAGAAACGTCACGCTGAAAAAGCTGCAGAAGCTGGAGTAGATGGATTGATTCTAGTTGCTGCAGGAGCAGGAGGTCACGCTGGACTTACCAACCCAATGTCTTTAATTACAGAAATTAAAGCGTTTTTTGATAAAACAATTTTACTTTCAGGATGTATTAGTACCGGAACTGATATTGCAAGTGCCTTACAAATGGGTGCAGATTTAGCATATATGGGAACTCGTTTTATTAATGTTGAAGAAAGCATGGCAGAGGAGGAGTATAAGCAAATGATTATTGACAGTAAAGCCAGTGACATTGTATATACCGCGGCTGTATCTGGAGTTAATGCAAACTTCCTACGTCCAAGTTTAGAGTCCATGGGAATCACAGAAGATATGTGGTCCAAGTCCAAGAAGATAGATTTTGGAGAAGAACTTGATGCTGCAAAGGCAGAAGCAAAGGCTTGGAAGACTATTTGGTCGGCAGGACAAGGCGTAACGTCTATCGATGATAGTGTTTCAACAGAAACTCTAGTAGATCGTCTAAAAGCACAGTTTATTGAAGCCTTAAAAAGACAACAAGAAGTTCTAAAAAAATATTCATAAAAATTATTCGTTAATCAAACGATAGATTAAGACAGCGGTTCTTTGAATCAATAAGTTCATAGTTTCTAAATCTACCGTTTCGTTTGGCGTATGAGCTCCACTCCCCATAGTTCCCAACCCATCTAGACAAGCAACATATTGCGCCACAAACGAAATGTCTGCTGCACCACGTTTTCCAGGATCGTATGCTACTACAGCATCTTGTCCCATATCCAAACTCACCTGATTCAGTCTCTCTAGTAAAAGGCTGTTTGCTTCTGTAGGCCCCATTGAAGGATAATTATCGGTGAAACTAATTGTAGCAGATGTTTGTGGGAGGTTGTTTAAAATAATTTCTTTCATTTTGTCTCTGGCTCTGTTTTTTTGATCTTCCGATATAAAACGTAATCCACCTTTAACAACTGCAGTTTGTGCAACTACATTTGATTTTCCAAAAGAATCTCCTTTGCTTTTCGCTCCATCAAAATTAACAAAGGTTCCACCTAATAAAACCCCTGGGTTAAAACTCAAATACGTTTCTCCTCGAACATCATTATAAAACTCATTGAGAATCCTGCTCATTTCAAATACAGCTCCTGCCCCTGTTTTTTCTCTAAATATGCTAGAAGAGTGTGATCTTTTTCCTTTTACTTCAACCTTCCATCCCGAAGATCCTCTTCGTGCAACAGTAGCATTGTTAAATCCTGTTGAGTTTTCGAACCCTAAAGCAACATCACTTCTCTGGGCTGCCTCTATCAATTCTTTTCTAGAAACGTTTAAAGGTTTCCCAGCACTTTCTTCGTCTCCAGTGTAGGCTACTGATATCGTAGCTTTGTTTAATAAATTCAAGTCATGCAATACCTTAAGGGCATATAACATAACTACATTTCCACCTTTCATATCGTTTGCACCAGGTCCATAAACAACTCCATCCCTTACTTCGAATTCTTGAAACGGACTGTCAGCTTCAAATACAGTATCTAAGTGTCCAATTAAAAGTATTTTTTTTCCTTTTGATTTTTTTCGTTCTGGGGTAGAGGCGAATAAATGTCCCGCTCTATTCATTTCATCAGGCATTTCAATCCACTGGGTATTAAATGCAATTTTTTTGTATTCCTCTCCAAGAAGCATTCCTACTTCTTTAACTCCAGCTAAGTTTAGAGTTCCACTGTTTATGTTAATCATTTTTTCAAGAAAATGAATTGATTCTTGATCGTAAGCCTCAGCTTTTGCAATGATTTTAGATTCTGTTCTTGATAATTGTGCAATGACAGTTGAACTAGTCAAAAAACAAATTAGAAGAACATAAAGCGATGCCTTAAAGGTCTTTGGTAAGTGATTGAACGATTTCATATTGTGCGAAGAATTCTTTAAAAATTACTTTTAGTGCAGTATATATTGGAATCGCAAATATTAAACCAGTTGTTCCAAATAATATTCCTGCAATTAAAATTACAATGAATATTTCAAGGGGATGTGATTTTACACTTTTTGAGAATATAATGGGCTGACTTATGAAATTATCTATAAGCTGTCCTACTACAAAACCAATAAACACATAAATAGCTTTGGGGAGTATAACGGTACTAAAGTCTGCCGAAATGTTTGAAGTCATAGAAAGTACAACCATCATAAAAGAAGCTATTAATGGTCCAACATAGGGTATTAAGTTTAGTAGTGCACAGATAAAGGCAATGATGAATGTATTTTCGATACGAAATATAAAAAGCACTAGGCTGTAAATGATAAGCAATATAATTACCTGAAGCATAAGTCCTATAAAATATCTAGACAATAAGTCTCTAATCTTGGCAAGCGACTTCTTTAATTTGGGCTCATATTTTTTTTTGACTAATGAAAAGGTCATGTTTTGAAGTAAATCTTCATCTTTCAAAAAGAAAAAACATATAAATAAAACCGAAAATAAACCAATAGTAAAACTACTAAGCCATCCGATAAGGGTGTTCAAAAAGTTTGGAATTATACTTAAGTTGAGCTTACTGCTAAGGTCTTGGTTTGAAATCCAATTTTTCCAATACTGATCGTTTATTGAAAGATACTCAGACATTTGATTAACTAAAAGAATTGTATTTCGCTCAAATTCCGAGGTGTTTAGTAGAGATAAATTTTCTCCTTGCTGGTTTATAATGGGAATGAATAATGCAAAAAGACTGAATATTAAAATCCCAAAAACAAACATGGTTATTAGGGTAGCAAGCGTATTATTGAATTTTAATTTTAATTTAAAAAAGTTAAGAATAGGACGACCCATCAGCGAGATAATTGCTGCAATTAGAATATATATAATAAGTGATTGTAATAAGTAGATGACATAGGTCAATAAAACTAAAGACCCTAATATGAATAATGATCTTAATACTCCCTGTGATATGGTTTTCGAATTCATTTTTTAAAGATAGTAATTAATTAAAATACCTGTTTATAAATTTCTATGAATCAGTGCAAGCGTATGACAGGCAACTAGTGCGGCAGTTTCAGTTCTCAATCTTTGATTACCTAGACTAATGGATTTGATATTGTTTTTTTCAGCAATAGCAACTTCATTCAAGCTAAAATCACCCTCTGGTCCAATTAAAATACAGTTAATATCTTTTGAAGGTTCTAGATCTGCCAAGTCAAATTTTTCACCAGCATTGCAATGCGCAATATATCCGCCTTTTTGTTGTTCGATAAATGCTTCAAAGGACGTCATTTCATCTAATTGTGGTAAATGAAACTGTTGCGATTGTTTTAACGCAGCTTGAATGATTTTGTTAAGACGTTCATTTTTAGTTGCCTTTCTTTCTGAGTGTTGACATAAGATAGGAGTGATTCTGTGAATTCCGATTTCAGTAGCTTTTTCAAGAAACCACTCCAAACGTACTAAGTTTTTGGTAGGGGCAATGGCAATATGAGTTTTGTGTTTAGGTGCATTATGGATGATGGTTTCTATACTAATACCAGTAGATTTTCGAGAACTTACATTTTGAATTTTAACGCGCAACTCCAAACCTTTCCCATCGGTTACAGAAACGATATCTCCTGGTTGCTTTCTTAGTACTTTTAATAAATGACGACTTTCTTCATTACTAAAATTAAAAGTTGTGTTATTCGTATCAATATTTTTGTGGAAAAATAAATCCATAAATTAAAATTTTAAACGTGCAGAGGCTGATTCTTTTAAACTTCCAAAATCTTTTTTCAAATATTTCAGGTACCCCACAATTCCAATCATAGCCGCATTGTCGGTTGTAAATTCAAATGTGGGTAGAAATACTTCCCAACCATTTGTAATTGCTGTTTTTGTTAGTTTTGACCGTAAACCAGAATTAGCTGAAACTCCTCCACCCAGAACAATTCGAGACACCTGGTGTATCTCAACAGCTTTTAGGATTTTCTCATAAATAATTTCAACTAATGTATATTGAATCGAAGCACACAAGTCGTTTAAATTTGCTTCTATAAAGCCTTCATCCTTCTGCATGTTTTTGTGAATGAAATTTATGACATTAGTTTTAAAGCCACTGTAGCTAACATTCAGCCCTGGAACTTTAGGGATAGGAAATTTAAAAGCTTTTGGATTTCCGCTTTGTGCTTTTTTATCAATAATCGGTCCTGCGGGGTATCCTAAGCCAAGAATTTTTCCACATTTATCAAATGCTTCGCCAATCGCATCATCTAGAGTAGTACCAATCAATTCAAAATCAAAATGGTCCTTAACGATTACAATTTGAGTGTGACCACCAGAAACCGTAACGCCAAGAAAAGGAAATTCAGGATTCGGATTTTCATCTTTAATAAAGTGAGTAAGTAAGTGTGCTTGCATGTGATTAACATCAATAAGAGGAATTTCTAGACCCATACTTAAAGATTTGGCAAAAGATGTTCCAACTAATAAAGATCCTAAAAGTCCAGGACCTCGGGTGTAAGCAATTGCACTTAATTGTTTTTTAGACACTCCCGCTTTTTTGAGTGCTTGGTCTACTACAGGAATAATATTTTGTTGATGTGCTCTAGAAGCCAATTCTGGAACTACTCCGCCATAAGCTTTGTGTATATCTTGAGTGGCAATGATGTTTGATAAAACCTCGTCATTTCGTAATATTGCAGCTGCAGTATCGTCACAAGAAGATTCAATTGCTAAAATATAGCATGATTGTTGTTTCATTAATTGCTAACTTTCATTAATAATTCAAAAATAAGTGTTTCCAATCAATAAGTTTAAGAAAATTGCAATCCTTTCTGTATCGGTTTTGATACTGTTGGGAGGGGGTGTCTTTTTCTTGTTATCATTGTCAAGCGTACAAACTAAATTCGCCCAGCGAATTACACAAAGCGTAAATGAGAGTTTTAACACAGACATTTCGATTGAAAAAGCATCGATTAATCTGAATGGTGATGTTTTGGTAAGTAACATTTTAATTCAAGATCATCACAAGGACAGTCTTCTTTTTGTTAAAGAATTGAAAACTTCACTAAATGGATTAGAACGTTTTATGAATAGGGATTATAATTTTAATTCTATTGGTCTGGATGGCGTTCGGTTATTTTTAACTCAATATAAAGGCGAAACCAAATCTTCTCTTCAACATTTCATTGCCAAACTAAGAGACACGACAAGCACAGAAAGAGTGCCTTTTTCTTTTCAATCAAAAATTTTAGAGTTAAAAACATCAGAGCTGGTTTCTGAAGATATGAATGAGCTTAATTCTAAAAAATCATTTTCGAATATTGACTTGGTTTTAAAAGACTTTAACTTTGATTCTAATATACTGAGTTTAGCAATCAATTCTCTTAAAGCTTCCTCATCACAGTATGGAGACATTGAAAGTTTAACAGCAAATATTCGATATACTTCTGATAGTTTGATAACGAATAGGTTTGCATTAGAAACAAACAGAAACAAAATTAGGGGCAGTGGATCAATTGCTTTTTTGAGTGGTAATTTTGCAAATTTAGAACCTTCTTTATTTGAAATTAAGCTAGACGAATCGACGATTCAATTAAGTAAAATTAAGACTTTAGAACCTTATTTTAAAGAAGATTTATCTTTAAGAATAAACCTTTTTGCTCGTGGTAGTCTTCAGGATTTTGAAGTAAAAATAGACGTTAAGGATCGGTTTAAATCTTTACTTTCTGGCTTTGTTCGAGTTATTAACGTTTTTGAAAAAGATAAAGCAAGTTATCATTCAGAGAATTTTAAAATAAGAACCTCAGACACTGCACTTCGCGAATTATTTAATCAAAATACTTATAATCAAATTAGTGCATATTCTAATAATGTTGGCATTCTAAGTGTCGATTCTAATTTTTCTGGTTCGCAGAATAATTGGGATATTCAATTGAAATCCACCTCTAATATTGGAGAATTTAGATCTAATGTTTTTCTTAATCGAACTTCTAAAACGAATCCTTGGAACTACAAAATTAATTTAGGTATCAAAAATTTTGATCTAGGGAGATTACTAAATAGAAAGACAATAACAAGGGCTACAGCAACAGTAAATATTAATGGCGTCTTAGAGGATAATTCTAATGTAATAAAAGTATCAGATGGTTTAATAAAAACGCTTCAAATTGGCTCACGAACTTTAAATAACATAAAATTTAACAGTTCGCAAAACGCCGGTATTACAAGGGGTGTTTTCAAATCATCTGAAAGTAAACATGACTTCGTAATAGACTTTGAATTTGATTTTTCAAAGAATATGTTTGATGCAAGTGGTTTTTTAAAGACCATTAATCTTTCCAAATTTGAACTGGCTGAGGGCAGTAGTAACGTGGTTTTATCTTCTGCAATACAAGTTCACAGTGTAACTAAATCTGACACTGAAAGTAGTTTTGAATTTCAATTAGGTGCTCCTGTGATTTCAAGTAATGAGAAAGCGATACAGTTCGATGATCTAAACTTAAAAACCGAAACTAAAAAGCTATTTCATACCATTCTAATTCAAGATTCTGATGCCATCAGTCTATTTGTTGAAGGGGCATTCAAGTACAAAAACCTCAGTACACTACTAGTGGGCTTGGCAGATAATTTTTTAGTAACTAAGCAAGCCCAAATAATCAATCCTAAGGAGTCATTTAATTTCGACATCCTTCTAAAAACTAAACTTACCGAATCGCTTTTTCCAAGCCTCTCTACTCCAGATGACTTTTTTCTTTCGGGTATAATTAGCTCGAATGTTAAAGAGTCTGTGGTTGTTTTTGACTTGCCAATTTTGTTGTTTAAAAATTACAGATTTAAAGGCTTGCACTTTGAGTCTGATTCTAGTAATTCAATTTACACAAGTTTCTTGTCTGCTGATGAAATTCGAATTGGTTCTTTTTCAGCAAATGAATTGTTTATGATTTCATCTCCAATTAATGATAAAAATCAAATTAGAATCGAGGGAGTTGTTAACAATAATAAATTAAACACGTTTGAAACTAACTTGAGCTACTCCCTAGAAGATAATCTCACTAAATTTAATATTAGTAAATTAAGACTCAATAATTCAAATGGAGCTTGGACTCTTTTAGCAGATGAAAAGAATCAAATAGTTTTTAATTCTCTATCAAATACTTTTAGTCTCAATCCTGTTTTGCTTGTCAATGAAGATCAAAAATTTAAACTTGTTGGGAACTACAAATCTAAAAAAGAATTTGATTTTCAAGTAAATTCATATAATGTAGCCTTAGGTGATGTGTTACCAACCTCATTGAATTATGAAATACAAGCTAATCTCAACTCAGCGATAAGTTTTTACAAAACTCCTTCTCAAAACGACGCATTATTAGAAGTGAAAATGTCTGGTTTGGTTTTAAATGATATACAAATGGGAGATTTTAATTTTAACATTTCTGGTAATACTTCACTAGACTCCTATAAAACTGAAGCCTTATTAGTCAAAGATGGAATTGAGAATCTCCGCATGGGTGGGGGGATTCTTGTACATCAGCAACGTACCACCTTAGATTTAGATGTGAAATTAAATGAGTTTGATATGTCTTTTCTTTCCCGATTGGGTAAAGGAAAAATAACGAACATTACTTCATTGTTGACAGGTGATTTTAATCTTTGGGGAGCCACCGATAATTTAGCTCATTCCGGGAAGCTTTCTTTAGATGAATTCAATATGACTGTTCCTTTCACCAATATGTCCTACGGCCTTGATCAAGCAACTCAACTCACGCTATATGATCAAGTTATTAAGTTTGAAACTACATCGTTCTTTGATCAGACTCAAGGCACAACAAGCAAATTAAAAGGAACACTTTCACATATTAATTTCAATGACTGGAATATAGATTTAGATATTAATTCAAATCGTTTGTTATTAATGAATCGAGAAAACGAAAGGGGTTCGTTGTTTTATGGGACTGGTTTTCTTGATGGAAATATTCATATTCATGGTCCAACCAAAAACTTAATAATAGATGTCGATGGTGCAACAGCAAAAGACACTTCGATTATAATTCCATGGGAAGAAAACAAAAGTCTTGCTGACATTTCATTTATTGATTTTATTTCAAAGGCTGAACTCGACAGACCAGCAGTTGAAATAGAGGTGGAGGAAACTAAAGAAATCAATATTTCTCGAGGGTTAGAGATGACCTTTAACCTAGATATTAATAATAATGCTGAAGTAGAGATTGTAGTAGATCAGGCTTCTGGAAGCACATTAACAGGGCGTGGTTCTGGAAATATACTGATGGAGACCAACATTGAGGGTAAATTTAATATGTGGGGAGATTTCATTGCTTACGATGGTATTTATAACTTCAAAAACTTTGGATTAATAGACAAAAAATTCAATGTAAATCCAGGAGGTACAATTGTTTGGGAAGGAGACCCCTTAGAGGCTCAAATGAATATTGAGGCGGTATATGAAGTTCCAGGCGGAGCTAATCCTGCCTTACTAGTAGATAATCCCAATTTCAATAAAAAGATTCCTACAAACGTTCTAATCAAGTTAGAAGGCAGTCTTTTGAAACCAGACAATCCAATGTTTGAAATAAACTTTCCAAACACAAGTGGTATTGTAGCATCAGAAATAAATTACCGTTTAGCAGATCAGCAACGAAGACAGTTACAAGCAATTTCCTTATTATCACAAGGGATTTTTGTAAGTGATGTTTCATTTTCAACACAAGGAATTGCTAATAATTTATATGAAAAAGCTTCGGATGTGTTGAGTTCTATTTTAGGTGAAAGCGATGGTAAATTGGATTTTGGATTGAACTACCTCAAAGGAGATAGTCGACCCGATCTTGATATTCGTTCCCAAGATAGAATTGGAATTACTTTTGTAACTCAAATAAGCGACAAAGTCTTGTTGAATGGTAAAATAGGTGTTCCGGTAGGCGGGGTTGAAGAAACCCTAATTATTGGGGATGTACAAATCGATTTTATTTTAAATGAAGAAGGTACGCTTAGAGCAAAAGTTTTCAATAAAGAAAATGAATTCCGATATATCAGTGATGATTTAGGCTATACTCAAGGTGTAGGACTTTCCTATCAGGTCGATTTCAAGACATTTGAAGGATTAATTCAAAAAATAATTTCAAAAAACAAATAGAACGTATTTATTAATAAGTGCAGTTTTTTAATCAAAATCAGGTAATTATCTTTCGAAATTCAATTTACTAAATCGATTTTGTTCCAAAACTCTAATGTAGATGGTTCAAACTATAAAAAGTAAACTGTTTTGCTTAAATTTACACTTTAAATAATATATGAAAGACCAACCTAAAAGAATAGCTGTTTTAACCTCTGGTGGAGATGCACCAGGAATGAATGCTGCCTTACGTGCTGTTGTTCGTGCATCTGTTTTTTATGGTGCTGAATGCTATGCAGTGCATCAGGGATATCAAGGTCTTATAGATAATGAGTTTGAACTGATGAATGCTCGTAGTGTTAAAAACATCATCAATAAAGGAGGTACAATAATTAAGTCGGCGCGTTGTCTTGAATTCAGAACACCTGAAGGAAGAAAACAAGCATACGAAAACATAAAGAAATCTAAGATAGATGCTTTAGTGGTTATTGGCGGAGATGGTTCTTTTACTGGGGCTATGATTTTTCAAGAAGAATTTGATTTTCCTGTAATTGGAATCCCTGGAACTATTGATAACGACATTTTTGGCACTCGATATACTCTAGGATATGACACAGCTATCAACACAGTTGTAGAAGCAATCGATAAGATTAGAGATACAGCAAGTTCACATAACCGTTTATTTTTTGTTGAAGTTATGGGTCGTGATGCAGGTCATATTGCATTAAACTCTGGTATTGGAGCTGGTGCTGAAGAAATCCTTATTCCTGAAGAAAATCATGGACTGGAACGCTTACTTGAATCTTTAAAGAAAAGTGAGAAAACTGGAAAATCTTCAAGTATTGTAGTCATTGCAGAAGGAGACAAAACAGGTAAAAATGTTTTTGAAATTGCATCGTATGTAGAAAAAAACTTACCTTATTATGAGGTTCGAGTTTCCGTTTTAGGACACATGCAACGCGGTGGATCACCAAGTTGTTTTGACCGAGTTTTAGCCTCTCGAATGGGAGTGTTTGCTGTTGAGTCTATCTTAGCAGGAAAATCGAATGTAATGGTTGGTGTAATTGACGAAAAAATGGTTCTTACTCCACTAGAAAAAGCAATAAAAGGTAAATCTGAAATCAATAAAAACTTGATTAAAGTTTCAGATATTCTTTCTATATAATTACTAATATTAAACATTAACCTAAACAATAATAATTAAATTATGTCTTTAAAAATTGGAATTAACGGATTCGGTCGAATTGGTCGTTTAGTATTTCGCTCAGCGATGAAACAAGCTGATGTAACTGTAGTTGGAATAAATGACCTTCTTGAAGTTAAGCACCTTGCATACCTATTAAAATACGATTCTGTTCACGGAACTTATGATGGTACTATCGAGATTGTAGACAATGATTTAGTTGTTGATGGACATCGCGTTCGTATTACTGCCGAACGAAATCCTGAAGATATTGCTTGGGATGCAGTTGGAACTGATGTAGTTGCTGAATGTACAGGTATTTTCACAACACTTGAAAAAGCACAAACTCACATAACTGCTGGAGCTAAAAAAGTTGTTATTTCTGCACCTTCTGCAGATGCACCTATGTTTGTTATGGGAGTAAACCACAAAGAGGCAACGGCTGATCAAAATATAGTTTCAAATGCTTCATGTACTACAAACTGTTTAGCACCTATCGCTAAAGTTTTGAATGACAACTTTACTATTGAAGAAGCTTTAATGACAACGGTTCATGCAACTACTGCAACTCAGTTTACCGTAGATAGTCCTTCTAAAAAAGATTTTAGAGGCGGACGTAGTGCATTAGTAAACATTATGCCTGCATCAACTGGAGCTGCAAAAGCAGTTACTAAAGTAATTCCATCTTTACTTGGTAAATTAACTGGAATGGCATTTCGCGTTCCAACTGCTAACGTTTCTGTTGTAGATTTAACAGTTAAAGTTGCTAAAAGTACTTCATACGAAGAAATCAAAAAAGTTATGAAAGCAGCATCCGAAGGAGACCTTAAAGGTATTTTAGGATATACAGATGAGGCAGTTGTTTCTCAAGATTTTGTCGGTGATGCTAGGACCTCTATCTTCGATGCTGAAGCAGGAATTGAATTGAATGAAAATTTTTTCAAAATTATATCTTGGTATGATAATGAGTGTGGTTATTCCAATAAATTAATTGATTTAGCAAAGCACGTTAACAATTTATAATATATGTATCTAATTGTTGATAGCGGGTCTACCAAAACAGACTGGTTTGCGATAGACGAAAAGGGATCTGTTCTTTTTTCAACGCAAACTCTTGGTTTAAATCCACAAGTTGTTTCGTCTGCAATCCTAACGGAACGAATCATTAATAACTATGATTTATTTCTAAACAGGAATAAGGTTTCTAAGCTTTTCTTCTATGGAGCTGGATGTGGAATAAAGTCAACAACAGAGAGAATTAAAAGAGTCTTCGAGGAGATTTTTGTCAATTGTCTTTTTAATATAAAAGAAGACACTTATGCTGCAGTATATGCATCTGCAGCCATAGGAGTTCCTTCAATCATATGTATTTTAGGTACAGGATCTAATTGCAGTTACTTTGACGGAAAAGATGTTCATCAATACATTACATCACTTGGTTATATTCTTATGGATGAGGCAAGTGGTAACTTTTATGGAAAGCAACTTATTCGAGGCTATTATTTCAATGAAATGCCAAAACATTTAGCTGAATTATTTGAAAAAGAATTTGATCTTTCTGCTAATACTATAAAAGAAAATTTGTATCGAAAAGAAAACCCAAACACCTATCTAGCACGTTTTGCAAAGTTTATGATCGCTCATAAAAACGATACTTACATGCAAGAAATGATTCACGAAGGCTTACGTCGATTTATTAGACATCAACTGTTTCAGTTTGACAATGCTAAAGATGTACCTATTCATTTTGTAGGGTCTATTTCATACTTCCTTCAGGACGAAGTTAACTTTATACTTAAAGAATTTGGATTAACTATGGGGAATATTGTTAAAAGACCAATAGATAAACTGGTTAAGTACCATGTCAATCTTCTTGAAAATAAAAACCCTGAGCTTGATTAAACTTCAGCTATCATTGAAATTTCAATATTAACAAATTTCGGTAGGTTTGCAACTTCAACCGTCTCTCTTGCTGGTGCAGTATCTTCGTTGAAATAACTTCCATAAACCTTATTGATCTGTGCAAAATTATTCATATCCTTTAAGAATATAGAAGATTTTACAACCTGGTCAATAGTCATCCCTGCAGCTTCTAGAATAGCTTTTAAATTCTCCATCACTTGAACAGTCTCTTTCTCTAAATCGCCCTCTACAAGCTCCATACTTGCTGGGTCTAGAGGAATCTGTCCAGATATATAAAGAACTCCGTTAGAAAGCACAGCTTGATTGTATGGTCCAATAGGAGCAGGAGCATTTGGGGTTGTTATTATTTTTTTCATAGTATTTATTTTAAGATTATAAGCGTTTGTCCGGTTCTCTACGTTTGTCGTATTTAAGATCACTTAAAAGTCCTGATTTTATACCAATAAAGAAATTCCATGATCTTCGGTTACCGAAAGGTACCCAACTAAAATTTAAACGCCAACTTTCTAAATCACGATCGAATCGCAACTGCGTGAACGTTACCCCTTTTTGCTTGAAGTCATATCCTGATGAAAAACCAACACCCCATTTTGGGGTAATGTCAATATTTCCTGAAATCATTAATGAGTTCGTAGATATTTCGTCCTGACCTCTTGAGTTGTTGTAGGTTAAGGAATGAGCAAACTTCATACTCCAGGGCATTGTTGTTCTGTATAAAGATCCAGGCTCTTCGTCTTCGTCGTTCTCTCTTAGCTTCTCTTGAAAACGATTATCCGCAAAGTTATTAGAAACTCCAAAAAGATCATCGTCTCTACCTCCTCCAGAGAGTCGTTCATAATCACTTTTAGTAAATTCATCATCTTCTTCCTCGTCCTCTTCATCTTCTTCTTCTTCTTTCTCAAAGTCTTTATTAGACAAAGAAAAGCTTATGTTCATATTTGCGCTTGTGAATCTGGCCAAACCACCTCCGTTTTTAATGTGAAAAGTGTTAATTCGCGTATTATTTTCATCAACTCCATAAGGATCCATCGTAGCTGCCATGTTAATGCTAACTTTATCTTTAAATACAGAAGCACCGGTTGTCATCCTAATAGGGGCTAACTTAAATTCTTTTGCATTAAGATTATAACTCGTACTTAGATTTAAATTATTAAGAATTTTAACTTTTTTGGGGTCAGGATCGAGCGAATCTTTACTGACAACTTTTGCCTCAAAATTATTACTTAAGCTAATCCCCATAGACCTAGACATACCTTTCGAAGGAGAACCAAAGAGAGCTGTTTCAAAACGTGTATATTCCCTGGTATTCCCATCGGCATCAATAATATACTCGTCGTAATATTTTTCGAAACTAGGCTGAACACTGTAGCTTATGGAAGGTCGCATGGTGTGGCGTATGGATTGAATTTTTTTACCTTCTTTGAAATTAAAAGTCCCATAAATTGTTGTTCCTATTGAAGTACTGTAGTTGTATTGTCTAAATGCATCAAATCCCTTTAATGTGTCTTTTACAACCCCAGCTTCTTCGGTATAATCAGAGTATCGAACGGTTTCGGGGGTCCATATTTCTTTATAGTTTGCAGAAGTACTTACACTCAGGTGTTTTAATACTTTAAAGTTTGTGCTTATTGGAATGCTATGAGAAACTCCAGCTCGAGCATCGTTAAACATTTCTTTTTTAAATAGTAATTCTTCGGTAGTTATGATTCTGCTTTCACCTCGTGTAGAATATTGGAAATTTATGTTCTGAATAAAGCCTTTTTTAGTTCCAGTTTTAGGGGCAAATGGGAATATCCGTTCCATATTTGCTTGAAAAGTAGGAAGTGTAAGGTTAACAGTTTGTGATTGGGTGTTTTGAGCCAGGGAAGAGGTAAGCGAAACGTTTACTCTGGGGTATTTAGGAAAAGTCTTTGAGTAAGAAACAGAGGAGCTTAAAGTATTGTTTAAGAAATTAGCATCATTAAGCTGATTTACCGACTGAACAAAATAGGAGCTACTTCCCAGGTTGACCGACGCTGAAAAATTTGAAGTAGGGCTGGCCTTAGGGTCTCTTCTATGTGTCCATCTAATGTTATAAACCGTCGCGTTATTGTAGTCAGGAAAACCACGTTCTCCATTTACTAGTTTTTCATACCGCACACTTAGGTTTCCTCCGTATTTGTAATTTACTTTATATTGGGTGTCAAATCGAAGCCCATAGCTCCCATTAGTATAATAGTCTCCCGTAAAGTTTAAATCAAAATATTGATTTATATTCAAATAATACCCTCCGTTTTGAATGTAATAACCTCGTTGTGCACTCTCTCCATAGGTTGGGAAAACTATTCCAGATGCTTTGTCGTTTGTTGTAGGAAAATAGGCAAAAGGGAGGCCTATAGGCGTAGGAACATCCGCAATGTATATGTTACTTAGTCCAGCCACAATTTTACCACCGGGAACCATTTTCCCCTTTCTTATTCGAATATAATAATCAGGATTAATAGGGTCAGACGAAGTTGTTACTTTAGCATCTTTTATGTAATAGACAGAATCGTTTTCTTTTTTGGTGAAATTTGAAAAAACATTCATCCCACTTTGTTCTGTTTTTGAATTCCAGATAAGTGCTTTTTTGGTATCAAAGTTAAAACGAATTGAATCTGGATTCACTTCATTATCTGCTTGAAAGAATTTCGGTCTTTGCGATAAAACTCCAACTGAATCAGATATTCTTCCTGCATAAACCTCGTTAGTCATATAATCCAAAACAATTATCCCCGCCTCAAGACGCATGTCTTCATAAGTCAGAACCGCATTGTTATATAAACGGATTTTATTTGCTTTTTGATCGATTTTAACAGAATCACTTGCGTTGTAGTTGATTAAATCAAGGAGCATTGGTTTGTTTTGTGGAATACTGTCTAAGACCTTGCTTTCCTTGGATTGGTCAATAGTTAGGGAATCTTTTTGAATGATTTTAAGCTCTAAAGGATCAGTTTGAGAATAGGTAATAGCTACCTTAAAAAAAAGTATTAACAATAAGACTGAATAAAAAGACTTTGTTTGCAAGGCGATATAAGCTAGTTTTGTATAAAATCAAACGTTTCAAAATTACATATATTTTTGATGCCTGATATGGTTTTTAGTATTTATTAGCAATGAAATTATTTAAACAATACGCATTTAACTTAATAATCCTAGGCTTCTGTTTGTTTGGCACTCAATCTATTGCTAATGCTCAATCAAGTTCAAAAACAAATAAGCCTTTTGTAGTTGTTCTGGATGCGGGTCATGGGGGCAAAGATTCTGGGAATCGTGGAAATGGTTATTATGAAAAGAAAATTGCATTAAATATCATCTTAAAAATTGGAAAAATTCTTGAGAGTAACCCCAATACTAAAGTTATATATACACGAAAAAAAGATGTTTTTGTTGACCTAATAGAGCGTGCTCGAGTTGCAAATCGTGCAGATGCTGACCTTTTTATTTCTGTTCATTGTGACTCCCACACGTCCCAGGCTTATGGTGCAGGAACTTTTGTTTTAGGTCTTCATGAAAATCAACGAAATTTTGAAGTTGCAAAAAAGGAGAATTCTGTAATTTTTTATGAAGAAAATTATGAGGAAAATTATGATGGATTTGATCCCAATAACCCAGAGTCTGTTATTGGATTGACCTTGATGCAAGAAACCTATTTAAACCAAAGCATTACTGCAGCTGATGCAATTCAAAAGAGTTTTGTAGCAAACCTTAAACGCAAAGACAGAACAGTTAAACAGGCTGGTTTTGTAGTTTTGAAATATACCTACATGCCCAGTGTACTTGTTGAAACAGGTTTTTTGACCAATGCTAAAGAAGGGGCCTACTTAAATTCATCAAAGGGACAAGTTCAAATGTCAGAAGCCATTTCTAAAGCAATAATAAATTATAAAAACTCATTAAGCTCCTCAGTAATTACATCAAACTCTATTAGAGAAGTTTTAGAAGAAGCTGAAGATGTTAAAGAGGTTGTTAAGACATCTACTGAAGTAGTTTTTAAGATTCAAATCGCAGCAAGTTCAAAAGACTTAGAGCCTAAGTCTATTAATTTTAAAGGTTTATCTCCTATTTCTAGGGAAAATGAAAAATCATTATACCGGTATTATTTTGGAAATACAAGCACTTACGATCAAGCCAAAAAGTTAAAAAAGAAGGCACGAAGTAAAGGATATAGGCATGCGTTTATTGTTGCTTTTAAAGAAAATAAAAAAATTAAATTATCTACCGTAATCCAAAGGTAATTATGCCACTTAAACCCGAAATAATTATTATTTTTGAATAAAACAAAATTAATTTGAAATTATCAAAAGAAATTAAAGCAGCAGTGTTTGTTCTACTAGGAATTTTCTTATTCCTAATTGGTTTCAATTTCCTAAATGGGACTTCTTTGTTTAAAAGTGAAAGCACCCTCTATGCTGTTTATGATCAGGTAGAAGGTCTACAATCTGGAACAAAAGTGACTGTAAATGGTTTAACAGTTGGAAAAGTAAGCTCCATTAATTTTCTTCCCTCTTCGGACAAAATTTTAGTTTCTTTTACTGTTCGGAACGACCTTAAGTTTTCTAAAAATAGCATTGCTGAGATTTATGAAGCCGGTCTGATTGGCGGGAAGTCAATCGCAATTGTCCCAGTATACGATACCGATATATATTTGATTTCTGGTGATACACTTCAAAGTAGAATTAAACCAGGATTAACTGATGTTGTTGGTTCAGAAATTGCTCCTTTACAAGAAAAGTTAAACAACATTCTAATCAATGCAGACACCCTAATTTCATCATTAAATACAGTTTTGAATGATCAAGCTCAACGTGGATTAAATAAAGCTATGAGCGAAATTTCTACTACAATTTCTAATTTGAATATAGTTTCTGAAAACCTATCGAAAATTTTAATAAAGCAAGAGTCTAACATCAATCAAACCTTTGAGAATTTAGCAGACACTTCTGTTAGTTTAAATAAAATTACAGACTCGCTTTCGCAAGCAAATTTAAAAGGAGTTATTTCTGAATTTGAAACTACTGCATTGAGCTTAAACACCCTTTTAAATTCAATAAATAATGGTGAAGGTAGTTTGGGTAAACTCGTGAAAGATGATGCTTTATATACCAATTTAGAAGCAAGCACAAAAGAAGTCGAATTATTAATCAGAGATTTAAAAGAACATCCTAAACGCTATGTTCATTTTTCACTTTTTGGAAAGAAAGAAGTTCCTTACGAATCAAAGCAAAAACAATAATCATTTATGTTAATGGATATTTTACCCAATATGTTGTTTGTTATTATACTTCTTATATCAATTAACATATTCACGCGAAATATACTTAAGATAAAAAACAACATCAACTTAGGTAGATCTATTGATCGCAGTGACAATAAATCTGCTAGATGGAAAAACATGGCTCGTATCGCCTTGGGGCAATCTAAGATGGTAAGCCGTCCAATTGCTGGAATTTTACACGTTGTGGTATATATAGGTTTCTTAATAATCAACATTGAACTCCTAGAAATTGTGGTTGATGGTATTTTTGGAACTCATAGAGTTTTTGCTCCTTTCTTAGGAAGCGCATATAACGTGTTGATTGCAACATTCGAAATTTTCGCATTTCTAGTCCTCTCAGCTGTTCTTGTTTTTTGGGCTAGAAGAAATATAATTCGATTAAATCGTTTCAGGAAAAGTGAAATGAAAGGTTGGCCGAAATTAGACGCAGATTTAATTTTATATTTTGAAATCGTTCTGATGAGCCTATTTTTGACAATGAACGGGGCTGACTTTTATATACAAACAAACTTTCCTACTGCGACTGACTACCATCAAGCTGGCTCATTTCCAATAAGTCAATTCATGACATCTATTTTTGATGGAATGGCATTAAATTCAGTTATTCTTGTTGAACGCTCTGCATGGTGGATGCACATCATAGGGATCTTTATCTTCTTAAATTACCTGTATTACTCAAAGCACCTCCACATACTATTGGCATTTCCGAACACCTATTTTGCGAATCTCAATGCGAAAGGTGGATTTGCAAATAATCCAACGGTAACAGCAGAAGTTAAGCTGATGATGGATCCAGACGCAGATCCTTATTCGGTTTCTGAAGCAACTTCTGATGAACCCGAAAAATTTGGTGCATCTGATGTTATGGATCTCAACCGTGTTCAATTATTAAATGCCTATACCTGCACAGAATGTGGTCGATGTACAAGTGAATGTCCAGCTAATCAAACAGGGAAGTTGCTGTCTCCCAGAAAAATAATGATGGATACTCGTGACCGACTTACTGAAGTTGGCAATAATATTCAAGAGAATAAGGGGGTCTTTGTTCCCGATGGTAAACAATTATATAACGATTATATTACTGCAGAAGAATTGTGGGCTTGTACTTCCTGTAATGCTTGTGTTCAGGCCTGTCCAATAGATATTGATCCACTTTCAATTATTATGAGTATGCGGCAATATTTGGTTATGGAAGAGTCTGCAGCTCCAGCAGATCTAAATAATATGATGGGTAATATTGAAAATAATGGGGCACCTTGGCCTTTTAATCAACAAGATAGACTAAACTGGGCTGAAGACCCTTAAACATTAAAAATCACAAAATGATGCACAAAGAAGAAGCAGAAAACTATTTACACAAGAAAGTTGAAAATGGAGAAGAGGTAAGTCCTGTTTTACCAAAAGGAATTAAAAATTACTTGATTGATATTGACGGCACTATTTGTGATGACATTCCAAACGAAGAACCCGAAAGAATGGAAACAGCTGAACTTTATCCAGATGCATTAGAAACATGTAATCGCTGGTTTGACGAAGGTCACCTTATTTGTTTCTTTACTTCACGTGTAGAGGCTAATAGAGAAGTTACAGAAGGTTGGTTAAAAAGAAATGAATTTAAATATCACAGTTTATTAATGGGAAAACCTAGAGGCGGAAACTACCACTGGATTGACAACCACTTAGTTAAAGCTACACAATACAAAGGAAAATTCACTGAATTAGTTAATAAAGAAGTTACAATTCAGGTTTTTGATGACGGCGCTAACTAGAACTGACATATATGATTAAAGTACCTACACTCGCCCAACTAACTGCAGAAGGTAAAACCCCTGAAATATTATTTTGGGTAGGTTGTGCCGGAAGCTTTGATGAACGAGCTAAGAAAATCACAAAAGCTTTTGTGAAATTACTTCATAATACAGGAGTTTCTTATGCTGTATTAGGAGCAGAAGAAAGTTGCACAGGAGATCCTGCAAAACGATCTGGGAATGAGTTTATTTTTCAAATGCAGGCAGTTACCAATATTGAAGTGCTAAATGGTTACGGAATAAAAAAAATAGTAACAGCTTGCCCGCATTGTTTTAACACGCTTAAAAATGAATATCCAGAGTTAGGAGGTAGTTATGAAGTTGTTCATCATACGCAATTATTAAAAGAACTTTTAGATGATGGAAAACTTACCATAGAATCAGGCACTTATAAGGGTAAAAAAATAACTTTCCACGACCCATGTTATTTGGGTAGAGCAAACAATGTCTATGAAGCTCCAAGAGAGCTCATCAAGAAGCTAGATGCAGAACTTGTAGAAATGAAAAACTGCAAAGCTAAAGGTCTTTGCTGTGGAGCTGGTGGTGCGCAAATGTTTAAAGAGCCAGAGAATGGTTCTAAAGACATCAATATTGAGCGAACAGAGCAGGCTCTTGAGGTTAAACCAGATATTGTTGCTGCCGGATGTCCATTTTGTAATACCATGTTAACCGATGGAATTAAGAGTAAAGAAAAAGAAAGCGAAGTACCCGTAATGGATATTGCTGAGCTAATTGCAAACGCAAAAGATCTTTAACTATGTTAGTTCCCTTTTCAAACTTACCAGATGAATCACGTGTATGGATTTATCAAGCATCTCGACCTTTTTCAAATGAAGAAAAAATTAGTATAGTTGAAGAGTTAGAAATTTTCCTTAAACAATGGACTGCTCATGGAGCTGACCTTGTTACATCTTATGAAATCCCTTACAATCGTTTTATTGTTATTGGACTCAACGAAAACCTTCAAGGAGCAACAGGATGCTCAATTGATTCTTCTGTCAGATTTATTCAAATCCTAGAATCTAAATATCAAATTGAACTTCTTGACAAAATGAATGTGACCCACAAAAACGGTTCTGATTTTCTTTACACCCCTTTAAAACAATTCCGGACATTAGCCAAAAAACGCAAAGTATCTGCTAATACAATTGTTTTTAATAACTTGGTTGTAGATAAAGCAGAATATAGAAGTTACTGGGAAGTTCCAGCAGGTCAAAGCTGGCACTCTCGTTTTATTAAATAATATCGAATCTCATGCGAATCCTGCTTTTCACACTTCTGAGTACTTTTTCGTTATTTGCACAAACAACTGATCCCTTAGTTTCTATAGATTATCAAGCGCAAGAATCATGGGTAGATAGCACTTATACTTCTCTTACTTTAGAAGAAAAAATAGGCCAATTGTTTATGGTTATGGCTTTTTCTGAACAAGGAGAAAAACATTTTGACAAAATTTCAAAGAACATAGTAGAAGATAACATTGGAGGTGTAATATTTTCATTAGGTGGTCCCCATGGTCAAACTGAGTGGTTAAATAAATTCCAAAAGAAATCAAAAGTTCCCTTACTAATTGGCATGGATGCCGAGTGGGGCGTTGCTATGCGGTTGGATTCTGTTCAAGCCTTTCCTTGGAACATGACTTTGGGAGCAATTCAAAACGATGTTTTAGTAAAAGATATAGGGCAAAGGATAGGAGAGCAAGCAAAAAGATTAGGGATTCACATTAATTTTGCTCCCTCAGTAGACATAAACACCAACCCAAAAAATCCAATTATAGGAAATCGCTCCTTTGGGGAAGATAAACAGAATGTTGCTAGAAAAGGAATTGCTTTTATGCATGGAATGCATGAAGCAGGAATACTTTCTTCCGCAAAACATTTTCCAGGGCACGGAGACACTTCTACAGATTCCCATTTAGGTCTTCCGTCTATCAATTTTTCTATGGAACGGATAGAGGAGGTAGAATTATACCCCTTTAAAGAAATAATCAATGCAGGAGTTTCCTCTGTAATGGTTGCACACCTGGACATCCCTGCTATTGATGCTGGAATTCCTTCATCCTTATCTCAAAAAACAGTTCAAACCTTACTACAAGATTCGTTACAATTTAAAGGCTTAATTATTACTGATGCTTTAAATATGAAAGGAGCATCTGTAATTAGTACTAAACATGGAATTGATGTTTCAGCTTTTTTAGCAGGAAATGATATACTACTTATTCCAAACGATGTAAGTGCTGCTATTAAAAAAATGAAGCGAGCTTTTAAAGCAAAAAAATTGACAGAACAACGCTTAGCTCATTCAGTAAAGAAGATTTTAAAAGCCAAATATTTGGTTGGATTAAACAACAACAAAGAAATTTCTTCGGAGTTTTTGAGTGATAATTTGAATACAAATAAAGATGACTACTTAATTGAAAAAGCAATGCAAGCAGCGATAACCGTTGTTCAAAACAAGAATAACGTTTTGCCTCTAGAAAAGACCACAACATACGGATATCTTAAATTAGGAGATGATACAGGTTTAGATTTCAGGAACAGCTTATCAAAAGAAATCAAACTCCACCGAGTAAACGAATCACTCTCTAATTTTGAAATTATTAGTAATTTAAAAGATTATGAAAAAATAATTATTGGTTTTCATCGCTCTAATGATAATCCTTGGAAAGCTTCTAGCTTTTCAAAAAAAGAAATTCAACTCATTTCTGAATTGGTCAAGTCACACACAATTATATTAGATGTCTTTGTTAAACCATACGCATTAAGTAAAATAAATACCTTAGAGGGTATAGATGGTTTGGTGGTTAGTTACCAAAACAATATTCCAGCACAAATTGCATCTGCTGATATTCTTTTAGGAGATCGAAAAGCAACTGGTAAGTTGCCTGTTTCAATTTCTTCTTCATTTCCTGTAGGCGTGGGAATTGAATTAAATGGACCAACTAAAATTGGAAAAGGAACTCCTGAGTCTGTTGGAATTGATTCTAATTTGTTAAATCGAATTGATGATCTTGCTTTAATAGCAATCGATTCGCTAATGACGCCCGGAATGCAGATTTTAGTAGCACGACACGGCAAAGTAGTCTTTAGTAAAAGTTATGGTTTTCACACCTATGAAAAGAAAAAACCAGTTACCAATACCGATCTCTATGATTTAGCTTCACTTACTAAAGTTTTAGCAACGTTACCTCTAGTAATGAAGGAGGTAGACCAGGGTAAATTAACTTTAGAAACCCGCTTAGGAGATTTAAATGAAGAATGGAAACAATCTAACAAGGCGGACATAAGCATTCAGGATATGCTCTCACACTTCGCTAGACTAACCCCTTGGATTCCCTTTTATAAAGAAACCTTAAAAAAAGGGTCTTCAAAATTAAATAAGAAGTTTTATAGAAAACGAAAAAGCAAGCGTTTCTCTATTCCAGTTGCTGATCACTTTTATGGAAAAAGAGATTTACCTGAACTAATAAGTAATCAAATTCTTGAAAGTGAATTGCGAGATTCTCTAATTTATAAATACTCTGATTTGCCTTATTTCTTTATGAAAGATTTATTTGAAAATCGTTATAATGAGTCTCTTGAGGTTTTGGCTCGCGACTCTTTTTATCTTCCTTTAGGATTAAATCGAACAACATTTAATCCAAATAAGAATACACCAAACCAAACTATAATTCCCTCTGAAATTGATTCTTACTATCGAAATCAGGAATTAAAAGGAGAAGTTCATGACATGGCTGCTGCTATGTTGGGTGGTGTTGGAGGTCATGCAGGACTTTTTTCCAACGCAAGTGAAGTAGCGGTTTTAATGCAATTGTTTTTAAATAAAGGCACCTATGCTGGTAAACGCTATTTTTCGGCAGAAACATTTGATCAATTTAATCAATGCCTTTATTGTGATCAAGGCAACAGACGAGGAATAGGGTTTGATAAACCTCAATTAGAAGGTAGTGGTTCAACTTGTGGCTGTGTCCCTAAATCTAGTTTTGGTCATTCGGGTTTTACAGGCACATATGCTTGGGCAGATCCAGAAAACGAATTGATTTATATTTTTCTTTCCAACAGAACATATCCTACAATGGATAATAACTTATTATTAAAACATGACATTCGAACCCGAATTCAACAGTATATTTACGATTCAATTATAAATTAAAAACTCAAGACTTGAAAATAGCAATTGTATGTTATCCTACATTTGGTGGGAGTGGAGTAGTAGCTACAGAACTAGGCCTAGCATTAGCTCAACAAGGAAATGAAATACATTTCATTACATATAAGCAACCCGTTCGTTTAGATGCTCTAAGTGAAAACCTTCATTTTCATGAAGTAAACGTTCCAGATTATCCTCTTTTTCAATTTCAACCATATGAACTTGCTCTTTCGAGTAAATTAGTTGACATGGTTAAACTCCATAAAATCGAAGTTTTACATGTCCATTATGCTATTCCTCATGCATATGCAGCATATATGGCAAAGAAAATGTTGCAAGATCAGAGAATAAAATTACCTATTGTTACCACATTACATGGCACCGACATTACATTAGTTGGGAGTCATCCATTTTATAAATCTGCGGTAGAATTCAGTATCAATCATTCAGACTGTGTAACCTCAGTTTCTGAAAGTCTCAAGCAGGATACCCTTGATTTATTTAACATTAGAAAAGAAATACAAGTTATTCCAAATTTTGTTGATTTTACAAAGCATTCAAACCACAGCGAAGAATGTGAGCGTGGCGTAATAGCTCAATCTCATGAAAGAATTATTTCACACGTTAGTAATTTTCGTCCAGTTAAACGAATTATGGACGTGGTCAAAATTTTTGAAAAAATATTAAATGAAATCCCAGCGAAGTTAATAATGGTAGGCGAGGGGCCTGACAAAGAAAAAGCAATGGAATATTGTGCAAAACAAGGGATTGATGACTCTGTAAAATTCATTGGAAAAAGTAATCAAGTATTCGAAGTTCTTTGTTATTCAGATCTTTTTATATTACCCTCAGAAACCGAAAGCTTTGGTTTAGCTGCATTGGAAGCAATGATGATGAAAGTACCAGTAATTTCATCAAACACTGGAGGCTTATCGGAGGTCAACGTTGAAGGTAAAACAGGCTTTCTGTTCGATGTAGGTGACATCAATGGAATGGCTAAAAAAAGCATCGAACTCCTGAAAAACGATGACCTTTTAGAACAATTTAAAACCAATGCACAAAACGAAGCCAGAAAATTTGATTTAAATCAAATAGTTGATCGTTATATTGCCATCTATCAAGATGCTTTAGTTTTAGACTAAGTTTTATTTTGGATGATAAATTCGCTTAGCGTTTTTATATGCATCTTCTTTACTCAACGACATTGTTTTAGTTTTGAACTGAGTGTACATTTCCATTTGATCCCCATAATGAGGTGAATCTGGATGATCAGAACTTCCATAAGATATTGAAGATTCAATAAGTGTTCCTTCGGGAGTAAAGCGAACCAGTTCTATATAAGACTCTCCACTTACAACTTTTATCTTACCATCTTTATACAGTTTTGAATTCATAGAAGTAAGCACATCTGGTAATCCGAAAACAGGTAGTTCTTTATCTCCACGCACCAGTTTTTGATAGTCTCCTAATGTTATGTCGGTTGTTTTAAAATATTTTAACATATACGCTTTAGATTCTCGAAGAGCTTGTACTAAAAATGTTTTAGGAAATATTTTAGGTTCAGGTAATTTATCGTAATACTTATATAGACTATAATAGAATACAGCAAAGGAACCCGCGCCTATTGAAGTTGCATCTGTTTTTCTATCCCAGTTTTGGATTCTATCAATTAGTGGAGCTATGTCTGGGTATTTTTTTGAATCAATATCGAAAAGGGCATTAATATCCATCCAAGAAAAATTCATAACCGCAGGATATTGACGGTCATATTTCATGCGTTTAAAATCTTCATACGAAACTTTATCTTCGGCATCGATAAGTTCCTTAAGGCGTATCGACCTGTTGTTGTCATAGCGCTCAAAGCCCATATCCATAGAGAATTTATCTCCATCTGGATTATTGTCTTCATCACTTGACTTAAAAGGCGAATGGTTTGTATTATAAAAGTAACCAGATTTAGGTTGGAGTACCTGTGGTAACTCTTCTAGGTTATAGTATTCCGTCCAAAGGGTCTTCATCGTGTTTCCAGGAACCACTTCTTTCCAATTATATCCTACGGCTCTTTTTGGTATAAGACCGTTCGAAACATAGAAAATAGTATCGTTCTTATCCGCATATCCTATGTTATAGCCCGGCAGTGCTTTCATTTTTAAGATGTCATAAAACTCCTTAAATGATTTAGCCTTATTCATTCTCCACCATTGTTCTAAACCTCTAACTTCATAGAGTGCAGGTGTGCGTACAGCGTAATATCCTGATTTGTTTTTAAGCGTAGGACCATAAATACTACGGTAATATTTTTTGGTAACTTTTATTGGAATCCCAAGGAACTTAACGGTTAATTTTGCTTTAAATTTTTCTAAAGTATATTTTTCTCCATCGACCATATAAACTCCCCTTTTTTTAGGGTGCATTTCTAAAGCAAAGACATCGGTTTTATCAGGTTGATTTACGGTATGTGCCCATCCTAGATATTCGTTTGCTCCAATCAAAACACTTGGACTTCCTGCAAAAAGAGCTCCTATTATATTTGTTCCTTCTTCGCTACATAAGTGGGCTTCGTACCAAGAAACAGGACCGTCTAATGGCTGGTGGGTGTTGATGGCTAGATATGTATTTCCATCAGTAGTTTTGGAGCTGTTAAATGCAAATGTATTAGAACCTTTTGTTTCTTCTTTTGTAGGGGTATATTTTAAATCATTTTCTATAATTTTAGAAACCCAATAATCACCTTTAGAAGAAATAAATAATTGTAATTGAGCATAACGCATCATTCTTTTTGGAGTAACAGGAAAAAGCTCTTGAGATAAAATCTCCTCAGGATGAGTTTCTGCATATCGATTCATTCCGGCAGCATAGCCTTCCAATAACTTTTTATATTCAGGACTGGTTTTTACTTCAAAATCTCGTTCAACAAGTTCATCAGATCGAATAAACTGAGCAAGAAAATCAGCAGGCAACCCTTTAATTCCAAGATGCTTACTTAACATGTTATTTCCAGCTAAGTACGATTGCTGTATGGTTAAGAAATCATCTTCGGCATGAGCCCAAGCAAGTCCATAAGCAACTTCTGCATCAGTTTTTGCAAATATATGCGGAACACCATATGCATCTCGTGCAATGTCAACTCCATCAGGATTTATTTGTCCAAACAGGGTGAAACTATTAATTAAGAATAAGGATAGTAGATGTATTTTTAAAAGAGAATTTAACATGAATATATTTAATTTTTTATAAGTTTTCGTTCAAATAAGTATAATTTTAAAATTAAAGCTTTCTAATAACTATTCTCTTGTTTTTGTTAATTATTAGTTATTTAGCTTAATTATTTTGATGAAATAATCATTACTGGATATGGAAAACAGGCACGTGGTAAATTAACAGGTTCTGTTCCAACTGTTGATGTTTCGGATGCTATTAATTGTTTGTGGTTAATACTGCAGAAGCTCTTCAGCAAGAGATTCGGGTGTAACTGAAGGTAGTAATGGTACCGTGAGCAGATCCTAAAGTTCGTTTCCGTGGTAATGGGACTTTGCTACATTGTCGGAGGTGATGTTATGTATTTTTTAGAAACGAGTACTTTCATTTCTTCCAGGTAATTGAAATGTTAGGTTATTTTGATTCATTCGGTTAGGACTTTAAATCAATAAAAAAACATTATTTTTTAATTATTTATAGATGTTAATAGTCTGTAAACTATATAAACTCCAGTAACAGACCATATCCACCATCTATTTTTAATAAACCATTCCATAGTATTAATTTTTTAAAATTAATTCATATAATTATTTAAAATAGCATCCTTGTAAACCATAGAACACAAAATTCATAAAGGCTCTATATTAGAGTAACTATATTATAAAAAAAAACCTTTAGGGTCTAATATCATTCATTTATATTCAAACAGAACAACTCATGTCCATTCCACAACATTGTGGAGATTTAATTTTCCCTTCACATTTAGGGCATTGAGAAATTTGAACAGAAATTCCATCATCTAACTGTAGCGTTCCATTTACTAAAGGTTCGATACAAGTCGCACAACTCGCGTTTACTGCCATTTGACACTTTTCACATTTATATGTTTCCATAAGACTTGATTTTAATTTTTTATTTTGTTTGTAAAATCCTAAACAAATTTAATTTGTAGACTTTTATATACGCTCTTTAATCTCGATTACAATTAAAATTGCTAAACAAAATAAAAATGTATAGACCACGATGCCTCCTACTCCCATAATCGTACTTTTTAGTTTAAACAAATATAATAAAGTGAAAGGTCAAATTAGTAAATGTTAACAAAAGATAATTGATTAAATTAACCAATCAGATATTGAAATTTAAAAAACAATTGGGATTTATTAAATTGTAGTATTTGAAAATGGGCATCCTCAAGGTCTTCAATCGTCGTTTGATTTCCCCCAAAATAAAAGATAGTTGAAGGATTTGGATTCCATTGAATTAAAGGTTGAATATAAAATTGATTGGTAAAACTATTTTTCTCAGCAATTATTCGAACATTAAATGCCTGATTAAATTGGTAACGAACATTTAGTCGGGTTATTGATCCTTTAAAGTAATCTGAACTACCATTTGTTCGCTCTAATCGGGAATAACGATAAGATGGATTTACATTTAGTTTGTCGTTAATTTGAATACCTAATGTTAAATATGATGATCGAAGCAAACCTACTTCAGGTATTAGTTCATTCATTGAAAGATCTTTTCCAGTAGTAGCGCTCATTCTAAAGTTAAACGATTCTGAGGGTGCACCTGAAAGTGAAAACTGATGGGTTGGGAGGTTTCTGAATCGAACCCCTAAAAAAGTTTTCACAGCGTCAAAGTCTAGCGTATAATTAAGTTCAGTTTGTACGTAAGTTTTTATAAATGCGGCAAGATCAACACTGAAGTTTTTAAAAAGATCTTGGTGTGTGTATACTAAATCTATTTTAGTTCCAAAACCAAAAGCTTGTAATCCAGGCTTGTTGATTATATTAACGTAACGATGAACTACTGTTCCCCATCTTCGGTTATTACGCACTACAAAGCCAATGTCAGCACGATATTGAGGAGAAATATCTCTGTAGAAAAATACACTTTTCCAGTGTTCTGTGTTTCTGTATAATTGAAAATACAGTGCATTTCCATTTAATTTATCCCCATCTAAAGCAATTGACTTTCCTTGAATACTTTCTTCGGTATTGATCCAATCTTGAACAGGCTCTTTATTAAAATTCTTAAATACTTCAAAACTTAAACGCCATTTTTTATTTAGTAGAAAAAGCCCATCTATTCCAATTAAATTTCCATAACCACCTCCATCATAAAATCGGCTGGTCACTACTGCTCCAAATCTTGATGTATTGCTTATTAAGTTTTGATACCGAAAAACATTGACTAAACTTTTACCTCCACTTCCCATAAAAGACCGGTCTTCACCACCAACTAGGTAGGGCGAGACATTATCTAAGGCACTCAAAACAAAGAAACGTGATATTTTACCTTGACTAATTATTTTAGCAGCTACGGTAGGCTCTGCTATTGATCTTGAATAAAAAGCACCTCCAGAAAAATTAACTAAATCTGATCCGCGATTAAAGAAAGGCCTACGCTCAGGATACAATAATGAGAACGAAGAATTAACATCTATCTGGGTTACATCAGCTTCTACTTGAGAAAAATCAGGGTTTATTGTAACCTCTAAACTGGTGTTTTTATTGAGGTCTAAATTAACCCCTAAACCAACACCAAACTTAGGTTTTCCGTAAGTTATCTTTGTTTCTGGAGTTTCTCTTTCACCAGATAAGTTACTTGACAAATAGGGTAAAAACTCTAAGCGATTATCAATTTCAACATCATTTAGAACGAGTCTGTCAGTAGTTTGACAAACTTCACACGAATTATCTCGATCACGGGGTTGACTGCTTACTTCAATTAAATTCCCGTTTTCTACGTACCTTCTGTAAAAGTTAACATGCCAGGTTTGATTTTTTCCATTTGGAAAAGGGATTTCTGAAAAAGGAATTTTCATTTCAACTTGATACCCATCAGCAACGATTGTTCCTTTAGATTCAAAGTTTACATTAAAACTAGCGTCATATCGATCTTCATCCGAAAGTGCATTTACTTGTTTAATATCAAATTGACTTCCTAAAGCATTTACGGCTAACCCTAAATTATTTCTTGCATCCGCATACGGGTCTAAGCGTAACAATATTACATCATCGTTCCAAAAGTTATTGTCGTCCCTAGGTCGTATAGAAGCACGAATGTTTTCGGGGTTATCCTTAGCATAAATACCAACAAACAAATAACGCCCCGAGTAGGTAATATATGCAATTGTTTCTTTTCTTGCGGCTATGTTGTTTGCAGGTGAAAATTCAAAATCAAGTGGAATTTGGACTGCATTTCCCCATTCACCATCAGATAAAACACCATCGATATTTATTTTTGAAACCTCAGATTTTTTTGGAGTAAAGGTGTCTTGACACCTGCCCAAAACACTATATAAAAAAAGACAAATAAAAATAGTGATTCTCATAAATTCATTCTAAAAATGACTGGATTATTTTTACTAATTGTTAAAAGTAAACTATTACTTCAAATAAAAAAAAACTTCGATTTATATGATGGTTCTTTATGATTTTAAATAGTAACATTTATGGACAGGTGTAAATGGCAATTATTTCGCCGTTTGACTTATTCACTTGAATTATTTTATTAAAATCACGAAGTTTCATGTGTGCAGATCCTTCTGTATCAAAAACAAGCCTACTTGAGAAAAAATAATTATCGTTATAAACAATAAAATCTCCAACAAGTGGTTCTGACGCTGCTCCAGAATGATAGGCCCTGTTGAAATAAGTCGATTCTGTTAAACTACAGTAATACCCCTCAATTTCAATATCAATTGTATTTGAAGTCAAGCTAGTTTTATAATTATTTCCGATATAAATAGGCCAGGGGCATCCGTTTAAAAAAGAAACTCCTGCAGCGAATGGACAATCATCTATGGGGTCTAAAAATCCATCATTATCTGTGTCAGGAGGACATACTGAGACCGTTATTGAATCAGAATCTAAAAACTCGGGAGGCTCTCCAGGGCAGCTAATATACCCCCGAATCATGTATTTTCCTCCTAAAGTTGGAGATATCGTCGCTTGATTTATACTTCCATCTAGGGTCCTAAAATCAGAACCGCTGCTATACTGCCATTCAAAACTTGTAAAAAGATCCATATTACCTGATGAAAGACCTAAATTAGGTAAACAATAACCATACAGACCGGAGCCGATAATTTCTGTTGGAAATTCAGGAGGAGAAGAAAATCCAGAATAAAAAGCACCCGATGATGCTGCTCCATTTTGGTTAAAATAAGAGCAATACAACTCATCGTTACCAACAAGAGAAACATTCCCATTTAGATTTGAAATAACATAGGATTGATAATCTACATTTCCCAAAACATCAAAAGGACCACTCATCGTTGCAACAGACAGGGATTCTATGGCCTGATTGGAGTTGTTGTCATCCGATAGGGTAATGATTGCATTTTTTTTGCTTATGATATTTAGGTTACCTGTATAAACTGTAGTTCCAATATTATTAATAAGCGGAATGTTATCTACATCTCCAAGACTAGAGCATTTTAGAGGTGGAACAAAGAACAAGCCTTGATTTGCTTCACTGTTTCCGGACCCTATTCCTTGAAAAGCAAAAACAGGGGCAGAGGACTGAATATACATATTCCCTTCTGGAGAATATAAATCTCCTTCAATCAAATAATAATCTCCTGCATCGATACTTAAATCAACAGGGGCAGTAATGTATGATCCAGATATATTAGCTCCTTTACCGTGTACAAAAGCATTAGTAACAAGGTTACCATTGATCGTTATTGTGGTTTCGTTTGAGTGAGCAACAAGCAATATATTTTCCCATCCATCTGATCCCATTCCTTTAACAAAAATATATTCGGTACCCACTTTACTATAATCTACAAGTTGATCAAAACCAAAATCTCTTCCGCCTCCATTATGAAAGCTACCATTCATAGATCCACTATTAACAACTACAGGTTTGTTTGCACTTATGTAGGCTCCAATAAGCCCATCCGAATTTGTTTTTTGAGAAGCTTCAAATTCTAGTGCCGATGTAACGTCAGTTCCTTGATCAGATCGCGTAATTATGGTATAACTTTCTCCTCTATTAAGCATAAAGGAAATGTCGTTTAACATTCCTGAATCTGAGATTCCTAAATTTTTTTCATTAAAGTCCAATAGGTCAACCCCGTCTTTAATATTATTAACAACTATTTGGGTATTGTTTTCTGAAGCCATAATAGAAAGAAACGACGAATAGTTAGATAGCGGATTGTAGTTTGTAAAAGCACCTACCCTAAAATCAGTTCCTAAGGCAGCACCACCTTTACTTACCAATGCTCCTGCCTGAGCATCGCTTCCTATTCTTAAAGCTACATATACTTCAGAAGAAGCCTCTACGATATATCCTTTGTTTGTAATTACTTTACTTGTTGAAGAAACGACGTCTGAACTACTGGCTCCAATAGCAATTTGAGATTCATCAGTACCTCCAGGAGCATCAATAGTAAAAGTATAAGGAGATGAATTTGCAATAACTGCTGAAGTGACACCCCCACCAACAGCTCTAATGTTGACTGTTACTGATGCTGTACTGGGAGTTGATATATAAAAATAGTGGCCTTGGTTTGGAATGGCATTGCTACCCGTTTCACTTGAATAAGCAACTGGCGGCACATAATGTGTTTTGCTTAGTTGAGCATACAAGGAACCATGTATGAGTAATAATATAAATAGAGTAAAAAAACCTCTCATTAAGTTATATCTAGTTTTCCAGATTACAACATTCTAAAAATAATAACAATGAAACCCTTATTCTTCGGGCTAAGAATATACAATTGTTTTATAGTTAGAAGCAGATTCAATTTCAATTGAATCATAAAGTAAAATTCATAAGTAAAGATACATATATGCTATAAATTTCAAATAATATATTTCTTGTTTATTTAAATAACATCAAACCTTTTGATTTTAAGTTCTTTAAAAAAAAAGACAATAAAGATGATATATTAAATAATAATTGTAAATTGAATATAAGTAATTATATTAATTAAAATTATGGCTGTTGTTTCCTGTCCTGAATGTAAAAAACCAACACAATCTGGTGGCTATGAATCTTGGCAAATTATTGTTGCTATCTGCTTTTTCCCAATTGGTTTATTAGCTCTGTTAATGTCCAAAAAACCAACTTCATGTAATTCATGTGGTTTTATTTGGCAAGGATAAATTATGTTTACAGGAATAGTTTCTCGCAAAACAGAATTAACTGATTTAAATGAAATTAGTGAGCGCTTAAATTTTTTAGGTATGCCCGTTTTAAGTAGTTCAAACCTAATTTCATTTCATTCATCGTCTACGTTTCATGATCAGAAAACTCAAGTTTCTCTTTATAAAAACAAAAAGAATGAGACATTTATTAACATCCAATATAGTTTTATTCCTAATGTTTTATCTTGGATTTTAGGCATTTGTTTTTTCCCATTAGGTTTTCTGATTTTTATAATTCCAAGCAAAGAAAAAGATGACTTCCAATTTCTCATCAATACAATCGATCTTTAATCGTTTCAAAGAGCTTTTTATTTTAGCTGGAATTGTTTTATACATCTTATTTAAGGGTGCTTATATTCCCCATTTTTGTCTAATAGAAACATTTATTGGATTAAAATGTAGTTTCTGCGACATCACGCATTCTTACGATTTAATTTTTGAAGGACAATTTTTGAATGCTTTAAAAGTTAATTTTTTGTCTTTTGGGTTAATTTTTTATTTATCTGTAAACCTCATCCTAAGACAATTTAATAAAATGAAAAATGTTTTATTGATGAATAAACTTTTTTTTATATGCTGTATTGTACAGTTTATTAATGTGAACTTATAAAAAAAACGGAATGCTGTTACTATGCGAAACGTATATTTCATTATTTATGTAAGACCCAAATTAACTAGTGTTTTCAGGCATAAGAAACTAAAAGAATAGTACGTTACTTTCCAATACAGAAGTTTTTAAAAATATTACCTAACAATTCATCATTTGTAACCTCTCCTGTAATCTCTCCCAAATGAAACAATGCTTGACGTAAGTCAATTGACAAAAGATCACCGCTAAGACCATTACTTAATCCGTTTTGAATTGCGATCACTTCTTTTTGAGCAGCATAGAGTGAGCCATAATGTCTGGAATTGGTAACAATACTCTGATCTTGGGTTGGATTAAGTTTAAAATGATCTGTAAGTAATTCGATAAGGACATCAATATTGGAATTCATTTTTGCACTTATCGATACCGATTGATAACCCTGAATCTGCTCGGGTATTTTAAACATATGATTTTGATCTTTTTTATTAAAAACAACCAGTAGCTTTTTGTTGGGGTATTGGCTTTTAAACGCTCTTAACTCAGTTGTTAAAGGATTTTGGTTTTTTAAAAATTCTGTTAGATCTACCAAATGAAAAACAAAGGATGCTAATTCAATTTTCTCTCTTGTTTTTTTAATTCCAATTTTCTCAATTGTATTTTCAGTTTCCCGAATTCCTGCCGTATCTATAAACCTAAAGCAAACTCCTTCTAGTGTAATTTCGTCTTCAATACTGTCTCGTGTAGTTCCAGCAATATCACTTACTATGGCTTTGTCTTCATTGAGTAAGCAATTTAATAATGTTGATTTACCTACATTGGGAGGTCCGACGATTGCAATAGGAACTCCTTTTTTAATTACATTTCCAAGCGCAAATGAATCGAGTAAGTTTTTGAGAACCGTTTGTATCTTAAGTAATAAACTTTCTAATTGTTTTCGATCAGCAAAGGCTACATCTTCTTCTGCAAAATCAAGTTCAAGTTCAATTAGAGATGCAAAATTAAGTAATTCTTGTCTTAGATTCTTAATTTCAGAACTAAAACCTCCTCGCATTTGTTGTATAGCCAATTGGTGACTTGCTTCATTTTCTGATGCTATTAGGTCTGCTACTGCTTCTGCTTTAGACAGGTCCATCTTGCCATTCAAAAATGCACGTAAAGTAAACTCCCCTGGTTTTGCAGTCTGAGCGCCTTTCTCTATGAGAATCTTTATTATTTGTTGTTGGATGTAGGGGCTGCCGTGGCATGAAATCTCTATAACATCTTCACCTGTATAGGAATGCGGGTTCTTAAAAACACTAACTAAGACTTCATCTATAACCGTGTTTTGATGAATAATGTCTCCTAAATGTATGCTGTGACTCTTTTGATTCATTAAAAGCTTTTCGGAACGTGCCTTAAAAACCGAATCGGTTAGACCTATAGCCTCGGACCCCGAAAGTCTTATTACTGCTATTGCTCCTGCACCACATGCAGTGGATAGCGCTATTATTGTTCCTTCAGTTATCATGTGATAAAATTAAACATTAATACTGTTTTCGCAGGTATTCTGCTTTTAAATTAAAGAAAATCACAAATTAACTGTTCAGATATTTTTAGTAAAAGTTGCCCTTTTTTTGTGTAACCGGTTTTCATAGTTTTTCCACATTTGCTGAATTGCCTTATTTTCTTCTAGCTCTGGGTTAGTTTCCACAATAGTAATTCCTCGCTTATTAAAAGTCTTTTGAATGTCGTTAAAAAGCATAGCAGTAACGCCTTTGTTTTGATAGTCTGGATGAACACCTATTAAATAAAACGAAGCACGATTATTAAAATACTGAGCCCACAATACACGTAAAAATCCAAAAGGAAAAAAGGAACCGTTTGCTTTTTTAAGTGCTTTTGTAAAGGAAGGCATAATGATCACAAAGGCTATTAGTTTATTGTCTTTATCGGTAACACATTTTATAAATTCGGGATGTATGTATCGAAAATATTTTTCCTTGTAATGCTTTATTTGGTAGGGTTGAACCGGCACAAAGGTTTGAAGTTTATTGTAGGTCTGTGCTAGTAATTCAAACATTTGTTCAACATAGGGAAGAATTTCATTTGTTTTTTTGAATTTCAATAGCTTAAGATCATAACGATCTGATATTATTTTTGAAAACCTTTTTACTTTTTCTGGCGCTTCCTCAAATGGAGCAATTTTCATTTCATACTCTACCCATTGTGCGAGTTTTCGGTATCCTAAAGCCTCTAGGTGCTTTGCATAATAGGGGTGGTTGTATTGGGTAATCATGGTGTTCATTTCATCGAAACCATAAATTAGAAGTCCGGCTTTGTCAAGGTTAGAAAACCCAACAGGGCCTTCAATGAAATCCAATTGGTGTGCTTTTCCAAATTTAACAACTTCTGAAAGTAGGGCTTCACTTACTTCTAGATCATCAATAAAATCGAACCAGCCAAAACGAACTTTGTTTTTTTTAAGCTCTTTAACTTCAACCCAATTGACCATGGCAGCAACTCTACCTGCTAGTTTGTTATTTTTATAGACTAGAAAAAAGGAGGCATCTGCATTTTGAAAAACAGGATTTTTTTCTGAGTCTACTACCTCAAGTTCTTCTTTTGTTATTGGTGGAACCCAGAAAGGATTACCTTTATAAAGTTCAAATGGAAATTGAACAAAATCTTTAAAATGAGCAGGATTTTTTGCTTTTTGAATTCGAATCATAGGTTAATTTCTTCTTGCCCGACGTCGAGCTTTCTTTTGAGCTTTTTCTGCCTTACGGAATTGTTTTTCTTGGTCTTTAAGCTCTTTTTTTAATACTTTATTGGACTCTTTTGCGTCTTTTGGATTCCTATTATCTTTATGAAAATCTAGACGGTAAGAAACCCCAGCATTGATTGAAAATAGGGAAGGAGAGTCTTTTGTGTTTATTCCCACGGTTCCTTCAATCTGAATGTCATCGGTAAACAAAAATGCTGCACCAGTTCTCAAGATTTGGTCTACATATACATCACCAGAAACACCTTGTGTTTCCATATAAACAGACCATTTTGGACTGAATGTATGGGTCAATGTTAGTATGTAGGAAAACTCAGGAAAGTCTGAAGCAATCCTGTTGTACGAAAAGTTTGTTACAAAAACCCAAGTTCCAAAAAAATGCGATTGGGTCGCTACAGTTCCTCGGTAACTTAAAAAGGGTTCTACAGCACCCCTATCTCCTAAATTTTGATAAAGAATGGGGCGATGAATTAAATTAAAGAGATCATCATAAGGTGCTAACTTGGTTTCTTCGTCCAAATTAAAATTAGCACCAACCGTTACAGATACTGCTGGTATTAAGTCTCGTAATCTAAATTTATTATTTGCGTCCCAACTGAATACATTAATTTCTTGTCCATTTTTAAAAGGATCATATACTAAATACTTTATTCCTATAAAATTTCTTAAAAATCCCTTTTGATCATAAACAGGGTTTGGTTCAATTAGTTTACTCTTAAGTTTTCCAAGCAGATAAGAACCTTCGTAGGTCAATTCTAACTCTTCTTTCAAAAAGCCCCATCGGAGAGAGAGAAACCCAACGCCGGCGGAAGCCTCTGAATTGTTATATCCTTTATGTTTATATTTCCTATACTCGGTTCCAGTTTCAAATTGAACAACCCCCGTTCCAACAGAAAAGGCACCGATAGATTCTCCCGGACGATTCGAATTAATTTGATCCGTATATTGTGCGGTGACTTTGAAATTCACAAATAAAATTACGCCCAAAAGAATTCCAAATCGCATCTTTAAATTTTATAGCAATATAAGTGCTTTTAGAGAATTAAACTATTTATTTTAACAAGCAACATTGTATATAAATCATGCGAATTAGTTAAATTTGATCGATTAAATATTTTTTTTTGTTATATTCCATCTTTATATTTCTCGCACTTATCTTCTTGCTAAGAAAGCTTACACCTTGGATTTTACACTTTTTTTTAGGCCGCTTATTTAGGAAAGTTCAAGCACAGCAAAATCAGCAACAACAAAAACAAAACAAGACCACCGCAAACCCGAAAAAAACTAAAACTTCTTCAGAAAATCTAGGAGAATATATTGATTATGAAGAAATTGATTAGTTTAAATCAGCTTAAAAATTTACTCCCGCACTTGGCGGTTGTTGTTGGATTCATTGTCGTTTCATTGGCTGTTTTTTATCCTGTTTTACAAGGAAAAAAACTGATACAATCCGATATTCAGCAATACCAAGGAATGTCAAGACAATTACAAGACTCTCGAAAAGAAGGTAAGGAGTTGTACTGGATTGATAATGCTTTTGGTGGTATGCCTGCCTATCAATTAGGGGCAAAGTATCCCTTTGACTTTTTAACTCCAATTCATAAGCTTTTTCAAACATTGCCGCATCCAACATTTTTAGTTTTCCTCTATCTACTGGGTTGTTACCTGTTTTTGATTTCTATGCGTTTTCCCATGAAATATGCAGTTTTCGGAGCTCTTGCATATGGACTTTCAACCTATCTTTTGATCATTATTCAGGTAGGACATAACACCAAAGCCCAAGCCTTAGGCTATTTGCCCTTTGTACTTGCAGGAGTTCAATGGATTTTTCGTAAAAAATATTTTTGGGGTTTTGCTTTTAGCACCTTTGCAATTGCATTGCAAATTCGAGCAAATCATTACCAGATGACTTATTATATGTTGTTGTTTTTATTAATATTTGGTTTTGTACAAGTATTGGAGCATTATAAAAATAAGGAATTAAAAGACTTGTACACAAAAGTTGGAGTACTAGCTGCTGCTGGAGTTTTGGCTCTTGGACTCAATGCAACTGCACTCATGGCTACTTCCGAATACGCAAAATTTAGCACTCGAGGTAAAAGCGAACTTACGTTATCTGCTACCGGTAAACCTGTCGAAATTTCTTCGGGTCTATCCTACGATTACATAACTGAATATAGCTATGGTGTATTCGAAAGTTTAAACCTCATTATTCCGCGTATTCAAGGTGGCGGTTCTGGAGAAGACCTTGGAACTTCATCAGAACTTTATGAGTACCTAGTTAAAGAAGGAGTTAGTAAACAACAAGCAAAAGGGTTTAGTGAAAATGCTCCGACTTATTGGGGTGATCAGCCCATTCTCGAAGCTCCAGCATACGTTGGGGTGGTTGTAGTTTTCTTGGCTTTATTAGCTCTTTTTCTGAGTTGGAATAATAACAAAAGATGGTTGTTGTTTGGGATAATTCTATCACTTACGCTTTCATGGGGTAAAAACTTTTCTTTTCTAACACAATTCTTTATAGACTATGTTCCTATGTACAGCAAGTTTAGGGCTGTTTCATCAATACAAGTTATTTTAGAACTGGCTTTTCCAGTTCTTGCTACTATTGGATTATATGAATATTTTCAAGCCTCAAAAAAGGTTCGAAATAAAGCCTTAATAATAACTGCTTTTAGTTTTTTAGGACTAGGACTTTTCCTTTTAATAATTAAAGGCTTTCATTCTTTTGAAGGAATTTCTGACAGTTATTACAAGCAAGTATTTGGTGCAGAAATAATGCAACAAGTTTATTATGCAAGAAAAGCTATCTATACCGAAGACATCAATCGTTTGTTTTTATTTGTAACCTTAACAGGAGGAACATTATTGGCTTTTACTTATAATAAATTAAAGGCTAATGTAGCTTTAGGTATTGTTTTTCTTTTGATGCTAATAGATTTAGGAGGAATTTCAAACCGCTATATGAACAGAGACTTGTTCCAAAACAAGTCGCGTTCAAAAAATGCGTTTACCATATCTGTTTCGGATCAAGCAATTTTAAATGATACGACCCGATATCGTGTATATGAAGCAGGCTTGCGATTGACTGGAGCAAGAACCTCCTATTTTCATAATGCTATTGGCGGCTATCATGGAGCTAAGCCCAGGAGATACCAAGAGGTTTTCGAATTATTTACAACACTTCAACGGGAAGAGATTTTAAACATCCTTAATGTAAAATATGTTCTTTATGAAAATGATGAGGGAGGCTTGAAACCCTTGATGAATCCTGAGAATCTAGGTAATGCCTGGTTTGTTGAAAACCTCGAAATTACCAATAGCCCTGATCAAACCTATCAAAAGCTTGCTACAATTGATTTTGCCAAAACAGCCGTAAGTGAATCGGAATTAGTAAAAGACCTACCTAAAGCCTATGCTCTAGATTCTCAAGCTTCCATAATCTTGACTAATAATGAGCCTGGAAATCTCAAATATAAATCTAGTTCTTCTAAAGATGCCTTTATTGTCTTTTCTGAAATGCACTATCCTGAGGGTTGGATTGCTAAGATTGATGGAGTAGAGCAACCTCATTTCAATGTCGATTATATTTTAAGGGGAATGGCTGTTCCTAAGGGAACCCATTCAATAGAATTTGTGTTTGACCCACCTGTTGTTCGCTTGGGTGGATCGATTCAGTGGATTAGCTTTCTAGTCCTAATGAGCTTAATGGCTTTTGGAATAAGAAATCAAATCAAAAACACTATATTATAGTCCATGGGAACCATTGCAAGACAATCATTTTATAACGTAATAAGTATTCTAATTGCTTTTGCATTAGGCGGTCTTAATACCATTGTGTTTTATCCAAGAGTTATGGGTCCTGAATTTCACGGTCTAATCGTTGCAATGCTTGCGAATTCAAATATAGTTCAACCGATATTCTCCTACGGTATTCAATTTTCTGTCATCAAGTTTTATTCTGCTTGTACATCCAAAAGAGAACAAGACAACCTGCTTATTTTCTCTATTTTTTTACCATTATTAGTAATTATACCATTGATAGTTACGGTTTATCAATTTGAATCAATCACAAATTATTTGTTTGCAGATGATTCTCCCGCAAAAAGCTTTTTGTTTTTAATCTTTGGCGTAGCGGTTGCCACAGCATATTTTGAGATTTTTTATAGTTGGTTACGGATTCAAAAAAATACAGTTTTTGGTAATTTTTTAAAAGAAGTATACCAGCGCGTAATGATTACGGTTCTATTGTCTTTATATCTTGTAGGTTGGCTTGATTTTGATGGTTTTGTGATTACATTGATTATAGGTTATTACGTGCGATTACTTTTGATTCTAAGTTATGCTCTATGGGTCTATCGCCCAGAAATACATTGGCAATTGCCAAGTAATATAGGGGTTGTTTTACGCTATTGTAGCTATATTTTTTTTACAGGCTTTTCGGCAAGTCTTATTTTAGATCTGGACAAGTCCATGATCGAACAGATTTTGAAGCCCGAATATGTTTCTTTTTATACTGTTGCAATTTTTATTGCTGCTGTAATCGACGCACCCTCTAGGGCTATGGTCCAAATAGTAAGTCCAATGGTGGCCGAAGCTTTGAATGAGAATAAACAAGAACGTTTGGAAGAACTCTTAAAGAAAAGCTCTTTGAATCTATTTTTAGTTTCAGGTCTACTTTTTGTTTTAATCACAACTAACTTAGATGCTATTTATAAGTTGATTGAAATTTTAAACGAAAAAAAAGGCTATGCTACTGGGTTGCCTATTGTTTTATTAATAGCCGTTACAAAGCTTTTTTCGGCATCTTTGGGTTGTTTAAATAACATCATCACCAATTCAGAATATTACAGGTATCTTCTGATCTTTTCAATAGGGGCAGCCTCTCTTGCTTTTGCTCTTAATTTAGAATTCATAAACTCTTATGGCTTTGTGGGGGCTGCAATTGCCTCGCTAGTTGTTGTTACACTCTTTAATTTTCTAAAAATAGTACTTGTCTATTTTAAATTAAAAATACATCCGTTTAGTTTAAATTCTCTATGGACTTTACTGCTTATACTGGGATTATATTTTATATTCAAAAACATAGAGATTGATGTAGCTCCTTTCTATTCGATACTTATTAAGTCTTTAGTTGCTGGAGTATTATACTTAGTTCTAAGCTATTTTTTAGTGTTATCTGAAGATGTAAATGAATTTATAAATAAGTTCCTTAAAAAACAATAGCCTGCAGTTTTTTCTGCAGGCTATTCAAACAAAATTTTTAAACCAGTAGTTCAATTATGAAATTAAATAAACTATAAAGATCCTTTCAATTACTGTGCCAAACTAATAAACTAGAAGTTAAGGAGCTGTATATCATTTATTTAACTTTCTAGCTAAAAACTGACCCGTAAAAGATTTCTTTATTTTCGAAAGTTCTTCGGGAGTTCCTTCTCCCAAAAGTTCCCCGCCTTTATTTCCACCTTCTGGGCCAAGATCAATTACATGATCAGCGCATTTTATAAGGTCAATATTATGTTCAACTACGACCAAAGAATGTCCTCTTTCTAAGAGTGCTTCAAAGGAAGTTAATAGTTTTTTTATGTCATGAAAATGTAAGCCAGTAGTAGGCTCATCAAAAATAAAGAGGATTTTGTCCCGATGATCTCCTTTTCCAATAAAGGAAGCCAGCTTTATACGTTGAGCTTCACCTCCAGATAGTGTAGCTGATGATTGTCCTAGAGAAACATAGCCAAGCCCTACTTTTTGAAGAGGCTTGAGTTTTTTCACTAATTTGGTTTGTTTGTGTTCTTCAAAAAATGCAATTGCATCATCTACAGTAAGCTCTAAAATAGCGTCAATTGATTTGCTTTCGAATTGTACTTCACGGACTTCTTTTTTGAAGCGCTTTCCTCTGCAATGCTCACATTGTAAGACCACATCCGCCATGAATTGCATTTCAATGGTAACGACTCCTTCGCCTTTGCAGGATTCACATCTACCGCCATCTACATTAAAGGAGAAATGCTTTGCTTGGTAGTTTCTCATTTTTGATAGGGAAAGTCCAGCAAATAAAGCACGAATATCATCGTAAGCTTTAATGTAGGTTACAGGATTTGATCTTGAGGATCTACCAATAGGGTTTTGATCTATAAATTCGACATGTTTGATTGATTCATAGTTTCCTTGGAGTGAATTAAATTGTCCTGGTTTTTCTATGAAAACACCTAATTCACGCTGTAGTGCTGGATATAATATTTTTTTAACAAGTGTACTTTTGCCACTTCCTGAAACCCCAGTAACTACTGTCATTGAGTTTAAAGGGAAATGGGCTGTAATGTTTTGAAGATTATTTTCTCGTGCTCCCGTAACTATAATTTGTTCATGACTTTTACGTCGAATTGCAGGAACTTCAATTTTTAATTTTCCTGTTAGATATTGAGCTGTTAATGAGGACGATTTCAAGATTTCTTTCATTGTACCCTGCGCAACAACTCTTCCGCCTAATGTTCCTGCTTCTGGCCCCATATCAATTATACAGTCTGCGGCTTGCATAATTTCCTCATCATGTTCTACCACAAGAACAGTATTTCCAAGATCACGCAGTTTTTTTAATATTTTAATTAAACGCTCATTATCTCTAGAATGAAGCCCAATACTCGGTTCATCCAAAATGTACATTGAACCAACCAGGCTACTTCCCAAAGAAGTTGCAAGGTTTATCCTTTGAGATTCACCTCCTGAAAGTGAGTTTGATTTTCGATTGAGTGTTAAGTAGCCTAAACCAACATCTTTAATGAAGTTTAACCTACTTTTAATTTCAGTGAGTAATCGTTCGGCAACTTCTTTCTGTTGATTAGACAACTGTATTTTATTAAAAAACTCCAAGAGATCATCTAAAGGCTCATTTACTAATTCAGACAAACTCTTTCCATTGACCTTTACAAATGCAGCCTCGGGCTTTAGACGTGCACCTTGGCATGAACTACAATGAGTTTTTCCACGGTATCTTGATAAAAGAACACGGTTTTGAATTTTATAGTTTTTTGCTTGAATTTTTTTGAAGAATTCATTAAGTCCAGTGAAATAGGAATTCCCGTTCCAGAGTAAATCCTTGTCTTCCTGTTCTAATTCAAAGTAAGGTTTGTGGATTGGAAAGTCAAAACGGTAAGCATTATTTATTAGTTCTTCATAAAACTTCTTCATAGTTGCACCCTTCCAAGGGGCAATAGCTTCCTCAAAAATAGAAAGTCCCGTGTTTGGAATTACTAATTCGGGATCAACACCAATGATATCTCCATATCCCTCACATACAGGACAGGCACCAAAAGGATTGTTGAAGCTAAATAAATGAACATTCGGCGTAACAAATTGCATTCCGTCAGCTTCAAAGTTACTTGAGAATGTTTTTCGATTTTCACCCTCTATAGAAACTACAGAACAGCTTCCGTTCCCCTCAAAAAATGCAATTTCAACGGCATCAGATAAGCGATTCTTGAAATCTTCTTCTTTTTTAAGAATAATTCGATCTACAACAAGTTCGAATTTTTCAGGTGGATTGTTAGCAACTTCATCCAGTCTTAGCATTTTTCCGTAAGCAAAGATTCGCGCAAATCCTTGTTGAATTAAAATTTTAACAACTTCTTTTGTACTTCTTTTTTCAGTGTTTGCAACCTTTGTTAACAGAAGTAATTTAGTGTTTTCTTCTAGTGTGAATATATGTTTCACTACATCGGCTAAAGTATCTTTTTTAACGACCGTATTGGAAATAGGAGAGAAGGTAACTCCAATTCTAGCATAAAGTAGTTTTAGATAATCATAGATTTCTGTCTTGGTTCCAACTGTGGACCTTGGGTTAGTAGAATTTACTTTTTGTTCAACAGCAATAGCTGGAGAAATTCCAATTATTTGATCAACTTTGGGCTTGTTCAACCTTCCCATAAACTGACGAGCATAAGAAGAAAGACTTTCTACATACCTTCGCTGACCTTCGGCATAGAGAGTGTCAAATGCCAAAGAGGATTTACCTGAACCAGACAATCCAGTAATTACAGTAAGGTTGTTTCGCTCAAGAGCTAAATCAACGTTTTTAAGGTTGTGAAGCTGAGCTCCTAAGATGATGATGTGATCTTTAGGATTTAATTTTCTAAGGTCTTGCATACTAAAAATGAAGATTGAAAGATACAACTTATCTAACAATTTTATCCTTAGGTCTGACTTATCTTATAGTTGGTAATCTAAAAAATTAACTTAAGACTTTTGCTTTGTGTTTTTGAGATATAATTGCTCTACTTTAGTTCTAGCCCAAGGTGTTTTTCTTAGAAATTTTAAGCTTGAATTAATTGAAGGATCATGAGTAAAGCATCGAATGGATATTTTACTCCCCAATTCCTCAAATCCATAATAAGAAACCAGATGGTTTAATACATCAACCAATTTAACTCCATGTAACGGATTGTTGAGTTGCTGCTCAAGTTTTTCAGACATCAGTTAATTTTCCTCAAAGGTAGGGGTTTAGATTGTTGAGAAAAAGAAATAATTAAATGAAATCCTTAACGATAACAGCTGCAAATTATTGTAGACTTAAATAAAAAATGTATATTTGATTTATTAAACTATATATTTATACAACAACTCTACTTTTAAATTTATCGAAAACCAACTCCCATTGGGTGTTTAAAAGTAATGTATATGTCAGTTTCCCTCATTAAAGAAAAAGATAGTGTCCTTGTTAAAGGATATATAAATGGTTGCGAACGTTCTCTTGCAGTTCTCATTGAAAGACACAAGCTTAAGATTTATAACTTTATTTACTCTAAGGTTTTTGATCGTGATATTGCGGAAGATATTTTTCAGGATACGTTTATAAAAGTTATAAAAACATTAAGAAAAGGTTCGTACCAAGAAGAAGGAAAGTTTTTGCCTTGGGTAATGCGAATTTCTCATAATTTAGTTATTGATCATTTTAGAAAAAATAATCGCATTCCAATTTTTGAGAGTAAAGATGAATTTGATATTTTTCAAATCATTGGTGATGATGCTCCAAACATAGAGAGCAATATGATTGACAGGCAGGTAGTTGAAGATCTTCAAAAACTTATCATTGAATTACCCGATGATCAACGTGAAGTACTAACGATGCGTTTGTATAAGGATATGAGTTTTAAGGAAATTGCAGAAACAACAGGTGTTAGCATCAATACAGCTTTAGGTAGAATGAGGTATGCGGTAATTAACATCCGTAAACTTATAGAAGAGCACCAGATCGTTTTATGCGCTTAAAATATACTATTCTCGGTTTTTTTTCGTTGTGTTTATGTAAGCAAACTCTCATATGGAAAAAAACTACTCAAAAAAATTACCGAATAACAATTCAGAAGGCCCAAGCGACTTAACTATTAAGCGTATTCTTGCTTTTTCTAAAGCAATGAATACAATGAATAGCATTCAAATTCACACTATAGAGGAAGCTTCATAGCTAATTTTTTAAAATCGCATTTAATACAGTTTTCCTTCCAATTGTTTTAGTAATTACATCCTTGTCTATATTCCATCCTCTTGCGGGAGAATATTCTCTACCATACCAAATTATTTGCAAGTGTAAATCATTCCATTTTTCTTTTGGAAAAAGTCTTTTAGCATCTCTTTCAGTCTGTACAACAGAAGTTCCTTTAGAAAACCCCCAACGATATAAAAGTCTGTGAATGTGAGTGTCTACAGGGAATGCAGGAACACCAAAAGCCTGAGACATTACAACTCCAGCTGTTTTATGCCCCACAGCAGGAAGCTCTTCTAAAGCTTCAAAACTTTGTGGAACCTTACCATTATGTTTATCTAGAAGAATGTGAGACAATCCATAAATCCCTTTAGATTTCATAGGAGACAAGCCCACGGGTTTTATGATTTCTCTAATTTCTTCGACTGAAAGTTTTATCATATCTTGGGGGGTATCAGCTTTTGCAAAAAGCAAAGGGGTGATTTTGTTTACTCTAACATCTGTACTCTGAGCAGACATCAAAACGGCAATTAACAGTGTATAGGGATCTTTATGATCAAGAGGAATTCGAATTTTGGGATATAAATCCTGAAGCGTTTTCATAGCAAAAGCAACTTTCTCTTTTTTTGTCATTTGAATTGTGGTTCAGTAGGTTAGTTTATTCAAGTTAAAACAATTTAAGTGCAGTTTTATAACCTACTAATCTTTTTGTAATTTAGAAAAAAAATCACAGATGAATACATTAAAAGCAGGAGATTTAGTTCCAAATTTCAGTTGTGCTGACGAAACTGGGAAAGTGCATAATTTAACAGATTATCAAGGTAAGAAACTTGTTGTTTTCTTTTACCCAAGAGCAAGCACTCCTGGTTGTACAGCAGAAGCTTGTGATTTGCGCGATCACTTTACAGAAATTAAAGATGCTGGATACAGCTTATTGGGTGTTAGTGCAGATAGTCAAAAAAAGCAATTGAATTTCTCTACTAAATATGAATTTCCTTTCCCGCTTTTAGCGGATGAAAATAAAGAAGTTATTGAAGCTTTTGGTGTTTGGGGTTTAAAGAAATTTATGGGTCGAGAATACGATGGTATTCATCGTAAAACATTTATAGTAAATGAAGAGGGTAAGGTGCAACGCGTTATAGATAAGGTTAAAACCAAAGTCCACGCTGCTCAAATATTAAATCCCGAAGATTAAATTCTATTTTTTAATACCGGGATCGAAGCCAAACATCTTGTTTTTCACAATCATTTCTGAAATACCTTCAGGTAGATGTTGGTCCCATCCTTTTTCATTATTCTTAATTTGTTTCAAAATTTTTCTTGAAAACACATCCAAATATTCTAGTTCATAGTCATAGATATCGACTACTTTTCCATTGTATTTAAAGAATTTATAGAAATCTTTCATCCTTGGATGAAGTTTAAGGTTGTTACTGGTTACAATATCTCCTTGATCGTTTTTCATAGGATAGAGATACACTTTCAGGTTGTTATAAAACATCTTGCCAAACGCTTCTAGAATACCACCACTTATATCTTTGTAATAGTTTTCATCGAATACATCAACAAAACTGTTCACACCCATAGCAAGAGCCATTTGTTTTTTGGTGTACTGAGATAAATAATCAACAAGCCTGTAATATTCTTTGAAATTAGAAATCATTACAATATGTCCTAGTGAACATAGTAGCTTGGCACGATCCATAAAATCTTTTTCATCTATTTCTCCTTGAGAAATTAAATTAGACAGGGTTATTTCAAAAATAACTACTGTCTTATTTTCTTTTACTTCTTGTTCTTGAAGAAACACTTCTAGTGATTTTTCAAACATGTCAATGTTAACCTTGGTTACAGGTCTAAAACTTCCACGTAATGCAAGAATATTTTTTTTATAAAGTTCACGAGCCGGAAGTATATTATTTCCGTCTGGATTAAACATCACTGCCTCAGTCATGCCTTTTTTTACCAACTGCAAACTCATGAGCCTGTTGTCTACACCTTCAAAATTTGGTCCTGAAAAGTTGATTGTATCAATTTCAATCGCGTCTTTATCTATGTGGTCATAAAGGTATTTTAATAGTTTTTTGGGCTGGTCGTTTTTGTAAAATGCACCATAAATAAGATTAGCCCCCATGATACCTAGTGATTCTTGCTGAAACCTTGCCTCTGATTGATGAAATCGAACATGTAATATTATTTTACTAAATTCTTTGTCTGGTCCAGTCTGAAAACGAATACCCATCCATCCATGGCCTTTAAATTTCTTGGCAAAATCTATTGTAGTTACGGTGTTTGCGTATGTAAAGAACATTTTGTTTGGATGCTCTGACCTTGGGATTCTGTTTTCCAACAGCTTAATTTCATGATCAAGCATCTTATTTAAACGAGTTTCAGTGACATATCTTCCATCTTCTTCTTCACCATAGATGTTATCACTGAAATTTTTGTCATAAGCACTAATTGTCTTGGCAATGGTTCCTGAGGCACCACCTACCCTAAAAAAGTGTCTAGCTACCTCTTGACCAGCTCCTATTTCAGCAAAGGTCCCGTAAATATGTTCGTTAAGATTTATTCGTAAAGCTTTGGATTCTATAGAAGGTCTGTTTTCTAATTCATGTTCTCCAGGTAGTTGTGTTGACATAGTAAATGTATTACGTAACAAATGTACAAAGTTTGTTTATTCTAGAGACAAATTTCTACCTTTGAAATCATGTTTAAGATTATATTTTTAGGAACAGGAACTTCTCAGGGGATTCCAATAATTGGAAGTAAACATCCCGTATGTTTAAGCAAAAATCCTAAAGACAAGAGACTTCGGGTTTCAATTGCTATATCTTGGAATGATTTTATTTATGTAATTGATTGTGGACCAGACTTTAGGCAACAAATTTTACGCAATCCAATCCCCAGACTTGATGGAGTTATATTTACGCACGAGCATGCAGATCATACTGCAGGATTAGACGATATAAGACCTTTTTTCTTTAGACAAGGTAATATTGATTTTTATGCCTCTCAGAAAGTCTTTTCTGCTTTAGACATACGCTTCTCTTATATTATGAATGATGCGAATAAATATCCAGGAGCCCCTTCAATTAACAAGAATTTAGTAAATAAAAACAAAAAATTCAAACTTCAAGATCTATTTATAACACCCATTGAAGTTATGCATCACAAACTTGAAGTAATGGGTTATAGGTTTGGAAATTTCGCCTATTTGACTGACGTAAAAACTATTACGGATGAAGAACTTAAAAAACTAGAAAACCTCGATGTTTTGGTTTTAAGTGCACTTAGGGTTGAACCACATCCCTCTCATTTAAATTTAGAAGAAGCTCTAATCTTAGCCAAAAAAATCAACCCAAAAAAAACATATTTTACACACATAAGTCATTTACTAGGTTTTCATGATGAAGTTGAAGCTAGTTTACCCTCAAACATTCACTTGGCATACGATACATTAGAAATAACATCAAGCTAATTCACCCTTTTATGAAAAAAAATATATTTGTTTATCTCTTTTCTTTTGCTTCATTAATATTGATTTTTCAAGTAGTCAATAGCAATAAAATAATGACAGATCAACAAACTCGATTGGAGAAAAAAGTGGCTAAAGTCAATGCACTTAAGGATTCTTTGAAAGTTGAAAAACGACGAATTTTAAATAACGTATATTTTTCGCTAGATACAAATCAAGCTGCTTCAGGGTATTTCGGAGATTTAGGTTTTGATGTAAATTCAACTCAAATAAAAGATGCTCTTTACGACACAAATCTATTGTCGGCGGATGCTTCTTTAGTCCCTTATGCAGGAATGGGAGGTAAGTTTTTAATCAATAAAATAAAAGTATTAAACTATAAATGGCTTATTGCAAATTTTTCTAATGGAACATTAGGAGGGGAATTATTTGTTAAATACACCATAGCAGCAGATGCTTCTATTACTTTTAATGTTGTAGAACATTTTCTTTACCCAACAAATTAAGCTTCTTTACTTTGAAGCCATTGCAATAAGTCTCTAAAATTGTCAGGGCTAATAGTATGTGGGGCATCATACTCTTTATAAGCCACAGTAACTCCTTTTTCTCTTAGGCTGTCAATTCCTCTGCGGGTATGAGCTAGAGGTATTACAGGGTCAATAATCCCGTGGGAACTGAAGCATTTCAAATCTGCTTTACTTTCTGATGATTCTTGATCTAATTTAGGATTATAAAATCCACTTAAAGCCATTATTCTATTTATTGATTTAGGATAGGACATTCCTAAAGACCAACTCAAAATAGCACCTTGACTAAAGCCTAGAAGATCGACGTTCTTTTTAGAAGAATTTAAACGTTTTAAATGATGTTCTATGTTTAAAATAATTAAATTTCGAGACTGAATCCCTTCTTCATCATTTGACCATTTATTCATATCCTTATCAAACGTAATTGTATACCATGCATAACTTCCTTCTGCTAATACAATAGGAGCTCTTAGAGCAATTATGTGGTAATTATTTGGAAGATATTGAGCGAATGAAAATAAATCTCCCTCATAACTTCCGTAGCCATGAATTAAAAATAAAATGGGTGAATTTTCACTTGTTTCGATTGGAGCTTGATGTAGGTATTCTAAAATTTGATTGGAATCTATATTCATTTGAGGGTAGTCTGCGAATTATTAATAACACCATAAACAGTTCCTTGTATTTGGCTGTTTATAAAGGCACAATTTTTTGAAGTTGAAATTAAGTTTTCTTCTTTCAGTGTGTCTATTCCAGAAGGATTAAACAAGGAAAGGTTTGCTTTTTGCCCCACTTCAATTGTTGTATTTTCTATTCCAAAAATATCTTTCCCTTTAGTCAAAATAGCAATTACTTTTTCTTCGGGAAATAAGGTTGAAAGAACTCCGTACATAGCTTCAAGCCCAGTAGTACCCGAATTTGCAAAACCAAACTCTAAATGTTTAAGTTCAATATTTAGTGGTTCGTGATTGGAAGTTACTAAATCGATAGTACCATCAATTACAGCCTGTCTAAGTGCGATTCTGTCGTTAGCGCTACGAAGGGGAGGGTCAAGCTTGTAAAGTGTATCAAAATCAATAAGCTCTTCGTCAGTGAAAACTAAATTTGCAAGAGCTACACTACAAGATAAATTAAGACCTTTTTTTTTAGCTTTTCTTATCAATTCAACCCCTTCTTCGGATGATATACAAGGGATGTGTAGTTTACCACCTGTATATTCTAAAACAGCTACATCACGTTGAATCTGCAATATTTCACTCAGAGAGGGTGATCCTAATAGCCCATTGCGGGTACTTATTTCTCCTTCGTGAACGCCCCCTTGAACACCAATATTCGTGTCGGTAGGATTTGAAACAATTAGACCGTTAAATCGCTGTGCATATTGTAAGCCAATTTTTAATAGCTCCGCATTTTTTATGGGTTTTTTATAATCTCCAAAAGCTACAGCTCCATTTTGTTTTAAACCAAATAGTTCAGTTAAAGTTTTACCGTCCTGATTTTTTGAGAATGAGGCAATTGGAAATATTTGAGTTGCAAATTTATTTCCTGCGTTTTTTAAATAAGATACGCTTGATTGGTTGTCCGTTATTGGATTGGTATTCGGATTAACTGCAACCTGAGAGAATCCACTAATTCCAGCGGTTTTGAGGCCATTTTCAAGTGTTTCTCTTTCTTCATAACCAGGTTCACCAAAACAAACACTGCTGTCAAACCAACCTCTAGAAACATGGAGGTTAGGATACTTTATTTCTTCAGCAGTTTCATCAACAATATCATTTTCTATTGCAGTGATAATGCCGTTGGTTATTAAAATATCTTTAATGGAGTAATGGAATGCGTTTTTAGGGTCAATTAAAGTCGCTTTTTTAAGGAGTATTTTCATTAATTGTAAAACAAGTTCCAAATGTGTAAACAAAAGTACAAAACTAAAGGGAATCTTAAAGGTTTAAATTGCAGGAGGTTTAAAATTTTTCAAAAGCGCCTAATCCAAAAAGGGCAAAATCATATTTTACTGGATCTTCAGAATCCATAATTCGTAGTTGTTTATCGAGTTCGAGTACCGCTTTGGCATCATTCTGCTTTCGGTTAAGAATCCCTAATTTTCTGGCAATCGTTCCCGAATGAACGTCTAATGGACACGAGAGGTTCCTCGGGTGCATGCTTTTCCAAAGACCAAAATCTACACCCGAAGTGTTAGGTCTAACCATCCATCGTAAGTACATGTTTATTCGTTTGGCAGCCGAGCCTTTAACTGGATCTGCTAAATGCTTTTCGGTTCTCAGTTCATGGGGGAGTTCAAAAAAATCTTTTTTAAAATTATGTAAAGCTGTTTGTAGAGGCATCTTCGAAACATGCTGAGTAATACAAAATTCAAGACCTCCTTTATTCACATATAGATTTTTGATGGCTTGTACAAAGTATTTTAAATCGGTTGCGTTAAAAGTTCTGTGAACAAATCCATCAAAAACATCCAAATCACTTGTTTGGTGGTTGACAATAAAATCAAATGGAGCTTCATCCATAAGTTTCATCATTTTATTTGCGTTCTTAATGATGCTTGTTCTATTTCCCCATGCAATTGTTGCAGCAAGAAAACCCGCTATTTCTACATCTTCTTTTTTAGTAAAACGATGAGGAATTTGAATTGGATCTGCACTTATAAAATCTTGAGACTGATAGTGATTTGCTTTGAGATCTAGGAATTCTTTAAGTTCATCAAACTTCATTTATCTAACTATTTTTCCATCAATCAGTTCAATTTTCCGATCCGCTTTTTCTGCTAACTCTTTATTGTGAGTTACAATAACAAATGTATGTCCATATTGATGTCTTAAATCAAAAAATAGCTGATGGAGTTGATCAGCAGTTTCACTATCTAAATTACCACTAGGTTCGTCTGCAAAAATAATGGAAGGGTTATTCATCAAAGCTCGAGCTACAGCAACACGTTGCTGTTCTCCTCCTGATAACTCAGCTGGTTTGTGTGATGACCTTCCCGATAAACCAAATTGATCGATCAGGCTAGTTGCTCGCTTTTCCGCATCTTTAATTGAAGTCCCTTTAATGAAAGCAGGAATCATTATGTTTTCTAGTGCATTGAATTCTGGAAGTAGCTCGTGAAACTGAAAAATGAAACCTAGTTCTTGATTTCTAAAATCTGACAACTCATTTTCTGTAAGATTAAGAATGTCTGTATCATTTATTTCTAGAAATAAATCAGGGGTTTTGTCTGGCGAAGATAAGGTACCGAGTATTTGTAGAAGTGAAGTCTTTCCAGCACCTGAAGGTCCGACAATTGCTATAATTTCACCTGCATTGATTTCTAAGTCTATGTTTTTTAGAATCTTAACATCTCCTAATTGCTTGTGGATATTACGTGCAACAATAAGTTTTTTCATATGGACTACAAAGTACTATTTAATCCGTTTTTTTGGAAGATTTGCTTCTTGTTTTTTGTTCTTATTCTAATTTTTTATTCAATAAATCAATTAAACTTAGAAAACAAGTATTTTCTGTTCATTAAATACATACATTTGTTAAACAAATTATTTATATGAATTCATTAGAGACAACTTATATTGCCGGAGGGTGTTTTTGGTGCACTGAAGCTGTTTTTCAACGCTTAAATGGTGTTCATAAAATAGTTTCGGGTTATATCGGCGGTACTGTTAAAAACCCTGCTTACAGAGAAGTTTGTTCTGGTAGAACAGGACATACTGAAGGAATTTGCGTTGTTTTTGATCCCTCTATAATTTCTTTTAATGAAATTCTATCCGTATTTTTTGCCACTCACGACCCAACAACATTAAATCGTCAAGGAAACGATGTGGGTTCTCAATACCGTTCTTCTATTTTTTATACAAGTGAAGCTCAAAAAGAATGTGCATTACAACGTATTGCGGAATTAGAAAAGACAACTTTTGATGCTCCAATTGTCACCGAATTGCTTCCCGTAACTCCTTTTTACAAGGCAGAGGATGAGCATCTTAATTATTATAACGACAATAGCGACCAACCTTATTGTTCTTTCGTAATAGACCCTAAAATTCAAAAGTTAAAGCAACATTATCAACACCTTTTAAAATAATTATGATTAACGACAACTTCGACATTGAAACAATTGAATTAGCTGAAGAACTTAAAGAAAATTTTTCAAACATAATTTCTCTTTTAGGAGAGGAAATTACCCGTGAAGGCCTAATTAAAACCCCTGAGCGTGCAAGCAAGGCAATGAAATTTTTGACAAGTGGTTATGCTGCGGACCCAAAACAAATCCTTGAAGGAGCTATGTTTAAGGAAGAATATAAAGAAATGGTAATCGTAAAAGAAATTGAGTTTTATTCTTTGTGCGAACATCACTTACTTCCCTTTTTTGGAAAAGCTCATATAGCCTATATACCAAATGGTCATATTGTTGGTTTAAGTAAAATTCCTAGAGTGGTAGATGTCTTTGCTCGTCGTTTACAAGTTCAAGAACGTATGACAGAACAAATCTTAGATTGTATCAACGACACAATAAAACCACTTGGAGTTGCTGTTGTTATTGAAGCTTCTCACATGTGTATGATGATGCGTGGCGTTCAAAAGCAAAATTCAACAACCATTACATCTGGATTTAGGGGTTCCTTTAAAGAAACAGATACACGTAACGAATTTTTGAAATTGGTAACTTCTGACTTGTCTTAGTAATTAGTAAAGAAACGTTTAAAGCCCATTCTACTTAAAATTTTCTTTTCAAAATTCCAGAAAAATTTAAATTGAAAAAATAATGTTCCAAAGAGTAGAAGTAATATTTGATATACAGGAAATATAACTAGTATTCTTAACATCCAATAAACTACATTTCCTAAAAAGATATCTTCGAAATAAACAGGTAAAATCCCCAATACCTCCATAATAGGATCCGCTACAACAACTGAAGAAGATCCAGTTATTCCAAAAACTATAAAAATAATAAGAAACTGAAAGTTTGACTTAACGTCCCATTTTTCTTTCAGTTTTTTAAAATAACTCATTAGAGAAGTATTTCGGCAATCTGTTGAGCCAATTCTTCACCAATTCTATCTTGTGCTTCTCCTGTTGCAGCTCCGATATGTGGGGTAAGAGAAACTTTAGGATGCATTAAAACTTGCATTGCAGGCTTAGGTTCTTCTTCAAAAGTATCTAATCCAGCAAAAGAAAGCTTACCGTTTTCTAGTGCCTTTAATAAAGCAACTTCGTCTACAACCCCACCACGAGCAGCATTTATGAGCGCTGCGCCAGCTTTCATTTGTTCTATTTCTCTTGCACCAATTACATAATCATTTTGTGCAGGTACATGAAGGCTAATAAAATCAGCTTCTGCTAATAAGGATTCTTGTGATTGTATTTTAATAGTAACATCAACAGTTTGTCCGTCAAAAAAGACTACCTCAATTGTTGCAGCTTCCATGAATTTATCTGCAGCAATAACGCGCATTCCAACCCCTAAAGCAATTTTAGCAACTTCTTGACCAATTCTGCCAAATCCAATAATTCCTATCGTTTTTCCTCGAAGCTCAATACCCTTAGCATAGGCTTTTTTTAATCCTTTGAAATTTAATTCTCCTTCCAAAGGCATATTTCTGTTTGAATCGTATAGAAAACGAACACCACCATATAGATGAGCAAAAACTAATTCAGCAACTGAAGCAGATGAAGATGCAGGCGTGTTGATTACTTTAAGACCTTTTTCACGAGCATAAGCAACGTCAATGTTATCCATTCCAACACCACCTCTTCCAATTATTTTGAGAGAAGGGCAGGAGTCTACTAAATCCTTACGTGCAGTTGTTGCACTTCGAACCAATAAAACTTTAATTTGGTTTTCATTGATATACGATATTAGTTGTTCCTGAGCTACATTGGTTGTAATTACTTCAAAGCCACTTGCTTTTAGGGCATCGATTCCACTTTGAGAGATTCCGTCGTTTGCTAATACTTTCATGTATAATATTTATATAGTTTTTTCAAATTTTTGCATTACATCAACCAAAAGCTGTGCGCTATCCATCGGTAAGGCATTGTATATAGATGCTCGGTAACCGCCTACAGAACGGTGTCCTTTTATTCCACTAATTCCTGCTTCATTCCAAAGAGCATCAAACGCTGCTCCGTCAATTCCGTCTGCTAAATTGAATGTTGCGTTCATAAAGGAACGATCTTCTTTAGCGGCAAAACCAACAAAGGCTGAATTTCTGTCAATTTCGTTGTATATAAGTGCTGCTTTTTGTTGGTTGTGCTTTTCAATAGATGCAATACCGCCATTTTCTTGTAACCATTCTAGGGTTAGCATCGAAGTGTATATTGGGAATACGGGAGGTGTGTTAAACATGCTATCGCTGTTTAATTGAACCTGATAGTCCATCATTGACGGAATGACCCTGTTAACTTTGCCTAAGATATCTTCCTTGATAATAATAAGTGTAGTTCCCGAAGGACCCATATTTTTTTGTGCTCCTGCGTAAAACAAATCAAATTTTGAATAATCAATCTGTCTTGAAAATATATCTGAACTCATGTCTGCTATTAATGGAACGTTAGTTTCAGGAATTTTCTGGAACTGTGTACCAAAAATCGTATTGTTTGTTGTAATATGAAGGTAGTCTAGGTCTGCAGGGATTTGATGACCTTTAGGGATGTAATTAAAGTTTTTGTCTTTAGAAGATGCAACTTCTAAAACCTCTCCAAATAGTTTGGCTTCTTTGATTGCTTTATTAGACCATGCCCCAGTATTAATATAACCAGCTTTAGAATCCAGAAGATTATATGCGGCCATTAGAAATTGCATACTAGCTCCTCCTTGAAGAAATAAAGATTTGTATCCTTTTCCTTTAAGCGCCGTTAATTCAAGTGCTAAATCTTGCGCACGTTCCATAACAGCGATAAACTCCTTACTTCTATGAGAAATTTCAATAAGAGAAAGCCCCATACCGTTAAACTCGATAACAGCTTCAGAAGCTTTTTTCATCACCGACTCAGGAAGTATTGAAGGACCCGCGCTAAAATTATGTTTTTTCATATTTTATTTTAAGATGCAAATATCTGTATTACCCACTTAAAAAAGACTAATAATTATGTATTTTTTAACTGAATTTTCAACATATTAAGTTAATATGTTTAAAAAGTGTAGTGTATTTTTTCCATCTGCATAATCCCAAAGATTTGGCTGTTGTGCTTTTCCAAACTCAAAATGGCTTTTTCCTTTTTGATTTGAAGTAATACACTGAATTAAATCCTGATCAAGTTTAAGCTTTTCCTCCAAATTTTTATAATCACTATAATACTCATAATGCAAGCAAGCAACAGGAGAGGTGTAGGATTCATCTTCTTTAAGCATAAAAAAACCATTATCTAAAAGGTCGAATTGACTCATCAAATAAACCGCCTTATTGTAGTCGTAGTTATTTGCATATTTTGCAGAATCCATTAAACTGTCAAAGGGGTAAAGTGCTCCAAAGATTAAGTTTAAGTCATATCCTATAGGCACAAATACCTTAGATGTACTTCTACAACCTAAACCGAAGAAGCGAACTACATCTTGCGCTAAAGCCTCGAGTTGCTCTTTGGTTTCGTTTCCGTCTAAAACCGCAACACCATTTCTGTTGGCTCGGATCAGGTTTGGAACTTTAGAAAAGTAATACTCAAAATATCGAGCAGCATTGTTACTTCCGGTTGCAATGACTGCATCAAAATGTGTGAAACGTTCTTTGGTGAATTCTACCAAATCCTTAAACCCAGGTTCAATTTCTTGAAGTTTTTGTACTAAAAAAGCAATCAACATCGGGTCAGAAGAAGAACATTTTACGAGTGCTTTATTTCCACTGATTAAAACGCTTAAAACATCATGAAATCCAACTAAAGGAATATTTCCTGCTAAGACTAAACCAACTATTTTCAGTTCTTCATTCTCAAAAACATAGTCTTTTGTCCATTGAATTAAGTCTTTTTTATTAAGCAAATTTCCCCATGCATTTAAGGCTTGTAAAACGTTTTCTTTTGAAAACCATCCATTATTATCTTTTGCTCGACTCACAGTTTCAAAAAGTAATTTATAGTCTGGATTTTCAGAATTTATATTTCTAAGGAAGTCGCCTAAGCGATTAAATGCAGAAATTCGTTGTTGTAGTTGAATCATTATTTGTAGAATAAACTATAAGGTCTTACTTTTGTGGCAAATTTAACTAAAAGAAATTCTAAAATGGCAATAATTATTACAGATGAGTGCATTAACTGCGGAGCCTGTGAACCTGAATGTCCAAATACTGCTATTTATGAGGGTGCTGATGACTGGCGTTATAAGGACGGAACTTCATTAGATGGATCAGTGGTATTGCCTGACGGAAAACAGGTTAATGCTGACGAAGTGCAAAAGCCTATTTCTGATGAGTTTTATTATATAGCTCCAGATAAGTGTACCGAATGCAAAGGGTTTCATGACGAGCCTCAGTGCGCAGCTGTTTGTCCAGTGGATTGTTGTGTACCTGATGAAGATCATTTAGAAACTGAAGAAACGCTTTTAGCAAAGCAGCGTTTTATGCATCCAGAATAAATTTACTTTTAAATATAATTGAGAAAAAAAGTTTATTCATCCGAGTATCCCTTTCTATTTAAATCATTAGTAATTGATTTTGAAAATCTATAGTTTAAAATAATTCATCATAGAATTCTGAAAAGGGCAGCTTAAAAAGATTGTTTCCTTTTTTTTTTTTATCTTCGGTTGATCTAAAAAAAATTAATTGTGAAAAACAAGTGTTTATGTATTATTTCTTCAATCTTATTTTCTAATACAATTTGCTCACAAGCTATTATTGATACTGAATCCAGTTTAAAAAAAATAGATTCAACTTTTCATGTTTTTGCAGATTTCATGGGAGATCAAAAAACTGGTAACTTTAAATTTAATTTTTTAAGGTCTGACATTACTTTAGGATCAAGAATCAAAAACGATCTGTTTAGAATTACTTTTTCTTACTCTTCTTCAAAACTTAATGGAAATAATTTTGATAAAAAAATAAACTTTCAATTTAGGTGGAATAAAATACTAAATGAAGACTTTAGTCTTTTCACGTTTTTACAAACTGGCGAAAGTAAAAGATCTTTTATTGATGAAAGAACCTTAATTGGCATTGGGCTTAGGCAGCATATATATAAAAAAGATAAAAACTATTTTGATATAGCCGTTGGACCTTTTTATGAGTTTGAATCTTATCCCGAATATAAATTTGAAAATATAAATTTCGATGGCTTCAGTCAAAAAACAACCAGGATTTCATTTAATATTTTCTCTTCAGTTAAGCTGTTTGAAAACATCACGTCAGCAACAACACTCTACAGTCAGTGGAAATATAATGAAATAAGAGATGTTCGTGTATTTGCAAATCAGTATATTAGATTTAAAATAAATGAGAAGATTAGTACTTATATAAAATATGTTGTTAGTTATAGGTCTATTAACTATGTCAAAAGTCTTAAAAACGATACCGATTTTATGTATGGATTTGAAATAAATATATAATATGAATAAGAGAGAAACAATTCTTGATTTTTGGGAAATTATAAATTACAACTACGATCAAATAAGATATGCGGAAATTAAATCAAGTGTGGTTATATCTGTATACAGTTTGTTTTTTACTGCAGCTTACACAATTGATATCATAGATGATGAAAATGTTTATAGATTAGATTTAAATACTTCTTGGGATTATGTTAGCTTACTAATTTTAGTTCCAGGCCTATACTTTACTTGTATTTCTTTTGCCTCATGTATTAAATGTTTTTTACCAAGACTTAAACAATCAGCTTTAAAATCTCCCCTTTTCTTTGGTGATATTGCAATGGATAATGTTGATTTTTCTGAATATTATCCTAAAATTCAATCATTAAGAAAAGACCCAGAAGAATACAGAAAACATTTATCACACATGGTATATGTTACAGGAAATATTGCGTTTACTAAATTTAAACATGTAAATATTGCAATCAAATCTTTAATCAAATCAATATTATTTTTTATAGCATATATTATAACAATTTATGTTGTCCAACTTTTTTAATTTAACACTAAAACAATGAGAAAATTAACACTTTTATTAGCAATAACAATAGTTATAACCTCTTGCTCAGAGCCTGAAAAGTCTGAAAGAATTCAATGGACTTCGTCCTCAGAAGAGGCAAAGGATTTATTTGAAGAATTCTTAATCAATATAGAGAATAGAAATTGGGAGCCCCAGGCACAAGAGACTATTTTTGATTCAATAGCTAAATTGGATCCTAATTTTTTTGTTCCCAAGCTATTCAATGGATTTAAGGATAATGAAGAACGCAGAAGACTTTTAAGACTTGCATATGATAATAGAGAAAAGGTAAGTGATATTGAATCTCGTTTCATTGAATCAAATTATGAAAGAAGAATTAAAGGGAATATAAATCGACAAGATCAAATTCTAGATTCTTTAATCTTAGACTATCCTCAATACTTCCAACTTTATATATGGTCTGGTGATATTAAGAATCAACTTGATGTAAAGGCTTCTGAAAAAAGATATGAAGAAGCTCTGTTGGTTAATCCAAATTCATTTGAAGCTTATGTAAACTTAGCATTTCTTCACTTCCCTACAGGTAATGATTTTTACATGTTGGCAACTGACGAACGTGATCTAAAAAAAGCTGAAACGCTGTTAAATGAAGCAAAAAAATTACTTCCTGAAAGTTCCAGACCTCCGAGATTTCTTGGAAATATATATCGTGCACAAGGTAAATTTGATAAAGCACTCTCTTCATACAATGAATCTCTAGATATTATTAAGAAGTTTGAAACGGGTCCCGAAAGTAATCAATATGCTAACTCTCTGTTAATGGTAGGTCATGTATATACATTCCAAGGACAATATGAAAAAGCAAGAAGTTATTATGATAATGCTATTGCAATTTCGAATGAGTATTGGATGGTTTCAATTAATGCCCTAAAATCCCAAACATTTTTATATCAAAAGAACTTTGCTGCCGCTGTGAATCTTCTTAGTGAAGTTCAAAGTCAAGTTAGTATTTTCGATATAGACGAAGTTCAAAAAATAAATTATACTGAATACCTTGAGTTTAATAAATTTTTAGCCTTTGGCCATAGTAATCAGCAACTTGCAACTCAAGAATCTATTGATAAAATGAAAGATTTAAGGGCTTCTAGAATGGCAATTCTATTATCAAATGCTCAAGATGAAAAAGAAAAACAAAGAATTGAAACGAACTTAAATAATTCAAATATGGAGACTGATATATGGTTTAATATTTTATTTGGAAATTATGAAGAAGCAAGTATTCAAATAGATAAATTTAAATCAATGTCTGAGGTTGAACTTGAATTCAATCCTACGGCATTAAATAGTTTTTATAAGTTTTCCGGATATTTAAATCTTATGGAAGGAAATCCTCAAGAATCGATAAATGATTATTCTAATCTGTCTAAAGAGGATATGACAGGTGACAGTTATCACTCATACTTTTTAGCTCTAGCAAAAAAAGCTGTCGGTAAAGAGGATGAGAGTAAACAGGTGTTTATTGAACTAGCAAACGATAATTTTGCTACATGGCAGAATTCCATAATCAAGAATCTAGCAAAAGCTCAGATAAAAACTAATTTATAAAAGTTTATATGTGGAGATTATTTTTAATAGTTAGTTTTTTAACAATATCATTTGTTAGAGGACAAGTTGAGCAGTTAGAGCTACCCTTAAGTTCTAACAACATAGAAGATGTTGAAAAACAGTCAAATGGACTTTTTTGGATAGCTACTGATGAGGGGCTGAATGTTTTTTATGATAATGAAAAACATGTCTTTTATTCAAACATTAAGGATTCTCTAAGTTTACTAAATTCAAAAGTTCACAAAGTTAAAATAACATCAAAAAATAAACTTATTGCATTTTCACAAGATGGTTTAAGCGTATTTAATTCTGATGAGTTTAATTTTACACAAATAAAGCTATTATCTAAACCTGTTTCTGTAGTTGAAGATATAGAAACAGGAGATTATTGGATTGCAACAGAAAACTCTGGCTATTATATCTTAGATAAAGATTTTAAAATTGTCGGACACTATACATTTGACCCTCTAAATCCATTTTCAATATCGACCTCTAACCTGAGAGATAATGACATTAATTCGATTGTTTTTTCTAAAAACTCTAAAGTATTGATTGCTACAAAAAACGGAGTTAATGTTTTTGATAAAAAACTTAAAACGTTTAAGCGTTATTTTAAAGGTAAACGGTCTAATTTAACCACGAATATAATAATAGGAATTATAAAATTTAATGACAAACTAATAGTAGCATCTGAAAATGAGATAGTTATTTTTGATGAGCAAAACTCTAATTTTGAGTCTATATATGCCACTAAATCACCGATAAAATCTTTAACAAAATTTAAAAACGAAACTTTTTTATTAAGAACTGAACTCGCAAATTTTGAAATAAACTCTTTAAATGATAAATTAGTTTTTAATAATAATAATTCAAGTCTTTTAAATGACCACAGCAATATAATTTCTTCTAACGATAGTTTTTTCTTTTGGAATACAGAATCCTCATCACTAACTAAAACTGATTTTAATTTTAATAATAAAATCTCCTATGCTATTCAGGGTAATATAAATTTTGTAAAAATTATTGATGGTAATCTATATGTAGGTTCAAATGAAGGTGTTAAAATACTTCAAGACAAACTAAAGAAAATAGTGAAATTAAATAATTTTAAAGGTTCTTCTTTCTTTTATGTGTATAAAAATTTCATCTTAAATTTTTATAATAATACAATTGAAATTAGAAATGCATTGGGAAACAGAGAGCAAATTTTTCAGAAGAAATATGATTTTGATTTTTCCAAAATGTCGTTTGAAACAGATGGAAATTTAATATATTTTGGAGGTAATTCTTTGAATGTTTTTGATATAGATAAAAAATCATTAATTAAGAATGTGTTTTCTGACAATTCTTTTAATGGTAATTTTATAGACAATATTAAAATCATCGACGACACTCTATTTGCTTCCTACAATAATGGGTTATTGCAAATTTCTAAATATTTACTTACAGGTTCTGAATCACTAAAACCAGAACAAATAAATAAAAAAATTGTTTTCCATGATTATAATGAGTTGCTAAATATAAATGCTCCTCGAGGTTTTAATGACATTGAGAAAATCGGCGATTTATACTATTTAACAAACAGACAATCTGGTTTATCAGTATATAAAGAAAATTTCAGTTCTTTTGTTAGAAATTTCAAATATGATGGAAATTCTTCTAGGTCATTATCATCGTCTACTCCAACTAAACTAATGTATATTGATAAAGAGAAGACACTTTATATCGGTTCTATTGGATCTGGACTTTTTAAATATCAAGTTGAAGAAGGAATCTTTTCGAACCTAAATTTAGAAAATGGAATGTTATCTAATAATGTTTATGATTTTTTACAGACACCTAATCGTTTATTTTTTCAATCGGGAACGGGTATAAATTTTATTGAAAATAATACTATAAAAAACTTAACAATTGAAGATGGCCTTATTTCTGATATGTTTCATTCAGAATCTCTTCATGTTAATTCAGATAATTTACTAATTACAGGTAATGAATTTGTTCAAGCGGTTCCATTTCTGTCTATTGATGATTCTGAAAACCAATTCTTGATAAATAATTTCAATATAGTTGGTATCGATGAGCTAAATAATAGAAAAATAATACCAATAAAAAATAATTCAGTAAACATAGACTACAATACAAAAACTCTTTTATTTGATCTTTTTACGAGCAGTACCTATAAATCCGATCAGATTCAATATTTCGCAGAAAGAGACAATAATGAGGTTATTAAAAATGGATACAACAATCAAATACAACTCAGTACACTTCCGTATTACACCTCAAATTTAAGTTTTTATGCCATAAATGGAAATGGAGTTAAAAGTGAAAATGTTGTTTCATTTTCGATATATAATGCACCACCCTGGTGGTTAAGAATTGAATCCATAGTTAGTTACATTGTTTTCTTGATAATTTTTGTTTGGTTCTTTGTTAAATACAGAGAAAAAGTTACGAAGGAACGGCTGGAAGGTGAGAGAAAGTCTAAAGAATTAGAAGAGGCAAAAGAGCTTCAAAACAGTTTACTTCCAAAAGTATTACCAAACATTGATGGTTTTTCAATAAGTACTTATTTAAAACCTGCAACTGAAATCGGTGGAGATTATTATGATTTCTTTTACGAAAAAGGAGAATACTTTTATGCCATCTGTGGAGACGCTACAGGGCACGGTGTAATTTCTGGAATTATGGTATCTGTAACTAAAGCTGGACTTAACGGGATTCCAATGGGTACTCCTTCGATTATTTTAGAACAACTCAATAGAATTGTTAAACGAGTTAATTTTGGCAGACTTAGAATGAGTCTAAGTGTTGCTAAATTTAGAGATAATACTGTTGAACTTAGTTCCGCAGCTATGCCCCCGACTTACTTCTATTCTTCTAAAACGAAAGAAGTGGAAGAGGTATTAGTGCCCAACCTTCCTTTAGGTGGTCTTGAAGGTGAAAAGTTTGATGGTGTTAAGAAGGAATTTAATCAAGATGATGTTATGATTATGATTTCAGATGGTTTACCCGAATTGCCAAACCCCTCGAATGATTTGTTAGATTATGAAAAAGTAAATGATTGTATTAAGAAAAATGCTACACTAAGCGCAGTTGAAATTAAGAATGCACTTGTTTTGCTTTCAGATGAATGGTCTAATGGAGTTATGAATCCAGATGATATTACTATTGTTGTTGTTAAAAAGTCTAATTAGACCACACTATAAATCCAATTATCAATTTTTTGAGACTTTCCTTTAACTTTAATAGGAATTTGTTCTTTAAATCCCTCATAATCATTCAAACGATCTAAAACACTTTTAGAAATAACTACCTCTCCAGATTTTGCATGGGAACACAGTCTTGATGCTAAATTAACAGCATCTCCAATTACAGTATAGTTCATCTGTCGTTTTGAACCAATATTTCCCGAAACAACTTTTCCGTAATTAATTCCTATTCCTATTTCTAATTGAGGTAAATCATGTTTTTCAATTTCTTTATTAAAAGCCTCTAGCGCTTTAAACATCCCTATTGCTGTATTTACTGCACTTTGGGAGTCATTCTTATTTTTTAAAGGAACACCATACAAAACCATTAACTCATCTCCTATTATTTTATCTAATGTACCATTATTAGAAAAGACAACTTCAATCATTGACTCAAAGTATGTATTGAGTAAATATACTACATCAGAGGGTTTCATTTTTTCAGAAAGAGCTGTAAATCCCCTTATGTCAGAAAAAAGAACACAAACTTCGCTTTGGGTTCCTCCAAGCTCAAGAGAGCTTTCATTTTGAAGTAGTTCGTCTACAATATTACCTGACACATACTTCTTAAATGTTGATTTAATTTTATTTATTCCAGAAAGGTCTTCAAAAGAAAATACAATTCCTGACCTTTCATTATCTTCATTATAAACAGGCGAAAGTGTTAAGTTAATTTCGTGAGGATTTCCCTCACTATCTTGAATTTTAAAATTGTCCTCATAAATAATCTCATTTTTAGCTTCAGAACTTTCAAGTAATTGAATTAAATCTAAATTATTGTGAAAAATGATGAAATAATGGTTATTTATCACATCCTCTTGATTAACTCTAAATATATTTTTTGCTGAATGATTTACAAACTCAATTTCTCCAAGTATATTAATCATAATAATACCTGTAGTAATAGAAGACATTATATTATCAACTAACTTATTAGAGTTTTTAAGTGAATCAATTAGTCTTATATTGTCATAGGCAAGACTAACTTTTTTACTCAGACTATCAAAAAGCCTCAAATCTTGTTGAGTAAATTTGATAAGTCCGTTTCTACTTTCTTTATCAAATAATAAAAAAACTCCCTCAACTGTATTTCCAGAAATAATAGGGCTAATTATGCAGTTTTTTTCAGAAGCCTTTAAGATCTCGTAATTCTGAGGTTCATCAATTATTTTAGCTTTTTTATCCTTATTGAGCTCTTTTAAAACTCCTTTAGTAATTCTTATTATCTTGTTTGGGAGTTGATTTTTTAATATGTTAAAGGATGAAATAACATTAAAAAAGCCTGTTTTTTCGTCTTTTAATAAGACCATACCTTTCGAAGCATTTAAAATAGAAAGTATAGTAATTAAGATGCTTTCAAATAGATTTTTTTTCAATCCGCTTTGATTATATATAATTTCAGTTACATCAATCAGAGACTCTATTTCAAGTAATTTGTTGTTAAGATCTTTATTTGTAATAGAAAGCTTTTGCTCTAGATCTTTAATAATTAATTGGTTTTCAATCTGACTTCTGAAATCCATAATTAAAGAACGTACTTCGGTTGAATTTTCATTATTTAAAGGCAAGAAAATTAAACCAATAGGTTTATTATTAAGAAAAATATTTGTTAGTAAAGCAGAATTGTTTGAGTAAAAATTAAAAAAAAAATTAAATTGAATTTTTTTACTGTTTGCTTTTTTAATTATCTCAAAACCATCTAATTCAACATGATAGTATGGAAAATCCTGATTATAATACTCCAATAAATCTAGAGATTTAAAGCTTGTTTTCTTTTGAAAAAAAACAAACTGAATATTTGATAGTCCGAGTTGACCTTTAAGATAATTTAGTTTATTATTAAATGTCAAAATTCTACCATGTGATTAAAGTTTTAAAAACATATTAATGATTTTTACATTTTGCTAATGGCAATTTCTTGTGTTTCATAACTTTCACAATATTTGGTTAGCCCCATTATTTTAAATGTCTTTTCTATTATGGGAACTAATTCGCAAAAAGCAAGGACACCATCGGTATCTTGAAGTTGCTCAATTATTTCAATTAAAATTGATGCTCCAATACTATTTACAATATTAGAACGCTCAAGATTTATTAAAACTTTATTAACTCCATTTTGTATATGTTCATTTGCAGCGTTTTGAATTTCTTCTCCAAGATCCTTATTGAGATAACCTTCAGTAGAAATAACCACTACATTACCTATTAATTCTACTTTTGTTACTTTATTCATTTGTGTCCTTTTTTTTAACCATCGTTAAAGTTGTTCCTGTATGATCAGATTCAAAATCAACAGAATCCATTAATTCTTTTATTAGCATAATTCCCCAACCTCTTTTTCTTTCATCAGTATTAATTTTTGATTCAATCTTGGGGATTTTTACATTTGATTCATCAAAACCTTTTCCTTTATCAATCACTTTAATCGTCAAGTTTTGATCGTCAATCATAAAATGAATATAAACTTCACTTTTTGATTCGGAGTGTTCAAAAGCATTAATACACGCTTCAATCAAAGCCATCGAAATTTCACCAGACTTTTCTTCTGATAGCTGCATGTGCTTAGAGACTACTTCAGCTGTCTGAGTAGCTACAAGCTCCATATTTTTTAAAATAGGCAGTTTTAATTCTACCGTTGGTTTTTTATTCATCAGGCTTAATTTTAATTAAAGCTAATTTATGATTTTTTTTTAATAAAATAAAGTTGTTTTACTTTTAATTGCTTTTTGAAAGTTAGCGAATAGTTTAAACAAACTTCCCTAAACCATAATACATCTAAACACTTAGAAATTAAATCTACATTAACCATTCAATATATGTTATTCGAATGATGGACTCCTTTCATTATGCCTTCAGAAGAATAGGATAGATTCAAAAAAACATATAATTGTTAATTTTTGGTAATCGAACCAGGCGTGTTTATTTAAATTTAACTAAAAAAACTTATTGAAGTTGAATTTTTTAATATTTACATATTGGGCAAAAAATAGAGATTGTATATTTGCAAAAAAATATTCTAAATGAAAGCAGGAATTGTAGGATTACCTAATGTAGGTAAGTCAACCCTTTTTAATTGTCTATCTAATGCAAAAGCGCAGAGTGCTAATTTCCCTTTTTGCACCATCGAACCCAATATAGGAGTTGTAAATGTTCCTGATCCTCGTTTAGAGAAACTAGCAGAACTTGTTGTTCCAGAAAAAGTATTACCCGCAACTGTAGAAATTGTTGACATCGCAGGTTTAGTGAAAGGTGCAAGTCAGGGAGAAGGACTTGGGAATCAGTTTTTAGCAAATATTAGAGAAACCGATGCGATTATCCATGTGTTGCGTTGTTTTGATAACGACAACATTATTCATGTAGAAGGTTCTGTTGACCCCATCCGCGATAAAGAAATTATAGATATTGAACTACAACTCAAAGACCTTGAGACAGTAGACAAGCGACTTGAAAAAGTAAATCGTGCTTCGCGCACAGGAGACAAGGATGCGCAGAAACTTCAAGCTGTGTTACTTCAAATAAAAGAAGGATTAGAGCAATCTAAAAATGTTCGTTCCTTAGATTTTACTGATAAGCAAAGACAAGAGGTGATCCAAGAAATTCAGCTGATAACGGATAAACCTGTTCTTTATGTATGTAATGTTTCGGAGGATGCCGCAGTTTCCGGAAACGCTTACGTTGAACAAGTAAAAAAATTAGTTGCTTCTGAAGATGCCGAAGTATTAATTTTGGCAATCAGTGTAGAGGCAGATATAAATGAATTGGAGACTTATGAAGAGCGTAAACTCTTTTTAGATGACCTGGGTTTGGATGAGCCCGGAGCTGCTAAGCTGATTCGCAAAGCATACCAACTGCTAAAACAGCACACCTATTTTACTGCAGGAGTAAAAGAGGTTCGTGCATGGACGATTAGCGTTGGATCTTCAGCGCCACAGGCAGCAGGAGTAATTCATACTGACTTCGAAAAAGGTTTCATACGTGCAGAAGTTATTTCTTACGAAGACTATGTAAAGTACGAAACAGAAGCTAAAGTAAAGGAAGCTGGCCGTATGCGTGTTGAAGGAAAAGAATACACCGTTTTAGATGGAGATGTAATGCATTTCCGTTTTAACGTCTAATAATAACCCAAATTAAATTTCTTATCATGGAACAATCGGTATATATTTTTGGTCAAATGGCTGTCAAGAGTTACGATGACTATTTTACACAATACGGATTACCTTTTTTACCCATTCTCGAAAAATTCAATGGAAAACTTTTAGCAGCCACAAAAAATGGAAGAACCCTCGAAGGTGATGCGTTCGGAAACTGGACGGTACTAATGCAATTTCCTTCAAAGGAAATGGCTTACGGCTTTGTAACTTCTAAAGAATACGCTCCTCTTATGGAACTTCGTGTAAATGAGTTGACCGATGGTGCTCATGCTGTATTAATTCCGGCAGAAATTACTCCAATAGAAAAATTATCGTAAAATATAATTTCTGATTCCTGATATTTCTTAAATTGACAAAAAGAAAACTCATCTCATGAAAAAATTATCATTCTGCATTGCTTTATTTGTAAGTATTCAATTAACACCAGCACAAACTAATCCAGCTTCTATTGAAGTTGAATCAGTAAAAAAACACCTATATACCTTAGCCTCTGACGCTATGGAGGGAAGGAGAGCTGGAACCCCAGGAATTGAAAGAGCAGCCCAGTACATTGAATCTGAATTTGAGAGAATAGGACTAAGCAAGTATAACAACTTGCCAACATACCGCCAAAACTTTACTGCTCGTAACCTTAAAATGTTTAATGTAATCGGTGTTTTAGAAGGAAAAAGCAAGAAAGATGAATACGTAGTGATTTCTGCACATTACGATCATTTAGGAGTTAAGAAAGAAGGTGAGGGCGATATGATTTATAACGGAGCAGATGACGATGCATCCGGAACAACTGCAGTTCTTGCATTAGCAGAATACTTTACTGCCTTAGGAACAAACGAGCGTACCTTAATTTTTGTAGCATTTACAGGCGAGGAAATGGGGTTACTAGGCTCAAGACATTTTGGAAAAGAGGTGAATGCAGCCCAGTTTATTGCTGGTATTAATATTGAAATGATCGGAAAAGATTCTAGTTATGGGTCTAAAACCGCTTGGTTAACAGGTTTTGATCGCTCAGACTTTGGAACCATCATTCAAAAAAACCTAGAAGGAACGGGGTATCAATTATTTCCAGATCCTTACCCAACACAACGTTTGTTTTTTAGATCAGACAACGCCAGTTTGGCACAATTGGGAATTCCATCCCACACATTTTCAACAGTACCAATCGACGTAGATAAGCATTACCATCAAGTTTCGGACGAAGTAAAGACTTTAGATATGGAAATTATCACCGAAACCATTCGTGCAATTGCATTAGGTACACAAACCATAATCAACGGAACAGACACACCATCTCGTGTAGTCTTGAAAGAGGGTGAGGGTAGAAGAAAGTAGTATTATTACCCCTACATATTCTTATTTTTTTATATTTCAGAAACAGTTTCCCAAACACTGCCCTCTTAGATGCTTATTCTACGATTCATTTTCAATCATTTTTATCATATTGCTTAAGAGCCTTAAGCAACTTACTTTGTCCTTTTGGATTCAGGAATTATTAATACATTTTCATATTGTTATAAACAAAAAATAAATAAAGGAAAATTCAGTGGACATAATCCATTAGATAAATTTTTCAAAAAGCGAATGAAAGTGAAAACCTATAAACTAAAGGTTTTCTAAAACCTTCTCTACCGAACCCCCACCTTCCACTAAAACTGCATCCGAATATCGCTTAAACCAGGTGATTTGTCGTTTTGCATATCGGCGCGTATTCTTTTTAATTTCTTCAATTGCGGTTGCTTTGTCTGTAGTTCCATCAAAATGGATAAACCATTCGCGATAACCTACCGTTTGTAATGCGTTTTCGTTTTTGTTGGGATATAGCTTTTGAGCTTCTTCTTCAAGACCTGCGGCAACTATTTGGTCTACACGTTGGTTAATGCGCTTGTAAAGTGTTTGCCGTTTCCATTGAATCACGATTTTTTTGGTTGTAAAAAAATCTGGAGCTTTCTTATTCCCTAAAAACGAAGAATAGGGGAGTCCGCTCTCCAAACAAACCTCCAGTGCGCGAATGAGACGGTGTGGATTGCCTAAATCCACCTTTTCGTAATATGTTAAGTCTAATTTTTTTAATTGCCATGAAAGCGCTTCTATTCCTTCGCTATGAAGTTTTGCGTTTAAGTCTAAACGAATCTGAGGATCAATCTCTGGAAATACATCCAATCCGTCGATCAGAGCGTCGGCATACATTCCTGAACCTCCGACTAGAATTACGGTGTCTTTGGTTTTGAATAATTTTTTTAGAGTTTTCAAAGCTTCTCGCTGAAAATCTCCAACGCTATACGGTTCGCGGATGCTGCGTTGTTGAATGAAATGGTGAGGAGCAGCAGCTAATTCTTCTGAGTTTGGAACTGCAGTTCCGAGTGTCATTTCTTTGTAAAATTGTCGGGAATCACAGGAAACAATTTCAGTATCAAAGTGTTTTGCCAAAGCAATTGCCAAAGCTGTTTTTCCGCTAGCAGTAGGTCCTGCAACGTATAGAAGCCGTTTAGAATTCATCGTTTAGGGTCGTTCCACATTGGTGACAAAAAATGGCACCATCTTTATGAGTTTCTGTATTGCACTGCAAGCAGGCTTGGGTATTGGTATCTACATGTTTGGTTTGATGCGTCATTTCGGAGGATACAATCCCAGTAGGAACCGCTATAATTCCATATCCCATAATCATAATCAAAGAGGCTAGGAGCTGCCCCAAAGGAGTTTGAGGAGCTATATCGCCATAACCAACCGTTGTCATGGTTACAATTGCCCAATAGATGCTTCTTGGAATACTTGTAAATCCATTTATTTCCCCTTCGATCAAGTACATCAGCGTTCCAAAGATGATACACAGAATGAATACAGCAAATAAGAAAACCGATATTTTGGCACGACTGGCATACAACGCCTTTACAAGGAAGTTTGATTCCCCGATGAAGCGTGTTATTTTTAATATTCTAAAAACTCGCAGTAAACGTAATGCACGTAATGCAATTAGAGAGTCGGTACCAACCATTATAAGAGAAATGTACTTCGGTATAGTAGAGAGTAAGTCGATTATTCCGTAAAAACTAAACACATAGCTCAACGGTTTTTTGATGGCTATGAGTCGTGTGATGTATTCTGCTGTAAAGAGTCCAGTAATGATCCATTCCATTATACCCAGCTCAGATTCATATTTCACATGAATTTCGGTAATGCTTTCTAGCATAACCAGGACTACACTTAAAAGAATTAGAATCAGTAAAATTAGATCAAAGCGTCTTCCAGCTCTTGTATCTGCTTCGTATACAATTTCATGTAAACGATGTTTCCAGTAGGGTATTTTATTAGAATTCATATTGATATTACGAAGTTAGGAATTTTAAACCGCATCTAAGTCAAGGATCTTTTTATACTTCTCTCGACGAATGAAACTACGAACAAGAGCTTGGGTGTCTCTATTGTTTTCTATAGGAGTTAAACGGGCTTTAATAGCTTTGATTGTTTTAATTTGATGGTTTAGCTTGAAGTATCCATATCCTTGAAAAACAAAATTTTGTATAAATATAAAACTCTTCTCGCTAGTGGCATTTCCTTTGTCTATGAGTAGCATGTTTTTGTGTGGATATTGAAGACTTTTCCTGATTTTAATCAGCCGTTTATTGTATGTTTTTGTAGATTCGTCGCCAACACAAGCTCCTTTACATTCTTTGATTCCATTTCCAAAACAAGCTTTGTTTGGATTACCAAGAGAAGTTTGACTTTCACACAGGGTGAAGTTCTCGATCCACCATCGTAGTTTGCGGTTGGCGTCTTTTTTGTTTTTAAAAACCTCTAAATAATCTTTATCATGAATTACAGGTTCTATAATAAGTCTGTGGTAAGGCGTTGTGATGTCTAGGCGAATACCCATAGTGAAATGTCTAAACTTAAGCGCATGGTTGAGTATGGGTTGGTTACTTTTAATTTCGTGCTGCTCTTTGATTAAGGCTATGCATTCGTTTCCACAGAGTTCGTAGGAAACACGAGCAATTTTCTTCTGAATCTTAATGGCTTTGGAATTTGCTCCAGTCAAGTGGTTTAATACTCTTTTTTTTATGTTTTTACTCTTGCCAATATAAAAGATATTTCCCTCGCTGTCGTGTATATAATAGACTCCAATTTCAGATGGAATTTCTTCAATAACATTCAGAAATTTAGTGGGAACTTTATTTCTGTTCAGTTCTTTAACGTAGGTATTGATGATTTCTTTTTTACTGTCTTTTTCTAGTAATAATTTAAACAGCTCCAGCGTGGCTAAAGCGTCGCCATGAGCTCGATGTCGGTCCGTAATGGGAATTCCTAGGGATCGCACGAGGTTTCCAAGTTTATAGGATTCAGCGTCGGGGAGGAGTTTTTGAGATAAGGCAACGGTACAAAGTGAATGACTTTCAAAGGCATATCCCAATCTTCTGAATTCTGTTTGTAAAATCCGATAATCAAACTCTGCGTTGTGAGCAACAATAACACAGCCATTTGTAATTTCAACAATGCGTTTTGCGAGTTCAAAAAACTTAGGTGCATTAACCAGTATTTTGCTATTAATTCCAGTCAACCGTTCTACAAAGGGCTGAATTTCTCGAAGTGGGTTGACTAAGCTAGAAAGTTGATCTACAACTTTTTGGCCATCGTATTTATAAACCGCTATTTCGGTAATTCCCTCTTCATTATATTTTCCTCCTGTAGTCTCTATATCTAGAATTGCATACATAAACTAATAGTTTCTAGATCCAAAGATTTTACTACCTACGCGGATCATGGTACTGCCTTCTTCGATTGCAAGTTCATAATCTCCGCTCATTCCTGTGGAACATATTTTGGCATCTTGGATGTGTTTTTGTAGCCAGTCTGAGGTGTTTTTCAGGTTTTTAAATTCTGTTCTAATTTGGTCTTTATTTTCTGTAAAAGTAGCCATTCCCATAAGTCCGGTGACGCGGACATTGGGGAGTGGGTTTGCTTTTAAATCCAAAACAACTTCTTCTAATTCAGTTCTATTGAAACCAAACTTAGTTTCTTCTTCTGCAATGTTCACTTGAAGCAAGCAGTCAATTATTCTGTTGTTTTTAGCAGCTTGTTTATTGATTTCTTTCAGCAGTTTATATCGATCAACTCCATGAATAAGAGTAACATAGGGAGCCATATACTTCACCTTATTGGTTTGTACATGTCCAATCATATGCCATTCAATGTCTTTCGGAAGGATTTCCCATTTCTGAGTCATTTCTTGAATTTTATTCTCACCAAAAATACGTTGACCAGCTTGGTATGCAGCTTCTAGGTCTTGGTTTGGTTTTGTCTTGGAAACGGCAACAAGGCTTACGTGATCTGGAAGTGTATCCAGAAGTTCTTTAATTTGTTTTTGAATTTCCATCTTAGATAAATTGTGCTGCAACGGTTGGATTTTTTCGATCTGCACGGTAATCATAAAAACCAATTCCAGATTTTACACCAAGGTTTCCTGACTGAACCATATTTACCAATAGGGGTGTGGGAGCATATTTTGGATCCCCAAAGCCTTCGTGTAAAACTTCTAAAACAGAAAGACATACGTCAAGTCCAATAAAATCAGCAAGTAGCAAAGGCCCCATAGGGTGTCCCATGCCTAACTTCATCATTCCATCAATTTCCGATACTCCGCCAATTCCCTGAAACAAGGTTTCAATTGCTTCGTTAATCATGGGTAATAATATTCGGTTGGCTACAAAACCAGGGTAATCTTTTGCAGGTATTGGAGTTTTATCTAATTTTTTTGTCAGCTCAGAAATTACCTTAGAGGTGTCTTCAGAGGTCTTAAAGCCGCTAATCACTTCAATTAATCGCATTACAGGAACCGGATTCATAAAGTGCATGCCAATAACCATTTCGGGTCTGTTGGTATACGAAGCTAATTTTGTTATTGATATGGAGGACGTATTTGAAGCAAAAATACAATGTTCAGGAGCTACAGCGTCTATTTGTCTAAAGAGTTGTTCTTTTATTTTAATATTCTCGGAGGCAGCTTCAATAATCAAATCTGCCTTTTCCGAAGACTTTTCTAGGTTTGTACTGGTTTTGATTCGTTCAAGAACTTTGGCTTTTTCATCTACACTCACAATTGAACGTGCCACCTGACGGTCTAGGTTTTTATTAATAACAAGTAGTGCATTTTTCAGTTTATCTTCTGAAATATCTACAAGGTTAACGTTGAATTGGTTTTGAGCAAAGCAGTGCGCAATTCCATTGCCCATAGTTCCACTCCCGATTACAGTTATATTATTCATTTTCTTTATTTAAAGCAAGCAATTATTTGATGAGAAATACGCAATGCTTCTGTAGCATGCGCCAAGGTAACAATTGGATCTGTGTTTTTATTAATCGCATCTGCAAATGCATTTAGTTCTTCTAAAATTGCGTTTGATTCTTCAACTGTTGGCGGTTCAAAATAGATTTGTTTTTTAACTCCTTCAGCATTTTGAAGTATCAAATCGAATTCCTCTGGTTTTTCTGGAGCATCTTTCATTTTTACAACCTCTACTTTTTTGGTTAAAAAGTCAACAGCGATGTAGGCATCTTTCTGGAAAAATCGAGTTTTACGCATGTTCTTAAGCGAAATCCTACTCGCAGTTAAATTCGCAACACATCCGTTTTCGAATTCAATTCGTGCGTTAGCAATATCAGGTGTTTCACTGATTACAGAAACTCCAGAACCGCTTACGTTCTTCACTTTAGATTTTACAACACTCAGAATCACGTCGAGATCGTGAATCATTAGATCCAAAACAACAGGAACATCAGTCCCTCTGGGATTAAATTCTGCGAGTCTATGTGCTTCAATGAACATTGGATGCTCTATGTGTTGCTTAATGGCTTTAAAAGCCGGGTTAAAACGCTCTACATGACCAACCTGTCCTTTTAGTCCTTTAACATCAGCTAGTTGAACAAGTTCTTCTGCTTGTGCTATAGTTTGCGTTATTGGTTTTTCAATAAACACATGCTTACCGGCAGTTAAACACTGGATTGCCATTTCATGATGAAAACTCGTTGGAGTAACAACATTAACCACATCAACAGCATGAATCAAAGCGTCTATTGTGTCAAAGTAAGTATAGCCTTTTTCTTTAGTCAAAATTTTTGCAGCTTCAGTATCAGGGTCATAGAAACCTATCAAATCATATGATTTAGACTCTTGAAGCAACCGAAGATGAATTTTACCTAAATATCCAGCACCTAAAACTCCTACTTTTAGCATTTTATTGTTTTTATTGATCTACTTGAAAGCCCTTCAAAGGTACATTTTTGTACTTAATTTATCTTTAAAGTTAATAATAAAAGCCAATTTATTGTTTATTTTTGAACTCATGAATTCATCATTGGATACTGCCAAACATCAGGGACAACGTAAACTTCTTATTGACCGTTTAGCTGGAATGGGAATTTCAGATCAAAAGGTTTTGGATGCCATGCTTCAAGTACCTCGACATTGGTTTATGGATCCTGGTTTAGAATCACATGCCTACGACAACAAGGCTTTTCCTATTGCTGCAGATCAAACTATTTCGCATCCCTATACGGTAGCATTTCAGTCAGAACTTCTTGAAGTTAAGCGGGGCGATCAGGTTTTAGAAATTGGAACAGGGTCGGGTTATCAGACTGCAGTTTTACTAACTTTGGGAATAAAAATTTATACGGTAGAGAGGCAGCAAGAGCTTTTTAAAAAAACAAAACGTTTGTTTTCGAAGATACATTTACATCCCAAAAAAGTTATTTTTGGTGATGGATATTTAGGTTTAGCCGATGATGCTCCTTTCCAAGGAATTGTTGTAACCGCAGGCGCTCCAAGTGTTCCAAAACCATTGCTTCAGCAACTGGATGTTGGTGGACGCTTGGTAATACCCATAGGAACAGAGGAACAAATCATGACTCGCTTTACACGGATTTCGGAAAAAGAATTTAATAAGGAAACCTTTGGTACCTTTAGGTTTGTTCCGATGTTAAAGGATAAGAATTAAAGCTTAGCAACAGTACTATTCTTTTTTAAAACCTTTTTTTACTCGAGCCAATTCTCGTTTGCTGTCTCGATCTTTCATTACATCGCGCTTGTCGTGTATTTTTTTACCTCGGGCGAGTGCAATAACCATTTTAGCGTGCCCTTTTTCAGATAGAAACAAGCGAAGTGGAACAATGGTTAAACCAACATTGCGAACCTCCTTATTTAGCTTTTTAAGCTCTTTTTTATTCAAAAGAAGTTTTCGGGTTGATCGCGGTTTGTGGTTGTAGTGGGTTCCATAAAGATATTCTTCTATGTACATGTTTACAGCAAACAACTCTCCACGTTCACTGAATTCACAAAAGCTCTCTGTAATAGAAGCTTTACTTTCTCTGATCGATTTAATTTCAGTTCCAGTCAATACAATTCCTGCGGTATATTGATCGATTAACTCGAACTCAAACCGGGCTTTCTTGTTTTGGATGTTGATTTTCTTCTGTAACATGGGGTACAAAGGTAAGTTTATTCTTTTAGTTTTTACTTAGCTCTGTTTGATTTATACCTTTAAGTTATGGATCAAATAGTGAAAATTTAAAATCAAAATACGTTTACACTTTCAATTATAATTACGAAATTGGGACAATAATTAAAAACGGCAAGTATTTAAAATGGTTAATTACATAAAATATGGATTTCGTTGGTTAAATCATTCGAAAACCCGAGAAGGAATTTCTAAAACTAAATTAGAAATTAAAAAATCTCCAAAACGGCACGAAATCATAAATTTTCTTTTAAGTCAATTTAATTGTGCAACTAATTACTTAGAGATTGGAGTTAGAAATCCTGATCATAATTTCAATAAAATTGATGCCGATAAAAAGTATAGTGTTGATCCAGGGGTTGAGTTTAAGTCCAATCCTGTAGATTTTCAATTAACAAGCGATGCTTTTTTTGAGCAACTCGAAGCACAAAAAATATTAACACCAGACACGCTGTTCGATGTCATTTTTATTGATGGTTTACATTTAGCAGAGCAAGTTGATCGTGACATTTCGAATGCATTTAAATTCATAAAACCCGATGGCTTCGTGGTTTTACACGACTGTAACCCACCAACAGAATGGCATGCTCGGGAAGATTATTATTTCAACATGACTCCTGCAAAAGGGCACTGGAATGGAACGACTTGGAAGGCATTTGTGAAATGGAGATCAAATCCCGAGGTTCAATCTTGCTGTGTAGATACTGATTGGGGCATTGGAATTTTGTCTAAGTCAGCAGCAATTGGTTCTTCTATTTCTATATCAAACGATTTTTTCGAATACAATACCTTTGCAAATGACCGCAAGCACTATCTTAATTTAGTGGATTTTGAAGATCTTAAGGGGTTTTTGCTTTGAAATAGTTTTTTTTAGAGTTTCAATTCTTTTGCAAACTCATTTGAAAATAAATTTCAAATAATAGTTTAACAAATCTTAGTAAAGCAAGACATATAATTTAAAATTCTCATTGAAAAACTTCTCCTTCATCTTAATTTTACTTTGTGTTTTTAGAGTTAATTCACAATCAAAGCAAATTCAAATTTTGGACTCATTGAGTAAAGAACCAATTCCTTACACGACCGTTTATTTTTCTAATAACAAAGGTTTGATCACCGATGAAACAGGTTATTTTGAGCTTTTACCCGAACAAGTTCGAGACAACGATTCTTTGTTTGTTTCTTTTCTTGGTTATGATGGTCTTGCGGTTGGATTAAAAAAACTAAATGACAGCATACTTTACATGACACCCAAGGCGATTGCTTTAGAGGATGTTATTTTGATGAATAAAAGCTATACCTCTGAGAAAATATTAGCGCTTGTAAAAAGTAAGTTGAAGCAAAACTATTCGACGGACTACAGTAAAAAACGCTTGTTTTATAAAAGGCTCTATTCCCAGAATATTACTAGAGTGAAAATTGATAAATACAAAACTTCCATCCCAGAACTCAATCGAGCACTTTTAGACAGCTTTATGATCTATATGCCTAGATCAAATGAATTTACAACTGAAACGCTTGCGTATTATTCCGGGAATTTTGAAGAAGAAAATCAGAAAATAAACTTAATTAAAGCACGACAGACCTTTGATAAGGGGGGAGAATTATTTAATTCCTTACAAAAAGGTTTGGTGGACATCTTAAAAGACAATTTAAAACCCGACTCTTATTTCAAAATTAAATCAGGTTTTTTCTTAGGTGTAAACATGGACATTACCGGCCTGGAAGAAGCAGACAGTACTGATCTTAATAAGCTAAAAGAATTTGAAAAAAAGGTGGCCGAAAAAAAAATAAAACAAAAAGAAAACTTTGCTAAATACCAAAAGGAAAATATAGCAGATTTGTATTCCGAATTATTTTTTGCAGAAGATTCCGATTTAAACGTAATTCAGAAACCAAATCGTTACACGTTTTCTGAAGCAAAGGCAACCCTAGAAGATGATGATTTGATTTATATAATCCGATTTAGACCCAGCAGCGGCCGTGAAGACTTCGAAGGAACGCTACATATTAATGCAGAAGACTTTGCAGTAACCCGTTTGGATTATAACAACGTTAAAAGCTTGTTTAAACTAAAGCTGTTGGGAGTAACAATCAATCAAAATCTAAAAGGGGGACGTATGATTTTCTCTAAAGACAAGAATAATAAATATGCATTATCATACCTCCAAATCACCGAGGGTTCTATTTTCGCTTTAGACCGACCGTTGAAGTTTATTGAGAAAAACAAGTTTGCAGAGGGTAGAAGGAAACAAAATCAAGTTTCTATGCGCTTAGACTTTGCGGTTTCCTCAAAGTCACAATACGAACTACGTGTGTTTGATTACGTTCCCATTAATCAAGAAATTTTTGATTTAATGGAGGAAAAAAATGATATATTACCCAAGTACTACGACAAATTTACAACCAACTTTTGGGAAGAATTTTAACCCTTCAAAATATTGTTAATTGCTTCCTTAATAAGTTTTATTGAAAAGTGTATTTCCATTATTAAATAACGCTTCAAATGTGTATTTTTGTAGCTTAATTTTAGACTATGCAAAGAGATACTATTGTTTTTGATTTGATAAAAGAAGAAGAGGCTAGACAGCTCAATGGAGTTGAGCTTATCGCTTCAGAAAACTTTACGAGTCCTGCCGTTATGGAGGCAACCGGTTCAGTTTTGACTAACAAATACGCCGAAGGTTATCCGGGTAAACGTTATTACGGTGGATGTGAGGTTGTAGACAAGGTAGAGCAATTGGCTATCGACCGTGCAAAAGAGCTCTTTGGAGCTGCTTACGCAAACGTACAGCCGCATTCTGGATCTCAGGCAAATACCGCTGTTTTTCATGCATTCATTAAGCCTGGAGACAAAATCTTGGGGTTTGATCTTTCGCATGGTGGACACCTAACACATGGCTCGCCAGTTAACTTTTCGGGACGTTTATTCAAACCACACTTTTACGGAGTTCAAGAAGAAACAGGTCGTTTAGACTACGACAACATTCGTACTATAGCTAAAGAAGTACAACCTAAAATGATTATTGCGGGTGCATCTGCTTATTCTCGTGATATTGACTTTGCAGAATTCAGATCCATTGCCGATGAAGTAGGGGCGTTCCTTTTGGCCGATATTTCACACCCTTCTGGATTGATTGCCACAGGAATTCTAAACGATCCAATGCCTTATTGCCACGTTGTTACTTCAACAACACACAAAACCCTTCGTGGGCCGCGCGGCGGATTGATACTGATGGGTCAAGATTTTGACAATCCATTCGGAATTACACTTAAAAACGGAACGGTACGTAAAATGTCGCACTTATTGGATATGGCAGTGTTTCCTGGAAACCAAGGAGGACCTCTAGAGCATGTTATTGCAGCTAAGGCTATTGCTTTTGGAGAATGCCTACAACCAACTTACAAAGACTATATACTGCGTGTACAAAAAAATGCAGCTGCCATGGCTGCCGCTTTTGTAAGCCGAGAATATAAGCTGATCTCGGAAGGAACAGACAACCACATGATGCTGATTGACCTACGTAACAAAAAAATTACTGGAAAAGATGCTGAATTGGCTCTAGTGAAAGCTGAAATTACTGCTAACAAAAACATGGTACCGTTCGACGATAAATCTCCGTTTGTAACCTCTGGAATACGTTTGGGTACTGCTGCAATTACTACCCGCGGACTAAACGAAGCGGATATGGAAACTATTGTTGGGTTTATTGATCGCGTATTAAAAGCTCCACAAGACGAAGCTGTTCTTACTGCTGTTGGGCATGAGGTGAATGAATTGATGGAAGGAAGAGCGTTGTTTAACGCTTAGATCTAAGTTGTATATATAAAATCTCTTTATCCGGAAGAGTAGAGTTTTTTTGTGTATAAAACATAGAGTATGGTTAGTTGTGTGGCTAAGAGCCTAATTCAGATAATAAAAACAGATTAGAAAACCCGAGAGGATTTTTGTAAGCAGGAGTGAACTATTATTAAATTATATGGTGTGAATAATATCTTGTTGGTACAGATCAAATCTGAAGTACTATTCTATCAGATCCATTAAAAAACACATATATTTTATAAAATATTTCATTGAGCAAACAAATCCATTATGTTTTGGGGAATACGTATAAGTTTCTGCGTGTTGTGGTCGAGGTAGCACCATTGAGTAGTACATTGAGCAACTAAGTTTTTGGTTCCCGTAGAATAAAAACGCACCTTACGTTCACTCAAAAAACCCTCGGTTAGTGCCACGTGGGTTTCTATCAAAAGCACATCGCCGAGCTTGGCTTGTCTTTTGTATTCAATATGGTGCGATCGCACCACCCAAAGGCCAAAAGTTTCTTTAGAGCCCTTTACTAGGCTTTGCCAGTGTGCACCGGCAATATCCTGAACCCATTGCAGGTATTGCACGTTATTAACATGCTGTAATTGGTCTAAGTGACTCTCAGTAACGGTTACTTCTTGGGTGTATTTTTTCAACTCTATTTTTTTTCTATGGTTACTTCAAACAGTTTACTCCAGTTCTTACCCGTTACAAAAAAGGTTTTTCTACCTGGGTGGTAGGCAATTCCGTTGAGAACATCGAGATTAGGAAGTTGCTCAACTTTTTTTCTTAGACCAGCAAAATTGATGATCCCGTCTACCGCTCCGTTTGCAGGATTAATGATTACCACTACGTCTTTCTGAGCTTGGTAAGTGTTGGCATAGATTGCACCCTCAACCCATTCCAACTCGTTTATTTTAGATAGAATGGTTTTGTTTGTAGTTGCCTCTATATAGGATAGCTCTTTTTGGGAGTCGGCATCTAACGTCCATATTTTAGCAGTACCGTCAGATTTATAAAGTTGTGTTCCGTCGTTACACAAGCCCCACCCTTCTTTACTTTGGTCGTAGTTAAAGCTGCGTTCCATTTCCATTTTTTCTTGATCATAAATGAAGCCGGTGCTGGCTTGCCAAGTAAGTTGAACAATTTTTCCGTTGATTAGAGTAAGCCCTTCACCAAAATAAGAGGCATCTAGATCAATTTTCTTTTCTACTGCACCAGTTTTGTAATTCACCCTTCTAAGGCTCGATTTTCCTTTGAGTCCGGTACTTTCATATAAGGTCTCGCCATCGAACTCCAAACCTTGCGTATATGCTTCTGGGTCGTGCGGGAATTCGTTTACTAAGGAATAATTGTAGAGTTTGGGAGATTTGTTGTTTAACAAACGAACATTTGTGGTGACATCAATTTTTTCTCCTTCTATATAAATTACTGCTTGAATTGGAACATCTCCAAGTAATGCATCTTCAGGAAAAACATAAGGAGTTTCAACTAATGAACCTCTTGCAGTGAAATAAATGGAATCAATGGGCTTGTTTTTTTGGTTTTTAATAGACAATTGAAGTGAATCTCCTGTTACAAAAGTCTTTTGGTTGACTTTTATTTTAAATTTAGGGGCGTTGTTTTCATCGCCGCAACCTTTCAGGACAATGATAGTCAGGAGCATGGTAATCCATTTCATATAAAATATTTTAGTTAAAAATAGTTTATGAAATTTAGACCACAAAATGATTGTCCAAAAAGAGTTTGCAATGTATATTTGCAAAGGGCAAGTCCTATACAACCAGCTCCTGTCGAATCCCCCAGGGTGGGAACGCAGCAAGGGTAGATGGTCGTAGCGGTGTGATGTAGGTCGCTTGCCCTTTTTTTTCTTTCACAAAACGCACAAATGGGTTACATAGTCTTAGTTACCGGCGCTTCTTCGGGTTTAGGAAAATCCATAGCCTTACATTTACACAGTCTTGGACATACCGTTTTTGGAACCAGTAGAAATCCAAAGCAATACATAGACACTTTCCCTTTTACTTTATTAGAACTAGACGTTACCATAAAAGAATCAATTGCTCATTTATTTGGTGAGCTTCAACAATTGAACAAGCCCATTGATGTGCTTATAAATAATGCTGGGGTTGGAATTACAGGCCCTGTCGAAGAAACTCCGTTGGAGGCTATGCGTGCTAATTTTGAAACCAATTTTTTTGGTCCCTTAGCCATGATTCAACGGGTTTTGCCGTTGATGCGTAAAAACAAAAAAGGGACTGTGATAAACATCACTTCCATAGCGGGGTATATGGGCCTTCCTTTTCGTGGGGCATATTCTGCATCCAAAGGGGCTTTGAATATAATGACAGAAGCAATTCGCCTAGAGATTGGTAATCAAGGGATTAACGTTATAACCTTGGCACCGGGTGATTACGCTACCGATATTGCATCACGCCGTTTTCATGCTCCTGTGATTAATAACTCGCCCTACCAAAAAGCATATCAAGGAAGTCTAAACACCATGGATTCTCATATAGATTCTGGAAATGATCCGATTGAGATTGCCCATAAAGTTGCAGTTTTAATAGAACAAGCCAATCCAAGACCACACTATGTGGTTGGCTCTTTTATACAGAAATTTTCTTTGACTCTAAAAAAAATACTTCCACAAAAAGCATACGAAAAACTTCTAAAGAACCATTATAAACTCTAATTTTACTTAAAACACTCTAAATATGAAATTTTTTATTGATACAGCCAATCTAGCACAAATTAAAGAAGCTGAAGCTCTTGGAGTTTTAGACGGGGTAACAACAAACCCTTCACTAATGGCAAAAGAAGGAATCACAGGACGTGAAAACATCTTAAACCACTACGTGGCTATTTGTGAGGCAGTAGAAGGTGATGTTTCTGCAGAAGTTATTGCAACCGATATCGACGGAATGATTAAAGAAGGGGAGGAACTTGCCGCATTACACACTCAAATCGTTGTTAAAATACCGATGATTGAAGATGGAATTAAAGCATTAAAATATTTTTCTGATCAAGGAATCAGAACAAACTGTACGCTTATCTTTTCTGCAGGTCAAGCATTGTTAGCTGCAAAAGCAGGGGCTACATACGTTTCTCCGTTTATTGGTCGTTTGGATGATATTTCTACAGACGGTTTAGGATTGATTCAAGAGATTCGTGATATTTATGATAACTATAATTTTGGAACTGAAATTCTTGCAGCTTCTATTCGTCATACCATGCATATAATTGACTGTGCTAAAATTGGTGCTGATGTAATGACTGGACCTCTAAGTTCTATAAAAGGACTTATGAAGCATCCACTTACCGATAGTGGATTGGCTCAGTTTTTAGCTGATCATCAAAAAGGAAACTAAGTTTTATTTACATACCAAATTGGGTGCGCTGCTATGCTTTTTTCATAGATAGGGCACTCTTTTTCATGTGCTCCTTCGAGATATCCATTTCCCATTAAGAACTGTTTTGTGATTTCTTTTCCGGTAAATTTAAAATGTTTTTTAAATAATTTAATCCAATCTTCTACCGATAACGTGCCTTGACTATCCATCCATTTTTCAAAAGATATAGCTTCTTTTCGAATCTTTAGAATTTGATTTGCATTATATATAATAGCGGTAATCTTTCCGCGCATTCGGATGATTCCAGGATTATTCATGAGAACTACTATATCGGCATCTTTAAGTGCTGCTATTTTTTGAATACTATAATCAGCGTATGCTTTTTTGATGGTATCTTTTTTATTCAAAACAGTATTCCAAGAAAGTCCAGCCTGATTAATTTCGAGGATTAAACTACCAAAAAGTTCGTTGTCGTTTGCAGCTTTAAAACCATATGAGTTGTCGTGGTAGGCCTTGTCAAGTTGTGATAATTTGCCAGCAAATGCTTGGTTACAGTAATGATTACTGAGCTCCATTAAGGTTTATTTTTCTCTAAAATATCGGTAAAGCTTGAAGAATAAAAATTACCAAAACCTTCTATAATCAGACCATTTTCATCAATTACAATTCCTTTATTGAGAAGAGTTAAGACCCATTGTTTACTCGCATTTTCAAAGTCTACAATAGCAAATTGGTTTGCCGTATCAATTTCCATTACTTTTTGATAATCATAAACAAGTTTGTTTTGATGTTGAATGCAAATACCTACAAATCGATAACCAGGATAGTCATTTTCATAATTTTTGACACGTTCTTGTGTTCTTTTATAATGATTCATTTGGGTTTGTGACCAAAAATATAAAACGGTAGGATTTCCTTTGAGAACAGAAGTGCTGGTGCTTTTTTCAAGAAAGGTATTTTGCAACATGATTTCAGGAAGGGGTTGGTCAACTTGCATTTTCATTAACGAAGCTTGTAGGCTTAATATTTCGGTAACATAATCTTGAGACGTATTAACAGTTAAGAAGTACTTTAGAAATCGTTCGTGCTCCTTGAAGTTTTTAAAGTTAATAAGTTCTTCATAGGCAACTGTTCGAGCCAAGTTGTTTCGGAGTTCTTCAGTTGCTATTAATTTATCAATTATGGCAAGCCTTCTGATGTTGAAATCAGTTTTGTTTTTGGCTTGAAAAAAGTTTTCATCAATTAAAAGAGCCTCTTGATTAAGGAAATTAAGCATGTATGTTATGTAGGGTTCAAAGTAGGCCAATTCACGTTCCCCATAGTTCAAATACTTTCTAAAATTAAAGTAGGTGCTGTCCTGTTCTTTAACATTATCTCTTCCTCTAATAAGTGCATACCGTTCTTTTCTGTTGGCATAAGGATATACATAAGCTGCTTGAGAAATTATTTTTGCGCTTGGAGTGAGATCATTAAGAGAGTCAAAGAGAATCCAATTATTTCTTTTCACTTGAAGCAAGGAATCAATGATCTGACCAAATTCAATGCTATTTTTGGAATATTTAGAAGATAAAAAACGAGTTTCATTTTGGAGGACTAGGTATATTTCCATTAAGAAATTATTTTTTGCAGAGCCACGGCCAGAAAAAACGAGTGAAGAATTAAAGTCTGTTGTGTTGGTTCTAAACCATAAGCTGTCTCCTTTTTCGATTATTAAACTTTGACTTTCAGGGAGGTGTTCAAATTTAAAAATACCATAATCAAGTGAATCGTAGCTTTTGAAAAAGCGATTGTTTTCGTCTAAAGCTATAGAGTCTAAGCGTTTGTTATTTTTGAATAGGGAAACTGTTTTGGAAGAAGGGTTTATTATTTGTCCCCCTAAATAGGCTTGATCAGGAAGTGATTCCGTTCCACAGGCACATAGACAGAGAAGTAAAACAAGATATATTCCTTTTGCCATATTTGCGCTCCAAATTTAATAGTTAAAATAAATCACTATGATGAATACCACAAGTTAAAAAATTTATTGATTACGCTGTCTATTTGCTTACTTTTGCGCTATTAAATTTTTTAATCTATGTTATCAGTTTCTAATTTATCGGTTCAATTTGGTAAACGCGTCTTATTTGACGACGTTAATGTCACTTTTTTAGGGTCTAATTGTTATGGAATCATCGGTGCCAATGGAGCTGGTAAATCTACTTTTCTAAAGATTATTTCTGGACAACAAGAATCAAACTCAGGATCCGTTTTTTTAGAACCCGGTAAGCGCTTATCTGTACTCGAACAAAATCATAATGCTTTTGATGAACACACTGTTTTAGATACTGTTTTACGAGGAAACAAAGAGTTTTTCAAAGTAAAATCTGAAATGGATGCAATCTACGCTAAAGAAAATTTTTCTGGTGCTGATGGAGAACGCGTAGGGGAGTTGCAGATTATTTTTGAAGAAATGAATGGATGGAATGCTGAAAGCGAAGCAGCAACTTTGTTATCGCACCTTGAAATCCCTACCGCCTTACATTATAATATGATGGCTGATTTAGACGGAACCCAAAAGGTTCGAGTTTTGCTAGCTCAAGCCCTGTTCGGAAATCCTGATGTTTTGATCATGGATGAGCCTACCAATGACTTGGATTACGAAACAATTTCTTGGTTAGAACAATTTCTTGCCAATTATGACCATACCGTAATTGTAGTTTCACACGACAGACACTTTTTGGATGCAGTTTGCACCCATATTTCAGATATTGATTTTGGAAAAATAAATCATTTTTCTGGAAACTATACTTTTTGGTATGAATCGAGTCAGTTAGCTGCTCGCCAACGTGCACAACAAAACAAAAAAGGAGAAGAAAAGAAAAAAGAATTACAGGAGTTTATTGCTCGATTTTCTGCTAACGTAGCAAAATCAAAGCAAGCTACTTCTCGTAAGAAAATGATTGAGAAGTTGAATATTGAAGACATTAAACCTTCCTCTAGACGCTATCCTGCTATTATCTTTGAGCAGGAGCGTGAAGCTGGAGATCAAATTCTTAACATCGAAAACTTAGAATATACCCAAGAAGGAGAAACCTTATTTAGTAATGTAAATGTAAACCTTGGAAAAGGGGATAAGGTCGTTGTATACTCTAAAGATACCCGAGCAGTTTCAGCTTTCTATCAAATTCTAAACGATGATCTTAAAGCAGATTCTGGTAAATTTCAGTGGGGTGTAACTACAACACAAACGTATTTGCCTCTTGACCATGATTCTTATTTCAAAGACGGCGATTTGAACCTTGTAGACTGGTTGCGTCAATTTGTTTTTACTGAAGAAGAACGAGAAGAAGTTCACATTAGAGGCTTCTTAGGTAAAATGATATTCAGTGGAGAAGAAGCTTTAAAGAAATCGAATGTATTGTCTGGAGGTGAAAAGGTACGTTGTATGCTTTCTAAAATGATGATGAGCCGTTCTAACGTACTTTTATTGGATGAACCAACCAATCACTTGGATTTAGAGTCGATAACGGCACTAAACAACGCTTTAACCAATTATAAAGGAACACTTCTGTTTACAACACACGATCATGCGTTTGCTCAAACTGTTGGAAACAGAATTTTAGAACTAACTCCAAAAGGTGTTATTGACCGTTTCATGACGTTTGACGACTATATGACAGATCCAAAAGTTAAGAAACAGCGTTTGGCTATGTACTCTTAGTTTACTATCCAAGAGCACATTTCCATTTATTCGTTTTATTTTTAAGAGAAAGCGTAATAGATCAAGATTACAATTACTGAAATTAATAATCCCATTGGCTTAACAAGTTTCCAAGGCGTAATATCGACTTGTTTGGTATATTCCAACTCGAAGTCTGTTTCTCTTGGCTTAAAATGTCCAATAGCGAGCATTATCAAAACATTTAATAAAAACAAGATAGCCATTACATGTAAAAAGTGAGGATAGGCAGTGTTTTTAATAAAATCCAATTCTATTTGATCCGTAATACCGATTTCTTTGGCTTTTTCAAGGGCAGGGTTAACAAAAAGAAAAGGTTTAATAATAAACTGACTAATCAAATATAATATACTACCCGAAAACAAAGCTACTTTTGCGCCTATTGCAGGTATTTTTTTAGTGAGGTAGCCAACTATAATAATTGTTAAAATTGGTATACTATAAAAACCATTTATTTCTTGAAGGTAGTCAAATAGACCACCTGGAGCGTACTGTATTAACGGAGCTATTATCATTGATAATAAAGCCAATCCAATACCGAAAGTTTTACCTGCTCTTACAACTTGCTTTTCAGTAGCTTCTTTTTTAAAGTATTGCTTGTAAATGTCTAATCCAAATAAAGTAACCGAACTGTTTAGAGCGGAATTAAAAGAACTTAAAATAGCACCAAAGAGTACAGCTGCAAAAAATCCAAGTAAAGATGCTGGTAAAACTTTTGCCACAAGCATACCATAAGACATGTCACCAGATACTTCCGAATTATTGCCGAAGATATGATAAGCTATAATCCCAGGAAGAACAACGATAATTGGGCCTAAAATTTTAATAAAACCAGCATATATAAGTCCTTTTTGACCTTCCACTAAGTTCTTAGCCGCTAAAGCACGTTGAATAATGGCTTGATTAGTTCCCCAGTAAAATAATTGAACCAACATCATCCCAGTAAATAGAGTTGAAAATGGAACGGGATCACCAGGTCCACCAATAATATTCATCTTTTCGGGATTAGAAGCAACTAATGTCTCAATTCCTTGCATCATGCTTCCATCTCCGATATAAATTAAACCAAAAACAGGAACTAGTGTACCTCCAATTAACAGTCCAACAGCATTCACAGTATCCGATACAGCTACAGCTTTAAGGCCACCGAAAATAGCGTAAATTGAACCAACAATTCCTATAGAAAAAACCGTAATAGGAAGCGCAGCTTGTTTAGATATGTTTAGTAATTCTGGAATATCAAATATTTCAATTAATGCCAATGACCCTGAATACAGTACTATTGGAAGTAAAACAATCATGTAACCACTTAGGAATAATCCAGAAGTGATGGTTTTGGTCATGGTATCGTATCTTATTTCTAAAAATTGGGGTACAGTTGTAATCCCACCTTTGAGGTAACGAGGTAATAAAACAACAGCAGTAACAACCATAGTTAAGGCTGCAAGCGTTTCCCAAGCCATAACCAATATGCCATTATCGTAAGCTTGTCCGTTTAGTCCTACTAATTGTTCTGTTGAGAGGTTGGTAAGCAATAAAGATCCAGCAATAACAACTCCTGAAAGGCTTCTGCCTCCAAGAAAATAACCGTCTGATGAAGTTTCATCGATGTTTTTAGTTGCTAAATAAGCTATGGTACCTACTAAGGCAGTAAAGGCAATAAAAATAAAGAAATGCATAATTTAGTTTAAAAGATTCGTGTTCTAATATAGCCAAAGTATTTACAACATAAAAGATTAAAATTGTTAATTATTTTAACGACTCAATTATTTTAATTGCTTGATCTAATTCGTCTTCATGAACAAACATTTCTTGTAGACCAGGAGCAACCATTCCAAACCCAGCTAAGCGAGCAGATTCAGAATCATCCTTAACAACCGCAACTATATTTTGCTCCTCTAAAGCGTTTCTTAAGGACAATACACTAATTGCATTTCCTGTAAATATTTTAATGAACTTTCGTGTATTTTCCATAAATATTAGCGTTAAAATTAATTTAATGTAATTGAATTGCTTTTCTAATTTAATTAACATTTTCATTTAACTACATAATAATCAAAACTTATTTGATTATCGTAAGCTTGCGCCAAAGTTATTTTCAAATTCTTTTTGAAGTTTTTGCATCACGCGATCAATGTTTTTGTCAGTTAATGTTTTGTGTGGATCACTGAAATAAAAGCTAAGTCCGTATGATTTTTTCCCTTGGGGTAAGTTTGTGCCTTCATAAACATCGAAGAGAGAAACGTTTTTGAGTAGCTTACGGTCTGTTTTGTATGAAGCTTCTTTTAAATTAGAAAAACTTACATGACTATCAATTAGCAAAGCAAAATCACGTCTTGAGGTTGGGAACTTTGAAATTTCTTTTACCAAAACGTCTTTATCAAAGGCATATTTATAGATTAAATCCCAGTCAAAATCAGCGAAGAGTACTTCTGCATAGATTGAAAATTTTTTTGCAATATCTGAGCGAACAATACCAAAATTAACAAGAACCTCATTATTCAATGTAAAAGAAAGACCTTCAGAAAAAACATCCATTTGAATTGCTTCTTCCTGGAATGTAAATATCCCTAGGCGCTCCAAAATATTTTGCGTTATTGCTTTTAAATCAAAGAAATTTGACTTAACAGTGCTGCTGTTCCAAAGTTCGGGGTGTTTATTTCCGGTGATACAAATCCCTAATCTTTTGGACTCGTTATGTCCGTCACCTGCAGTGCTATAGGTTTTACCGAATTCATAAATATGTAAATCTTTTTGTTGTCTATTGCTATTAAATTCAACAACTTCGAGTAATGAGAAAAGAATGCTTGATCGCAATTGGGATAGATCTTGCCCTAAAGGATTCAATAGATTAACCTTAGAAATAGTATCCAATTGTTTACTCAACTTAGCGTATGCAGGGTTTGTCAAAGAATTATTCATTACTTCTGAAAACCCTTGGCCAACCATTAATTGAGCGGCTATTTGTTCAACTTTATTTGGGGTTTTAGAATCAAATGATGGAAACACGGTATTTAAACTTGCACTTACCTCTATGTTGTTATAACCATAAACTCGTAAAACTTCTTCAATTACATCTGCTTCACGAGTAACATCTACGCGGTATCTAGGAATGGTCATTGCAAACCCATCTTCGTTGACACTATTAATTTCGATTTCTAAGGAATTTAAAATTTTGATTAAAGTGTCTTTTGGAATTTCACACCCAATAACCTGTCTGATTTTATCGTAGTTGATAAAAAGGTTTACCTTTTCTTCTAGTGGTTGAGCATGTTCTTGAATGTCACTTGTAATATTTCCTCCAGCAATTTCTTGGATTAATATTGCGGCAGTTTTAAGTGCGTAAATACCAATTTCGGGGTCAATTCCACGTTCAAAACGGAAGGATGCATCTGTATTTAGACCGTGTCGTTTTGCTGATTTACGAACGCTAATAGGATCAAAATAAGCACTTTCAAGGAAAATACTCGTGGTATTATCTGATACACCAGAATTTTCACCACCAAAAACACCTGCTAAACAAAGTGGGTTTTGGTCATCACAAATCATTAAATCTTCTTCATGTAGTTCACGCTCAATACCATCAAGGGTTTTGAATTTTGTTCCCGATGGAAGTGTTTTTACTTGAATTTTACCTTTAATTTTTCCAGCATCAAAGGCATGTAAGGGTTGTCCTAAATCATGGAGGATGTAATTTGTAGCATCTACAATGTTGTTTTTTGGTGTAATTCCAATTGCTTTTAGCCTGTTCTGAAGCCACTGAGGAGCTGGTTTAATAACAACATCGGATATGGTTAGACCATAATATTGAGAGGCACGTTTTTTATCATGAACTTCAACAGAGATAACTTTACTGTTGTCTGTGATTATAAAGTTATCGGTATTGGGTGTTTTCCATTCGGAGGAAACACCAATTTGGTTACATCCCGCTTTAAGATCTCGAGCGACTCCCATATGACTCATTGCATCAGATCGGTTTGGAGTTAAACCTATTTCGATTACAGTATCTGTTTCAATATCAAAAAATTCAGAGCAAGGCGTTCCAGGAACTAAAATAGCGTCTAAAACCATAATTCCATCATGGGATGAACCAAGGCCGAGTTCGTCTTCAGCACAGATCATTCCTTGACTAACTTCACCGCGTATTTTACTCTTTTTAATTTCAAATGTATTTCCATCCCCATCATATAATTTTGTTCCAACCGTTGCTACAGGAACTTTTTGACCCGCTGCAACATTAGGTGCACCACAAATAATTTGTACATTTTCTTCTGTACCAATATTTACTTGAGTAACCTTCAATCGATCTGCGTTAGGGTGTGGAATACATGATAGAACTTCTCCAACCACAACTCCTTGTAGACTTCCTTTTACAGATTCAAAAACGCTTGTTCCTTCAACTTCTAAACCTAAATCTGTAAGCAATTCTAGCTGTTTTTCAAGAGCTAGGTCTATGGTTAGGTATTGTTTTATCCAGTTATGGGAAATTTTCATTTTTTGTATTTTATAAATATGTTGATTTTAAACTTAAATAAAATTATTCAAGTGAATTTTAAAAATCATCTATTAACGACACAAATATAAGCATCTGCATTATAAAATATAGTACTAGCTTATGTAATTCCAAATGTTTTTGTGCTTGGTAATCTTGGAATAGGTTGTTCTAACATCTCTGTGCTCGATTTTAGTAAGCTCTGGATCATCAGAAATTATATTCTTGGCATAAGATCGAGCTGTTTTGAGAATTTCTTGATCCCTTAAGAGGTCTGCGATTTTAAGCTGTAAAACTCCACTTTGTTGAGTTCCCATAAGGTCGCCAGGTCCACGTAAACGCAAATCAACTTCGGCTATTTCAAAGCCATCATTGGTTTGAACCATAGTTTTTAATCGAGTAGTAGCTTCTTTAGATTTTTTAACTCCACTCATTAAAATACAATAACTCTGATCATTGCCACGTCCCACACGTCCTCTGAGTTGGTGTAATTGCGAAAGTCCAAAACGTTCGGCACTTTCAATAATCATCACCGATGCATTGGGTACATTAACGCCCACCTCGATAACAGTTGTTGCAACCATAAGCTGTGTTTTACCTTCAATAAAACGCTGCATTTCAAAATCTTTATCCTTAGGTTTCATTTGCCCATGAACAATACTAATACGGTAATCAGGTAATGGGAATTCTCGAACTAGACTCTCATAACCGTCCATGAGGTCTTTATAATCCATTTTTTCTGATTCCTGAATTAAGGGATATACAATATAGATTTGCTTTCCGAATTTAATTTCTTCTTTAATAAACTTAAAAACCTGTAAGCGGTTAGCATCACTTCTCAAAACTGTTTTAATTGATTTTCTGCCCGGAGGTAATTCGTCTATAACAGAAATATCGAGATCCCCATATACGCTCATGGCTAAAGTTCTTGGGATTGGTGTAGCAGTCATCACTAATACGTGTGGCGGAAGTGTGTTTTTTCTCCAAAGCTTTGCTCGCTGTGCAACACCAAATCGATGTTGTTCATCAATAATTGCAATTCCTAAATTTTTGAATTGAACTTTATCTTCAATAAGCGCATGGGTGCCAATTAGAATATGCATACTACCATCCTCTAAAGCACTGTGAATTATTTTCCTTTCTGCAGTTTTTATAGATCCAGTTAAAAGCGCAACATTCAAATCCATTGCGCCAAGACCTTCTCTAAGCGAATTAAAATGTTGTTGAGCAAGTATCTCCGTTGGAGCCATCAAACAGGTTTGAAATCCATTATCCAATCCGATAAGCATACTCAATAAGGCTACCATAGTTTTTCCAGAACCTACATCTCCTTGTAAAAGTCGATTCATTTGCTTCCCAGTACCCATATCATTTCTAATCTCTTTGACCACGCGTTGCTGCGCATTGGTTAATTGGAAAGGAAGGTGGTTAGAATAAAACTCATTGAAATAAGCCCCTACACGTTCAAACACATAACCTTTCACCTTTTGTTTCTGGAGGCGATTTTTTTGTAGTAATTGCATTTGAATATAAAAAAGCTCTTCAAATTTAAGACGAAACTGTGCACGAGTTAATTGATTTTGAGTAGCTGGAAAATGGATTTGTATTGTAGCTTCCTTTCTCGAAATAAGCTTTAAATCGTTTCGTATAAATTCGGGAAGAGTTTCATGAAACTCCTGATGAACTTGACGGAATAAATGTTCCATCGATTGTTTCATTACCCGTTGGCTAATGCCTTTGTTTACTAATTTTTCGGTAGAAGGATAAACAGGATGAAATGCTCCTAAGTTACTTTCCTTATATTCAGACTCTAAGGTAAGTTCTGGATGGGGAATAGAGGCTTTAGAACCATACCAATTTAGACGACCAAAAGCAATGTATGTGGTTTTAGATTTAAGGCTTTCTTGAATCCATTTATAACCACGAAACCAAACCAATTCGATTGTAGATGTCCCGTCCGAAAATACAGCAACAAGCCTTTTCCCCTTTGCTTGAGGGATTATTTTATGTGACAAAATAGTTCCTTTAATCTGAACTTCAGAGGTGTTTTGAGGCAGCTTATTTATAGAATAGAAAGTCGTTCTGTCTATATATCTGTTTGGAAAAAAATGCAACAAATCTTGATAGGTCTTAATGCCCAATTCTTCTTTGAGTAAACTCGCTCTATTGGGGCCAATGCCTTTGAGGTATTCTATAGGAGTTTGAAGTGTATCCATACGATTACACAAAGTTAATTGTTTTTAGGTTTTTTAAAGATTCATTTCAATTAAAAACATGTAATTTTAAATTTCAAATCTAAATCAAGCGTATGTCAAAATCTGCATTAGTTATTTCTGGGGGCGGTAGTAAAGGTGCATTTGCTGGAGGGATTGCTCAGTACCTTATTGAAGAAACTAAGCAACATTATGATTTGTTTTTAGGGACTTCAACAGGAAGTTTATTGATTTCTCATCTAGCCTTAAATAAAATCAAAGAAATTAAAAAAGCGTTTACCTCTGTTTCTCAATCTGATGTTTTTGACAACAGTCCGTTTTTGATTCGAAAGAAGGGAGCTTTAACCCGAATTAAAATCAATCATTTTAATGTATTAAAAAACTTTATTAGAGGAAAAAAAACTTTTGGAGAGAGCAATAACTTGAGAAACTTATTAGTACGCGAAATTCCTATCACGTATTTTAATGAATTAAAATCCAAGAAAACAGATGTTGTTATCTGTGTATCAAACCTATCTTCCAATGCGGTGGAATATAAAGCCCTGCAGGAGTGTTCTTATGAAGATTTTATTGATTGGATTTGGATTTCTTGTAACTATGTGCCTTTTATGTCTCTAATAACTAAGAATGGCTGTGAATATGCCGATGGAGGCTTAGGCTGTATCATTGCTATTGAAGAAGCCATCAGGCAGGGCGCAACCCAGATTGATGCAATTATTTTAAATACAAAATTTCAACAAACTAATCGGGTGCACTCAAGAAATGCATTTGACGCTTTGAGTAGTGTGTTTGGATTTATTTCCGATCGAATTGAGCATCAGAATTTAAAAATAGGAAACTTAGTTGCACTAGATGAAAATGTTAAACTCAGGATTTTTTACACCCCTAGAATATTAACAACAAACTCTTTAGTTTTTGATAAAGAAAAAATGAACTCTTGGTGGCAAGCGGGTTGGGAGCATGCAGAAAAAATAATAATAGCTTCTAAATAATTTTTAAAGCTTTAGAAAATCGAGTGCTAACCCAACCATAGCCTTTACACCATGAATCATTCCTTCGTCTTGCACCACAAAGTCAGGCGTGTGATGTGAAGGTGCATTTGCAGGGTTCATAGTGGGTTCCATTCCTCCTAAGAAAAAGTATAAACCAGGAACTTGCTCTTGGAAATATGAAAAATCTTCTGCACCAGTAATGGCTCTCATTACATGAACATTAGATGCCCCAACTGCTCGTTCAAGGGTAGGAACCATGAGGTTGGTTAATGCTTCATCGTTATAGGTAAGCGCAGCAGTTTTTCTAATGGTTACTGTCGCAGTACCTCCGTAAGCAGCAGCTATTTTAGGTATCATGTCATACATGCGATTATGAATCACGGTTTGCATGTCGGCATCAAGGGTTCTTATAGTTCCAATCATCTCTGCAGATTCTGGAATTATATTGGAACGGATTCCAGAATGAATTGCTCCCACAGAAACAACAGCTCCTTCTTTAGTCAGTTCAGAGCTTCTACTAATCAAGGTTTGGATTCCATTAATTATTTGAGAAGAAATCATGATGGGATCAACACTGTTCCATGGAGTAGAACCATGCGATTGTTTTCCACCAACAACAATTTTATATTCATCTGCAGCAGCCATAATTCCTTTAGTTTTATAAGCTATATGCCCTACGGGTGTAGCAGAATTTATATGCAACCCAAAAACAGCATCAACATCCGGATTTTTAAGCACACCTTCTTTGACCATCAACAATGCTCCACCTTCTTCACCAGCTGGCGGTCCTTCTTCGGCAGGTTGAAAAATGAATTTTACAGATCCAGCGAAATCCCTATTATTAGCTAGTATTTCTGCAACTCCCATTAAAATAGCAACATGGGTATCATGTCCACAGGCATGCATTACCCCAGTCTTTTGGTTATTGAAAATCGAAGTAGCTTGAGATTTATATGGGAGTGATCCTCTTTCTGTTACTGGAAGGCCATCCATATCAGCACGAAGTGCTACAACTTTTCCCTTTTTATTTCCTTTTAATATTCCAACAACTCCTGTGTACGCAATTCCAGTAGAAACTTCTATTCCAAGCGACTCGAGGTGAGCCGCGACTTTTTTTGCGGTATTAAATTCCCTGTTTGATAATTCAGGATTCTGATGAATCTCATGGCGCCATTGAATTACTTTTGATTCAATGTCAGTAAAATCGGAAGCTTCAACTTGAGCATAACTAAATGAAGAAGTTATTAGTAAAAGAAATAAGACTTGTATTTTTAGGGATGTTTTCATGATATTTTTTAATCTAGAAATTATTTTTATTTAAATGTAGTAAAATAATATCTAGTTTACCATCCTATTATATTTATCTACTTTGATGTTGAAAATTAGGGTTAAAAACGGTTCATAATTTATCATATAAAAAGTTTTATTTATGCATTAATAAACATTCAAAGTATTATTTTAGTCTTTCATGAAACAAGATTTAACAGTACATATAAATTCCCTAAATGAAGCCCAAAAGGAACCTACTTTACACAAAGATGGTCCCTTAATTGTTATTGCTGGAGCTGGTTCTGGTAAAACAAGGGTCCTTACCTATAGAATAGCATACTTAATGAGTCAGGGAATTGATTCCTTTTCAATTTTAGCATTGACATTTACCAATAAAGCTGCTCGAGAGATGAAAGGACGAATCGCTGAACTTGTAGGTGACGGGGAAGCGAAGAATTTATGGATGGGAACTTTTCATTCCGTTTTTGCTAGAATTCTAAGGAGCGAAGCCGATAAACTCGGCTATCCTTCAAATTTTACCATTTATGATACGCAAGATTCTGAACGTCTTATTTCTTCTATAATTAAAGAAATGGGCTTAGAGAAAGACATTTATAAGAAGAAACAAGTTCGAAGTAGAATTTCGGCATTCAAGAACAGCTTAATAACTGTTAGAGCTTATTATAACGATGGCGACCTTCAAGAGTCTGATGCTATGGCGAGACGCCCAAAAATGGGAGAAATATATAAAGAGTATGTTGATCGATGCTTTAAGGCAGGTGCAATGGATTTTGATGATTTACTCCTTAGAACGAACGAACTTTTAAATCGTTTTCCAGAAGTATTGGCAAAATACCAAGACCGCTTTAGATACATTTTGGTTGATGAGTATCAAGATACAAATCATTCACAGTATTTGATAGTTCGTGCACTTTCAGATAAGTTTCAGAATATCTGTGTTGTAGGAGACGATGCACAGAGTATTTATGCGTTCCGTGGAGCAAACATCAACAACATATTGAACTTTCAAAAGGATTACGATAATGTTGCCATGTACCGTTTGGAGCAAAACTACCGTTCAACTCAGAACATTGTAAATGCAGCTAATTCTATTATAAACCACAACAAAACCAAGCTTGATAAAAAGGTATGGACAGCAAATGATACGGGTAATAAAATCAAAGTTCAGCGTTGTCCTACGGATGCAGATGAAGGACGTCATGTAGCAGGTAGTATTTATGATTTTAACTTAACTGAGCAACGAAAATTTAATGATTTTGCTATTTTATATAGAACTAACGCGCAATCTCGTGCGATGGAAGATGCACTTAGAAAGAGAAATATCCCTTATAAAATATTTGGCGGATTGTCGTTTTATCAAAGAAAAGAGATTAAAGACACCTTGGCTTATTTACGAGTCATCATTAATCCAAAAGATGAAGAAAGTTTAAAACGTATCATAAACTACCCTGCACGGGGAATCGGACAAACAACAATCGATAAATTGGTTGTTGGAGCTAAAGAGCATGGGTTATCACTATTTCAAACTGCTGAAAAGTCAGGAAGTTTGGGTATAGGAATTAATTCAGGAACTGTAAATAAATTAGAGCAGTTTGTAACGCTAATAAAAAGTTTTCAAATTTTTAATGAAACGGCTAATGCCTTTGAAATTGCTGATGAAGTAACCAAAAAAACGTACATTGTTTCTGACTTAAAAAAAGATGGAACACCAGAAGGGGTGAGTAAAATTGAAAATATTGAGGAACTTCTCAATGGAATTAAAGATTTTACTGAAGGACAACAAGAGCTTGCAGATGCCTCTGGAGCGCTTACAGAATTTCTAGAAGACGTTGCTTTAGCAACTGATTTTGATAGCGAAAATAAAGATGAAAACACGGATCGAGTATCGCTGATGACCATTCATTTGGCTAAAGGCTTAGAATATCCCTATGTGTATGTTGTTGGTATGGAAGAAGACCTTTTTCCATCGCCAATGAATTTAGATTCTCGAGGAGGATTAGAAGAAGAACGCCGCTTATTTTATGTTGCTCTAACACGAGCAGAGGAACGTGCTTTTTTATCTTATGCTCAATCCCGATACCGATGGGGAAAATTAAACAGCGCTGAACCCAGTCGTTTTATTGAAGAAATTGATGAACAGTATTTAGATTACCAAATTCCAAAATCTGATTATGAATTCAAACCTTTAGTCAATACAAGCATTTTTGGAAGTACTGATGTTCCTAAAAAACAAATTAAAAAACCAAAATCATGGGAAGGAAAGCCCAATACTGTACCTAATCCAACGCAGTTAAAAAAACTTCGTAAAATCCAATCCACAAGTCAGAACGATTCGGATTCTAAGGAGCATGTAATTGATCTTGCTGTAGGAACTAAAGTTGAACATCAACGTTTTGGGAAAGGAATTGTTACCCTAATAGAAGGAGCGGGTAATGATAAAAAAGCAACCATTAAATTTAACGGAACTGGTGATAAAAAACTGCTTTTACGGTTTGCTAAACTCAAAATCATCGATTAATGGCTATTATACACTCCTTATACCCATCAAGCCCAAACACTAAGGTCATTAAGGATGTTGCTGCTGCATTAATTTCAGGTGCATTGGTAATTTACCCAACCGACACCGTTTATGCCATAGGATGCTTAAGTTCGAGTATAAAAACATTAAATAGACTAGCAAAAATTAAGGGGGTTAAGGCAGAACAGGCACCTTTTAGTTTTTTATTTAGCGATTTGAGTGAATTGTCTGGGTATGTTCAACAATTCGATTCCTCAACTTTTAGATTATTAAAAAGTACTTTACCAGGACCATATACCTTTATCATGCCAGGTAGTAAAAAACTGCCTAAGCCTTTTGATAAAAGAAAATCAATTGGAATTCGAATCTCAGACGATCCTATATTAAAAATATTACTTCCTTTATTACCAGCACCATTAATTACAACGTCGTTGCATGACAAAGATAAAATCATTGATTATACAACTGATCCAGAGGTTATTTTTGAAGAATGGAATAGCATAGTCGACATTATGATTGAAACAGGAGCTGGAGGTAATTTACCGTCTACTGTAATCGATTTGACTCAAGGCGAACCTTTCATTGTTAGAAAAGGAAAAGGTTCAGTAGATTTTTTGTAAAAAAAACGCCCTTTATTGAAAGGGCGTTTAATATTATATTTAGGATAAAAGCTTATTCAGCAGCATCCATTCCTTTGCTTATTAAGTCATAAAACTGATCTAATTTTGGAAGAACTACGATACGAGTTCTTCTGTTTTTAGCTCGGTTAGAAGGAGCATCGTTTTCTAATAAAGGAGCATAAGAACTTCTTCCTGCTGCAGTCATTCTTTCTGGTGGAACACCAAAGTCTTTTTCAAGTACACGAACAACAGAAGTTGCTCTTTTTACACTAAGATCCCAGTTATCGACAATACAGTCTGTACTGATTGGCACATTGTCTGTATGACCTTCAACCATAAACTCTAATTCAGGTTTATCCAATACAACTTTTGCAACTTTTCCAAGAACCTCTTTTGCTTTCTTAGAAACAGTAGAACTTCCACTGTTAAATAAAAGCTTGTCAGAAATAGAAATAAATACAACACCTTTTTCAACATTGATTTCGATGTCATCATCACCAAGATTCCCTAATACACCTTTAAGGCTTGTTACTAAAGCAAGTGTAACAGAGTCTTTTTTTGTTACAGCATCTCTAAGGCTAGTGATTCGAGTATCTTTTTCTTTTAGACTTTCTAAAGATTTTTCAAGATTTTCAGCACCTTTTTGAGACAAGGTAGTAAGGTTACCTAAGTTATCAATTAGGTCAGAATTATTTTCTTTCAAGAAACGAATTTGTTCTTGAAGTGATGCTACAGAAGCAAGAGCAGCAGCCTTGTCTTCATCACAAGTGTTTAACTTAACAGTTGTGCTGTTTAGCATATCTTTTGTAGAATCTTGGAGCGCTTGTAGTTCTGTAAACTTCTTTTGCGAGACGCAAGAAGCCAAAAGGATGGCAACTAAAGGGATGTAGAGGTACGAATTTTTCATGAAAATTATTTTTATTTTGGTTGTTAAAGTTACTATAATTTAAGACTTAGATAATCTTATCTCGGAAATTTTGCTTTTTTTTAAGATAAAATAATTAAAAACAATACTATTTAAGCTGTAATAGGGATTTTTTGAGTTAATTTTTCTTCTCTTTTTGATTATTTTAAAAAGGTTGACGTAAACATTTACATGAGCCTTTAATATATTAAAGCAATTTTTAAATTCTCCTTTTAATAAAAAACGCAAACCAGCTATCCCGTCGAGAAGTAATCTTATAATAAAAATTAAGGGCAATTGTATTGAAGGGATGTTTTTAAGTAACATATAAAGTGAATTTCTATAATTATAGAAAACCTTTAAGGGAGAATTCGGAAGACTTGCACCTCCAAGATGATACACTTTCGAGCCTCCAATGCTATATGTTGTGCCTCCAAAATTACGAATCCTCCAACAAAGATCAATTTCCTCTTGATGCATAAAAAAATCTTCATCAAACCCCTCTAATTCATTGAACAGTTTATTTCTGATAAAAAGGCAAGCGCCTGAAGCCCAAAACACAGCTTCATTACCATCATATTGCCCCTTATCTTCTTCTAGGGTGTCGAATATTCTTCCTCTACAAAACGGGTACCCAAAACGATCTATATATCCGCCAGCCGCTCCAGCATATTCGAATTTTGTACGTTGGTTTTCGTCGAGTATATGAGGCTGTGCTGCTTGAGTATTTGGATTTGATTTAAAAAAATCAATAATTGGAGGTAACCAGTTTTTAGTAACCCTAACGTCATTATTAATCAAACAAAGTATGTCTTCTTTAATTCCTTTTAAACCCAAGTTATATCCACCTGCATAACCTAGATTATCTGGGTTTACAACTCTTTTTACATTTGGAAATTCATTCTTAATAAAAGCAATAGAATCATCTGATGAATTATTGTCAATCACATAAATAGAGGCTTCTTTACTATGTAGTACAATTTCGGGTAAAAAACGCTGAAGCATCTTTTTACCATTCCAATTTAATATTACTACAGCAACTGTCATACGTTATATTTAGGGAGTTCTGAAATGAAGCGATAGGTTTTATTTTCGAAATCCATAAAACAAAAATAGTGTTCTTTACCATTAGTTAACATCAAATACATACTATTTAATGTCATGTTGTACTGCGCTATTTGATCGAATGTATCTTGTGAAATTAAAATTGAGGGTGCTTTACATTCAACTAAAATACCAACACTTCCTTGTGGTGTATAAACTACAATGTCGTAACGTTTAAGTTTACCGTGAATTTTAATTTGCTTCTCAACATTGATTAAGCTTTTTGGATAACCTAGTTCTGAATTAAGAAAATTAATACAATGTTGACGAACCCATTCTTCTGGCGTAAGCAACAAATTCTTTTTACGAATCAAATCCAAGATATACGTCTTATTTTCCTTATTTTTGAGGGTAAACGCATAAGCGGGAAAATTAAGTTGTTCCATAATACAAAAATGAGCATTTTTTAGCTTTGAAAGACATAAATCAAATACTTAGTTCAATAAAAAAAGGAGAGTATGCTCCGTTATATTTATTGATGGGTTCTGAACCCTTTTTTATTGATCAAGTTACAAAAGCCTTGTCTACTCATGTAGTAGATGAGTCTGCTCGTGATTTTGATTCCACTATTTTTTATGGAAAAGATGCTCTTCCTGCCGAAATTATTGAGACAGTAAAGCGATTTCCTATGATGGGATCCCATCAGCTTGTGGTAGTTAGAGAAGCTCAATATCTTGACAGTAACATTGATGAACTTCTTCCATACCTAGAAAATCCGCTTCAACAAACGGTCTTGGTCCTTTGTTACAAACATAAAAAGTTAGATAAACGTAAAAAGTCATATAAGGCAATTGCAAAAACAGGTGTTATTTTAGAAACCAAACCACTGTATGAAAACCAGGTTACTGCTTGGATTAAAGATAGAGGCTTGCGTTATGGTTTTAATTTTAATCCCCATGCACTTCCTTTATTAATTTCTTTTTTAGGAACTGATTTAAGTAAAATTGACAAGGAGCTAGAGAAGTTAAGCAGTAGGGTGGAAGCGGGAGTAGAAATTACTCCTGATTTAATAGAAAAGCATATCGGATATAGTAAAGACTTCAATGGTTTTGAACTTCAAAAATCTTTAGGAAAACGAGATATTGAACATTCATTTAGAATAGTTCGCTACATGGCTTCGAATGCAAAAAAACATCCGATTACATTAACCATTACTGTTTTATTTAACTTTTTTCAAAAATTATTACTTTTTCAAGGCTTGTCATCAGTTTCAAAAGCCCCATCCGTATTAGGAGTTTCTCCTTATTTCATAAAGGACTATGAAGGCGCAGCGCGTTTTTATTCTATGAAACAGATTGCTAGAGTAATAGGCTTTATTAAGGATGCAGACATGAAAAGTAAAGGAGTAGGAGCACAAAATCTTCCATCTGAAGAACTTATGAAAGAATTGATTATTAAAATCGTATCCGTTTAAATTATTGGAAAAGCTTCTGGGTTAGATTCGTGCATTATGGCATACACTTTTTCAAAGATATCATCTTCTGATGGTTTGGAAAAATAATCTCCATCACTACCATAAGCCGGTCTGTGTGGTTTAGAAGTTAATGTTTGCGGTGTACTATCTAATAAGGGAAATATATTCTGAACATCAATTAATTGCTGAAGAATATAGGCAGAAGCACCTCCAGGAACATCTTCATCAATTACTAAAATTCGATTTGTTTTTTCAACACTTTTTTGGATATCATGGGCTATGTCGAAAGGCAATAAGGTTTGAATATCAATTACTTCAACATCAATATCAAACTGCATCAGTTCTTTAGCTACTGTTTCAACCATTCGCAACGTTGAACCATAAGAAACTATAGTTATATCTGCCCCCTCTTTAATAACTTCAACTTTCCCCAGGGGAATTCTAAATTGACCTAGATTAGAAGGTTTACGTTCTTTTAGACGGTATCCATTTAGAGCTTCAACAACGATTGCTGGTTCGTCTCCTTCTAATAATGTATTATACATTCCAGCTGCTTGAGTCATATTTCTTGGCACTGCAACGTTAATTCCTCTAACAAGATTTATAATTCCTCCCATCGGAGATCCGCTATGCCAGATTCCTTCTAAACGGTGTCCTCGGGTTCTAATAATTAATGGAGCAGCCTGTTTTCCAATAGTTCTGTAGTGGTAGGAAGCGAGATCATCACTTAAAGTTTGAATGCAATACAGTATATAATCTAGGTATTGAATTTCAGCTATAGGACGAAGACCCCTTAAAGCCAGACCAATTCCCTGACCCATAATTGTAGCTTCACGTATCCCAGTATCTGCTACTCTAGTCGCTCCATACTTCAATTGCATGCCTTCTAAGCCTTGATTTACATCACCAATAACTCCGACGTCTTCTCCAAAAAGCAAGAGTTTATCATTACTTCCTAATAGGGCGTCAAAATTATCCCTAATAATAATTCTTCCATCTACCCACTCTTCATCTTCAGAATATTGAACAGCAACCAAATCTATATTTGCTAATCTTTTGTCAGACTGGCTATGAAGGTGAGAACTAAATTTTGGATTTAGTTTTTCTGTAAGCTCGTTTTTCCAAACTCTAATTTCTGATCTTACAGGATGATCATAATGAGTTAATATTCGTAAAGCTTTTCGGGCTGTATGCAGCAAGTCTTTATACGTTGGCTCAGAAATACCATTTAGTTGCTTATTAAGTATTTGAAAATTGGAATCATTATTAGTTGATTGTGTTGCCTTTTTAATCAATATTTTGATTTGCTTTTTACATTCAATTATAGGGTTCTGATAGTCACTCCATGCATCTGACTTTGCCTGACGCACTATTTTTTTATTTTCATCTTCAATTGCCGCTAACTCTTCATCAGTAGCAAAACCGTTACTGAGGATCCATTCCCTTGTTTTTAGGTTACAATCGTATCGGTTTTCCCAATCTAAACGTTCGTTAGTCTTGTATCTTTGATGGGATCCAGAGGTTGAATGTCCTAGTGGTTGAGTTAATTCTTGTACATGGACTAAAACTGGAACGTGTTGATTTCGAGCTAATTTTTCAGCATATTTATAGGTTTCTACCAATGCTGCATAGTCCCAACCTTTAACCGTTAATATTTCAAAACCTTTTTCAGTATCATTTCGCTGTAATCCTTCAAGAGCTTTTGAAATACTTCCCTTAGTTGTTTGTTCGTCATTATGAACGGAAATCCCGTAGTCGTCATCCCAAACACTAATAACCATAGGGATTTGCATAACTCCAGCTGCATTGACGGCTTCAAAGAAAAGTCCTTCACTGGTACTTGCATTTCCAATAGTTCCCCAAGCAATTTCATTTCCATTTTCAGAAAATTTTTCGGAATCTTTTATGTTTAAAGCTCGATATACTTTTGAAGCTTGTGCTAAACCAACTAAACGAGGCATTTGACCCGCAGTAGGGGATATGTCTGAACTGTGATTTTTTTGATCTGTAAGTTTCTTCCAACTCCCATCTTCTTCGTTACTTCTGGTAACAAAATGACCACCCATTTGCCTTCCACCAGACATAGGTTCGGCTTCTATGTCCGGATGAGCATATAGTGCAGCAAAAATTTCTTTAGGACTTAAATGCCCTTGTTCCATTAGAATTGTTTGATCTCGGTAGTATCCAGATCTAAAATCTCCATTCTTAAAAAACTTACTTAGAATTAACTGGGGCAATTCTTTTCCATCACCAAAGATGCCGAATTTTGCTTTTCCAGTCATTACTTCTCTTCTTCCCAATATAGAACACTCCCGACTTAACGAGATTAATCTATAGTCTGCAAGTACTTGCTCTTTGAAATCTTTATAAGAAAGTGGAATTTCTACGGCAAGTTTTTTGTTTAGCATGGTGAAAAATTAGCATTGCGAATTTACAAAAATTAAGGGAGACAGTATAATATACTATTTCTTAGTTCAAGAAACTAAACCTCAAGATACTAAAACCATCTTCTCGAAAATAACTGTTTAAGGTTGTTCAAATCAACTGTTAGGACAAAACGCATATTTGAAAAATAATCAGCATCATTTAGAACGTAATTTTCTGAATTCTGGATCGGAAAATAAAATTCCAGATAATCCGGAACAAGGTTTATTCTTAAACCGGAGTCATAAAAGCCTCTTGCCTTAGAATTCCGATTCTTAGTCAGCCCTAAATCGGCATAAACCTCTACCCATTTCCATACACTAAAACCAAAATTGGTAGCAAGTATATAATCATTAGCATTTGGGTTTTCAAATTTTGACTTAAATCCACCTTCAGATAAAATAAACTGCTGACTGTATATTCCATCGTTATCTGATCTTCCCAGATAGTTGTATCGAAACAAATAATCAGAAGATCTGTTAAGGCTATAGTCAAAGTAGGACGTGTCTTGAATGTTGTTCCATAAGAATTTACCTCCAAAAAATCGAAGAGAAACGGTTCTTCCATCATGAAAGAGATGACGAAATTCTGTATTGAAATTTAATTTACCAAAAAGATTTGAAAACTCTAGATTTAATCCAATTTTCAAAAACCGAATGGCTTCTTTGTTAGCGTACAAATACCCTAAATTCCCAACATTATAGTTTGGGGTTGAAATCTCATCTGAACCAAATTCTCTATTTACACTAACATAAGATAGGGAATAAGCTTCTCGTTCATTGGATCTGAAGTCATCAGGACGTTTAATTACTGTTAGGGAGGGGACAAATATTTTGTAACGTAGATTTTCATCATAATGAAAACTACTCCCAAACAAACCTAATTGGGTTAAATAAAATGAGGAGTCTTCATTGTATATTTTATAGTTGACACTTATCGATCCAACCAGATTGTTTAAGCGCGAACTATAGTTGGGGTTAAATTCATATACAAATGGTTTTCTTTGAAATGCCTTGTTAGATAGCTTAGTTCCAAAAGTTAAACCATCGTATGCATTAAAGTCTATTTTAGGATTAAAAAAAACTTGACTCCTTTTTCTATCTTCTAAATCTTTAATGAAGGTAAATTTTAGTGGTTTTAATGAAGTTCTCTTTAATTTTCTGTAATTATTTTGTTGATTAAATTCAGGTATTTTAGAAACAGGATTTATTACTAAATAATCAGCCCCAATATTTTTCAATTGAATCTTTGATGTTTTTTTTGGGTTAATGATTTGAAATGACTGAATAACACTATCATTCCTAAGCTGTGCAATTGTGTACGGGATTAAATTAGCTTGAATTTGTTTTACTTTTACTGATATTGAATCTGAGTAGCGAGTTAGTTTTTTAAACTTTAAATCAATTGAATTTCGACTGCTTAAAAATCCTTTGGTGAACCATGGGATATCTATTTCCATTGTTAACGCATCTAATAATTGGGTTTTCGATTGAACTTTTCCAATTTGATTTTTAAAAGCTGTATTTATTATCTCCTTTCCATGATAATTATACGCATAGCGAATACCGTGTGCCACCAAAGCAGGCTGAGAAACACGTTCATTAAACTTAATTAAGTCACTTTTTGAAGTTAATGGAGCTTGCTGGATGTTATTGCGGATGGTATACTCACTAAAAAACAAAAATCCCTCATTAAATTTGGATTCACTTAATGTGTAATTTTTTAAAAATGGTTTTAATAAAGGCTGTCTAGAAATTGCTCCGAGTAATTTTTGATTTGGGTAATGATATTCAACATATTCCATTAATAGCAGCGAATGAAGACCTCCAGTTAACCAAAAACTTTCTCTTGGATCAAGTAAGAACTGTTCTGTTAAATAATGGTTTAAATAGACACTTAATGCTTTTATTTCAAATTTAAATTGATCTGTAAAAGGATAAAAAATAGAAGGGATTGAACTTAAACCGAAATATGTTCTTTTTTTATAATCAGATTCAGAAAGCAGCATCTTATTTTGTGGAAATGCACCAAAACGTTCCCTGACGAAAGATTCAATTTTAATTAAGCTTGGTGTTGGATCAAATTTGTCATCAGTAACTTTCTTGAAATCTGTACCAATTTTCAACCCGTTTATTGAAAAATAGGAATATTCTTTTTCGCTTATATGAAATTGGATTTCTTTTGCCTTGCTTATGGATTGGGATATAAATTTGCGGTCTTTTGTTTTAGATTCTTTCCATTGTGTTAAGTTCGAATTAACATTCAAATGTATTGGCACGTCCCATTCTAAGGAAAAATTAGCAGGTAACGTACTTGTTTCTTCAAGATCTAAATTACTGTTTGTTATCCATTTTCCATCAATAAATGGAGCGATTTGAATGAAGCAATTCTTTAAATAAAATTCTTTTTCTGACACTATACCATATCCAGTATATCGGGCATCAGGCATTTCAATGTTATAGCTAAGTCTTATGTTTATTTGCTCATCAACCATTAAATCTTTACTCAAAGAAATTCTAATAATATCAAGTTGATTTTCTTTTCGAAACCAATTAATCTCTTTATTATTTATGAAGATTTTCAATTCACTAGTTTCTCCTCTCTTAGCTTTTGATCCTAAATAAAATCGACGATCGTATTCTTCAGCAAATCTTTGGGCTAATGGTGATTTTGAAGAACTATATGCATGAGACCAATCATTTAAATAAAGAGTTTTCAAGGCTTTAGGAGTACCATTTCGATATTTTATGGTTTGCGTGACTTTTAATATTTTTTCTGCAGTAATTAATTTAATTTTAATGTCGTACTGAGGCAATTTATATTGTCCCATTATCGAAATAGGCAAGTAAGTAATAAGGGTCAATAATAAATAGCGAAGTTGTTTCACTAGACTAAAAGTTTGGTTTAAAAATTTCTTCAGAATGAAAGTCTGAAAGACATTCTAAAACTCTTTCTTTAGTATCTACTAAAGAAAATAAATCCAAATCATCTTTACTAATTAACTCACTGCTTAATAATGTATTATGAATCCAATCGATTAGAGGGGTCCAAAAACTTGTACCCACAAGAATTATAGGGATTCGATTTATTTTTTTGGTTTGAATTAGTGTAATTGCTTCAAATAACTCATCTAATGTTCCAAAGCCACCCGGCATAACAACAAAAGCTTGTGCATACTTAACAAACATAACCTTTCGAATAAAAAAATACTCGAAAGATAAATTTTTATCATTATCTATAAATGGATTCTCGGTTTGCTCAAAAGGTAGTGCAATGTTTAATCCTACTGAAGTTCCGTTAACTTCTTGCGCGCCTTTGTTTGCAGCCTCCATAATACCAGGGCCACCACCTGTAATGATCCCATATCCTGCTTTTGCAACCGCTGCAGAAACTTCTTTAGCTAATTTATAATAGGCGTGATTAGGTTTGATCCTAGCCGATCCAAATATAGAAACACAAGGTCCGATGCTTCCCATTTTTTCGTATCCATAAACAAATTCACCCATGATCTTAAATAAGGACCAAGAATCATTTGTTTTTGTAGTGTTCCAGCTTTTATTTTTAATTTGAGGGCTCATGTGATTTAGGGTTTTAATTCTTTTGCTAAATAATACGCTGTATGACTTTTTGAATGTTTTATTATTTCTTCTGGTGTACCTTCAACAATAATCTCGCCACCATTTTTACCTCCTTCATAGCCTATATCAATAATATGATCTACTTGCTTAATCACATCCATGTTGTGCTCTATGATTAAAACTGTATTGCCTTTACGCACCAAATTATTTAACACTTCTAAAAGCACTCTAATATCTTCAAAATGCAATCCTGTAGTAGGTTCATCCAAAATAAACAAAGTATTACCCGTATCTCTTTTTGAAAGCTCAGTAGCCAATTTTATGCGTTGTGCTTCTCCACCAGATAAGTTAGTAGAGGACTGACCAAGACTTATATATCCTAATCCAACATCTTGAAGTGTTTTTAGTTTTCTATAAATTTTAGGAATAGGCTCAAAAAAGAAACAAGCCTGATCTATTGTCATATTTAATACATCCGATATTGATTTTCCTTTAAAACGAATTTCTAATGTTTCTCTGTTAAATCGTTTTCCTTGACAGGATTCACATTCTACTAATACATCGGGTAAAAAATTCATTTCAATAACCTTCATTCCTCCACCCATACAAGTTTCGCACCTTCCTCCCGACACGTTAAAACTAAACCTTCCTGGCTTATAACCTCGAATTTGTGCTTCTGGAGTTCGGGTAAATAAAGAACGTATTTCACTAAAGACACCTGAATATGTAGCAGGATTACTTCTCGGTGTTCGGCCAATTGGACTTTGATTTACATCAACAACCTTATCTAGGTGTTCAAGACCTGTAATGCTTTTATGGGGAAGTGGTTTAGTAACACCATTGAAGAAATGTGCATTAAGAATTGGGTAAAGTGTACCGTTGATTAGCGAAGATTTTCCACTACCTGATACCCCGGTAATTCCAATCATTTTTCCCAGAGGAAGTTGTAGGGTTACATTTTTTAAGTTATTACCTGAACAATTAGACAGAACAACTGATTTGCCATTTCCTTTTCTTCTAGTATGAGGAATTTCAATCGTCTTAATTCCTTTTAAATATTGTGCAGTTAATGAGTTTTTTGTTAAAAGCTGATCAGGCTTTCCTTCTGAAATTATTTCACCTCCGTTTTTACCAGCAAACGGTCCTATATCTATTACATGATCTGCTTTAATAATCATCTCCTTATCGTGTTCAACTACGATGACTGAATTCCCTAAATCTCTTAAAGAAAATAAAGACTGAATTAAACGTTCATTGTCACGTTGATGTAATCCAATACTAGGTTCATCCAAAATGTACAATACTCCAACGAGCTGAGAACCAATTTGAGTAGCAAGTCTTATGCGCTGAGCTTCTCCACCAGACAAAGACTTAGAAGATCTACTTAGAGATAAATAATTCAACCCAACATTGAGTAAAAATTGAAGTCTCGACTTTATTTCTTTTATTACATCTTCACCTATTTTCAATTCATTTACAGAGAGAAATTGAGGTAAATTGTCGAACCATGCATACAACTCATCGAGATCCATTTGAGCTAGTTCAGCAATGTTTAGTTTATTTATTTTAAAAAATCGAGCTTCTTTACTCAACCGTGAGCCCTTACAGGTTAAGCAATTGTTTTCATCCATGAAATCACTAGCCCAGCGTTTTATATTTGTTGAGCTTGCTAGTTCGAATTGATTTTTAATGAAATTTTCTATTCCCTCATAATCTATTTTATAACTCCTTGTAATCCCTAAGGTTTTAGATTCAACAGTGAAAGTTTCGGCTCCACCTTTTAAAATAATTTCAAGAGCTGCAGCTGGAATTTTATTAATGGGATCCGATAGGTTAAAATCATATCGTTGAGCAATAATCTCCATTTGCTTAAAACTCCAAGAACTCTTTTCTGAGCCAAGAGGTATAATTCCTCCTGCTTTAATCGAGATTGAAGAGTCGGGAATAATTTTATCCCTGTTAACTATTTGTTGTATTCCTAATCCTCGGCAATCGTTACACATCCCTTTTGGAGAGTTAAAAGAGAAGCTGTTAGGCTCAGGATTTTGGTATGCGATTCCCGAAGTTGGACACATTAAATTTCGACTAAAATAACGTGCTTTATGGCTGTCTTCATCATAGATTGAAATGGTATCACCTCCCTGATACATTCCTGTAATTAAGGATTCCTGCAGACGTTTTATTCCGTTAATGCTATCATTAATTCGCAACCTATCAATTACCAGTTCAATGTCATGTGTTTTGTATCGATCGAGTTTCATACCTCTTGAAAGTTCAACGATAACTCCATCTACTCGAACTTTTATAAAGCCTTGACGCCCTAAGTTTTCAAAAAGTTCACGATAATGACCTTTTCTTGATTTTATTATTGGTGCCAAAATAATAACACGCTGCTCAGCATAATCTTTTTGAATAAGCTCAATGATTTGATCATCGGTATAGCTTATCATTTTCTCATGAGTTTGATGGCTAAACGCTGTACCAACCCGGGCATACAATAGCCTTAAAAAATCATAAACTTCAGTTATTGTACCTACGGTTGATCGTGGACTTTTGGAAGTAGTTTTTTGTTCTATAGCAATAACAGGCGAGAGACCATCAATTTTATCGACTTCAGGACGCTCTAAATTACCTAGAAATTGACGCACATAAGCGGAAAATGTCTCCATGTAACGACGTTGCCCTTCTGCATAAATTGTATCAAATGCGAGTGATGATTTTCCGCTTCCTGAAAGACCTGTTATTACAACAAGTTGATCTCTTGGAATCCGAATATCTATATTTTTTAAGTTATGTACACGAGCACCTTGGACATCGATAACATTAGAATTGTTTTTCATAGCAAAATTAAGCTCTAAAAATACAACTTTAGTCTGAACTAAATTTTCAATTGATTAAAAATTAAAACAATTTTAGTAGCTCACGGCAGTGTCATCTCCACGAGGATCAGCTCCTAAAGTAATTACAGATGAATCATCGATCAAAATAGCATCAACTTTACCGATAATCCGAGATCGTTTTTCTTCTGCTGCATAACCTAGACCATTGAGCTTTTTGAGTAGTTTTGCATCAAATTTTTTTGGCTCAAAAGTTATGTAATCAGGCAGCCATTGATGATGAAATCGAGGGGCATTAACTGCATCTTGTATGGGTAAATCATGTTCGTAAACATTCAGTATTGTTTGGAAAACTGATGTTATTATTGTTGAGCCTCCTGGCGTACCCAAAACCATATAAAGTTCTCCATTTTTTTCTACAATTGTTGGGGTCATTGAGCTCAACATACGTTTTTTGGGGACTATTGAATTGGCTTCATTTCCTAATAAACCAAACATGTTTGGTACTCCTGGTTTACTACTAAAATCATCCATTTCATTGTTCATAAAAACGCCCAGCTCTTCTACAAATACTTTAGAGCCATAACCACCATTTAAAGTTGTCGTTACTGCTACAGCATTTCCTTGATTATCTACAATCGAAAAATGAGTTGTTTCATCGCTCTCGAAATAGTATGAATCTCCGGGTTTTATATCTGAAGATAGGGAAGCTTTATTCCAATCAAAACTCTTCATTTTTTTGTTTATATAAAGCGAGTCTAATAAAATTTTTAATGGAACGTCAACAAAGTCAGGGTCTCCCAAGAACTCACTTCGATCAGCATAAGAACGTCTTTCGGCCTCTACCATCAGTTGAATACTTTTTTGAGTATTATGTCCTAGCGTTTTAATGTCGAAGGGTTCAACCATTTTCATCATTTGATTTAAACAAACTCCACCACTAGATGGCAATCCCATTGAGATTACATTCAATTCTTTATATCTAAAAGTTAATGGATCTCGCCATCTTGGTTCGTATTGTTCTAAATCTTTTTGAGTAATAATCCCACCTGCTTCCTTGACACGAGCAACTAAGGCATCTGCTACCCAACCTTGTGTAAAACCTTTAATGCCATTTTCTGTAATTGCTCTAAGAACCTTACCCAGCGCTGGGTTTTTTAAGACATCTCCAGCCTTAAATTCCTGACTATAAAATGTTTCTGGCCCATTTATTTTAATAAATAATTCGCGATTTCTTTTGAAACTCCTTGCCTGTTTTTCAGTAACTGCATATCCTTTTTCTGCAAGATCAATTGCAGGCTGCATTAAATCTATAAGCGGAAGAGTCCCCATTTTTTTATGAATCTCTAATGTTCCAGCAACAGTTCCGGGAACACCTACAGCAAGACCCCCAACTGTGCTTTTACCAGGAATAACATTTCCCTGGTCATCAAGATATAGATCACGAAAGGCTGCGTTTGGTGCTTGCTCTCTGTAATCTAGTGTCCCTGAAGTACCGTCTGCATTTCGATAAACAAAAAAACCACCGCCCGTAATATTACCAGCGACTGGATATACAACAGATAAAGCAAAGTTAATTGCAATCATTGCGTCGTAAGCATTTCCACCTTTTTTAAGAATATCCACACCTACTTGAGATGCATAAGGCATTGCAGAAACAACACCCCCTTTAATTTGGGGTTTTGTGGTCGTACAACTTACGGTTAAAAGAAGAATTATGTAAAGTGTCTGATTAAATAATTTGAATTTTAATTTCATAGGGCAGTATTTGTTTATATTATTTTCTTAAGATACAAACTTTTGCATTTCTTCAAAAAAAACACAAACCCCATTTTCATAAACAGCGAAGTGGGTTTTTAAATTTGATATGGAAGCTTTAAAATTTGACTTAAATTTTGTGCGAAGTTCCATTTTACCTAAGATATCTTCTAAGCCTTCAAGACTCTTGTATTGCAAAAGCCAGTTTTTTTTCAACATATAAGGAAAATCTAATTTTAATTTAGACGGAAGAAGCTCTTGCTGCATATCTATTTGATTATAAAAGTCTAAGGAGAACTGTTCTAGGGTCTGCTCATGTTATTGATGCCAAAGTTATGCCAGGAAGTGGTCATAAAAGATATCGATAAGAACAGCGTTATAATGTCCGTGATCTTCAAACAAAAGTTTTTGTGAGCTCTAAAAATGGAATGCTGATCGGTAAAACTATCAATTTTCCGATGAAGTAAAATCCCTTCCTGAATGGATCCTGAATAATCCATGTATTTTTATTAGGAACTGAATCGGCTATAAAATTTCCAAATCTGAGGTCAATATCTGCTCCAGATAAATATATATGTGCCAAATAATTCATTCATTAAAACTAGTTTTCTTTTTACAGAATTAGTCAATTTAATCCAAAAACAACATTAATTTTTTAGAACTCCTTTATCTTTGATAAAATTTACTTTATGACATTGATTAAATCCATCTCTGGAATTCGAGGCACAATTGGCGGAAAACCTAACGATAATCTAACTCCAGTTGATGTTGTGCGTTTTGCGGCGGCATATGGTACGTATATTTTATCACAGAACAATGCTTCAAAAGCTAAAATTGTAATAGGTCGTGATGCACGTATTTCAGGTTCAATGCTTCAGGCTTTAGTTTCAAACACCTTAATTGGATTGGGAATTGACGTTATTGATTTAGGAATGGCAACTACCCCTACTGTAGAAATGGTAGTTCCAAAAGAAAATGCTCAAGGAGGGATAATACTTACAGCTAGTCATAACCCGAAGCAATGGAACGCATTGAAGTTATTAGACTCAAAGGGAGAATTCTTGAATGCTGCAGCTGGAGCACATATTCTTGATTTAGCTGACAAAGATAATTTTGATTTTGCATCTGTTGATGATTTAGGTAAAATTTCAAAAAACAACACAAGTTTAGAAATGCATATCCAAGAGGTTATAAACCATCCTTTAGTTACCGTTGACAAAATTAAAGCAAGTGGTCTAAAGATTGTAGTTGATGGGGTGAATTCTATTGGAGGTATTGCAATACCAGCACTTTTAAAAGAATTTGACTTAGAGGTTATTGAATTGTATTGCGAGCCAAATGGACACTTTCCACATAACCCAGAACCATTAAAAGAACATTTAGGTGCGCTCTCGGAAAAAGTAATTGAAACGAGTGCAGATTTAGGTATTGTAGTTGACCCTGACGTAGATCGTTTAGCTTTTATGGATGAAAATGGAGAAATGTTTGGTGAAGAGTATACCCTTGTAGCTTGTGCTGACTATGTACTGTCTAAGAAATCTGGAAATACAGTATCCAACATGTCTTCCACTCGTGCTTTAAGGGATGTAACTGAAAAACATGGTGGATCCTATTTCAGCAGTCCTGTAGGCGAGGTTAATGTGGTAACTAAAATGAAAGAAGTTGATGCGGTTATTGGAGGCGAGGGTAACGGAGGTATTATTGATCCACAGCTTCACTACGGTAGGGATTCATTAATTGGTACAGCTCTGTTTCTTTCACTACTAAGTGGGCTTAAACTCTCCGTTTCTGAACTTAAAAAAACCTATCCAGAGTATTTTATGAGTAAGGGCAAGATTGAACTAGAACCCTCAATGGAAGTAGACCATCTTCTCAATGAAATTAAAAAGAAATATACAGACAATAAACCAAACACGATAGATGGTGTTAAAATAGACTTTGAAAACTCTTGGGTACATATTCGTAAATCTAACACAGAGCCAATAATTCGAGTGTATACGGAAGCACCTTCTCAGCTAGATGCTGATGATTTAATGAATCGATTTAAAGCTGAATTACTCGCTTTTGGAAATTAGCTTTGGATTTTTATCCACATGCTTAAAGCGTTTGTGAGTCCAGAAGTACTGTGAAGGATCTTTTAGAATTTGGGCTTCTAGAGTCTCTGTAAATATATCAGTAATCTCATTTTCCTTTGTTTCGTTCGGCTTATCAGTGATTAAACTAATGTTTATTTCATAATATCCACGCTTGAAACGGTTTATATCTGCGAAAACAACAGGTAAATCAAATTGTTTAGCCATCCGCTCACCACCAGTAAAAACAGGCACTTCAACTCCCATAAAGGTTCTCCAATAACTCCTAGCTTTTGGCTGTGGCGACTGGTCTGCTGCTAGACCATAGATATAAGCTTCTTTGTTATTTTGATGCTTTGCAATGTCTTGAAGAACGTCGTATCGTGAGCCTAAATAAATTTGATGTTTTTTTCTTGACTTCACAATTAATCGCTCAAAATATTTATTTGATAGAGGAGTATAAACAGCATAGCCTTTTCCATCAATATGATATCCAATAGACAGCATACCTTCCCAACTTGAATAATGACCGCAGACAAGAATAACTCCCTTATTTTGTCTTAAATGATGATTAATGAGTTCCATATTATTGAACTTAAAGCGCTTCAAAACTTGTTTTTTTGAAATGGTTAGAGCTTTCAGCATTTCAATAAAAATATCACATAGATGTCTATAAAATGCACGTTCTATAATAGCAAGTTCTGCTTTACTCTTTTCAGGAAAACTTAAATTAAGATTTTCTCGAACTACTTTAGTTCTATACCCAACTAACTTATAAAGAATTATATATAAAAAGTCAGCGGTACCATACAAAATGAAGTGAGGTAAAATTGAAAGCCCTATTAATAGAGGGTAAGAAATTATATAGATTAAGAGCTGCACACTTTTTTTTAGCAAATATAAGTATATTTGAATTCAATTTTATTGACTTTATGCAATCACTTTCCACAATAATTTTAGCACTCATTATTACTAACCTTTTAATTTCATTGAAGGGCTTCAACGATACTGTTTTTTTTAATCGTTTTAAATTTAATATTGCAGCTGTTAAGCTCGGTCAAAACTTCAGAGTCATTACATCTGCATTTTTACATGTTGATTTTTCACATTTGGCGTTTAATATGTTTGCGCTTTATTTGTTTGGCGATCAAGCGCTGGAAGGACTTGGACTGGTTAATTTTTTAATCTTGTACTTTGGCTGTTTAATTTCTGGAAACCTTTTTGCTCTTTATTTTCATCGCGAAGATTCTTATTATAGTGCAGTAGGTGCTAGTGGGGCAATAATGGGAATTCTCTACGCAACAATCTTAATGTATCCTGAAATGAAATTAGCATTGATTATATTTCCTGTTCCCCTACCTGGGTATGTTTTTGGAATAGGGTATTTAGTTTACACTCTTTTTGGAATGAAAAAACAACAAGATAATATTGGTCATACCGCGCATTTTGGCGGAGCAATAGGTGGAATTATTACTACATTAATTCTAGCCCCTTGGATTATTGACACCTCATTTTCAACTTTAATTCTTCTTGGAATCGTAACTGCTGTTACGGGTTTTATACTTTTTAAAAAGAATTAAAACCTAGCGTGCCAAAAGTTCTTCAATTTTAGCATCCAATTGAGCGCCTCTAAGATCTTTAGCTACAATAACACCGTTCTCATCTAGAATAAATGCTTTAGGAATTGCACTCACACCATAAAGAAGTGCTACAGGTTCTTTCCAGTATTTTAAGCTAGAAACGTGGTTCCAAATCAAACCATCGTCTTCAATGCCCTGTATCCAGCTTGCTTTGCTCTTGTCTAAAGAAACACTAATAATTTCTAATCCCTTGTCATGCATGCGCTTATACAAGCGAACAAGGTTAGGGTTTTCTATACGACAAGGGCGGCACCAAGAAGCCCAGAAGTCAATTATAGTAACTTTCCCTTTCATAGATTCTAAAGAAAGTATTTCACCAAATTGATTTGGTGCTTCAAAAGCAGGAGAAATTGCACCGATGGCATTAGGATTAATAGGCTTGCTAATGATTGCATTTATTTTTTTACCAGAAACACTTTCCTTAATTTTTTGGTCAAAACCATTAAAAACAACAACTGCTTCCGTTTGAGGAACCTTTTTAGTAAAAACAAGTCGCTCTAAGATTAATGTTGCAATATAAGAGCTCGGTCTAGAATTCATAAATCCTTTTTCAAAAACACTAAGTTCTTGCTCAATGACTCTATATTCAGAAGTAAGATCTTCTGCTAAAATATTATCACCAACTGAATTAGCCTGCTTAATTTCTTGTGCAATTAATTGTAATTTGTCTGTATATGCTTTTGTAGAAACTCGATATTGGTCAAGGTCATTATTTGACTGTGTTCCTCCAATTTTTGGCGAATTTAAATTATCCTTAAAAATTTCAGCTTTAATTACTCCCTCTTCTATAATAACAGGGATGTTTGCATTGAGTCCTTCAATGTTAATGAAGTTAATATCAATTTGACTTATTAAACCTTCGAATTTAAAAGTCCCTTTTATAATTTTTGCTGTGTCTACTGTAATGGGCTGACCATTTGGCCCAGCTTTTACTCGATAAACGCTGAGTCCGTCTTCAAAGTCAGTTGACCCTTCGACAATAAAGCTGTCAGGCTCTAAAGAATTACAAGAAATGATTAATAAACTAAAAACAAGAGTAAGACTAAAAAATATTTTAAAATTTTTCATGTGCAAATATATGAATTCGGATTATAATTTCAACCTTAAATGGAAGATGTAATTGAATGGCGATAATGATTTAAGGTCATAATTTATATAGTATATTTGTTTATTATAAAATTAATATGGCAGGAAATAGTTTTGGAACGTTATTCAACGTTACTACTTTTGGAGAATCCCACGGACCCGCAATTGGTGGTGTAATTGATGGTTGTCCGGCAGGAATTACCCTAGATTTGGATAAAATCCAAATGGAATTGAATCGAAGAAAACCAGGACAATCAGCGATTGTTACACAACGTAAGGAACCGGATGTAGTTGTTTTTTATTCAGGAATATTTGAAGGTAAAACTACAGGAACACCAATAGGTTTTGCAATTCATAACACGAATCAAAAGTCTAACGACTACGGTCATATAAAGGATAGTTACAGGCCTTCACATGCAGACTATGTTTACGATCAAAAATATGGTTTTCGAGATTACAGAGGGGGCGGAAGAAGTTCTGCTCGAGAAACTGCTAGTAGAGTCGTTGCAGGAGCAATAGCAAAACAGTTTCTTTCAGGGTTAAAGATTTCTGCTTTTGTTTCAGCAGTTGGACCTCTAAAAATGGAAACGCACTATCAGGAGCTAAATTTTGAAACAATTGAAAAGAACCCAGTTCGCTGTGCAGATCCTGTTATGGCAGAGCAAATGGAAGCCTATATCCGCGAAATAAGAAAAGAAGGCGACACCGTTGGTGGTGTTATTACTTGTGTAATTCAAAACGTGCCTGTTGGTCTTGGAGAACCTGCTTTTGATAAGCTTCATGCCGAATTGGGAAAAGCAATGTTGTCTATCAATGCCGTTAAAGGTTTTGAATATGGTAGCGGTTTTGCTGGTTCCCAAATGAAAGGAAGTCAACATAACGACCCTTATAACACTGATGGAACAACACAGTCCAATCGTTCTGGAGGAATTCAAGGTGGTATTTCCAATGGGATGGATATATATTTCAATGTTGCTTTTAAACCTGTTGCAACTGTAATGCAAGCACAAGACACAATAGACAATAAAGGTCAAAAGGTAGTGATGGAAGGTAAAGGGAGGCATGACCCGTGTGTTGTTCCCAGAGCTGTTCCAATAGTTGAGGCTATGGCTGCTTTAGTTCTAGCAGATTTTAAATTACTTAGCAGAACAAATAAAAAATAGTTTATGAAAAAATTAGCTTTACACTGGAAGATTTTAATTGGTATGGCACTGGGTGTTATTTTTGGTTTGGTTATGTCATATATATCAGGAGGTTCCCAATTTGTTGGATATTATATAAAACCTTTCGGAACAATCTTCATTAACTTATTAAAGCTAATTGCCATTCCATTAATCTTAGCTTCTCTTATTAAAGGAGTTTCTGATTTAAAGGATATCTCTAAACTCTCACAAATGGGAGGTAGAACAATTTTAACCTACATTAGTACAACACTTGTTGCAGTTATAATAGGGTTAATTCTTGTGAATTCTATTCAGCCAGGAAAATCAATCAGTGTTGAAACTAGAAAAGAATTGGTCCAAGCATATGCTTCTGATGCAGATCAAAAGCGAGAAGCAGCAGCAAAACAAAGTTCTGCAGTTCCTTTACAAGCTCTTGTAGACATTGTACCGTCAAATATTTTTGCAGCCGCTGGTGATAATCGCAACATGTTACAGATTATATTCTTTGCAATGTTTTTTGGAATTGGAATTATTTTAATTCCAGAGAAACAATCTGCATCTGTAAAAGGTTTTTTCGATTCATTTAATGCAGTTATACTTAAGCTTATTGACCTCATTATGCTTTCCGCTCCCTATGGTGTTTTTGCTCTTTTAGCTGCACTAGTAGTTGAGGCTCCTAGTTTAGAACTATTTAAAGCGCTAGCATTGTATGCAATTACTTTATTATTCGCACTAGCTATAATGATTTGTTTTTATGCTCTAATGGTTCGTTTTATTATTAAAAAGAGCCCTTTATTTTTCTTTAAGGGAATTGCACCAGCTCAATTATTAGCATTTTCTACAAGCTCAAGTGCTGCAACACTCCCGGTTACAATGGAGTGTGTTGAAGGTAACTTAGGCGTTGATAAAGAAGTAACTAGTTTCGTGCTTCCTATTGGTGCTACCATTAATATGGACGGGACTAGTGTTTACCAGGGAGTTGCAGCAGTTTTTATAGCTCAAGCCTTTGGGTTAGACTTAAATCTAAGTGCGCAACTTGGAATTATATTCACTGCAACTTTAGCTTCTATTGGTACCGCAGCAGTTCCGAGTGCTGGAATTGTAATGTTAGTTATTGTATTGGCTCAAGCAGGAATACCTGAAGCAGGATTAGCACTAATATTTGCAATTGATCGACCACTAGATATGTGTAGAACAGTGGTGAACGTTACCGGTGATGCTGCAGTATCAATGTTTGTAGCTAAATCAATTGGAAAGCTCAAATAAACTATTTTGTATCTTTATAAAATTAGCTATCCAAACTAATATATGCGCTCCTGCAAAAATTATACAAGATATAATTACTTCTGAATTTCCAACATAATCAAGGGAGTTTGCAACAAAAAAACTTTGATACATTTGAATAATTACTGAAATCAGAGATATTCTCAAAATACTCTTTGACCAAGCTTTTCGTGAGACTAATCCTATACTAGTAAGAAATCCTAGAGTTACAGCAGCGGCATAGAACATTTTTATCCATAAAGGAAATTGAGATCTAAATTCTAATTCTGCATCATTTAATCTAGTAAGATCAAAAAGTAAATCCATTATAAAAATAGAAACACCTATTAGGTTTCAGTCTAAAAGAATTATAACAAATGCTTTAATTCTTTTGGAGGATTTTGTTTAATCATAATAAAAGTTTTACTGTATACTCAAAAAAGGAATGTCCTTTTTGTGGTTACACAATATGATTAGACTAAGTATTAATTTAAGTATAGAATAACAATCCTTAATCACTATTAACCTCTATCCCAAGCATGGTTATGTTCATAAATACTGCTCAAGACATAACACCTGAAGCAAGACCCGCTCCTAACCAAATTTTCCTTGGCAAGAAAAGAAGAGAACTAGAAATAAGCTCTAAAACTCCAACTCCTATTCTTCCCCAAGGTTCCATTCCGACCCGAGTAAAATGAAGACACTGTCTTGATGGGCTGAAAATTTATAAAAAAGGGGTTGTAATAAAATAACAGATACTAAAGTCCTAAGGGCAATAAATATGTAATTTTCCTAGGCTAATATTTTTAATTAATTTGGAGTTAATATTATATATATGGATACTTTTTTATTCAATCTTTTTAAAAATAAATTACAACTCACTTCTTTGTTTACAAGTGGTTTTAAACCAGGAATTTGTGGATGTATTTTATGTTTGGTAGGGGGCAAGCATCAAATTTCCCAAACCAACGGTATCTATTTCTTGCTATAATTTTATAAACTCCTTTCGTAATGAATTTGGGTAAAATTCCTAAAAAACTGATTACTCTAAAACCGCCACCTAAAGTTTTGAAGAGTTCAAAAGTTGCTTGAGCGCCTAGAGCAAAGCTGTGTTTGGGTATCCAAAACACAACACTTTCTGATTTTTTTGGGTCAATTTTATTTTCTTTGAAAAAATCCCGTCCAGTTTTACTATCAAGAGTAGCAAATCGAAGCCGATCATTTTTATCCCATTTACACAAACGATTAACCCATGCATTACAAAGAACACAAGGACCATCATAAAGAATTATTGCGTTTTTCATTTTTTAATTTTGGCAGCTTGAACCAAATCTAGTGCTTCTAAACGAACTTGAGTGGTGAACATACCGTAATTCACGATCGCTTTCTCTTTTTCTATAAAATCTATTGTACCGATGGCTTTACCATCAAAGAGACGTACTTGGTCCCCTAATTTAAAGTTAACTTTAACTTTAACAGGCGCGGGAGCAGCCTTTTTCTTTTTTTCTTTCCTAATACTCACCATAGCCTTATTGGCTTCGGCATTGGCCTTTTCTTTTACTTCTTTATCTTTCTTTTTCTCAGAAGAACTTTTCTTCTTGCGCTTCGAATTCTCACCTTCTACCAGTCGCAATAAATCTGCAACTAGAGGACGTTTTTTTCCATTGTCAAAATATCGATCTGCAACTTCATTTACTTTGTTTCCCAAAACAATCATACGTTGATTATGGTCAAACAGTTCTTGATAGCCTATTAGTTTTTCTTTTATTTTTTTATTTAAAACCTCCAAGCGGTTATTTTCCTCGATTGCTTTGCTCTCTTGCTTCCTAAGCGAATCTCCTGTTTTAGTCATCTGAGAGCGCTCCTTCTGTAATTTAGCTATGGTAGCGTCAAAACGAACCTTTCCGCGTTCTATCTTCTTCTTAGCGCGATTTATTAAGCTGTATGGGATACCGTTTTTCTGTGCAACTTCAAAGGTGAATGAACTTCCAGCTTCTCCAAGGATGAGATTGAATATTGGTTCTAAGGTTCTGTCATCGAACTGCATATTGGCATTAGACATGTTTGGAAGTTCATTGGCTAATACTTTTAAGTTAGAGTAGTGTGTTGTTATAATACCGTAAGCCTCTCGGTTGTAAAATTCTTCCAAGAAAGATTCTGCAAGGGCTCCACCGAGTTCTGGATCAGAACCTGTACCAAATTCATCAATCAGAAAAAGCGTGTTTTTATTACATTTTCTAATAAAATATTTCATATTCTTTAAGCGGTAAGAATAGGTGCTTAAATGGTTTTCTATGGATTGATTATCACCTATATCCGTGATAATTTGATCAAAAAAACAAACGGTACTCTGTTCGTGAACAGGAATTAGCATTCCGGTTTGAAGCATTAATTGTAATAATCCTACCGTTTTTAAAGTAATGCTTTTTCCACCAGCGTTTGGTCCAGAAATTACAATGATTCTCTGTTCTTTGGTTAGGGTTATGTCCTGAGGAAATGTAGTTTTACCTTCTTTCTTATTCGATAAATAGAGTAGGGGATGAAAAGCATTTACTAAGGTTAACTCTCGGTTGGAGTTTATTTTTGGAAGAATACTGTTTGTACTCTCAGCATATTTTGCTCTTGCATGGTAGGTGTCTATTAAGATCAAATACTTTTGATATTGAATTAATAACGGACGATAGGGTTGCAAGTATTGAGTTAAAGCTAATAAAATACGTTTAATCTCATCTGTTTCTTCAAACTGTAAATTATTTAATTCTCGAGTGTGCTGGAGCGTAGTTTCGGGTTCTATATAAACAATACTGCCTGTTTTGGAACTACCCATGATGGCTCCTTTAACTTTGCGTCTGTGCATTGCTTTTACAGCAAGTACCCTACGGTTTTCAACTACAGATTCTTTTATGACGTCTAGGTAATCAGCCGTTGTGTATTGACTTAACGCCCGCTGAAAACTTTGCCCGATTTTCGAGCGAACCGCTTGTATGCTTTTGCGTATTTGAAAAAGCTCGGGAGAAGCATCGTTTCTAACCTCACCGAATCGATCAATTACATTGTTTATAGCTATTATAAGGTCTTTAGTGATTTCAATATCTGTACTTTGCTCAAATAACCTAGGGTAGTATTCTTTAAATTTTTCGAAAAACTTAAGTAAAATGTTTATGATGTCCGAAGCTTTGGCAATACGACGAAAACCTTCTAATTCAAGAACAGAATTTTCTATTTTTAAAAGATTGATTTCAGATGTCAAATCATCAAAACCATGATTTGGAATTCGATTTTCATTAGCAAAAGACGCTGTAAATTCCGAGACCGATTCCAATTGAAGAATTAGCTCTTGTTTATTTTCAAAGGGCTGAAGAGACAAGCAGCTTTCTTTTCCCATAGATGTAATGGTAAGTTGAGATAATTGTTGGAGAACCGTAGTAAATTCCAAGTCAGTAAGTGCTTTCTCTGGTATTTTCATATTTTTGCTCTGCAAAAGTACAAAATTTCATGCAGGAACTTATACCCCACACCTGGGAAACTATCCTTAAAGACACAACAAAACTAACTTATTTTAAAGCTTTAGAGGCTTTTGTATCGTCTGAATATAAAGAATATAGCTGCTTCCCTAAACAGGCTGACATATTTGCTGCCTTAGCTTTATGTCCATTGGATCAGCTTAAGGTGGTTATCTTAGGGCAAGATCCTTATCATGGACCAGGACAGGCAGAAGGGTTAAGTTTTTCAGTTCCAAATGACATTAAACATCCACCATCGCTTATAAATATTTTCAAAGAGATAGAAACTGATCTTAGTGTTTCCTATCCAAAAAGTGGAAATTTATTGCGTTGGGCAAAGCAAGGCGTAATGCTACTAAACGCGACACTCACTGTTCGAGCGCATGAGCCAGGCAGTCACCAAAAACAAGGATGGGAAACATTTACTGATACTCTTATTCATAAAATTTCTTCAGAAAAATCGAATGTAGTTTTTTTGTTGTGGGGTGGTTTTGCTAAAAAGAAAAGCAAACATATAGATCCAAGTAAACACTTGATATTAAGTGGTGGACACCCTTCTCCCTTAAGTGCCAATAAAGGTTATTGGTTTGGGAATAAACATTTTAGCAAGTGTAATGTGTATTTAAAAATAAACGGAAAAACTGAAATAGAATGGTAATTCAAGTTAGCCGCCAATTCGTTTAACATTATGGCCCATATCGGTCAGAATTTTCATGACTTGATCGCGATAATTTCCTTGAATAATTATTTTTCTGTTTTTAATGCTACCACCTACGCCTACAGCCTTTTTTAAAGTTTTACCCAATTGCTTTAAATCACCATCATTACCTTCAAACCCTTTGATAACAGTAACTGTTTTCCCTGCACGCCCTTTGTTACTGAAATGTGCTTCAAGGAATTGTTTTTCAAAAGGAGCATCTTCTTGTTCTATAGGATCTGGATCTGGAGCCAGGTTTTCGAACTGCAATTTAGCTAAATCGGCTAGGCTTGTTAATTTCTTTGACATCTTAAAACTTTATTAGTGCTAAAATACTATTTTAGAGGAATAAAATAACAATGAATGCGATACCTAATAATACTTTTCTTTCTTATCAACGCTACCGCTATGGCACAAAAAAAACAAATACAAGAACTTCCGTTTAAATCCATTCCAGAATCTTCAAAAAACTATGAATCTGGAAATATAGTTGTTCGAATGATTGAAGGCCTAGGCTATCGTTATTATTGGGCTACAGAAGGACTTCAAACGGGTGATCTGGATTATAAACCTTCAGATAGTGGACAGTCTACCAAAGAAACGTTAAAACACATTCACGGTTTAGCAGATGTTCTTAAGAATGTTTCATTAAACTTACCCAGTATAAGTCCTGCTCCAAACCAATCGGAAGATTTTGTTGAATTGAGGAAACAAACACTCAATTATCTTGAAGAAGCAACTGTGAATTTTAAAAATAAAACCCCAAAAGAATTAGCTGAACTTAAAGTCATTTTTGAAAGGGGAGAGAAGCAATCTTCATTTCCGTTCTGGAACATGATCAACGGACCGCTCGCAGACGCTATATATCATACAGGGCAAGTGGTTAGCTTTAGACGTTCAAGCGGAAATCCTCTTCCAAAAGGGGTAAATGTATTTATGGGTAAAACAAAAGAATAGATGAAGATTGCCAAAACGCATCAACGCAGATACTCAAAAACATTAGCTTTTTTAGAAAAGCACTTACCATCGCAGGCTAGTTTATTGGATTTAGGTACTGAAAATCCATTTACCCCTTTTCTAAAAGATGCTGGTTATAAAGTTAAAAACACAAAAGGGGAAAATTTAGATGATAATTTTAAAAATGTTGCAAGCACTCCGTGTGATTGTGTTACAGCTTTTGAAATTTTTGAGCATCTTTTTGCACCGTATAATGTGTTAAAAGAGTTGAAGGCAGATAAGCTAGTAGCATCGGTTCCTTTAAAATTATGGTTTGCAGAAGCCTATTGGAATGAAGCGGACGACTGGGACAAGCATTATCATGAGTTCGAAAAAAAACAGTTCGACTTTTTACTTAAAAAAACAGGGTGGAAGGTTAAGGATTCTCAGCTATGGACTTCTCCAGACCCTAATAAAATTGGGATTCGCCCTTTACTAAGACATTTTACACCACGATATTATATTGTTTATTGTGAACGGATTTAATACTCTCGATCTTCGAAATTTTCCTTCTTTTTGTCTTCTAAACGTTTTAAAATAAGGAAAACAAGAATAACTCCAAAAATAATTAGAACGGCCATTTCCATTATTTTATGGTTACAGCAGTTCCGTAAGCAAGCATTTCAGAACATCCTTGCATTACCATGGTTGTAGTAAATCTTAGATTTACAACCGCGTTGGCGCCTATACGAATTGCATCTTCTTCTAGTCGTTTTAGTGCTTGTTCTCTTGAATCGGCTTGCAGTTTGGTGTATTCAGAAATCTCACCACCAACAATATTCTTAAGTCCAGCAAAAATATCGCGACCTATATTTCTGGCGCGAACTGTATTTCCACGAGCTAAACCATGAACTTCTATAATTTCTTTTCCGGGAACTGTGGGAGTGTTTGTAATTATCATGTTTAAGGGAATAAGGTTTTATCAATTGATGGTAAAATGCGCAAAGCATTTTTATAATACAATTTTTTAAGAATCGAATCGGGTAGGGCAAGACCATACATTTTCCAATGAGCGTGTCGCTTTCGGTAATAATCAAAATATTCATCACCAGTTTCTAGAACTCTAAAATAAGTGTTGTATTCCGAAACATTGTAGCTGTCTTTACCAAATAATACTCGATCTTGGTAGTCAGATATGAATTTATGGGCTCTTTTAGGCTGTCGACCCAATTCTGCTAATACAGCGCCTATTTCTGTCATAACGTTAGGATAAATATCTAAATGATCTCCTAAGCGGTCTAAATCATTAGCCATCCAACCCATGTGTGCATTAATAAAAGTAGTGTTTGGATGTTTTTTGAAAATATCGTGCTGTTCTGCAATTATAGATTCAAAAGAAGGAACTTTTGCTGGATCTCTATAACGACCCGGTTTTTGTTTTAACTCTAACCATCGTTCGTTATATTTATCTTTAGGTTTCCAAAAAGATGCTGGCTCTGCGGAGTGAATTAAAACTGGAAATCCCAAAGCACCACATACTGCCCAAATAGGATCCAGCCGAGGATCGTTTACTGCAATTCTGTTTCCACTTGAATCTGTATCCGAAAGTCCAAGACCTTTATACACTTTAAGCCCTATAGCACCCGATAGCTTAGCTTCACGAAGAATGGTAAGGTTATTTTCTGAAAAATCTGGTTCGTCAATTTTTTCCCAATCTAGGTTTACAAATAATCCAAATCGGGTAGGGGCATTTTTTTGCACGTTTTGGAGCGATTTAGACAAGTACAGCCCTCTAAACCCACTTAAATTAACCATAAAAGCCATATTCATTGAGTCCATTTCTGCTGTTAATTTAGATAAATCTTTAACAGGCATATCAAACTGGTGGTTATGAACATCGATAAAAGGAAATTTTGCACGAGTTAGTTCATTTTCGGGAACTACCAAAGTAGACTTAGGGCTAAACACTTCCATGTCCATTAGGTTGTTTCTGTATTGAATTTTTCCTATGACGTAGTAGCTAAATCCACCCAAAATAGATACAAAAAAAAGGGCTTTAATTAAGTTTTTAAAAGAAAAAGACATTAGTTAATTGGTAATGAAACTGAGGTAGTATCCCACTGGAAACGAAGTGAAAGACTGTTTTCACCTTCTACAAAATCAATAGTAAACTGCTCAACAGCATTCATTATTTGTGCTGACGCTATGTTTACACTCATGATATCTTCATCGTAATCTGGCTCTGTATAACCAAAACTTCCAAATTCAGAATTTAAAGTTATTACCCAGTGATCATCTTCAGGAACTGCATAAACTCTGTATTTCCCAGCATCTAGCTTTCTACCAGCAAAACTTATTTCTGTGTTAGATTCTAATGTAGTGGCAAAATTAGCCCCCAAACGCCAGTACTTACCGTAAGGAACTAAAGCATGGTCAGCTTCTTCACCGAATATTAAGCGTTCTTTTTTAAAAGGTCTGCTATAATCAATAACTAAGGTTAAATCATCTTTTTCAAAAGTTACTGTATCTCTTGGACTTTTAGGGTTTATAAAACTCCCGTAAATAATATATCCTCCAAAAAGTAATGCTAAAACTAATACGGAAAGACCAATCTTTTTTATATTACTCATCTTATATAGATTTAATTCAAACAAATATAAAAATTCTGAACATAGGGGAGGAAACTTTTGATATAAAATATTTATTTTACATAATGTTAATTATAGTTAATTAAATAATTCTATTTCTAACATGAGAATAGACTTCTAAGCTTATTTAACAGCAAATGTCCTTTTACATCCCTTAAGGGTTGTTGATAACTAAATAGCTATTCTAAGAAAACCGGCGAAACGGTTCTTGTGGTTACAGATTTAATAAAACTAATTATTTTCATTTCTACTCTAGAATGAATGCCATCTTTTGAATTAGATGTTCTAAAAAGTTGAGCATCTGGAGCAAGTACACTATTAATTTTAATGCTATCGCTAACGTGAAATCCTTCAAAAAAAGTAGTGAGACTTTTTACAGGGCTTGTTTGTTGAGTAAAAATTAAACTAGTAAAAGAAAATAATACTCAAAAAAAAACTTTTTCATTTGAATATAGTATTGGTTATATAGGCTTCAGTATGTTCTTAATGTTAACAAAGTTTGTACAATCTACTTAAAACATATATTTTCATAAATTGTTTTCGAATTAACTTTAACTTAAACTATAATTATGAACGACCGACCTAACGATCTTATTCGAATTCGTCCAGAAATAAAGAAAACTAAGCATTTCGACACCATGAGTGCTGAAGAACGATTTCAAAACAACATCCTACGCCCTATCCTCAAATTACAAAATCCACTTTTCGTTGTTGTTTTTCAAAATTACATTGAAAATCGAAAAGGTGTTTTTTATGATTTGAGTTCATCTGAAAAACTGATATATATTGAAAGTGCATTAGTCAAAGATCAAAAATTCAGAAACTCAGTAAAGGGGATTGTTCTTGGCCAATTTACAGTGACTGAATACATGGAATACACAAATTATTCGTCTGCTTTAAATAAGCGAATGATGCAGATGGTTGTTGAACTGATTAAAGATCAAGTGCAACTGTTTGAAAAACCCCAAAAACTAGCTGCAGTATAGATTTAACAGCATCCTGAGCCAGGGGCACAACTAGAAGTGGCATCTGTTTTAGCTTCAGGAATACCACAGGCATCTTCTGCTAAGCATGCAGTCTTCTTTTGTGTAAGAAGATAGTTCTGACCTTTCAGTTCTATTCCATATTTTTGAATAGTTTTTCCTTGGTATTCAACTTCAATTTCTAAGTTTTTAAGATTAAATGCTTTTTCAGAAAGAGTAAGAATTTGGAGCATTTTATCAGGATGTAAACGATGGTCATAATCATTTGATTCCCATAACTGTAAATTAACTACCTCTTCTTTTCTAATTACACCACCACAATCTATAAAATGCTTAGTCACTTTACCTACTTCGGTTATGTGAAAATGATTTGGAACCAAACTACCATCGGGTAATTCAAAAGCCAAAGTGGTTTGAAGTTCTAATTGATTTTTTAATTGATTTAAAGTCATAATTTTAATTTTTAAGAAGCGAAACTCCGTTTAGGTCAGTTGTTAAGACACTACTCATGTAATCTAAAAAAGGACGAACCGCAATAAAATCTTTTGTCACTTGATTTAAAAAGTCCTTACTAAGCACTTCTTTGTCATTGTATTTTTTTGAAAATAAAAACATTTTTTTACGAATCAAATCAATGTTAGGGTCCTCTTTTGAAAATCCTTTGGGAGCAGTTTTAACTTCCTCTCCCTCAAGTTTACCCCAGGTGTTTTTGAAATCTGCTTGTGCCATCAATTCTCTAAACTCGCTTGAATTTAGTTCAAGCTCTTTTCGAATTCTCAAAAGATCTTCTTTATTTGGATTCCAAAAACCAACTGCTACAAAGCTCTCATTAGGCTTAAGATGAATATAATAGCCTCCACGATAGAGTGGTTTATCTCTGTGGAATGAAATTCCAAAGTGAGTTTTATAAGGGGTTTTATTTTTAGAAAAACGAACATCTCTATAAACTCTAAAAAGCTTAAAACGATCTACTTGTTCTGTTAATTCTAGTGCTTGCTTAAGATTTTCTCCGAAGACCTTTACCCTAGACTCAATCTCTTTGAAATGAAGTTTATTTTCCTGAAACCAATCTCTGTTGTTGTTTTTTTCAAGTTTAATAAAAAAAGGAAAGAGTTCTTTAGGTATTGAAGACATGATAATGCTTTTATAAAGCAAAAATACATTAATTATTAAAGTATTAATAGATCAAAATTTAAATGTGTTTATAGCTTTATAAATGTTTGTGATATTAAGCAGATGAGTATCTTAATTAAAACAGTAACAAATGAAAAATTAAAATATAAAACCAAATTTAAAGCCTAATCTTAAACCATCTCCAATCCAAACTCCGCCATAATCAAATGCTCCAAAAAACCAATATGAATAGGTAATAAGCCAGTTTTTAAGTCATAGCTACAGCGTCAATCTGTACTTTGGGCATAAGCTGATTTCCCTGCAAAACGTTCATTTCTACAGTCACGTAATCCTGTTTTTGCTCCCAAACTTGCTGCTTGGTTTTACTATTTGATAATAACTTAAAACTTAACCAATAATGAGTATTCTTGTAATATGCATTATTGGTTAAGTTCCTTTGTTTTCCGTTTTTCTAAAGCAGAAACAATATCGTCTAATCTAAATCCTTTTGCATGTAATAAAATTAGATAATGAAAAAGTAAATCTGCACTCTCATAAATAAACAATTCGTCGTTTGAATCTAAAGCTTCTATAACCGTTTCAATTGCCTCCTCTCCTAACTTCTGAGCAATTTTGTTAATTCCTTTATCAAATAAGGAAGCGACATAACTTTCGTCTTTATCTCCATTTTTACGTTCAGCAATTACCTCTTCTAACTCTGTGAGAAAGCCATAAGTAGTCGTGTTTGTGTCGTTCCAACAAGTATCGGATCCTTTGTGACAAGTAGGTCCTTTAGGAATGGCCTGAATTAAAAGACTGTCTTGATCACAATCGAGAGAAATACTAACAAGTTCAAGGAAATTTCCACTTTCTTCTCCTTTTGTCCATAAGCGGTTTTTACTACGACTAAAGAAAGTAACCTTAGCTGAGGCTTCTGTTTTTTCAAGTGCTTCAGCATTCATATAGCCAAGCATTAAAACTGTTTTGTTTTTAGCATCTTGAATTATTGCTGGAACAAGTCCATCTGCATTTTTATTAAAATCAATTTTCATAAGTTCTTTTTTATAATCTAACCGCTATTTGATGCTTCTTAAGTTCTTTTTTTAGGTCTGGCACCGCTATTTCTCCAAAATGAAAAATACTGGCTGCTAATGCCGCATCAGCTTTGCCTTCGGTAAAAGCATCAATAAAATGTTTTGTGATTCCTGCACCCCCAGAGGCTATTACAGGGATATTTACCTCTTGAGACATCTTGGCAAGGGCTTTGTTTGCAAATCCATTTTTTGTGCCGTCGTGATCCATGGAAGTAAATAAAATTTCGCCAGCACCTCGCTTAGCTACTTCAATTGCCCAATCAAATAAATTAATTTCTGTAGGAACTTTACCACCAACCAAATGGATCTTCCATTCTCCATTTATTTGTTTAGCATCCATTGCAACAACAATACATTGACTTCCAAATTTTGCTGCTAATTCATTTATTAATTCTGGTCGCTTAACTGCCGCAGAATTAATGGAAACCTTGTCGGCCCCATTTTGTAATAAAACTTCAACATCTTCTACAGAACTAATGCCTCCTCCTACTGTAAATGGGATGTCAATAGCTTGAGCAACCTTTCGAACCAATTCTGTAAGCGTTTTTCTTTTTTGTTCGGTTGCAGAAATATCTAAAAAAACAAGCTCGTCTGCATTCTGATCTGCGTATTTTATAGCCAATTCAATTGGGTCTCCTGCGTCTCTGAGATTAACAAAATTTACTCCTTTAACGGTTCTACCGTCTTTTACATCCAAGCACGGAATGATTCGTTTAGTCAACATCTTCGTTGTTTTTTATTGTTAAATCAAACCCGTCATAAAAGCCTAAACTCTCCTTGGTTTCTTGTTTTACCCAAAACGCAATTTGCCCTATGTGGTACGAAAAGTGCTCTACTGCATGCAATGAAGAACCAACTCCAGACATTTTAAATCCTTGAACTGTTCGAACTCTTTCGAACTCTTGCTCGCTGGTATTTTTAATAATTTCTTGAGCATTTTTTACAGTATTTTCTAATTGATCTAAAAGTTCTTTTTTGTTTAAACCACCGCTTAAAGTAAATTCTAGGTCTCGATCACGATTATCCTTCGAATTAGTTAATGACGTAATAATATACTGTGTTATATTGCCGCTGCAATGAATAAGTTGATTGCCTATAGACATGCCAGAAGCTGTAGGACGTTTCCAAAGTAAATCATTATCTACTTTTGAAATTGCAATTTGAATCATCCGAAGACCCTCAGATAATCGAAAATGAGCATTCAACTTAAATTCTTTTAAGATCAGGTTTTTCATGATTGTAAGATGAAATTTTCAAGTTCTTTTAATGAGATTCTGTTTTCATAAATAGCCTTACCTATAATGGTTCCTTCACATCCTAGATCTGCTAATTTTGGAAGCTCTTCAAAAGTAGATATTCCTCCAGATGCAATGAGTTTAATTTCGGGTTGTTGTTTAAGTAAGTTTTGGTATACTTCAAACGAAGGACCCGATAGCAAACCGTCTTTACTAATGTCAGTACAAATCACATATTCAATTCCTTTACTTTTATAAGCGCTTATAAAATCTACTAAACAGTGTTCAGAGGTTTCTATCCATCCGTTGGTTGCAATTCGATCACCATGAACATCTGCACCTAGAATTATTTTATTTTTTCCGTATTTTGATATCCATTGTTCAAACACATTGGGTTCTTTTACGGCAATACTTCCACCCGTAATTTGTTTTGCTCCACAATCAAAGGCTATTTTGAGATCTTCATCAGACTTTAATCCACCTCCAAAATCTATTTTAAGGTTAGTTTTAGTGGCTATTTCCTCCAACACCCTATGATTTACTATGTGTTTAGATTTAGCACCGTCAAGGTCAACTAAATGTAAATATTGAATTCCATGAGCTTCAAAGGCTTTTGCAACCTCTAAAGGATATTCGTTATATGTTTTTTGAGTGGAATAGTCTCCTTTTGTTAGCCGAACACATTTTCCATCGATTAGATCTATAGCGGGTATTATTCTCATATTAAAGTTCTAAAAAATTAGACAAGATTTGACTTCCTGCTTTGCTGCTTTTTTCTGGATGAAATTGAACCCCGTAGAAGTTGTTTTTGTTCAATGCGCAACTGTAAGGGATTCCATACGTTGTTTGCGCTATGGTATCTTTGCATAAATCTGCATAATAACTATGAACAGAATACATATAATATCCTGAATCAATTTCATTAAATAGGCCAGAATTCATATTTTCTAAAGTATTCCATCCCATCTGAGGAACTTTTAAGGTATTCTTAAAGCGTTTTATAGTTACATCAAAGATTCCAAGGCCTACCGTGTTTCCTTCTTCCGTTCGAGAACACATGAGTTGCATTCCTAGACATATCCCCAGAACGGGTTGTTTTAGCTGTGGAATTAAAACATCCAGTCCAGTCTCCTTAAGTTTTTTCATGGCACTACTTGCCTCACCTACTCCTGGAAATATAACTTTATCAGCGTTTTTTATTTCAATTGGATTAGAACTTAACACACCCTGAACTCCCAGACGTTCTAGCGCAAACTGAAGGCTTTTGATGTTTCCAGCTCCATAATTTACAAGGACTATTTTCATGTTATCTATTCTTATTAAAGGCTTCCTTTGGTACTTGGTAAAATCATTTTATCAGGATCGCGTTTTACCGCAACTTTAATTGCTTTCGCAAATACTTTAAAAATTGCTTCTATTTTATGGTGTTCGTTTGCTCCCTCTGCTTTTATATTCAAATTTGCTTTGGCACCGTCAGTAAATGATTTAAAAAAATGAAAAAACATTTCCGTAGGCATTTTACCAATCATCTCACGCTTAAAATCAGCTTCCCATACCAACCAATTTCTTCCGCCAAAATCGATTGATGCTTGAGCAAGACAATCGTCCATTGGTAAACAAAAACCATAACGCTCTATTCCCAGCTTATTTCCTAGAGCTTCAGCAAATGCTTCGCCAAGAACAATAGCAGTATCTTCAATGGTATGGTGTTCATCAACTTCTAAATCACCTTTTACACTTAAATTAAGATCTATATTTCCGTGACGCGCAATCTGATCTAACATGTGATCAAAAAAGGCAATTCCCGTATCGATGGTTCTTTTTCCTGTACCATCGAGATTTAGTTCCAGATATATATCCGTTTCATTGGTGGTTCTTTTTTGAACTACAATGCGTTGTTCTAGTTTTAGAAATTCGTAAATATGTTTCCAAGAGGTTGTTTTTAGTGCAATAGAAGCACTAAAATCCTGTTTACTGGACTCGCTATAACCTAATTCGGAGTCATTTGCAATGAATATTCCTTTAGCCTTTAGGTTATAGGCTAATTCTATATCGGTAATTCGATCACCAATTACAAAAGAACCCTGAAGATCGTACTTACTTTCGTCTAAGTAAGCGGTTAGTAAACCTGTTCTGGGCTTTCGTGTAGTTGTATTTTCTGCTGGAAGACTTTTATCTATAAAGATTGAATCAAATTGGATTCCTTCATTTTCAAATGCTTTCAAAAGAAAGTTGTGTGTTGGCCAAAAGGTGTCTTCTGGAAATGATTTTGTTCCAAGCCCATCTTGATTAGTAACCATAACCAATTCATAGTCTAGTTCTTTAGAGATTTTTCTTAGATAAGTAAAAACTTCAGGATAAAATTCTAATTTTTCAATAGCATCTAACTGATAATCCTTTGGCTCAAGTGCCAATGTTCCGTCACGGTCTATAAAAAGTACTTTTTTCATATCTTAGATTTATTTATCCATTGCTTTAAAAGCATTAATCAAGGCTAAATTTTCTGTATCAGTTCCGATGGTTATTCTAAGTGTGTTTTCACAAGACTTTTGCTTTGAGGGGTTTCGAACTACAATTCCCTTTTCTATCAATTGATTATACCGCAAAGTGCTGTCATCGAATCGAATTAAAATAAAATTTGCATCGGATGGATAAATATTTTTTACGAAACTTATTTTTTGAAGTTCGACAACCAAATTTTGTTTAAATTCTAATAAAAGTTTGACTTCTGCAGCTACTATATCTGGATTATCTAAGCGATCAAAAACCGCTTGTTGCGATAATACATTTAGATTATAAGGTGCCTTAATTTTATTTAAAACCTCAATAATGTCTTGCTTTGCAAATGCCATTCCTACACGAACTCCAGCTAAACCTTGAGCTTTTGAAAATGTTTGAAGCACAATTATATTTTCGTATTGCGTTAACCAATCAACTGCTGTTTCTCCTGGTGAAAATTCAGCATAGGCTTCGTCAATCACTACCAAACCGGGGAATTTTTGAATGATTTTTTCTAAATCCTCCATTGGGAATCGATTTCCAGAAGGATTGTTAGGCGTTGGGATAAAAATCATCTTTGTACGATCGGTAGCTTGAGCAATAATTTCATCTACATCCAGTTGAAAATCATTAATAAGAGGTACTTCAATAACAGCAACTCCATTCAAATTAGCCGAAACTTGATACATTCCAAAAGTTGGGGGAACAATCATAATTTCCTCGTCTTTGGGTTCGCAAAAAGCAATCATCAATAAATTAATTAGCTCATCACTTCCATTGCCAAGAAATATTGATGTCGGAGGAATGTTTTTTACCCGAGATATGCGATCTTTCAAATTATTTTGTAAGGGATCAGGATAACGATTAATCCCGGTTTCAAAAGGGTTTTCATTTGCATCCAAAAGAATCATTTTACGATCAGATCCAACAAATTCTTCTCGTGCAGACTGATAGCCTTTCAACACATGAATAACCGGGCGTATTAATTTTTCAATAGTGATAGTTCTTTTCATTTTTTTAAATCTTTTAAACGGATTGACACAGCATTTTTGTGAGCTTCTAAGCCCTCAGCCTCTGCCATTAGCTCAATTGCAGGTCCAATATTTTGAATTCCTTTTTTTGATATTTTCTGAAAAGTCATTTGTTTCAAAAAGCTATCTAGGTTAACACCACTATATTGTTTTGCATAGCCATTTGTAGGTAAAGTATGGTTTGTTCCAGATGCATAATCTCCTGCACTTTCGGGAGTAAAATTTCCAATAAAGACAGAGCCTGCGTTGACTATTTGATCTACATAAAGTTGTTCCTCTTCCATACAGATTATGTAATGTTCAGGACCATATTGATTTATGAACTGAATGGTCTCTTCATTGGTTTCAAATGATACCATTCTTGAGTTTTTGATCGCTTGTTTAGCGATTTCTTGCCTTGGAAGTAGCTTTATTTGTAGATCTATTTCTTTTTTTACTAGCTCTAATAAAGGATAAAAAGTTGTAACTAAGATTACCTGACTATCTGCTCCATGTTCGGCTTGCGAAAGTAAATCGGAAGCAATATAAGCTGGATTTGCCGTTCGATCTGCAACAACAAGAAGTTCACTTGGCCCTGCAGGCATATCGATGGCAATTTGATGCTGAGTAGCAATTTGCTTGGCTACAGTAACGTATTGATTTCCCGGTCCAAAAATCTTATATACCTCAGGAATTGTTTCAGTACCAAAGGTCATGGCAGCAATTGCCTGTATTCCTCCCAGTTTAAAGATTTGTGTAAGTCCACATAATTTTGCAGTATACAATATTACATCGGGTATGGATCCGTTTTCATCTGGAGGTGTGCACAAAATAATTTCTTTACAGCCTGCAATTTGAGCAGGAACTGCAAGCATTAATAGAGTTGAAAATAAGGGTGCAGATCCACCCGGAATGTATAGGCCAACTTTTTTGATGGGTCTTTTTTCTTGCCAGCACAAAACTCCGGGTTGGGTTTCTAAAGAAACTTTTTGGGTTTGTTGTGCTCTATGAAAAACTTCTATGTTGTTTTTAGCCAGTTTAATTGCCAATTTTAATTCAGGGGAAATGTTTTTTTCTGCTTCTATAAAATCACTTTCCTCAACCCGAAAGGAGTTCAAGGATACCTTATCAAATTTAAGGGTATAATCATATAATGCTGTGTCTCCTTTTGCTTTAACATCAGAAAATACATTTTCGACTAAAGGCTCTAGCTCTTTAAAGCTAAAAGTTGGACGTTTCAAAATAGATTTCCATTCTGATTCTAAAGGATTGATAAACTGCTTCATTATCGAACCATTTTCTCAATTGGACATACCAATATATCTTCAGCACCAGCAGCTTTTAACTGGTCTATAACTTCCCAAAAATCGTCTGAGTTAATAACGGAATGAATAGAACTCCACCCCGCCTGAGCTAAGGGCAATACTGTAGGGCTTTTTAGAACTGGAAGAATAGCAGAAACTGCTTCAATTTGCGCGTTGGGTACATTTAATAAAATATAACGGGAATGTTTTGCTCGAAGTACTGATTGAATTCTAAATTGAAGCTTAGTTGTTAATTTGTTCTGTTCTGTATTTAAATTAGGAGCTTGAACCAAAACTGCCTCTGATTTCAAAATTTCGATAACTTCTTTTAAGTTATTTTTAAACAACGTACTTCCACTCGAAACAATATCGCAAATAGCGTCGGAAAGCCCAATGTTTGGTGCAATCTCTACAGAACCACTAATAACATGAATATCCGCTTCAATCCCTTTTTGTTTAAGAAATTGATTCACAGTATTTGGGTAAGAAGTTGCTATTTTTTTATCTGCTAAATCTTGAACACTAGAAAATGAAGTTTCTTTTGGCACTGCAATAGATACTTTACACTTTGAAAAGCCTAGAGTTTCAATAATTTCAAGATCCGTTCCTTTTTCAACCAACAGATTACTTCCTACAATAGCCAAATCAACAACTCCGTCTCTTAGGTATTGAGGAATATCTCCATTGCGAAGAAAGAACACTTCCATAGGAAAATTTCTAGCAGCTGCTTTTAGTTGGTCTTTTCCATTGTCTATAGAAATTCCACAACTTTTTAACAAGGCTAAGGAATCTGTATTGAGTCTTCCTGATTTTTGAATGGCTATACGTATCATGTTTTTTAAATAAAAAAAACCCGTTTGAAACATCAAACGGGTTCTGAGAGTTGAATATACACCAACCTTAGAGCTCGTTCGAGACCGTAAAGTGATGATTATTATGCAATAAATTTCTTTTCATTATGATGCAAATATATTCATTTTATTTTAAAACATAAATGTTTTTTATAAATAAATCAAGCAAATTTGTTGATGGTTTTTTTACAAATAAGATAAAAAAACCTTCTGCTAGTAAATTTAAATATGTGCTTGCATTCCAAATCAATTTTTATGTACCTAATACAATGCGTAAAAACAAATCTTAATCTATTATGAAAATAACTTTACTCAAAAGTTACCACTGCTTGCATTACTATTTTTACAAACTCAATTATACGAGCAATACTGTAGTGTTTTGCCAGAACAAGGAGTTTTTTTAGTATACAGAATACGGAGTAATCCTAATATAGGTTTGATAGATATAAATGATCATCCTTATTAATTAATAAGCTCTTTATTGGGCATCTAAATTAGGATAAGGATTTACTGAGAATTTGTTGTACAAAAAAACCGAACCATTATTCAGGGTTCGGTTTTAAGAATAAACTAGAATATAATTATCTAGTTGTTATATTAATGTTTTATTGATTCCCTAGTATAATAGGTAATCCAGACTCTCCACTACCAATAACAATTACTTTTGCATTTGGTGATTCTGAAAGTTTAAGCGTTGCCTCAATACCTTTCTCTTGTAATATCTTAGAAGTTAGTGAAGCACTTAAAATTCTGTTGGCAGCAGCTTTACCTTCAGCATCAATTCGCTGACGTTCTGCTTCTTGTTTAGATTTTTCAATTCTAAATACATATTCCAAAGCTTCTTGCTCTTGGTTCAACTTACGCTCAATAGCTTCTCGTATTGCAATAGGAAGTGTTACATCACGAACTAAAACAGCGTTTAATTGAACATGTTGATTTTCAACTACTTTTTTAGTTTCTTCAAAAATCTCATTTTGAATAGCATCTCTTTTAGTTGAATACAATTGTTCTGGAGTATAACGACCTACTACAGAACGAGCAACTGCCCGAATCTGAGGTATGATAATAATGTTTAGATAATTCTCACCTTTTGTTTTGTGAAGTAATCCAAGTTCAGAAATTAAAGGTTGGTAAAGTACAGAAATGTCTAATGAAATTTCAAGACCGTTAGAAGACAATACTTGCATTTTACTTTCAAAAGCTTCTTGTTGTTTTACGTTATAAACGTAAACTTTATTCCAAGGAGCAATTATGTGAAATCCTTCACCAATAGGAGGCTCATCAGTTACAACACCACCTCCGAATGTTTTGAATAATACTCCTGCTTCACCATAACCAATGTTAATTGATGCCTTAGAGATGAAAATAAATAAAATAAAAATTCCTGCAATTACAGGTAGTCCAATTTTGGGTAATTTTTGCATAATGTATTGTTTTTAAATTAAGTTAACATTCCTCCATCCACGTTCATTACTTGTCCTGTAATGTAGTTGGATAAATCTGACCCTAAAAAAACACAAGCGTTAGCTATATCTTCTGGGGATCCTCCTCTTTTCAAAGGTATAATATTTCTCCATCCTTGGACAACTTCCTCAGATAATTTTGCTGTCATTTCAGTTTCAATAAAACCAGGAGCAATTACATTTGATCGAATGTTTCTTGAGCCTAGCTCTAAAGCTATAGATTTTGAAAAACCAATAATTCCAGCTTTTGAGGCTGCATAATTAGCTTGACCAGCGTTTCCTTTAACTCCAACAACAGAACTCATGTGGATTAAAGAACCTTTTCGCTGCTTTAAAAAAGTACGTTGAACGGCTTTAGTCATGTTAAATACAGACTTTAAGTTTACTTCTATCACTTGATCAAAGTCCTCCTCACCCATTCGCATGAGTAAGTTGTCTTTGGTTATACCAGCATTATTAATAAGAATATCAAGTCCTTCAAAGTCTTTTAGTACTTCTTTGGCTAAGGTATGTGCTTGATCATAACTAGCGGCATTGCTTTGATACCCTTTTGCTTTAATACCAAGTATATTTAATTCTATTTCTAATTCTTGAGCGGCTTGAACTGAACTACTGTATGTAAAAGCAACATTACACCCGTGTTGAGCATATACTAGGGCAATTCCTCTACCTATACCTCTACTAGCTCCGGTTATAATTGCTGTTTTTCCTTCTAAAAGTTTCATATCTACTTTTTTAATTAAGTATTTCAGCTACTTTTTTACCTATAGATGCTGGAGAATTCACTACATGAATTCCACATTCAGACATTATTCGTTTTTTAGCTTCGGCAGTATCATCTGCTCCACCAACAATTGCACCGGCATGTCCCATAGTTCTTCCGGCAGGTGCTGTTTCTCCGGCAATAAAACCAATAACTGGTTTTTTATTACCAGTTTCTTTAACGTATTTAGCTGCTTCGGCTTCTAGTTGACCACCAATTTCACCAATCATTACAATTGCCTCAGTTTCTGGGTCATTCATGAATAATTCGACTGCATCTTTCGTTGTAGTTCCAATGATAGGGTCTCCTCCTATTCCTATTGCAGTTGAAATTCCATATCCTTCACGAACAACCTGATCAGCTGCCTCATAAGTTAAGGTTCCTGACTTAGATATAATTCCAACATTTCCCTTTTTGAAAACAAAACCCGGCATAATGCCAACTTTTGCTTCTCCAGGAGTAATAACACCAGGACAGTTAGGTCCTATTAGTCGACAGTTTTTATGTGCAATATAATTGGAAGCTTTAACCATATCAGCTACAGGAATTCCTTCTGTAATTGTTATAATTACTTTGATTCCCGCATCAGCTGCTTCCATGATAGCATCTGCTGCAAAGGCTGGTGGAACGAATATAATTGTTGTATTTGCTTGAGCTTTTTCAACGGCTTCAGCCACTGTATTAAAGACAGGGCGATCGAGGTGAACCTGACCTCCTTTCCCTGGGGTAACTCCACCTACAATATTACTTCCGTATTCAATCATTTGGGTTGCATGAAAAGTTCCTTCACTTCCTGTAAAACCTTGTACTATTATTTTGGAATCTTTATTAACTAAAACACTCATTCGTTATTTTATTTTTATATTTATTATTAAAGTAGGACTTGTTAAGATTTTTATTCTTTTATGCGTTCTTGATAAGTTCCTTTTTCAGTTTCTATTTTTATTTTATCCCCTTCATTAATAAATAAAGGAACGTTTACACGAGCCCCTGTTTCAACAGTAGCGGGTTTGGTTGCATTTGTAGCGGTATTACCTTTAACACCAGGCTCAGTATGGGTAACTTCCAAAATTACGCTTAGAGGCATATCAACAGATAGTGGCATTCCATCTTCCGTGTTTATTGAAATAGAAACTATTTCACCTTCTTTCATCAGTTCTGGTGAATCAAGAGTGCTTTTTTCAATAGTAATCTGATTATAATCATCCGAATTCATGAAATTATAGGTGTCTCCATCATTGTATAGAAACTGAAACTTACTTGTTTCAACTCGTATGTCTTCTATTTTATTACCCGCAGAAAAGGTGTTATCTAAAACTTTCCCAGAGGTAACACTTCTAAGTTTTGTTCTCACAAATGCAGGACCTTTTCCAGGTTTAACATGAAGAAATTCAATTACTTTATAAATGTCATTATTGTGCTTAATGCACAGTCCTTTTCTAATGTCAGAAGTTGATGCCATAATTTATTATTTAATTTTTCTGAAAATATCCTTTCATAATTCCACGTTGTGAATCTTTAATAAATTGTAAAATTTCATCACGTTCCGGAGTAACTTCCATTTCTGCTTCAAGTATTTCAGCAGCTTGTGTTGTATTGTAATTCTTTTGGTACAGAATACGATAGATATCCTGAATTTCTCTTATTTTTTCAGCAGAATAACCACGACGTCTTAATCCAACAGAATTGATTCCTACATAAGATAAAGGTTCACGAGCAGCTTTAACAAACGGAGGTACATCTTTACGAACTAAAGATCCACCCGATATGAAGGCATGATCACCAACAGAACAAAATTGATGGATAGCAGTCATTCCAGCTAAAATAACATAGTTGCCAATATTAATATGACCAGCCAAGTTACTGCTGTTAGAAAACACACAGTAATTTCCAACTTTACAATCATGTGCAATATGAGAATACGCCATAATTAAGCAGTTAGAACCAATAGAAGTTTGAAAACGATCTGTTGTTCCTCGGTTAATAGTTACACATTCTCTAATTGTAGTATTGTCTCCAATTAGAGTTAAGGTTTCTTCTCCTGCATATTTTAAATCTTGTGGTGGAGCAGAAATTACAGCTCCTGAATAAATATTGCAGTTCTTACCGATTCGAGCACCCTCCATTATAGTAACATTAGAACCAATCCAAGTCCCTTCTCCTATTGTTACATTATTACTAATGGTAACAAAGGGTTCAATTACTACATTGTTAGCGATTTTTGCTTCTGGATGTACATAAGCTAAAGGTTGATTCATATACTGTCTTTTCTAACAATTTGTGCCATTAATTCCCCTTCGGTTGTGATCTTACCATTAGCAAAGGTATAACCTTTCATATGACAAATCCCCCTTCTGATAGGAGTAATTAATTCCAACTTAAAAATTAAAGTATCACCCGGATAGACAGGGTTTTTAAACTTAACATTATCTATTTTCATAAAAAAAGTTAAGTAGTTTTCAGGATCAGGAACTGTGTTAAGCACTAGAACTCCTCCTACTTGCGCCATTGCTTCAACTTGTAGAACACCTGGCATTACTGGTGCTCCAGGGAAATGTCCGACAAAAAATGGCTCGTTCATAGTTACATTCTTTAAACCTATAACGTGCGTATTAGAGAGCTCAAAAATCTTGTCAACCAATAAGAATGGAGGTCTATGAGGCAACATTTTCATGATGTCATTAACATTCATTAACGGCGGTTGGTTGATATCTACAATAGGTGCATTTAAGCGCTTTTCTTGTTTAATTATTTTGGATAGTTTACGAGCAAAATCAATGTTTACTTTATGTCCGGGTTTCCTGGCAATTACCTTTCCTCTAATTCTTTTTCCTACCAAAGCCAAATCTCCAATTACATCCAGTAATTTATGTCGAGCCGCCTCATTTGGGTAATGTAAGGATAGGTTATCTAATATTCCGTTGGGCTGAACTGTGATTTTAGTTTTATTAAATGCTCGTTTTAAATTATCCATGGTTTCATCTGACAAGGGTTTGTCAACATAAACAATTGCATTATTTAAATCTCCACCTTGTATTAAGCCATTTTCAAGTAACATTTCTAATTCATGAAGAAAACTAAAGGTGCGAGAGGATGCAATCTGATCTACATAATCATTTAGATGCTCAAGGGTTGCATTTTGTGTTCCTAAAACTTTAGTTCCAAAATCTACCATAGTTGTTACTTGGAAGTTATCCCAAGGAATAAGGGTCATTTCACTTCCAGACTCCTCATCTCTGTAATGAATTACTTCTTTAACAATATATTCGTCTCTTAACTCTGATAATTCAATTTTACCCGCGGACAAGATTGCCTCAACAAAAAACTTAGAAGAACCATCCATTATTGGAGGTTCGGGAGCACTTAATTCAATTAAACAATTATCAATTTCAAGACCTACAAGAGCAGACAATACATGCTCAGAAGTGTGAATTTTCACATTATTTTTAATTAAGTTAGTTCCACGCTGAGTATCATTTACATACTGGACGTCAGCTTCAACCGTGGGCTGTCCCTTAAGATCGGTTCTCTTAAAAACAAAACCTGTATTTGCTGGTGCAGGTTTAAATGTTAAAACAACATTTTTACCCGTATGTAATCCCACACCTTCAAGTGTAATTTGGTTTGCAATTGTATTTTGTAAAACAGACTTATTTTCCATGTTGCTCTTTTTCAAATTGATCAAGTCGCTTGACTATTTTGGGTAAATTTTTGAAATGTATGTATGATTTACTATAACTCTTAAAATCAAATGCAGGTGTACCCTGAAGTACCGCATTGTCTTTGATGTTTTTTGTTACTCCTGTTTTCCCTTGAACTTGCACTCCATCGCCAATTATAAGGTGACCTGCAAAACCGGATTGACCTCCAACCGCACAAGATTTTCCTATTTTTGTAGAACCTGCTATTCCAACTTGTGCTGCAATAATAGTATTTTCTCCAATCTCTACGTTATGAGCTATTTGAATCTGGTTGTCTAATTTAACACCGTCATGAATAATTGTTGCACCTAGTGTTGCACGATCAATAGTAGAATTAGCGCCAACATCTACGTTGTTGCCTATCCGTACAATTCCGGTTTGTGGTACTTTCTTGTAAGTTCCGTCTTTTTGAGGTGCAAAACCAAAACCATCAGATCCGATTACGCATCCAGGATGGATGACACAATTTTTACCGATTTCTGAGCGGGACATGATGCGCGCTCCGTTTAGAATTAAAGTTCCTTCCCCTATAACTACGCCCTCGCCAATAAAAACATGCGAATATATTTTAACGTCTTTACCAAGAATAACGTTTTTCTTTATTACTGAAAATTCACCTACGTAACAAGATTCATCAACCACCACGCCTTCATCAATAGACACAGGTTCCATAATGCCTTTATCATCAGTAAGCGCAGTATTATAGAACTCTAGAAGTATAGAAAACGATTGATAGGCATCTGCTACACGTATTAAAGTAGAATCTACTTTTTTTTCTAAAACAAAATCATTGTTTATGATAACAACGGATGCTTCTGTATCGTAAATAAAAGGATTGTATTTTTTGTTCGCTAAAAAGGTTAACGAACCGACTTTACCCTCTTCAATTTTAGAGAGCTCTTGAACTTCTACTTCAGGATCTCCCTCAATAGTTCCGTTCAATATACCAGCAATTTGTTTGGCGGTAAATTTCATTCTTGCAAAAGTATAAAAATTAGCTTAGAAATTAGGCTTTGCAAAGCAGAGATAAAATTTAGATTCTAATTTTGAAAAGGAGTTTTCGAAGAATAATTGTGAGTGTTCTTGTAAAGAATTAACCTCACCTGATTTTGTTAATATCATTATAGCCTTAATATCAGGAACATAAGCTTGATTTGATATGCCTCCTGTAAAAACATAATTATCCATTGCAGTATCTTTGACGTTCAAAGTTGAAAGTGTAGCTCTCTTTTCTTCAACTTGACTATTACTGAATGGAGTGTTTTGAAATCTAATTTTAAGTAAATTTCTGTTTAAAATTCTGCTTGACAAATCACTCAACACAAAATTTGAGTGATGTTGCCACTCTTTCAGGGAAGAAACAATATCATAATCGTCTAATAAAGCAAATCGTTTTAGAAAATCTAAGGAGTTTATTTCATGGTTGGTAGTATTCAAGAAATATGAAAGTGAATTAGATGTTTTTAGTATTACTCTATCTTTAGTAAGTTTGCGCGCATAAACCAGTACCCGTTCTAAAAGTAATTCAGCTACTAAGCTCGTTTTGTGTAAATATACTTGCCAGTACATTAAACGTCTAGCAATTAAAAATTTCTCTACTGAATGCATCCCCTTTTCTTCAACAACGAGTTGGTCATCAACAACGTTAAACATCGTTATAATTCGTTCTGAATTGATATTACCTTCCGTGGCTGCAGTATAAAAACTATCTCGTTTTAGATAATCCATTCGGTCTAAATCAATCTGACCCGAAACCAGTTGATTCATAAACTTTCGGTGGTATTTGTTTTGAAAGATTGTAATTGCAAGAGTCAATGCTCCATCGAATTCCTCATTCAAAGCAAGCATAAATTGTAGTGATAAGGATTCGTGATGAACTCCTTCAACAATACTATGCTCCATAGCATGAGAAAAAGGACCGTGACCGATGTCGTGAAGTAATATTGCGACTTGCATACCAACAGCCTCCTCTTCACAAATTACAATCCCTTTAGTTCTGAGGATTGAGATTGTCTTCTGCATTAAATGCAAACAACCTAATGCATGCTCAAACCTACTGTGGCGAGCCCCAGGATAAACCAAAGAGGATAGTCCCATTTGAGAAATTCTTCTCAAACGTTGAAAAAAAGGATGCTCTAATAATTTGAAAATTATAGGTGCATGGATATGAATAAATCCGTAAATTGGATCATTCAACAGTGTCAGTTTTTGATTGTTTTTCAAAGTGCTGATTTTTAACAAATATAATGAATCTAAAGCCAATTCAAATCTTATGGGTAGATGATGAAGTCGATCTTCTCAAACCTCATAGACTATTTCTTTTAGATAAGGGATATGAAGTTACTCTTTGCAACAACGGTCTTGAGGCCATTGAAATAATTGATCTCCATAATTTTCAAGCAGTTTTATTAGACGAAAATATGCCTGGGCTGGATGGGTTAGAAACCTTAGCTCTTATAAAAGGTAAACTTCCTAGTCTTCCCGTAATTATGGTTACTAAGAATGAGGAAGAACACATTATGGAAGATGCGATAGGATCTAAAATTTCAGACTATTTAATCAAGCCCGTTAATCCAAATCAAATATTACTATCCCTAAAGAAAAACTTACTCCATAGGGACTTAATCGCTGAAAAAACAACTCGAAACTATCAGCAAGAATTTAGAAAGATAAGTCTTGAATTAATGGATTTAAAATCATTCTCCGACTGGGAAAAGTTTTATAAAAAAATGGTTCATTGGGAATTGCAACTCGAAACACTCGTTGACCCAGGAATGATCGAGATATTTGAAAGTCAAATCAAAGAAGCTAACAACTTGTTTTCTAAGTTTATAGCCGCTGAATACGAAGGATGGATACTTAACCCTACTTCGGCTCCAGAACTATCACACACGGTGTTTAAAAACAAGATTAAGCCCTTACTGAAAGAAACACAGCCAACTTTATTGTTGGTTATTGATAATTTACGGATGGACCAGTGGAAAACCATTGAGCCAATCCTATTAGATTTTTATACTAAAGACAGTGAAGAGTCTTATTACAGCATCCTACCCACTGCGACTCAGTATGCTAGAAATGCTCTTTTTTCTGGACTAACTCCTCTTAAAATTGCAACAGAATTTCCCAAATGGTGGAAAAACGATAGTGAAGAAGGTGGTAAAAACTTATTCGAAAAAGAACTACTAGAACGACAATTGAAGAAATTGAGGATAGATGGAAAAACGAGTTATCACAAAATAACCAATATAAAGAGTGGAAAGTTACTTTCTAAATCTCTAAGTAATCATAAAAAAGAGAAGCTCACAGCCGTAGTTTATAATTTTGTTGATATGATATCACATGCTAAATCCGAAATGGAAATAATAAAAGAGTTAGCTTCTGACAACAAAGCTTATCGTTCATTAACTGCAAGTTGGTTCAAAAATTCACCTTTACTTGAAATTTTATTAGAAGCAAAAAAGTTAAATTTCCAACTTATAATAACCACAGATCACGGCACAATCAGTGTAGACCAAGCGGTTCAAGTTGTTGGAGATAAACATACAAGTTCAAACCTTCGCTATAAAACAGGCAGGAGCTTAACTTATCCTTCCAGTAAAGTTTATGAGGTAAGTAGCCCTAAGTCCATTGGCCTTCCGCAAACAAGCATTAATAATAAATATATTTTTGCTTTAAACTATAATTACTTTGTGTATCCCCAAAACTACAATCACTTTGCTACACTTTTCAATAACAGTTATCAACATGGAGGGATTTCTATGGAAGAAGTAATTATACCTTTTGTAGTTTTGCAACCCAAAAGTAATTAACATATGATTCAGAAGTTTAAATTGAATGAAGTAAGTGCTTTAGCAAAAGAGCTTCACCTTAAAATAAAACATCCCGTGTTAGTATTTGAAGGAAATATGGGAGTCGGAAAAACTACATTAATCCATGCACTTTGTAAAGAATGGGATGTAATAGACTTGGTAAGCAGTCCTACTTTTTCTTTGATTAATGAGTATAAAACTAAGGAAGATCGTTCTATTTATCACTTTGATTGTTATCGCTTAGAATCCGCAGATGAAGCTTTTGATTTTGGAGCGGAAGTATATATTGACTCAGGATCTGTTTGCTTAATTGAGTGGCCCGAAAAAATAAGTCCCTTACTTCCTCCAGAACTACATCAAATTAAATTAACCTATATAGATCAAAATACTCGAGAAATAGACTTCTCCTAACAGAAAGAATATTATTTTTACAAAAATATTAGAATGAGCTTTTTAAAAAGATTAGGGTATTATTTAGGCGGTTTTTCTGCAGGTCTTATTTTTTTATTTTTTATATTAAATGGAAAAAAAACACAATGTAATTATAGCCCTGATGCAAGAGTATTAAATGATTTGTCAAAAAAAAAATGGGTATATAGTTTAGATGTTAGACCCTTTTTTAAATTAGATTCATTAAATATTGCTTCGCTAGTAAATGAAGGAGATATTAATTTTGGTGCGAGTGAAACTAAAAGAGATAGTTGTAAAATTTATACAATTGAAACAAAAATTGGAGTTAAAGAATACGACTTGAAAGTTGAGAATTGTGTCAAAAAAGTTACCGTATTATCAGTTGTTTTTTTGGATTAACATAAACACTTAGAGTTTTAAAAAAAGCATCTCAAAAATTTGAAGTGCCCTTTCATAAATAAAAATAGTGCTTTATTAATTTAGGGCTCCATAAACATAAAAAAATAGGATTATTAACATAATATCATGAAAAAAAAATGAAATCCATTGCTGCAAAGGGATATACGGTTGAATTCACTGATGAACAGTATATTATATTAAATAATTTTATAACTTCGAAAGATTATTCTTCTGTTTTCATACTTGTTGATGAAAATACAGAGCAAAATTGTTTGCCAATTTTTCTAGATAATTTTTCAATTGAGATGCCTTTAGAGATAATATCTATGGAGGCTGGTGAAGAAAATAAACACATTCATACTTGCTCTGGTGTCTGGAAAGCTCTTTCAGAACTTGGTGCAGATCGTAAAAGTCTAATAATTAACTTAGGAGGAGGAGTTGTTACCGATCTAGGAGGTTTTGTCGCTTCTACTTTCAAGCGAGGAATTGACTTTATAAATATACCCACTACCTTATTATCCATGGTAGATGCTTCTGTTGGTGGTAAAACTGGTGTTGATATAGGTGCTCTTAAAAATCAGGTTGGTGTTATTATTAACCCACAAATGGTTTTGGTTGATATAAAATACTTAAAAACACTTCCAAAAAATGAATACAGAAGTGGTTATGCTGAAATGCTAAAACATGGCTTGATTCAGGATAAGGACTATTGGAAAATTCTAGCAGATTATAAGCATATTTCTTCAGAAGAAATTTTAAGGCATATCCACCATTCGGTTGCCATAAAAAATAAAGTTGTCCTAGAAGATCCGTATGAACATGACTTAAGAAAGATTTTAAATTATGGCCATACATTAGGGCATGCAATTGAGTCTTTTTGCCTAACAATGAAAAATAAAAATAAACTCCTTCATGGAGAGGCAATAGCAATTGGGATGATCTTAGAGGCAAATATATCGTCTAAATTAACTGGTTTGAGTCAAGAGCAATGTGATGAAATAAAACACGTTTTTAATTCCATTTACCCAAAAGTAAGTTTTAGTAAACAAGAGATTAAAGAAATAGTGGCCCTGTTGCAGTACGACAAGAAAAACAGTCACGGCATTATAAAATTTGCCCTAATCGAATCAATTGGTAAAGCCGTAATTGACATTGAAGTTCCGAATGAACTTCTAGAAGATTCTTTCGATTACTACGCCCATTAAAACCTAACAGGAGTTTCTACTCGCGTTAATATTTCCAAAAAGAGATCTGGTTACAAGCTTTTCATAAATCTCTAGTTGTGATTCATCAAGCTGATTATCATTCTTAAGCTCTTGTATAGTGCTTAAAGCATATTGCTGAATAGTTAGCAAAGGCTGTACAATAGCTTCTCTCATCTCAATAGAATGCTTCCCTGCAGGTTGATCTTCCATCAATTCGTTGTAGCCTGTTAACTTTAATAACATTTCTTTTGTGAGCAGATATTCATCGTGAATGATATCCCAAAAGGGACCGTACTCCTTGTCTTCACCAATATGAGCTGTTAGTTTAAAAAATGACTTGGTTAAACTCATCATGCTGTTTGCTATAAGAGTTCTGAAGAATGCTGAGTTTTCATAAAGCGAGCTCACTTTATCAAAGTCTCCATTTACTTCAAAAGATTTAATTGCAGTTCCTACGCCAAAAAAACCAGGTACATTTTGCTTAGACTGACTCCAACTTCCTACAAAAGGAATTGCTCTAAGATCTGAAAAATTAAGTTTTGAAGAACTTCCTCTTTTAGAAGGTCGACTTCCAATATTTGTTTTCGAGTAATATTGAAGTGTACTCATGTTTTCCAAATAAGGTACAAACTTAGGGTGTGATTTGAAATCACTGTAAGACTGATAACTTATATCTGCAAGCTGTTGCATCGTTATTCGGTCATTATCTGCAAATTGATTATCGTCGTTCTTGAACACCTGATTTGATATTCCTGAACTCAAAAGCTGTTCCAAGTTGAATTGACTTGAATCTAAAGTTCCAAAATTAGAACTGATGGTCTGACCTTGAACTGTTAATTGAATGTCGTCTGCTCTTATTCGATCGCCCATTGAAGCGTAAAATTTGTGAGTATTACCACCACCACGAGCAGGAGGTCCTCCACGACCATCAAAAAAGGCTACCGCAACTCCAAAGTTTCCAGAAACGTCAGACAACTCCTCTTTTGCTTTATAAATACTCCAATTTGCCATAAAATAACCCCCATCTTTTGTTCCATCAGAAAAACCAAGCATAATTGTCTGCTTCATGTTTCTAGTTTTTAGATGGGCACTGTAAACGGGATTAGAATATAAATTATGCATAATTTCTTGCGAAACCTGTAAATCGTCAACAGTCTCAAAAAGAGGAATCAAATCTACTGTAGGACTATCCCATCCACAAATTCGATGTAAAGCAAATAGCTGCAGCATATTTTCAATACTCTGACAGTTACTTATTATATATCGATGACATCCTTTTTCACCATTCCGCTCTTGAATAGATTTCATGGCATATATGGAGCCTAATGTGTGTTTAACTATATCATCATCAAAAAGCGACTCAGGAACGTTTCCTGTTAATTGAGGTAAAATTAAAAGACGCTCATCTAAACTTAACCCTAAATAATCTTCAGGTAATCCTGTGATATAATCCTGAATGTTTGGGTGTGAAACTATTGCTTCAAAGACATGATTGTGAATCCGTGAATCTTGACGAATGTCTAGAGATGCAAAATGAAACCCAAAAAGTTTAACTTTATTTCTTAGGTCTACAATTTCGTTTAAGTAAAGACTTTGATGGCGTGCTTTAAGTAATGCCTCAATCCCTTCCAACTTTCTAATCATAAAATCCGTATCAATAGGCTCAATTGTATTCGGATTAAACAAGGTATGATAAAGCGTTGATTCTAAATCAGTAATCATTAGATCAACTTCATCAAAGGTAATTTTCCTTTTTAATTTTCTTAGATCCCTGTAATAATTTCTTAAGATACTAAATCTGAGTTTTTCTGCTGTTTTTAGGGTGATTTCAGGAGTTACAAATGGATTTCCATCCCGGTCTCCTCCTGGCCAAAAGCCAAAATCAAAAATAGAATTATCTATGGTTTCACCTTCAAAAACATGCTGCTCTAGATAGTTGTAAATAACTGCAGCAGATTTATAAAAAACATTTTCTAAAAACCACATCAAGCTAACAGCTTCGTCTAGAGGGCTTGGTTTTCTTTTATTAAAAAAACGAGTTTTACCTAACTGAGCAAGTAATAATTTGATTTGCTCTAGATTATCATTTTTTAAAGCATCAGATAGGTCTGTAATGATTCCAAGTACAGAGCCCGGATAAAATTGTGTTGGATGCGCTGTAAGTACAATTCTAACCTTAAATCTATTTAAATATTCTTTTAATTCAGGAAAATTGTTTTTTGCCTTTGCACCTTCTTTAATATAACGAAGTGTACCCCTACCGTGCATGTTATTTACGTATGAAAATCCAGCATCTTCAATTGCATCGAAGAGCACAATTTGACGTTCAATAAACTTTAAAAAGCTAAATAAAAGGTCGTATTTGTTTTGACCTTCCATTCCTTTAGCAAAACTCTCGAAAAATTCATCTACAATTTGTTTGGGAGCTAAATCAGACTCATATCCTTTAGCACAAAAGTCTGTAAAAAGAGGAAGTAAAAGTGAGGTTTGGGGTATAGAATCGAATGGTAATTTGAGGAATAGACTGTTATAAATTTCAAACTTCGAAACAACATAATCATTAAATCGTTCCGCTTTAGTTTTTCTTGCCATATTAGTTTATCTGTATGTTTCTTTTATAAATCATTAAAAATTGTATGCATTAATCGTTTTTTGTCATTGATGCTTTCTTCCAATGAGATCATGGTCTCTGTTCTCAAAACTCCTGAAATATCATCAATCATAAAAATAATATCTTTAGCATGCTTAGTATCGCGTGCTCTTACCTTACAAAAAACATTAAATTTTCCTGTGGTAATGTGCGCTACCGTGACAAAAGGAATGTCTTTTAAATCTTGTAGTGCTTTTTGAGTAGTATTGTTCTTTTCAAGAAAAATACCAACATAGGCTATAAAAGAATATCCCAATTTTTCGTAATCAACATTAAGAGACGAACCCTTAATGATTCCTGCATCTTCCATTTTTTTAACACGGACATGAACAGTTCCAGCAGAAATCAAAAGTTTCTTGGAAATATCAGTGAAAGGAATTCGTGTATTATCAATTAAAATGTCTAAAATTTGGTGGTCAACCTCGTCGAGTTTAAACTTTGGCATAATGTTTATTTTTATATAATTGCTAATTTAAAGAAAACGTTGCTGCATTATATATGAATTTCAAAAATTAGACATAAATTAACAAAGAAATGGTTTTTGTTAAATTTTCATAATCTGGATTTAATGGGTCTAAAACAATATTCTTTAAGGCATCGTGCTGCTGAGCATCAATTTTAAGTAAGCCCTTCAAACCTTCGTCAAGTAACTCTATTTCAGGAATAAAAACTACATCAGCTCCTTTTTTAAGTTCTTTAAATTGATAAAAAACACTATTAGCTGAAGTTTTAAAGTTACCTTCTGTAGAAGTTTTGATGTTGAAAATTTCAACATCTCTTAGATTCTTATAATTTTCTGGTATTTCAAAGTAGCTGTTAACGTTGAAATCAGTTATTGAACTTGATGCTATTGTATTGCACATTGCTATTATAGCCTCTAAAACGTGTTTTCTGACAATAATACGGTGGTAATCATCTTTAAAGTGTCCAGCCTCAAAAAGAACAGTAGGCGTATTTAGTGATGTAAAATAGTCTCCAACACAGTTGATGTTAAAAGAATCATCGTAACGCCCAACAGCATCAGGAATGCTTTTTTGAAGCTTGTTGTTTGCAGAAACTATTAAACCCATTGCGAGTTCTCGTGCGGCCGTAACGGTCCGGTTTTTGTCTGCAGAAGGTGCTAGAAAAGAAATTGTAGCCGGTATGTAGGTGTTTCCAGCGGTAAAAACAGTTCGCTGCCCGTGTAAATTAAAACAATAGTGAGGTTCAAATTGATCATAAACAGACCGAAGAACTATACTCTCGGGTTGACTTAGTTCAATGGCATCTCGATTTAAGTCCACTTCGTTTGCATTAAATCGTGTATATGCATCAGAACCGTCAGGATTTAGTTGAGGAATCATTACAAAAGTACATTGATCCAAGAGGTTAAAAGCCGCAGGAGTCTTTAAATACATCCAGAAATCAAGCATTGCCTTAGTTGATGTAGATTCATTTCCATGCATTTGTGACCACATTAAAACTTTAAATGGACCATTTCCTTTATGATAAGAATATATAGGTTTTCCTTGAGCAGAAGAACCGATTGTAGTTAGGGTATCTAATAAATCATTTTCTTTTAGAAAAACATCAAGCATTGTTGGCGTTAAAAGCCGGCTGTTATTTAAGTCTAATTTTTTCATGTGTACAAATGTAAACACAATCATGTTTACAATGTTAAACTTAATTTAGTTACTAATGTGTACAAAAAGCCTGTTTAATGTTACATAATTAACTCAGAATTGACCTTAATAGCTTATTATAAATTTAAACCACTATTTATCAATTATTTATGTATTTATTACAAAGCTATTATTCAAACATTAATGTTTATATTAATCAAATTTTATTCAAAATATAATACTATATTGCATTAACACAAAATATATGTTACAATGTTAAACTTTGAAGAGATTGTTTTGAGAATAAAAAAAGTTATTGAAGATCATGAATTAAATGCAGCAAGTTTTGCTGAGAAAATAGGTGTGCAACGTTCCGGTATATCTCATATATTATCTGGTCGTAATAAACCTAGTTTAGAATTCCTTTCTAAAATTCAAATAACTTTTGAGGAAGTTGAATTTGATTGGTTACTTTTAGGGACAAAAAATAATTCCGAAAATACCCCCTCTACCCTTTTCAATATTCCCGAAGAAAAAAGTAAAATTGATTTACAACACACCACCCCTTATTTAGGGTCTGAAAATTCAGAGGATGAAAAAGAAATAAAAAAAATTATTTTCATATACGCTGATGATAGCTTTAAGCTTATTGATAAAAAATCTTAGTACTTTTACCTAAAAAATACATGAGAGTTCTGATTTCCTTTGTTTTACTTATAGTTTGTTGTTCATGCTATACCAATACTAGAGATTGTGAGCAGTTTTATGAAGGAACATTTGAATTTAAAACCATTGTTGGAGACAAGATCCTAACATCAACATTCGTTCGAGATGCCCGTTTTGAAGTAGAAACTTTTGATGGTAAAATTGATTCCGCTTCAATCCGATGGGTTAATTCCTGTGAGTTCATCCTTACAAAGTTACACCCAACCTCTAATCAGGATAAGCGTCCTATATCGATAAAAATTCTTTCTACCTCAAATAACAAATATGATTTTGAGTATGCTCTTGTTGGGGATTCAAAGAGCAAGCAGCGTGGAACCATAACTAAAATAAACAACTAGAATTAAACAGTTTTTACATCTGAAGCTATTAATGCCTTGTTAACCCTTATTTTTCTTGAAATTGTTTTGGGTATTGATAATATTCTTTTTATTCTATAATTACTCAAAAGTTATATGAAAAGCAACAGAAATTAGCTTCTAATATTTGTTTGTGCTTGGCCATGCTTTTACGTATTGTTTTACTTTTTGGAATAAGTTTTGTAATTCAAATGCAAAATTCCTTATTCATTATTGATAATTCTTGGATACAGAGCATCATCAACGGACAGGTAATCATTTTGTTTTTAGGTGGAATATTCTTGCTTTACATGAGACCATGAAATTTTTGAGAAAATTGAAGCAGATGTTTCTCTTGAGTCCGAAAAGCCTATAAAACTTTCATTGTCGAAAGCAAAAGTTCAAATAACACTATTAAATATTGTTTTTTCGTTTGACTCCATCCTAACAGCTGTTGGTATGACAAATGGAATTAAAAATGAACTCCCAATAATGGTTATAGCAATCATTTTGTCCGTGTGGACAATGATGATATTTATGAAACCCGTTTCCTCTTTTATTTAAAAACATCATTCCCTTCAGATTTTAGGGCTTTCATTCTTAATTTCAATTGGACTTATGCTAATAACAGATGGTGCTAACTTTTCGGAAACCGTTATTTTTGATAATGAAGTTGATTCAATTCCAAAAGGGTATCTGTACTTTGCTATTAGTTTTTCTTTGGGAATAGAATTTTTGAACATGGAAAATTAAAACACCTAAAAATAAATTAAAGCTCTAGTTTAATTTGAGAAGCGTCCGGATCATTCTCTTTAACTTGATTTGGATCTACAACTTCCATTTCTTCTAAAGTTTCCTCCTCCTCTTCCTCGTAGGGTAATGATTCTAAAAGAACTACTTCCTTAATTTTTTCAGTTACCAGCTGGTTCCCTAATGCTTTAAAGCCTTTAACTCCTATAAAATCTTCAACTACAACCAGCCTATTTGGAGGCTCTTCGGCACCGCGGGGTTTAGTAAATATAAGTTCTATGACGGGTCGCCACTCAGATGAAACGAAAATTAACTTTGAGTTTTCTTTTAAGAAATTATCTTCTTTGTTTACATTTTCAATTAAAAATCGCTTTATAAAGTAACGTTCTTTATTACCATCAAAGTAAACAGCTGTGATTGGTCGTTTTTCAACCCAGCGCTCCATAACTAATGGAGTTGACTCAAAATGTAGACTGAGGTCTGGTGCAACGGTTTTGGCATCACCTTTATGATTAATCACCAACAGCTTGTCATCGCCACGGAAAGCGCCTAGTAAGTTTCCACGATCATCTACGTTAAGCTTTAGAACCGTCGGGTCGAACCATATTTTTCTTGGCTTTAGGGTAGAAACCCCTTTCTCTTTAAGTTCTACTCTTAGAATATTATGTTTAGATACTATGTTTCCTTTTACACTTCTTCCTTTAATTTGAAGGTCAGCGAAATCAAGCTCCCATTTTAATTTCTTAACGCTAACAGTGTTTCTAAGTAAAATACTTACAGTTTCGGCTTCTCCATTTGGATTAGCTGTAAAATAAAGAATTTCTGAATTTGATTTACCCTGAGTTAAATTATAGGGTTTCTCCCGCGTAACTCCCGAAACGGCAAAACGCTTGATGTAAGATGTTCCCCCACTTCCATCTTTGTACACTAAATTATAAATTGTACGCTGGTCTTTTTTCTTAAATACAGCAGCATAAATGATGTCCTTTTCTATAAATACCTTACTGTCAACCTTTACGACTTGCATTATGCCACTTTTTGTAAACACAATAACATCGTCTATATCGGCACAATCGCATATGTATTCGTCTTTTTTCAGGGAAGTCCCTATAAATCCTTCTTCTCTATTTACATAAAGCTTTAGATTTCTAACAACTACTTTAGCAGCATCTACATCGTCAAAAACACGAACTTCAGATAAGCGATCTTTTCCTTTACCATACTCCTTCTTTAGGTGATTGAAATAGTTAATTGCATACTCGATTAGATTGTCAAGATACCCCTGGACTTCTATAATTTCTGCTTCTAAAGTGTCTATTCGCTGTTGGGCTTTGTCAATATCAAACTTAGAGATTCTCTTAATTTTAATTTCTGTTAAGCGAATTAAATCTTCTTCAACAACGAGCCTTTTTAATACACCAATAAAAGGTTTTAAGCCTTCATCAATAGCCTTTAGAACTCCTTCCCATGTTTCTTGATCCTCTATTAATCTATATACTTTATTCTCAATAAAAATTCGTTCAAGAGAAGCAAAATGCCATTGATTTTCGAGCTCCTGCAACTTAACTTCCAATTCTTTCTTGAGGGTCTGAACTGTCGAATCCGTTGATATTCTCAGCATGTCAGACACGCCAATAAAATGAGGTTTGTGATTAATAATAACACAGCCTAAAGGAGAAATTGAAGTTTCACAGCCTGTGAATGCATAAAGAGCATCTATTGTTTTATCGGGAGAAATCCCACTTGGTAAATGAATCAAAATCTCAACATTAGCAGCCGTATTATCTTCAATTTTTTTTACTCTTATTTTTCCTTTCTCATTTGCTTTAAGAATGGATTCTATCAAACTTGAAGTAGTTGTACTGAATGGGATTTCGGTAATAACAAGTGTGTTTTTGTCTTGGGCACTTATTTTTGCTCGAACTCGAACTTTACCTCCTCTAATACCGTCATTATAATTTTGAACATCAATAATCCCTCCAGTTTGGAAATCGGGGATTAAAGTAAATTTTTTACCTTTTAAATAAGAAATACTTGCCTGAATTAATTCGTTAAAATTATGAGGTAGAACCTTAGTAGACAAACCAACAGCAATACCCTCTGCTCCTTGTGCTAGAAGTAAAGGAAACTTAACAGGGAGGTTAACAGGCTCTTTTTTTCTGCCATCATACGAAAGTTGCCAGTTGGTAACTTTTGGACTGAAAACAACTTCTAATGCAAATTTAGATAGTCTTGCTTCTATATAACGAGATGCAGCTGCTCTATCTCCAGTAAGAATATTCCCCCAGTTTCCTTGCATGTCAATCATCAGATCTTTTTGACCAATCTGAACCATTGCATCGGCAATACTTGCGTCACCATGTGGGTGGTATTGCATCGTATGTCCAACAATATTCGCTACTTTATTATATCGACCATCATCCAAATCTTTCATGGAATGAAGAATACGGCGTTGCACAGGCTTTAAACCATCCGAAATTGCTGGTACAGCACGTTCTAGAATAACATAAGAAGCATAATCCAAGAACCAGTCCTTGTACATGCCCGTTACCTTAATCAGGCTATCCGTTACTGCTGCTCGGGTGTTTTCTTCGTAGAATTGTTTTTCTTCCATAGCTAGCTTGCCGGTTCTGCTAAATCTAATTCTACTTTTAGATTATTAATAATAAACTTTTGGCGGTCTGGTGTATTTTTGCCCATATAGAATTGTAGTAATTCTTCAATGGTAGTCGATTTATCTAACATAATAGGATCTAAGCGAATGTCTTCTCCAATGAAATGTTTAAACTCATCAGGTGAAATTTCACCCAAACCTTTAAATCGTGTTATTTCTTCCTTTCCTCTTAATGCATTAATCGCATCAACTCGTTCCTGTTCGGAATAACAATAAAACGTTTGTTTCTTATCTCGAACTCGATATAAAGGGGTTTGTAGAATGTACAAGTGTCCCTCTTTTATTAATTCAGGAAAAAATTGCAAGAAAAAGGTAATTAACAGTAAGCGAATGTGCATTCCGTCGACATCTGCATCTGTAGCAATTACAATGTTATTGTATCGTAAATCTGCTAAACTATCTTCAATATTTAGTGCAGACTGAAGCAAGTTAAACTCTTCATTTTCATAAACGATTTTCTTTGTCATTCCAAAGGTATTTAAAGGCTTACCTCGTAAACTAAAAACTGCTTGCGTGTTTACATCACGAGACTTTGTAATGGATCCACTTGCAGAATCTCCCTCAGTAATAAATACGGTAGACTCTAGTCGCCTATCTTTTTTAAGATCACCTAAATGAACTCGGCAATCACGTAATTTCTTATTGTGTAAACTTGCTTTTTTTGCTCGATCACGAGCAAGTTTTCGGATTCCAGAAAGCTCTTTACGTTCTTTTTCAGCTTGCATGATTTTGCGCTGAATTTTATCGGCAGTTTCTGGATTTTTATGAAGATAATTATCTAATTGTGTTCCTAAAAAATCATTGATATACGATCGAACAGTAGGCATCTTTTCACCCATTTCCGTTGACCCCAGTTTTGTTTTTGTTTGCGATTCAAAAACAGGTTCCATAACCTTGATGCTAATGGCAGAAATTACAGATTTTCTGATATCAGATGCGTCATAATTTTTACCAAAAAACTCACGAACAGTTTTTACAATTGCCTCTCTAAAAGCTGACAGATGTGTTCCACCTTGTGTGGTGTTCTGACCATTTACAAAAGAGTGGTACTCTTCGCTATACTGTGTCTTACTGTGAGTTAAGGCTACCTCGATGTCGTTCCCTCTTAAATGAATAATCGGGTACAACAAATCGGTTTCGTTTACCAAATCTTCTAGTAAATCTTTAAGCCCATTTTCGGAAAAGTATTTTTCGCCATTAAAATCAATCGTTAATCCTGGATTAAGATAAACATAGTATTTAATCATTTTCACAATGTATTCATTGCGATAACGATAGTTTTTGAAAATAGAACTATCTGGAGTAAAAGTAACCTTAGTCCCCTTACGTTTTGAACTTTCTAACGGTACAGCTTCTTTAGTTAGATTTCCTGCTTCGAAAGTTGCGAATTTAGTTTGATTGTCTCGATTTGATTCTACTCTAAATGCAGATGAAAGCGCATTAACAGCTTTTGTACCTACTCCATTCAACCCAACCGACTTCTTAAATGCACGGGAATCGTATTTACCCCCTGTATTCATTTTAGAAACTACATCTACAATTTTACCTAAAGGAATTCCACGTCCATAATCTCGAACGCTTACTTCTTGTTCTTTAATAACAATCTCGATAGTCTTACCAGCTCCCATCACAAATTCATCGATACAGTTATCGAGGACTTCTTTTAGAAGAATATAAATACCATCATCAGGAGAAGAACCATCACCTAGTTTACCAATATACATTCCTGGTCGCATCCGGATGTGTTCTTTCCAGTCGAGGGATCGTATATTGTCTTCGGTATATTCTACGTTTTCTGCCATAAGAGATAAATGCTAATATAATAGTTCCAAGTAAAAAGTTGAAGCAATGAGCAGTAAAAAAATTAACAAAAAACGTTAAGAACTATTAAATGGTTGTGCTATAACGATTTCAAATAGAAATACTGTTAAATTATGGTCTTTTACCGTTTCTCTAAATAAGACAAAATATTAGACTCAATTCTGGTTTCAATAGTCGAAACATCAGCTTTTTGAAATTCTTTACCGGTTATATGCTCGTACAGCTCAATATATCTATCCGAAACTTCTTGAATAAAAGCATCACTCATTTCTGGAATTTGCTGTCCTTCTAGACCTTGAAATCCTTGAGCGATTAGCCATTGACGAACAAACTCTTTTGAAAGTTGCTTTTGCTCCTCACCTTTTGCTTGGCGTTCTACATAGCCTTCTTGATAAAAATAACGAGAAGAGTCTGGGGTGTGGATTTCATCAATCAAAACGATGGTACCGTGTGGTGTTTTTCCAAACTCATATTTAGTGTCTACTAAAATTAAGCCTTTATCAGCTGCCAATTGTGTTCCTCTTTCAAATAAGGCTTTTGTGTAATTTTCTAAAACAATATAATCTGCTTCAGAAACGAAGCCTTGTTTTATTATTTCTTCTCTTGAAATATCTTCGTCATGTCCTTCTTCTGCTTTGGTAGCTGGCGTTATAATTGGCGTAGGGAAACGATCGTTTTCAATCATCCCATCGGGCATTTCAACTCCGCATAAAATTCTTTTATCTAGTTTATATTCTCTTGCTGCATGGCCAGAAAGGTAACCTCTAATTACCATTTCAACCTTAAAAGGTTCACAGCGTTTTCCGATTGCAACCGATGGGTCTGGTGAAGCTTCCAGCCAATTTGGAACAATGTCCTTGGTTGCTTCCATCATATGTGTGGCAATTTGATTTAATATTTGTCCTTTATAAGGAATTCCTTTGGTCATAACTACATCAAATGCCGATAGCTTGTCGGTTGCTATCATAACCAACAAATCGTTTTTAAGACTAATTACCTCTCGGACTTTACCAACATACTTAGATTGTTGGCCGGGAAGTGAAAAAGAGGAAGCTAAAAGTGTATTCATATGTCGTGTTAATTTGTATGCTAAATGTTTTTATAAGCTTCAATTACTTTTCTAACTAATTTATGACGAATTACGTCTTTATCATCTAAATAAATCATGCCAATACCATCCGTTTCTTTTAAAACGAGTAAGGCTTCTTTTAATCCAGAAATTGTTCTTCTGGGTAAATCGATCTGCCCAGGGTCTCCAGTTATGATAAATTTTGCATGTGTCCCCATTCGTGTGAGAAACATTTTCATTTGTGCGTGTGTTGTATTCTGTGCTTCATCTAGAATCACAAAAGCGTGATCAAGTGTTCTTCCACGCATAAAAGCAAGAGGAGCTATTTGAATGGTTCCTTTTTCTAAATAAGAATTCAGGCGATCTACTGGAATCATGTCTCTTAGCGCATCGTAAAGAGGTTGCATGTAAGGGTCTAACTTCTCCTTCATATCCCCAGGTAAAAAACCAAGGTTTTCTCCTGCTTCTACTGCAGGTCGAGTTAGAATAATTTTTTTGACTTGCTTTTCTTTTAATGCTTTAACTGCTAATGCAACAGAGGTGTATGTTTTTCCTGTTCCTGCTGGACCAACTGCAAATAACATGTCGTTTTTTTTGCTTAATTGAACCAGTCGCTGCTGGTTTATTGTTTTAGCTTTTATTGATCTTCCTCCAACTCCGTGAAGGATAAAAGAATCTTTATCATCCATAGTTTCAATTCCTGTAGAGGGATCGGCAGTTAGTATGCTTTCTAGTATTGGTTGATCGAGTTTGTTGTATTTGACAAAGTGTGCAATTAACATTTCAGTACGCATTTCAAATTCGTCTAAAACAGCTTCTTCTCCAAAGGCTTTAAGTATACTTCCTCTAGCTACAATTTTAAGCTTTGGAAAGTATGAACGTAGTTGTTCAACATTAGAATTTTGATCACCAAAAAATTCTCTTGGATTTACATCTTGTAACTTAATTTCTATCTCATTCAAAAGCTAAGAAGTTTTAATGTTATTTTATTCAAGGATTTGTAAGTTTGTATTTCAAAATTACTGTTTTAGTTTAAATAATTTTTAAAATATATAATTTCTTTATGTCAATAGTAAGCCTGACTACCGATTTTGGATTAAAGGATTACTTTGTTGCAGCGATTAAGGCAGAATTGTATCAAGAAATTTCTGGCGTAAACGTCATTGACATTACCCATCAAGTAAGTCCATTCAATCATACAGAAGCTGCATATATTCTTAAAAATGCGAGTAAAGCTTTTCCAAAAGGAAGTATTCACATCATTGGTGTAGACTCTGAGTTTACTCCCGAAAACACCCATGTAGTAATGCTTTTAGATGGCCATTTTTTTATTGGTGCAAATAACGGTGTATTATCTTTAATAAAGGAGGAACGTACTCCTGAAAAAATTGTGGAAATTAATATCCACAACAACATCAATTCTTCATTTCCTGTTTTAGATGTGTTTGTTAAAGTTGCAGGTCATATATCACGGAAAGGAAATTTAGATGTAATTGGAAAAAAAATAGACTCTTTAAAAGAGGTAACTGATGTAAGACCCGTTATAAACTCTTCTGAAGATCAAATAATAGGCAGTGTTATATACATTGATAATTTTGGAAATGTAATTACTAATATTACCAAAAAAGTATTTGGAGAATATCAAAAAGGACGCACATTTAGTATTTCTGCTAAAAGTGTAAAGTTTAGTGAGATTCACAATTCATATACTGAGGCCATCAACTTTTCTACCCCTAAAGAGAATAGGGATGAGGATGGTAAAAAAATAGCTTTATTTAATGATGCTGGGCACTTGGAGCTTTCTATTTATAAAAGTAATCCACAGACCGTTGGAAGTGCACACAGCCTTTTTGGAATAGAGTTTAGGGACACCATAACCATAAAATTTAATTAATATGTGGGCTATAGCTAAAAGAGAATTATTATCGTTTTTTACTACTCCACTAGGATACAGCATTCTTGCTGTGTTTTTTGTTTTAAACGGCTTGTTGTTATGGATTTTTAATAATGCTTTTAACATTGTTGACTCTGGGTTTGCAGATTTAAATTTGTATTTTGAATTAATGCCTTGGCTTTTTTTGTTTTTAATTCCAGCAATAGGTATGAAGTCTTTTTCAGAAGAAATAGGCTCTGGAACCATTGCACTTCTTTTTGCAAAACCCATTTCTCTTTGGGAATTACTGCTCGGAAAGTTTATCGGAATTTTCTTTTTAGTTCTTTGCAGTCTTTTTGGAAGTTTTATTTATGTATATGCAATTTTACAGCTCAAATTAGAATTAGATATATTTGATTGGGGAGCCTTTTGGGGGTCTTTTATAGGATTAGTTTTTTTATCATCTGTATTCATATCGATCACCTTATTAAGCTCCTGTTTATTTAAAAATCAGGTAATTGCATTTTTAGCTGCTGTATTGTTTTGTTTTCTTCATTATTATGGTTGGAGTGAATTGTCTCTTTACTTTTCTGACAATACCCTGTATGGATTTGTTAATTCTATTGGAATTCGTTCGCATTACAATAAATTGAGTAAAGGAATTATAGAAAGCAAAGACTTAGTATACTTTCTTGGCCAACTATTCTTGTTCTTATATATAGCGATAATTCAACTAAAAAAAATTAAGCAATAATGAATAAATTAGCATCTTTCAGGATTGTTTTGGCTTTCATAGGGGTATTGCTCATTCAAGTCGTTGCATCTAATTTTTTATGGCGGTTAGACCTTACAGCAGACAAACGTTATTCCTTGTCTGCCCCTACGACAGAATTCCTTGAATCGATTGACCAACCCATTCGGATTGATGTTTTTTTAGATGGAAAATTACCACAAGAATACCAACGATTAAGAGCTGAAACTGAAGTTGTACTTGAGAGTATGAGTGCCAATAATGATCGCCTGTATTACGAGTTCATTAATCCTTTTATAGGAGCTGAAGATTCAGATCAACTACTATCAGAAATGAATCAATACGGTCTATTTCCTGAACTGGTGGTCGAACGCGAAAATCAAGGAGTAGAGCAATCGTATGTGTTTCCATGGATGATGCTTAATTATGGCGATAGAACTGTACGGGTTTCTCTACTTCAAAAAAACTTAGGCGATACATCAGAAAAAAGAATATTACAATCGATACAGCAACTAGAGTATGTGATTATGGATGGTCTCTATAAAATTTTACTTGAAGGAGAGAAAAAGAAAATAGCTGTTCTAAGCTCACATGAAACATCGAAAGATATTTTAGTTACAAACTTCTTACAAGATTTACTTCCATATTATAATCTTGCGGCCTTCGACCTTAAGGCTTTTCCTGAGCAACCAGAAAAAACATTAGAAAACTTGAATCGTTTTGACTTACTTCTAATTTCAAACCCTAAAGAAGCATTCAACAATAGTGAAAAGTTTATTTTGGATCAATACATTCAACAAGGAGGAAACGGTATGTTTTTAATTGACCCTGTTCTCGTAGAACCTGACAGTCTCTATACTAAATCAGGAAAAACAGTAAGTTATGGAAATGCATTAGAGCTTGATGATTTGTTGTTTAAATTTGGTGTTAGATTACGAAAGAAACTGGTTCAAGACCTTTATAGTGCTCCAATAGTTTTAGCACAAGGAGATCAAAACAATTCACAATACAACCCCTTCCCATGGCCTTATTCACCTTTAGCTACTCCAAATCAAAACCATCCCATTGGCTCTGCTATTGGTTCGGTTCTTTTTCAGTTTGGAAGTCCAATAGACACTTTAAAAAACAACATAAAAAAAACAGTTTTAATTGAATCTTCTTCTTTTTCAAAAATTGAGGGTATTCCTTCCATAATATCACTTTCTAGTGCCACAAAACGAATTGATCCGGCTACATTTAAAAGCCCTAAACAAACTTTGGGTGTTTTGCTTGAAGGAAAATTTACTTCATTGTATGAAAATAGAATTACTCCTTTTGAATTAAAAAAAGGTACTTCGCAACATGCCCGTATCGCTGTTTTTGGAGATGGAAATCTAATTGAAAACCAAATAGACAAGAGAAAACCATTAGAATTGGGATATGATAAGTGGACCAATAACTTTTATAGTAACAAACAATTTCTTAAAAACACGGTTCATTATCTGGTTAATGATAATGCATTTTTAAACCTTCGTTCCAAAGAGATTGATATTGCTATGCTTGACAACGAACAAGTAAGAATTAATGGGACTTTTTGGCGATATTTTTCAGTAATAATACCATTAATAATCCTACTAATAATGGGGCTTATTTTTAATAGTTACCGTCTCAAAAGTTATCGGTAATAAGTGTTGATAAGTTTCTTTCGCTTTTAGAACCATTTCAAATATCTTTGAATAAAACATATCCTATAATATGAAATTTATTGTGTCGAGTAATCAACTACTTAAACAACTGCAAACCCTAGGTGGAGTTATCAATAATTCCAATACCTTGCCCATATTAGATAACTTTTTGTTTGAACTTCAAACAGACCGTTTGACCCTTACTGCTTCTGATCTAGAAACCAGTATGTCATCGAGTATCTCTGTTGAATCAGATTCTTCTGGAACTATTGCCCTCCCTGCTCGTTTGTTATTGGATACCTTAAAAACATTTCCTGAGCAACCGCTAACCTTTTCTGTACTAGAAAACAATACGGTTGAAATTAGCGCTAATAATGGTAAATATGCTCTAGCTTATGTTCCCGGAGATGAGTTTCCAAAAGCTGTTCACATTAAAGATCCTAGTAAAACGGATTTGATGGCAGATATTTTAGCAACTGCAATTAATGCTACCCTTTTTGCTTCAGGAAGTGATGATTTGAGACCTGTAATGAGTGGTGTGTTTTTTCAGTTTTCAACTGAATCATTAACTTTTGTAGCAACAGATGCTCATAAACTTGTTAAATATACGCGTACAGATTTAAAAGCTGACAGTACAGCTGAATTTATAATGCCTAAAAAAGCACTTCAAATTCTCAAAGGAATAGCCCAGGGAAGTGAAGAAATTATAAGCATTGAATATAATGACACCAATGCTCAGTTTACTTTTGGAAGTACAACCTTAAGTTGTCGACTAATTGAGGGAAAATATCCTAATTATGAAGCGGTTATCCCTAAAGAAAATCCGAATGTAATGACCATCTCTAGAGAGCCTTTTTTAAATTCATTACGCCGCGTTAGTATTTTCTCAAACAAAACCACGCACCAAATACGTTTAAAAATAGCTGGAGCTGAATTAAATATCTCGGCAGAGGATTTTGATTTCAGTAATAAGGCTGAAGAGCGTTTAAATTGTCAGTATCAGGGTGATGATCTACAAATTGGTTTTAACTCCAGGTTCATCATTGAAATGCTTAACAACTTGACTGTTGATGAAGTTTCCTTAGCTATGTCTTTGCCAAACAGAGCAGGTATAATTACACCGATTGATGGGACAGATGAAGGGGAACAAATTACCATGCTTGTTATGCCCGTTATGCTTAACGACGACTAGCAATATCTCAATATAAAAGTAAAAGCCTTCTGGATTAATCAATACTGTTTTTTTAATTTAATAATACGAATTTTTTCTAAATTATCGAAAAACTTAAGAAGCTACAATACCAGCTGACATTCGTTTATAAATCCCACCTTCTAAACGCTCTCTAATTACATCAAATGCATCTAAAGTAAGGGTTACATCTTCGAGTGTGTGGGTAGTAGTCGGTATTAATCTAAGTAGAATAATTCCCTTTGGAATTACAGGATAAACTACAATAGAACAAAAAATACTGTGATTTTCTCTTAAATCTTTCACCAAAACCATGGCCTCAGGAATACTTCCCATAAGGTATACTGGTGTAACACAACTTTGTGTTGAACCAATATCAAAACCTCGTTTTTTTAGTCCCGATTGAAGTGCATTAACATTTTGCCAAAGTTTTTCTTTAAGTTCAGGTCGTGAACGTAACATATCCAAACGCTTTAAAGCTCCAGCAACCAAAACTGATTGTAATGATTTGGCAAACATTTGAGATCGCATATTGTACTTCATAAAGTCTATAATTTCTTTATCCGCCGCTATGAATGCACCTGTAGAAGCCATTGACTTTGCGAAGGTTGCAAAATAGACATCAATTTCATCTTGAATACCTTGCTCCTCACCTGCTCCTGCACCTGTTGCTCCAAGAGTTCCGAATCCATGAGCATCATCGACTAGAAAACGGAAATTATACTCAGATTTAATAGCTGCTATTTCTTTTAAACGACCTTGTTCCCCACGCATTCCAAAAACACCTTCAGAAATCACTAAAATTCCTCCGCCAGTTTTTTCTGCCATTTTTGTGGCACGATCAAGGTTTTTCTTTAAACTTTCAATATCGTTATGTTTGTATGTAAACCTTTTTCCTGGATGCAAACGAACACCATCTATTATACAGGCATGAGCATCTACATCGTAAACTATTATATCATTTTTAGAAACTAAGGTGTCGATGGTAGATAAGATACCTTGATAACCAAAATTTAATACATAAGAAGCCTCCTTATTTACAAAAGAAGCTAATTCTTGCTCTAATTTTTCATGTAAGTCTGTATGACCTGACATCATTCTTGCACCCATAGGGTGTGCTGAACCAAACTCCTTTGCCGCTTCTGTATCTACCTTACGAACCTCAGGATGATTAGCAAGTCCCAAATAATCATTTACACTCCAGGTTATTACTTCTTTTCCTTGGAATTTCATTCTATTAGAAATAGGGCCTTCTAGCTTTGGAAACACAAAATAACCTTCTGCTACAGAAGCCCACTTACCGAGAGGGCCTTTGTTTAATAGTATTCTATCAAATAAATCATTTACCATTTTAATATGTATAAATATAGTTATTGAATATATTCAACTTTTTTGGAGTCTTGGATATGACTACTGTCAAAAAAACCTTGATCCCGCATCCACTTATCACTATATATTTTACTCATGTATCTTGAACCATGGTCAGGAAAAATAATTACCACATTACTATTTTCGTTAAAAACACCTGTTTGTTGTAGCTGTATTACAGCTTGAAGAGCTGCTCCACTAGTATACCCTGCAAATATACCTTCCTTTAAGCTAATTTTTCTTGCAGTATGGGCACTTTCTTCATCTGAAACTTTTTCAAAGTAATCAATAACTGCAAAATCAGTAGACGAAGGAATAATATTTTTACCCAAACCTTCAATACGATAAGGATATATTTCGTTTACATCCAATTCTTGGGTTTCATGAAATTTCTTTAATACTGAACCAAATGCATCAACACCAATAATTTTAATATTAGGATTTTTTTCTTTCAAAAAGCGACCACATCCTGATATTGTTCCCCCAGTTCCACTACATGCAACTAGATGTGTTATTTCTGCATTGGATTGCTCCCAAATTTCTGGACCTGTTGTTTCATAATGTGCTTGAGAGTTCAATTTATTAAAATACTGGTTTATATAGATCGAATTTGCTGTTTCTTTATGCAAACGCTTTGCAACTTGGTAGTATGATCGCGGATCATCTGGTTTAACGTTTGCAGGGCAAACAAATACTTTTGCTCCCATTACTCGCAGCATATCTATTTTATCAGTTGATGATTTTGAACTAACTGCCAAAATACACTTATATCCTTTAATCAAAGAAACCATAGCCAAACTAAAACCAGTGTTACCAGAAGTAGTTTCTATAATAACACTATCTTTATGAAGCATACCTTTTCTTTCTGCCTCTTCTATAATGAATAAAGCTATTCTATCTTTATTAGAATGCCCTGGATTTGAAGCCTCCCATTTAGCATAATAATTTCCAGGGAAACTTTTTGTCATTTTATTTAACCTAATCAAAGGGGTATTGCCAATAAGGCTAAGGATACTATTTGAAGATAAGATCTTGCTTTTCATATGGGAACTTTGAGTAAAAAAAACAAATTTAAATAAAAAATATCACTTCTTATGATTTTCTAACTCTAGTAAAAATGAATATTTTTTAGCAGTTTCTTTTAGTGCATCAAACCTCCCAGAAGCACCGCCATGACCAGCCTCCATGTCGGTATTTAAATACAGCTGTTTTTTGTTTGTTTTCAACTCCCTTAGCCTAGCAACCCATTTAGCAGGCTCCCAATATTGAACCTGAGAATCATGAAATCCAGAAGTAACCAAAAGATTAGGATAATCTTGAGCTTTTACATTATCATAAGGGGAATAGGATTTCATATACGAATAGTAATCCTTATCATTTGGATTTCCCCATTCATCATATTCAGATGTAGTGAGAGGAATAGTTTCGTCGAGCATTGTAGTCATTACATCGACAAAGGGAACAGCTGAAATAACACCATTATAAATCTCTGGAGCATCATTCAAAATAACCCCCATCAATAATCCACCAGCAGAACCTCCATATGCATACAGGTGATCTAAAGATGTATATCCTTGTTCAATCAAGAACTTAGAACAACTTATGAAGTCTGAAAAGGTGTTCTTTTTATTAAAAAGCTTACCATCTTCATACCAATTTCGCCCCATATATTCTCCACCACGAACGTGAGCTATTGCAAAAGCAAAGCCTCTATTCAATAAACTCAATCGAGTTGTTGAAAAATTTGGATCAATTGTGGATCCATAAGATCCATATGCATATTGAAGGATTGGAGTTTCTGAATTGAGTTGCGTGTCTTTGTGACGAACAATAGATATTGGAACTTTAACACCATCTGAAGCGCTAGCCCACAAACGTTTAGAAATATAATCGCTTTTATCAAAACTGCCTAAAACTTCTTGTTCTTTTAATGTAATTATATCACCGGTTTCCATATCATATTCCAAAACAGATGAAGGATTAGTCAATGAATTAAAAGCATATCTTAATTTAGAAGTGTTGAAGTCCAAATTGGTAGAAGTATACAGGGTGTAAGTTTCACCTAAAATTGGTAAATATGCATCTTTTGAGCCGTCCCAAGACTGAATTCTAATCCTTGAAAGACCATTTTCTCTTTCAGTTAAAACCATATAGTCTCTGAAAATATCCAAGTCTTCTAAAAGAACGGAAGGCCTGTGAGGAACAAAATCCACCCAATTTGAGCGTTCTGTACTCGAAACAGGAGTTCGCATTATTTTATAATTCAAAGCATCATCTGCATTAGTGAAAATATAGAAATAATCTCCAAAATGTGAAATACTATATTCTAAACCGCGTTGTCTTTTTTGAATGTATTTAAACTTATCAGAAGGCTCATTCGACTTTATGTACTGAAATTCTGTTGTGAGTGAACTGTACGATGATATAAAAATATAATCTTCAGACTTTGAATCCATTACGTAAACAGAAAAAGTATCATCTTTTTCTTCGTAAACTAGTTCGCTTCGATTAGAAATTATATTATGCTTGAAGATCGCCTGAGAGCGCAAGGTTTCTGTGTCTTTTTTCGTGTAGAATAATGTTTTATTATCTCTTGCCCAAACAACCCCTCCAGTTGTGTTTTTGATCGAAGTAGAAAGGTATTTACCGGTGATTAAATTTTTAACCTTTGTCGTGTAAAGTCTTCTAGAAATGGTGTCAATTGAAAATGCCGCTTTAGTATTGTCCGGGCTAATTGTGATTCCAACTAAACGAAAGTATTGGTGCCCTTCAGCCATTTCATTACAATCGAATATAACTTCTTCTTCGGCATCCAATGATGCTTTTTTTCGGATATATATAGAGTATTCTTTCCCACTCTCAAAACGACTTATGTACCAATACCCATTGTAAAAATAAGGCACAGAACTATCATCTTCTTTTATTCTGGCTTTCATTTCTTCAAATAGGTCCTCTTGAAAGTCAATTGTATGTGCTGTAGACTTTAAATAATAATCGTTTTCTCTTTCCAAATAATCGATTACTTCTGGGTTTGCTTTCTCTTTTAACCAGAAATATTCATCTACTCTAATATCGTTATGAATTTTATGTTGATAAGGCCTTTGATCGGCTTTAGGAGGGACTAGATCTTTCATAGGCAATGTCTTCATTTTTGTTTCACAAGATTGGGCGAAAATAACACCAAAAATCAGTATTAGGGAACTTCTACTTGAATAATTTCAAGTAAATCTTTTCAAAATTAAAATTTAAGGGTTTTCAATATGTCAAATACATATTCGTGTTGAGCTTGAGAATAATCTCGATGGGTTACCAATCTTAATTTTCCTTGTCCCATTGAAATAAAACGAATCTTTTTTTCTTCAAGTTTGTTGTTGAAATTAGATTCATCTACTCCATCAGACAAAGTAAAAATGACAATGTTGGTGTCTACGGGTTCAACTTTTCTTATAAAAGATAAGGTGTCTAAAACATCTTTTAACTCTTTTGCTTTTCTGTGATCTTCAGTTAAAGAATCCCACTGATTATCTATTGCATAAGATGCTGCAGCTGCTAAAAAACCTGCTTGACGCATTCCACCACCTAGTACTTTACGAATTCTTAGTGCATTACTTATGTCTTTTTTACTTCCAATAAGCGCAGAACCAACTGGTGCTCCCAAGCCTTTACTGAAGCAAACCGAAAGAGTGTCAAAAAGATTTCCATAGCTTTTGGGATCTTGACCAGAAGCAACTAAAGCATTCCATATTCTTGCTCCGTCTAAATGAAACCCCAAATTATGTTCATCACAAACCAAACGAATCTTTTCAAGTTCTTTGAGATCATAAAATGCTCCTCCCCCTTTATTCGTTGTGTTTTCTATGCATACTAAGGTTGACAAAGGAGAATGATAAAAATCTGGTGGGTTAATTTTTGAAGCAACTTGAGAAGCGGTAATTCGTCCTCTTTCACCTTCAATTAAAGCACAGGAAACGCCACTATTGAAACTAACTCCACCTCCTTCATAATTAAAAACATGCGCATAATGATCACAAATTAATTGTTCCCCAGGGTTTGTATGAAGTTTAATGGCCGTTTGATTTGCCATTGTCCCTGAAGGAAAAAACAATGCAGCTTCTTTTCCAAATAAATGAGCTACTTTTTCTTCTAATAAATTAACGGAAGGGTCTTCTTTAAAAACATCATCTCCAACTTTTGCGTTTTTCATAGCATCTAACATACCTGGAGAAGGCAAGGTAATGGTATCGCTTATTAAATTTACTTCCAAGATTTCTTAAGATATAGAGTTAAATTATTATTGTAACTGAAAACTAGGTTGGCTACAAAAAGTATCCATACCTATTGGTGATCCATCAGGAAGAACAGGAGTTTGTAAAACTTCATAAGCCTCAGGATTATCTACAAATCGATTGATTTTATTTAAATAATATGAACCATTAAGCATTGATTTATTATTCTTTATTATTGTTTCGATTTCCTCAATTATACTAAAACTAATTGCTTTGACAGATGCTGTTGTTTTAGCATTCGCATGAAGATCAAATAAGGCGTTCAAATAAACTTCTTTGAGCTGTACTTGAATTGCTTTAAAATAGGAATCCTTATGTTTATTTTTAAAAATCACTTGGGTTAGTTGATTAGCTAATTGATCAAAAGACAATTGATTTGAATCCAAAACATTTTGCTGGATCAATCGTGAAATACGTTGTGGATGGAGGATCATCTGAATAATTCCTTTTCCTAAAGAAGATGGAGCTCCCAAAACATCAAAAACTCTTCCAGTTTGAGACCCAAAACTTTCACGGCTAGATCCGTAGCCATAGGCCGTAGGGGGAAGTTGTTTTAATAATTGTTTTGGAATTGCTAATGTTTCTGGAGCTAATGAGTTTATCATAGCTTTTAGAGCCGCTCGTTGTGTGAGATTATCAACCACCTTTATTTCAAAAGCGATAGGGCCTTTGACTCCATATGAATAATCAACCCCGCCAATTAATTTTACAATTGCTTCTGCTTGATAACGATGAAGAAAATACATTGGAACTAAACGATCATTAAGCATAGAATAGGGCTCTCCTTTTCTGAGTTGATCCTCTGAAAAATTATTTAAAGCAATGGATCGTACTTTAAGAAGGTGTTCGTATTCTTCGATTGCACTTGAACCGTTGTCCCACAAATGAGCATAAGGATGAGCACCGCCAATTGGGCGAGCATCTTGATCAGATATAAATCGATTTCCCTTGAGTATACTTTCTTCTAAAATATTATTGAGTGCAGCAGATTCGTTTGTATTCTCTGGAAAATCACTATATGAGTAGCGAACAGATGTTTTGTCCCAAACTCCTATTCCTACTGCATATGCATTTTCAAAAGAGATTTCTCCATCTACAATATCAAGGGTTGGATGAGGATAATCCATTACCGAGGCTCTTTGATTTGTGCTTGCAGCAAAATTATGTGCAAAACCAAGAGTATGACCTATTTCGTGAGCAGAAAGCTGTCGAATTCTTGCAATTGCTAAAGCAGACATTTTAGACTCATCCATAATGTCATTAGCATAAGGGTCTTTTGTTAATCCTTGAGCAATCATAAAATCTTGACGAATTCGTAAACTTCCTAAGCTAACATGGCCTTTAAGTATTTCACCTGATCGAGGGTCAACTACGCTAGAACCATAACTCCAACCTCGAGTTGATCTATGTACCCATTGAATGACATTATATCGAACATCCAGAGGGTCTGCATCATCTGGCAACATTTTTATTTGAAAGGCATCTATAAATCCAGCTGCTTCAAAGGCCTGATTCCACCAGCTACCACCTTCAAGTAGTGCTGAGCGAACCGGTTCTGGGGTTCCGTTGTCTAAATAATATATAATTGGCTCTTTTGCTCTACTTTGGGCAGCATTAGGGTCTATTTTTTCTAAACGATGACGCAGAGCAAATACTTTACGTGTAGCAGTTTCTACCGGGGTAGAATAATCATAGTAAGAAAAAGGAATTGCACCACTTCTAGGATCAAATTTTCTTGGTGTAAAAGCAATTTCAGGTAAGGCAATAAAAGAATGATGTTGCTTAACACTTATGCTATTTGGAGAAGGAGTAACGGAGCGGATCCAACCTCCTTCAGCTTGTCCTCCAAAAGTCAAAAGAACATCAAATTCAATGTTTTTAGGAAATGCTTTGGTTCTTTCTAGTGAAATAGCAGAACGCGTTTTGTCTAATTTAAAACTACCTTGTTTTGATCGTTTTAAACGTTGAGCTACACCATGCGTGTCTTGCATTAAAAAAGGGGTTAGTTCAATCAAATAATGATTAAGGTGAGACTCTTCTATAGGAAAACCAAATAAAACAGATTCGGCAAAAGCTTCTTTAACAGATTGTTTCTCTAATGCATTCTGTGTTGAGGCTCGATACTTTAAATTAGGCTGAATTAATAATAATTTTTTTCCTGCTTTACTAAAATACACTACGCGTTCATCACCTAGTTGACCTCGGTCTAAGCCAATATCATTGCTACCGATTCCTGCACTAAGACTATTGACATATAAAAATTCGGTGTCAATTTGAGTTTTTTTATTAACCTTTAAAAAAACTTTACCTGAATTACTTTCGTAGTAAAAATCAAAAAAACCTTGATATGCATCCGCTTGCGCATCCAAAATATTTTGCTTGGTTTGTTTTGAATTAACTATCTTACTTTTAGAGCGCTGAGCTTGCGTCGTAAAAGAACAAGTAATCAATAAGATTAGGGAATATTTAAAAATAGTTTTCATCTTAAAAAGTTTTGAATCTAAGCTAAAAAAATAATGCTAATAAAAGAGTAAATTGAAGTTTAATTATACTTTTACATAAAAATAAATATGTTAACTACAGATCAACAGAAAAGTCTTTTGGAGCGCCTTGGTGCATTAAGAAGATATCTTTGACGTTGATGCCAAACAATTAGAAATACGTAACCAAGAAGAAGTTACTCTTGATCCTGACTTCTGGAACAACCCTGCTAAGGCTGAAGCCCATATGAAAACACTTCGGACTCTTAAAAAGTGGGTTAGCGATTACGACAACTTAATTCAAAAAAACGAAGACCTCGAAGTACTCCTTGATTTTTTTAAGACGGATGATGTTTCTGAAAAGGAAGTTATGACTCATTACGAAACAATCTTGAGTGATCTCGAAGATGTTGAATTCCGAAACATGCTTTCTGACGAAGGAGATTCTTTGAGTACTGTTATTCAAATAACCGCTGGTGCGGGCGGTACAGAAAGTTGCGATTGGGCAGAGATGCTGATGCGGATGTATTTAATGTGGTCAGAAAAACAAGGATTCAAAATTAAAGAATTAAATCATCAGGCAGGCGATGTTGTTGGAATCAAAACTGTAACCCTAGAAATTGAAGGTGATTTTGCTTTTGGATGGTTAAAAGGTGAAAATGGAGTTCATCGATTGGTGCGAATTTCACCCTTTGATAGTAATGCAAAAAGACATACCTCATTTGCTTCTGTATACGTATACCCTTTGGTTGATGAAAGTATTGAAATAAAAATCAACCCTGCTCATATTTCATGGGAAACCATGAGATCTAGTGGTGCTGGAGGACAAAATGTAAATAAAGTTGAAACAGCAGTTCGTTTAAGCCACGAACCTTCTGGAATTGTAGTTGAAAACTCTGAAACACGATCTCAACTTGACAATAAATCAAAAGCTATGCAGCTCTTGAAATCTCAATTGTATGAAATTGAGCTCCAAAAAAAACTTTCGGCTAGACAGGAAATTGAAGCTTCTAAAAAGAAAATAGAATGGGGATCTCAAATACGTAATTATGTGTTACACCCCTATAAATTAGCCAAAGACGTGCGAACACAACATGAAACGGGTAATGTTGATGAAGTCCTTAATGGTGGCATAGATCCGTTTTTAAAAGCCTACCTGATGATGATGGGGCAAAACGACTAAATATAAATCTTAAAATAAAACATGAAACCAAATCTGAATATTAAAAATGTAATTTTTGATCTGGGTGGTGTTCTAATAGATTGGAACCCGGACAAAGTGTATAAAGATGTATTTAATAATGATTCTGAAAAGATGATCCACTTTTATACTAAAATTTGCACTCAGGATTGGAATGAAAACCAAGATGCAGGATACCCTATGGCAAAAGCCACTGAAGAGCGCGTAGCATTATTTCCTGAATATGAAAAAGAAATTCGAATGTTTTATGGGCGTTGGGACGATATGCTTGGGGATCAAATTCAAGGAACTGTTGATATCCTTAAAGAATTATCAGATGATCCTAATTACAAAGTAGTTGCCTTAACAAACTGGAGTCATGAAACCTTCCCTAAGGCAATTGCAAAATTCAGTTTTCTACAATGGTTCGAAGGTATTCTTGTCTCTGGAGAGGAAAAAACCAGAAAACCCTTCCCAGAAATATATGAACTTACGTTGAGTAAATTTAATCTTAAAGCTGGAGAATCTCTTTTTATAGATGATAATTTAAGAAACATTGAAGCAGCCAGAAAATTCGGAATCCATTCCATACATTTTCAAAGCCCAGAACAATTAAATAAGGAATTAGGTGCCTATATTAAACAATAAAAGCAAAAAATGAAACTGACTATTTACCACAACAACGGCTGTCGTAAATCAAGAGAAGCATTAGAATACATAGAAACTAAAGGATATGATGTTGAAATTGTTGAGTATTTGAAGACTCCACTATCAATTTCTGAATTGAAGGACCTTATTCAATTATTGAAAATTAACCCTATGGAATTAGTGCGTAAAAACGAGTCGATTTGGAAAGAGAATTTTATGGATCAAAAAATGACAGACAGTCAGTTAATAGCTGTTTTAATTGAAAATCCAAAACTGATACAAAGACCTATCATTAAATCTGTAACAAATGCAGTCATTGGACGTCAAATGGATAATTTAATAAGGTTTCTAAAATCTCATTAAACTATACTAATTATTTATAGTCTAAAATTAAAAAACTGTTAATGAAATCATTATTTTATTTTTCTAAACTCATTCTTCTGAGTTTTTGTCTCTTATCGAGTACCATAATTTTTTCACAACGCCCTCAAAGTTTTCAAAAGCTTACAGTAACAGGAACCGTTGTTGACCAAGAAACTCAGCAACCGCTTGAGTACGCAACCATCACTTTTAGAAATGAACTTCGTCCAAAAATGCTCCAAGGAGGAATAACTAACGAAGATGGGAAATTTTCAATTGAAGTTTTTCCAGGTAAATATAACATCAGTACAGAATATATTTCATTTAAAACAATAACTCAAGAAGGAGTTATGGTTCGATCAAACACAGATTTAGCCACTATTAACCTAGAAATAGATGCTTCTAGTCTTGATGAAGTTGAATTGGTTGGTGAGTTAACTACTGTCGAGATTAGACTAGATAAACGCATTTATAATGTTGGGAAAGACATCACAGTTCGTGGTGGAAGTGTATCCGATGTTTTAGATAATGTACCCTCGGTCTCTGTAGATGTTGAAGGAGTTGTTTCTCTTAGAGGTAATGACAATGTTCGTATATTGATAAATGGAAAGCCCTCTGGGCTTGTAGGACTCTCTGGGCCAGAGGGTTTACGTCAAATTCCGGCAGAATCTATAGAAAAAGTTGAAGTTGTAACTTCTCCATCAGCTCGATACGATGCAGCTGGAACTGCTGGAATTTTGAATATCATTTTAAAGAAAAACACTTTAGATGGCTTCAACGGTTCTATAGTTGCAAATACTGGAGTTCCTAAAAACTTTAGAGGGAGCGCCTCTTTGAATTGGAGAACTGAAAAGGTAAATATATTTACAACAACAACAGTAGGAGACTCCGAGTCTGAAGGTGGCGGTGTATTCAATAGCGAATATTTAGGAGCTCAAGCTGGTAATTTTTCAAACGAAAGACGGAACTATACTAGAAATCGCAAAAACTTTTTTACAAACATTGGACTTGAATATATTTTTGATGAACAAACTTCACTTACCGTTTCGGGTTTTTACCGAAAAAGTGACCGAAATAGTTTGTCATCAACCAACATAGAATCCATTACTCCTATTTCTACTTTATATACAGAAAGAATAGAAGATGAAATTGAATTGGACGAAACCAAACAATTTACTTTAAACTTCACCAAAAAATTTGATAATAAAGGACATGAACTTGTTGCTGAATTTCAATACGAAAGCAGTGTAGAAGATGAAGATTCGGATATTATCACTGCAATTCCCGAAGAGGTATTTACAGCAGAATCTCAAATAAGAATATTATATCAAGCTGATTATGTGTGGCCAATCGATGAAAATACTCAATTTGAACTTGGATATAGAGGTAACTTTAAAACACAAGAAACAGACTATAATGTAGCCATTCAGGATAACAATGTATTTGTCCCTAATACCGACCTTTCAAACTTCTTAGCGTATACAGAAAATGTAAATGCAGCATATACTCAGTTTGGAAAGAAAATAGATAAGTTCTCTTATTTGTTTGGTTTAAGAATGGAACATTCTAACATCATTATAGATCAAAGAACAACCAACACTAAAGTTAAAAAAAACTATGCTGATTGGTTTCCTACGATTAACTTATCCTACGAAATGAATGAAAAGGAAAACGTAACCCTAGGGTTTAGCAGACGTATTAGACGACCAAGAGGTTGGTCATTAAATCCATTTCCTTCCAGATCAAGTGTTACTTTTTTTAGACAAGGAAATCCTGATTTAGACCCATCCTATTCGAGCACCTTCGATTTAGGTTATTTAAAACGTTGGGAAAAGCTTACGTTTAACGGTTCTGTTTATTATCAAAAATCTACTCAAAACATAGAACGAATTACTGAAGAAACAGGTGAATTAGTTGAAGTAACAACAGCTCAAGGATCAACTACATTAGTCCCTGCATTAAGATCTATTTCTGTGAATTTGTCTGAAAATAATCGAGTTGGTACTGAATTTACGCTAACCTACACGCCTTCTAGAAAAGTGAGACTAAGTGGGAATTTTAATGTTTTCAATTCACAAACAATTGGTGACTACCTTGGGAAAAGTTTTGATGCAGAGATCATCAGTTGGTTCAGTAGGATAAATGCCAGTGTAAAACTCCCTGGTGGATTTGACACCCAATTACGTGGTTTTTACTTTGGCCCACGTGCCAATGCTCAAACGGAGTCTAAGGGCGTGTTTACTCTTTCTGGAGCTGTAAACAAAAGTATATTAAACAAAAAGGGTACCCTTTCTCTAAGAGCTAGTGATTTACTAAACTCAAGCAGAAGAAAGAGTACTACAACGAGTGAGAACTTTACTTCATATTCTGAATTTCAATGGAGACAGCCTAGCTATGTGTTAACGTTTACATATAAAATTAATGAAAGTAAAGCAGCTAAAAGAAGAAGAGCTTCAAGGAACAGTCAAGGTGATGGCGGCGGGGATGGTGAAAATTTTGATTTCTAAATTTTAATAGATATCATAAAAAATCCTCAAAATATTCAATTTTGAGGATTTTTTTATTTGAAAAACCACTTAAGGTTTATTATAAAGAACTTATTTATTCTTGTAATTTGGACTTTTTTGCTTCTTTACGCTCTTTTAACCACTCAAAAAAAGCACCTGTTAACCAATAAGGAATAACAAATGTGAGTAGAAAAATCATCAACCAAAACCCAATAGTTAAGATGGTTAAAAAAGAAAGAAAACCTAAATATTGATCGAATTCGAACATGAAAATAAAATTTCCAACAAAATTAAGTTTTTTATAACTCTAAACCCAGTTATCTATTTATTTTTTTAATCTATTTAAAATCTAATCCTACACAACATAGCATTGCCCTAAAATAAAAATTAAGTATTTTTGTATAGAATAATTTAAAGGGAAGTAAAACAATGGAATACCGTATAGAAAAAGACACTCTTGGCGAAGTTAAAGTACCCGCAGGTGTATATTGGGGAGCACAAACAGAACGTTCACGTTCGAACTTCAAAATAGGCTCTTCAGGATCTATGCCTATTGAAATTATTCAAGGGTTTGCTTATTTAAAAAAATCAGCTGCTTTTACTAACTATGAACTAGGTGTTCTGGATATTACTAAAAGAGATTTAATCGCTCAGGTTTGTGATGAAATTTTAGCAGGGAAATTAGATGATCAATTCCCATTGGTTATTTGGCAAACAGGATCTGGAACTCAAAGCAATATGAATGTTAATGAAGTTATTGCTAACCGTGCTCATGTTCTTGCGGGAAATACTTTAGGAGAAGGAGACAAAACACTAGCTCCAAACGATGATGTAAATAAATCACAATCCTCAAACGACACCTTTCCGACGGGTATGCATATTGCTGCCTACAAAAAAATTATTGATTTAACCATTCCTGGGGTCACAAAACTCAGAAATGCTTTAGATTTAAAAGCAGAGGCTTTTAAATCGATTGTAAAAATAGGCCGCACCCATTTAATGGATGCTACTCCCCTAACCCTTGGGCAAGAATTTTCTGGTTATGTATCCCAACTGGACCATGGATTAGCAGCTTTAAATTTCACCTTAAAACATTTATCCGAAGTTGCCCTTGGCGGAACGGCAGTTGGCACAGGAATTAACACACCAAAAGGCTACAGTAAACGTGTTGCTGAATACATTGCAGAATTCACAGGATTGCCCTTTATAACTGCCCATAATAAGTTTGAAGCGCTCGCTGCTCATGATGCAATTGTAGAAACTCACGGGTCTTTAAAACAACTAGCGGTTTCACTCAATAAGATTGCCAACGATATTCGAATGCTTTCCTCAGGACCTCGTTCTGGAATTGGAGAAATAATGATACCAGCTAACGAGCCTGGAAGTTCTATTATGCCAGGAAAAGTAAACCCTACACAATGTGAGGCAATTACAATGGTATGTGCACAAGTAATGGGTAATGACGTAACAATTAGTGTTGCAGGAACTCAAGGACATTACGAATTGAATGTGTTTAAACCTGTGATGGCTGCCAACATCATTCAATCAGCTCAATTAATTGGAGATTCATGCGATAGTTTTACTGTTAATTGTGTAAATGCTATAGAGCCAAACAAAAAAAGAATAGATGAACTTGTTAATAATTCATTAATGCTAGTAACAGCTTTAAACACCAAAATAGGCTATTACAAAGCTGCAGAAATAGCAAATAAAGCCCACGAAGAAGGGACAACGCTAAAAGAAGCTGCTCTTTCTTTAGGATATGTAACTTCAGAAGAATTTGATGCATGGGTTAAGCCCGAGGAAATGACTGGAGAAAATTAAATCTCATGGAAATAATTCCTTTTGAACCTCAGTATGCTCTGGATTTTCAGCTTCTCAATGAAGCTTGGTTAAAAAAATATTTTGTCGTAGAACCTTATGATTCTGAACTTCTTAGCCGATGTGAAGAGGTTATAATAAAGCCAGGAGGCTTTATATTTTTTGTTAAACTCGAAGACCAAATTATAGGAACAGCAGCCTTTATTTATAAATCAAAAGGAATATATGAATTGGGGAAAATGGCTGTTAAACCTAATTATCAAGGAAATAAAATTGGTCAAAAACTCGTGCGCTTCATGCTCAGCTTTGCAGAAAAACACCATTGGTCAAAAATTATTTTATATTCAAGTACCTTACTTAAAAACGCACTTTATATCTACCAAAAATACGGGTTTATAGAGGTTCCACTAGAACAAAACTTACCTTACAACAGATCAGATATAAAAATGGAATTAGCCTTAAAACAAATGCAATGAAAACTAAATTAATCATATCATTCATTTTGACTTTTGTGATGTTTTCATTGGTTACTGCTCAAACAAAAAAAACACTTCCTAAATCAACTATAATAATTCCACCAAAACAAGTCGTTCGGATTGATTATCCCTATATGAAAGGGTTTAGTGTGAAATTATGGAATAAATCGAAGTATGAATTGGGGGTCTCTTCAAGAGAATTCGTAACGGATTCATTAAAAAAAGGATTTGGATTAAATAAAAATTCTTATGCTACAATTCAAATACTAGAAAATCAATACTTACAACTTGAGAATAGATATTTTGCACCCTTAAAAGTTGAATATAATCTATTTAAAGAAGGTCCTGGAAAGAAAAATAAAACTATAGCAAATCGAACCGCAGGATTCTATTTAGTGAATTCAACAGCTCAAACCCTACCTATATTAATTCCTGGAATTATGAATCCAAAACTTACTCCATTTTCACAAAGCGGGGTTGATCTTCCTTGGGGGCAAAAAATATTTCTAAAAACCCCAGGAGAAAATTTACTTTTATTGACTGTAAGTGACACCATAAGAAAAGGTTCACTAATCGATGTTGCTGATCTAATTGACCTTGCGCTGAATAAAGATTGAAAAGTATTTCAGTGGTTTAAGCTTAATTTCGCGTGAGTTTTCTGTACTGAATTCGCTTGGGCATAAGATCTTGACCTAGTCTTTTCTTTTTATTTTCTTCATAATCAGAATAAGATCCTTCATAGAAATAAACCTGAGAATCTCCTTCAAAAGCAAGAATATGTGTACAAATACGATCTAGAAACCACCGGTCGTGAGAAATAACAACTGCACAGCCTGCAAAATTCTCCAGACCTTCTTCAAGTGCTCTTAAAGTATTTACATCCAAATCATTAGTAGGCTCATCTAAAAGTAAGACATTACCCTCTTCCTTAAGTGTCATGGCCAAGTGCAAGCGGTTTCTTTCTCCACCAGAGAGGGTAGATACTTTTTTGTTTTGATCACTTCCACTAAAATTAAATCGACTCAAAAAAGCTCTTGAATTTATTTGTCTTCCTCCTAACATAATCAAATCTTGCTCATCACTAAAATTAGACCAAATTGATTTATCTAAATCAATATTGGAATGCGACTGATCTACATAAGCTAGTTTAACCGTTTCCCCGACAGAAAAACTTCCTCCATCGGGAGTTTCTTCACCCATAATCATTCTGAAAAGAGTTGATTTACCTGCACCGTTAGGTCCAATTACACCAACAATACCAGCCTGGGGAAGGTTAAATGAAAGGTCATCGTATAAGAGTTTGTCATCAAATGCCTTTTTTACTCCTTTTGCCTCTATTACATTAGTTCCTAATCGAGTTCCATTCGGTATAAAAATTTCTAAATTTTCTTGCATCTTGCCTTGATCCTGACTAACTAATTTATCATAATTAGAAAGACGAGCCTTTTGCTTACTTTGACGTCCTTTAGGCGCCATACGAACCCATTCTAACTCACGTTCTAATGTTTTCTGATGCTTGGACGCAATTTTTTGCTCTTGAGCCATACGAGTTGACTTTTGATCTAGCCAAGAAGAATAATTTCCTTTCCAAGGAATACCCTCTCCTCTATCCAATTCTAAAATCCAACCAGCAACATTATCAAGAAAATATCGATCATGCGTTACAGCTATTACAGTTCCCTTGTACTGAGCTAAATGATGCTCTAACCAATGAACAGATTCTGCATCCAAGTGGTTTGTTGGTTCATCCAGTAAAAGTATTTCAGGTTTTTGTAAAAGCAAGCGACATAGTGCAACTCGACGTCTTTCACCACCTGACAAAATATTGATTTTTTGATCACCAGGAGGAGTTCTAAGAGCATCCATGGCAATTTCTAATTGGGTATCAAGTTCCCAAGCGTTAGCAGCATCAATTTGATCTTGAAGAACAGCCTGACGGTCCATAAGTTGTTCCATCTTATCTGCATTCTCATAGACTTCGGGTAATCCAAATTGATCATTAATTTTATTGTACTCATCAAGAATAGCAACCGTTTCTGCTACACCTTCTTTAACAATTTCAAGAACAGTTTTGGTCTCATCCATCAAAGGCTCTTGCTCTAAATAGCCAACCTTATAGCCTGATGAAAAATTAACTTCTCCTTGGTAATTATTCTCTGTACCAGCAATTATCCTAAGAAGTGTAGATTTTCCAGAACCATTTAAACCTAGGATTCCAATCTTAGCTCCATAAAAAAAACTGAGGTAAATATCCTTAAGAACTGGTTTGTTTCCAGAAGGGTAGGTTTTTGAAACCCCCGACATGGAAAAAATTATTTTTTTATCGTCTGACATATAGTTTTATATTCTTCCTTTTAAAGCATTAAAAGCCCATGCAATTGCATAGAATCCAACACCAGCAACACAAGAAACAATAGCATAATCAGGATATTCAGAATACATTGTAATACCTATAATTAGCAAAGCAGACCCTAAGACCATGATCACTAATGCGGTATATCCAAAAATTTTATTTTTGTTTAAACTCATGAATGTTTTTTTTACTTGGAAAAGCAAATATCGTTTATTTATTTTTAAATAAGTAAAATCAACAAGCCAACCTGACAAGAATTCCTGCACACTTAAGTCGTTAGCCTATGGATATTTTGTATTTTTACATCAAATCTTAAGCATGAGTATAAGCTTCGATAAAAATGAAGACCACAACAAACTTTTGTGGTCCAGTATTCGCCAAAAGTTTGCGACCATAGCTCTTGGTGGTGGTAAAAAGCAATTGCAGAAAATTAGAGATAAAGGAAAGATGACAGCACGAGAACGTGTTCAATATCTTGTTGACCCTAAAACAGAAGCAATTGAAATAGGAGCATTTGCAGCATCAGGCATGTATGAAGAGTTTAACGGCTGTCCAGCTGCTGGGGTTGTCGTAGTATTAGGATATGTCCATAAACGACTCTGTGTCATTGTTGCTAATGACGCTTCAGTAAAAGCAGGTGCTTGGTTTCCAATGAGTGGGAAAAAGAACCTAAGAGCTCAAGAAATTGCTTTAGAAAACAGATTACCTATCATCTACTTAGTTGATAGTGCTGGTGTATTCTTACCCCTACAAGATCAAATATTTCCTGACAAAGAACACTTTGGTAGAATTTTTAGAAACAACGCCAAAATGAGCAGCAAGGGTATTCTTCAAATAGCTGCCGTTATGGGGAGCTGTGTTGCAGGAGGTGCTTATCTTCCTATTATGTCCGATGAATCTTTGATTGTAGATAAAACTGGTAGCATATTTTTAGCAGGAAGTTATCTTGTAAAAGCCGCAATTGGTGAAACCATAGACAACGAAACCCTTGGAGGTGCAACAACACATACAGAAATTAGTGGCGTTGCAGATTATAAAGTAAAAGACGACCCGGCTGCTTTAGACCATATCCGTGCTTTGATTGATAAAATTGGTGCTCCTGATACTGCCGGATTTAATAGAATAGAGTCTGTAGTTCCAAAACTTGATGAGAATGAAATCTATGGGTTGTTACCCGATTCTAGAAATCAACCCTACGACACGTATCCAATTATTGAACGCTTGGTAGATAATTCGGAATATCAAGAATATAAAAAAGGTTATGGTAAAACAATCATAACGGCATATGCAAGAATAGATGGCTGGTCCGTTGGAATTGTTGCCAATCAACGTAAAGTTGTAAAATCTGCTACTGGTGAAATGCAGTTAGGAGGTGTTATTTATGGAGATGCTGCTGATAAAGCAACACGATTTATAGCTAATTGTAATCAAAAAAAGATTCCTCTTGTTTTTTTACAAGATGTAACTGGTTTTATGGTGGGAAGTAAAGCTGAACACTCCGGTATAATCAAAGATGGCGCTAAAATGGTTAATGCTGTTGCTAATTCTGTTGTTCCCAAATTCACTATCATTATGGGTAATTCATATGGGGCTGGTAATTATGCTATGTGTGGAAAAGCATTTGATCCAAGACTTATTGTTGCTTGGCCCAGTGCCGAAATGGCAGTTATGGGAGGATCACAAGCTGCAAAAGTGATTTCACAAATGGAGGCTTCCTCTCAAAAGAAGAAAGGAATTGAAATAGATGAAGTGGCACAAGAAAAATTATTAAAAAAAATAAAAGAAGGTTACGATAAACAAACTTCTCCGATATATGCAGCATCTAGATTATGGACCGACGCAATTATTGATCCCTTAAAAACGCGACAATGGATAAGTGTTGGGATTGAGGCTGCTAACCATGCTCCTATTATAGAGGCTTTTAATATGGGTGTACTTCAAGTTTAGATAATGTTGCTTTTCTTTTCAGTTTCCCGTTATCAGTGTACTCAAATGACTCTATAAAAGCTAGTCCTTTAGGCATCTGGTATTCATTTAAAGCATTTTCTTTTTCTATTTTGGAAAGTATGTCCGTTGGGTACTTTTTACCTTCAATTACTAAAATAACTTTTTGTCCTAACTTTTCGTCCCCAATAGATCCAATAAAAAAAGGGGCGCTTATTAAAGTACTTATCATTTGTTCTATTTCTTCGGGAATAAGCTTTACCCCTCCTGAATTTATAACGTTGTCAATCCGACCTAAAAGCCTGAATGACGTATCCGATTCCAAAGTAACTAAATCATTAGTAACTATTAATTCTTGTGTTAAATAAGAGACATTAATATTTAAACACCCACGTTTATCTCTTGAAATATTTACTCCAGGTAAAATACTAAAAGCCTCTTCTTTTAAATTTATTGAACGTGAGGCAATATGAGTAAGAGTCTCGGTCATACCGAAAGTTATAAAGCTGTTTGTAGTTTTTGATTCTAAAGCATTAATCAAAGTACTTGAAGGGGCAGTTCCCCCAACCAATAGAGTTTTAACTTGATTGATCTGATTCAAAGCATGATCCACCTGGATAGGAACCATGGCTACAAAATCATATTTTTTATTATTTCCTTCTAGCACATTCCCATTTGGTGGAACTAGATCCAATTCAAGCCCTAATATCATGGCACGAACCAGCATCATTTTACCTGCTATAAACTCTGCAGATAAACAGTGCAGAGCTGAACTGCCTATAGTTACCCCAAAATGGTCTCCTGTTGCTAGGGCTGAGTTTACCATAGCTTGCTTGGAATAAGTAATGAATTTAGGTGCCCCTGTAGATCCTGAGGTTTTTACAGCGATGATTTCCTTAGGATTAATCCAATCCATTAGAAAATCACCAATAATCCGCTCATGAGGTTTACCTTCTTTAATAAAACTATAGGCTACTTCGAAAAGATCATTAAACTTAAAAGAATTTCCATCCAGTTTAAAACGATTGTGTATGTTTTTATAGCTCGGTATTTGACTCATCTATTCTTGCTGTTAGTTTATGTTTCCAGTTAGACCATCCATATTTATTCGAAAGAATAAGTAAACTCAGGGGGTATAATAATCCTAAAGATATCAGAAGTTCGGTCATTAAAGTAGGTTCCGAGATGTCTTTTAAAATAGAATGGGTTTGAAAAGCAGTCCAATCGGCTGTTACAAGCAAGGCAATTAATAAGTTGTTTGCAATGTGAAATCCTAGAGCCAGTTCAATACCTTCATCCATTAGTGTCATTATTCCAAAGAAAAAACCTGTACCGATATAATATGCTAGTAACCCAAATCCTAGTTTATCAATTTCTGGATTAAAAAAATGCAGAGACCCAAAGATAACAGAAGTTAAAATAAGAGGTAACCAACGATTTTTGGTTAGTTTGGCGAAACCTTGCATTAAATAACCACGAAATAAATACTCTTCTAGTCCAGATTGAAAAGGCACTAAGAGTACAGAAATCAAAAACATAATCAGAAAAGGTTTAAGTTGAAATGTTATTTCATAGTTTTCTGGTGCAATATAATACCCTATTGAGACTGAACATATTGAAACAAGAGACCAAAAACTAAATGCAAAAAAAAAACGATTGTAATCTATTGATTTTCTTGAAGTAGTAACATTTACAATAGATTGTTTGTGGATTTTGTTTAATACAAATAGAAATCCTAAAAAAGCAATAAAAAAAGAAAATAAAATAAGAAATAAAGTCAAATTAGAATCTAAATGAGAAAAAATACTCATTGGGTTTTTTGAATCTACTGAAGCGTTATACTCGTGAGAAATAAAGAAAAGCATTGGTATTTGACCTACAAAACTGAAAATTATAACAATCATAGAGCCAAGAAGATACCAAGCAAAAGGAAGTCGTTTATTTAAATCTTGCTCTAAAAAAGTATTTACTGTATTGTTTTCCATTCTTTAAGTTTTGCATATCCAATATAACCATTTTTAACTTCTAAAGGAGAATGAATATTATTTGAAAACAATCTACCTGTACCAAGACCTTGGGCTCCTTTAGGATTCAGTGTGTAAGTCCATTGAGAAATCGCATTCAATCCTACATTACTTTCTAATGCACTGGTTACCCACCATCCAATATTACGGTCATTTGCTAAATCAATCCACTCCTGAGCACCTGAAAAGCCGCCAATAAAACTTGGTTTTAAAATAATATACTGTGGTTTAACTTCTTCCAATAACATTTCCTTTTGTGAACTCTCAAAAACACCAATCAACTCTTCGTCTAATGCAATGGGAATCGGTGTGTTTTTACACAATTCTGCCATAGCATCAGTTTGTCCAGCACCAATAGGTTGTTCAATAGAATGGATGTCTAGAGCTGACAAAGCTTTTAATTTTATTGGGGCTTCTGAAACACTAAAAGCTCCATTAGCGTCTACTCTCAAGGTGATTTCTTCTTTTGAAAAACGCGCTCTAATGGATTTTAAAATGGATAATTCTTGATCAAAACCTATAGCTCCTACTTTCATTTTTATACAAGAAAAACCTGACTCCAACTTATCCTCAATCTGTCGCATCATAAATGAATGATCTCCCATCCAAACAAGTCCATTAATGGGTAGTGTGGCTTTAGAATCGGTAAAATCAGAAGGAAATAGTTGGTATGGGTCCTTTGATTCAAATGATTTAAAAACAGTTTCAATTCCCATTTGAATTGAAGGGAATTCTTTCATTGCAATATATAAAGCATCTTGTCCAAGCTCAATGTTTTTACAAACCCAATGAAGTTTCTCTTCGAAATCTGGACGATCATCACAACTTAAACCTCTGAGGATTCCACACTCACCTATCCCCCATTTATTTTGATGCTCAACTTTAATAAACCAAGTTTCTTTTTGTTTTAATATTCCGCGAGAAGTTCCACTGGCTTGTTTAAAATCTAAAACATAACGGAAATAGCTGGCTTTCATTTTAAATGTTTTGTCCTATTGAAAATAAAATCGAAAATAAAAAAGTATATAATGCTAATCGCTTTAATTCTGGGTCAAATTCTTTTGGGTTATCATAACCAAGAACGCGCCTGAGGTGAATCATCATGGGTAATACAGCTATCATAAATAGATATGAAGGCTCTAGGTTTGTTTTAACATACAAAACCGCTGTTAGTACAGCCCCTAGTAGCAGAAATAAATGATATGCCTTAGCAAAACGAGCACCTAACAATACAGCCATTGTAATTTTATTAGACTCTTTATCTGTCTTTATATCGCGCATGTTATTTAAGTTTAAAACTCCGACGCTCAATAAACCAATTGAAATTGCAGGTAAAATCAGCTCTACTGTAAATAGCTTAGTTTGTAAAAACAATGATCCTAACACACTCACGCCTCCAAAAAAAGTTAGTACAAACAAATCGCCTAGGGCACGATACCCGTATGCGTTTGAACCCATAGTATATTTTATCGCTGCTATAACAGCTCCAAGGGCTAAACCAATAAAAATCAAACTATACAATTGATTAGAAATTCCGAAGGCTAAAAAAATTAAACTAGCAGCAAGAATAAGAGAGATAAATACGCACACTTGAATTCCTTGCTTCAGTTCTTTTCGTGAGAGTAAACCTAGTTGTAAAATACGAGGAGGACCAATTCTTGAATCATTATCAGTTCCTTTTACTCCATCGCCATAATCGTTTGCGAAATTTGATAATACTTGAAAAGAAATTGTAGTTAATAAGGATAAAATAAAAATCATCCAAGAAAAATTTACGTTTGAAAAAGCTAATCCGTTTCCAACAATAATTCCGGAAAGAGATAAAGGTAAAGTCCTAAGACGAGTTGCTTGTAACCAAACTTTAAGTTTTGAATTCATTTATTTAAAAATTATAGAATAACTTTCCAAATACAACTTTGTTATCAAGTCAATCCTTATTTCAAGTATTAAGGGAATTTAGGATACTGTTTAAAATTTGGTTCCCTTCGTTCTAAAAAGGCATTTTTACCCTCTTGAGCTTCGTCCATTAAATAATACATTAAAGTTGCATCACCAGCCAACTGCATTAAACCGTGCTGTCCATCTAGTTCTGCGTTTAAACAACGTTTTACCATTCTAAGTGCTAGTGGACTTCTTTTTTGCATAATTTGACACCATTCAATAACTGTAGCTTCCAGATCTTCTAATGGAACAACTTTATTAACCATTCCCATTTCCTCGGCTTCCATTGCTGTATATTGTTGACATAAAAACCAAATTTCACGAGCTTTCTTTTGACCTACATGGCGTGCTAGATAAGAAGAGCCAAAGCCTCCATCAAAGCTACCAACCTTAGGGCCAGTTTGTCCAAACATTGCATTATCGCTTGCTATTGTAAGATCACAAACTACATGCAACACATGTCCGCCTCCAATTGCATAGCCGTTGACCATAGCTATTACGGGCTTAGGAATGTCTCTTATTTTTTTGTGTAAGTCAAGAACATTAAGTCTAGGAACTCCATCTTCACCCACATATCCACCAACTCCTTTTACATTTTGGTCTCCTCCGCTACAAAAAGCTTTATCTCCTATTCCTGTAAAAACAATAACGTCAATGTCAGTTCGTTCACGACAAACATCCATGGCTTCTAACATCTGATTATTAGTTTCGGGCCTAAATGCGTTATAAACCTCAGGGCGATTGATTGTTATTTTTGCAATTCCTTTGTGGAATTCAAATAATATATCTGAATATTCTTTCAGTGATTCCCAAACAACTTCTTTCATATTTTAAATGTATTTATCTTAATTTATTCTTCTTAAAAATAAGGGTTTTATTGCATTGCTTTGAAGTAATTCAATAAAACTTGATCGTTACTTTTCCTTGGTGTAAAAATCTCTAAAACTTGGGGTCGATTTGTAGATTTGAAAAAAGTTCTTAATTTCATCTTCAAACGCCAATCCGATCGAACGCTTGAATAACCAAGGTTAAATGATTTACATAATTCTTTTGCATTACGGTTGTGAACCGTTTCATAGTATTGATCATATTCTGGCGTGTCCTTTTGTCCTGGAAGTATTCTGAAAATTCCTCCGCCTTGATTATTGATGATAATTAACCTAAAATTAGATTTCCAATAAGCATTCCACAAAGCGTTAACATCGTAGAAAAAGCTTAAATCTCCTGTAATAAGTAATGTTGGGATCTTTGAAGTAAAAGCAGCTCCTACAGCTGTTGAGGTGCTGCCATCAATACCACTTGTGCCCCGATTGCAAAAAACTTTTACCGTTTTAGGTAAATCAAACAGCTGAGCATATCGAATGGTTGAACTATTGGCTAATTGCAGTTGAATGTCTTCTGGAATAGAATTAAAAATAGCCTTAAAAGCTTTAAGATCAGAGAAAGAAATTTGGTTTAAATAATTCAGCCCTTTAAGTCTATTTTTATTATAAATTGAATACACATCATTGTTATAAGAACTCATTATTGGCTTAGAGGGTTTTGATGAATAGAGCTGATCAAAAAAAATATTAGGTGCGGTTTTAATATGGTCTGAAAGAACATAATAAGTGTCGTAAGCTTTCTTGGCATGAATGTGCCAATGTTTATTTGGCGGAAAGCTTCTTAAAAAGTTTTTAATTTTTTTTGAAACAACCATTCCTCCTATAGAAATTAAAAGTTCTGGCTGAAGTCCTTCAAAATGAAATTCCAAGTTATTCTCAAGAGGAGCTATAAGAGTATCAATAGCATCAATAAATCGAGGATGCTTAATGTTTGATGTTTTTTCAGTCAAAACAATTATAGATGGATCGGTTGCCCAGGATTCAAGGATATTTTCTGAGATTGAATTAGGAGGTAATACACCAACTAAAATCATTTTTTTTGTAGCTGAATTCCATGCAACATTAAACGTATCAAATTGATCGTTATTCTCAGTACAAACCGGAACAGTTACTTTCTGAAAAACTATTTTATCAACAGTAGTACCATAAAGAGGTTCTTCTAAAGGAACATTTATATGAACTGGACCCGATTCAGTAATAGCCTTATTAAAAACTAGATCTAACTGCTCTTCATTATATATTTGTATTTTGGCTTGTTCCGCAATCAAAAAAGATTTTGAAGCATTCGAAGAAACTAACTTTTGAGAAGGGTTAGCTAAAAGAGTTTCAGATGCGTGAATAACATCCGGTTTTAAATAAGCAGAAGCCTCTAAATGAGGCTCAAAAACCTCAGGTTGTCTTATTGTCTGCCCATCACCAACATCAATTCTATGCGGCAACCGGTCTGCAGAAATAACAACTAAAGGAATATCACTGTAGAAGGCTTCTGAAACTGCTGGATAATAATTAAGCAAAGCAGATCCGGAAGTACACACCACCGCTACTGGATGTTTTAACTGTTGAGCCAAACCAAGCGCAAAGAAGGCTGCAGAGCGTTCATCTACAATACTGTAGGTTATAAAAACGTCGTTTTGAGTAAATCCTAAATTAAGCGGTGCATTTCTAGACCCAGGAGAAATTATAATGTGTTTTATGTTTTTTAAGGCGCAAAAACCTACAATCGTTTGTGCTAGAGGGATTTCAGAATAGGTTTGCTTTGGTTTTTTTTTCATTGCCTTACAAAAATACAAAACACCATAGATTGCAAGAAGTTTATTGACTTTAAATTCAAAGCGCTCTGCAAAAAGTTTCTGCCTTTCGCTGGGTTTCCTCCCATTCTTTAATCGGGTCACTTTGTGGAGTAATTCCTGCTCCAACATATAATGTATACCCTAAGGGGGTTATTTCTGCACATCGAAGGTTAACGTATAAATCAGCCATTAACTTTGAATCAAAAAGACCCAAGAAACCAGTATAAAATTTGCGGTCATAGTCTTCATTTTTTAATATAAAATCAATACTCTTTTTTTTAGGAACACCTCCAACAGCTGGGGTTGGATGTAATGCTTTTATTATTCCAGAAAGACTAAGTTCGGTGCTTTCGATTACAACATCTGTTTTTAAATGCCATAAAGCTCCTGCACGGACTGAAGAAACTTCGCCTACAGTTACAGTTGCTTTTGGGAAAATAGATTTCAATGAACGATCAATTGAATCAGTAACCAACTGTTGTTCTTTGATTTCTTTCGAAGACCATTCTGCCTCAAAACCTTCATCTACCAATGAAGTACCTGCTAATGCTATAGTATGCAACTTGTTATTTTGAAAAGACGCAAAACACTCAGGAGTAGCACCCATCCATGACCCAGTTGAAGGGTGATGCCAATAATACACAAAAGCAGTAGGATATAATTGAGTTAAATTTTTAAAAGTCTGTTTCGAGTCACTTTTTTTGACTTCAATTTTTATAGCATGAGAAAGTACTACTTTTTTGAGGATTGTATTCTTAAATTCATCTAGCCCCTTCTGAACAAGCGAAATAAAGGGTCTTTCATTTCTATCTTTAATTAACACATCCGTCTTATGAAGTGTTTTGTTTTCTTCAAGAGGGAAGATTTGGTTGTTTTTTTTTGGTATGTAAGAATAAAAATCAGTTGCAATAAAAGGAGCCATTATAAAACCTGACTCAGAAAAGTCTTCGGTTAAATGCAATTGATCATCTTCTTGAAAGTAAAGTTGAATTTCCTTTGAGTATGGCTTCCTAAAAACTACAAAAGGGAGATTTTTATCCAATAAAGCTGTTAAGGCTTCAAACATTTATCTTTTTGGTAAAGTGAGGGTTGTTAATTTACAGCTTGATATTAATTCTCCTGCTTCATTGGTTACTTTTATTTCCCAAATCTGAGTAGTTCTCCCGTTATGAATTGCTATGGCTTTAGCATATACATATCCTTCACTAATACCCTTTAAATGATTTCCAGACATCTCTATTCCTCGAACCATTATACTTTTAGATTTATTAAATAAATACGATGCCGCACTTCCTACGCTCTCTGCTAAAGCAAAGGTTGCTCCTCCATGCAAAACGCCATCAGGTTGATGAAGCTTCGGTGTAACTGGCATTCGTGCAATTAAAAAATCATCTCCAACATCAATAAAATCTATTTCTAAAGTACGCATCAAAGATTCATTTTCAGATGCGTTCATTAATTTTAGTAACTTCTCTTTTTCCATATCTGTAAAAGTAACTAATTTCTAAAAAAAGAGTTGCTAGACCTATTGTTTTTTATTAAATACAAAACAATAAGAATGATTAATAGAATACAGATGAATTGGAAACTATAAGTTTCTGTTTTGTTATAATTCTCGGTAATTACAATAGTTTAATTACTTTCAATATCAAATTTCTTTTAATATGACTCCTGGCCAAGTAATAATAAGAGAATCTAATTTAAATCTTTTTGAAAAACAAAAATGAGCCTAAAGTAGTAAATAGAACGATGTATTGTTTTAAATGTTGTAAGGGGTTTAATTTCATTCGAATAGATTTGGGGATTAGTAATTTTGATAGAAAAAAGTGTTTTAACTCCTGAAATAGGTCATTTTAATTAAAAACAAACCGTTCTTGAAGTAGTATCTTTATTGTATTCAAAATTCATATCATGTCTTCTAATAAAAAACCCACTAAACAATCAAGGTTACATTCTAGAAATAAAAATCTTGAGCGCTATGATTTAGAAGCTTTGATACAGATAAAACCTGAATTAAAAGCGTTTGTGAAACCCAATAAGCACGGAGATGATTCAGTTGACTTTGCAAATCCAAAAGCAGTAAAGCTATTGAATAAAGCATTACTAAATCACTACTACGGAATTGAACATTGGGATTTCCCTGACAGTAACCTCTGCCCTCCTATTCCAGGGAGAGCAGATTACATACATTATTTAGCTGATTTGATTTGTGAACATAATTTTGGACGATTCCCTGAGGGAAATAAAATTAGTTGTCTGGATATTGGGATTGGTGCAAACTGCATCTATCCAATTATTGGGGTAACAGAATATAACTGGAACTTTATAGGATCTGACGCTGATCCTAATTCAATAGACAGTGCAATTAAAATTGTAGCCAATAATCCTAAATTAGTTGGTAAAGTTGACTGTAAGCTCCAAAAAGATTACAAAGCAATGTTTAGAGGTATTATAGGGAGTAAAGATCAAATTGACCTTACCATGTGTAATCCGCCTTTTCATGAATCAGAGGAAGCTGCAAAGAAAGGAACTCTAAGAAAGGTTCAAAATCTTCACGGGAAGCAAAAAAACAAAGCTGTCTTAAGTTTTTCAGGAATTAGTAAAGAATTAATCTATGAAGGTGGAGAAATAAAATTCATTTCATCTATGATATTACAGAGTAAAACCTTTGAAAATAATTGTTTTTGGTTTAGCACCTTAGTTTCGAAACAATCGAATCTAAAAGCAATATACAAAGTACTCGATCAAGTCGGAGCAATTGAAATAAAGACAATTCCTATGGGAACCGGAAATAAGGTTTCTCGGATTATAGCATGGACATTTTTGACCAAGGAAAAACAAATACAATGGAGTAAAGCCCGCTGGAAATAAACAAAAAAAGCACCACATAGGTGGTGCTTTTTTATGAATTAGAATGCTTTACTTAACTTCTTCGAAGTCTACATCTTGAACGTCATCACCTTCAGATCCACTTTCAGCATTATCTTCTGGAGCTTCTGCTCCTGGCTGAGCTGCACCATCAGCTTGGGCTTTATACATTTCTTCAGAAGCATTTTTCCATGCTTCATTTATTTTTTCTAAAGCAGGTTCAATCAAAGCAATATCTTTAGTTTCAAAAGCTTTTTTAAGCTCTTCTAAAGCATCTTCAATTGGTTTTTTCTTGTCATCTGAAAGTTTTTCTCCAAATTCTTTCAATTGACTTTCCGTTTGGAAAATCATCTGATCAGCACTGTTAAGTTTATCCACTTTCTCTTTTGCTTCTTTATCAGCATCGGCATTAGCCTCAGCTTCTTGTCGCATTTTTTGAATTTCTTCTTCCGTCAGACCAGAAGAAGCCTCAATACGTATATCTTGAGTTTTTCCAGTAGCTTTATCAGAAGCTGTAACTTTAATAATTCCGTTTGCATCAATATCAAAAGTAACTTCGATTTGAGGGGTTCCTCTTGGTGCTGGTGGAATTCCATCGAGATGGAAACGACCGATAGTTTTGTTGTCAGAAGCCATAGAGCGTTCTCCCTGAATTACATGAATCTCAACCGAGGGCTGATTATCTGCTGCAGTAGAAAATACTTGAGACTTTTTAGTTGGAATCGTTGTATTCGATTCAATCAATTTAGTCATAACACTTCCCATAGTTTCAATCCCTAAAGAAAGAGGTGTAACATCTAATAATAAAACGTCCTTAACGTCTCCTGTCAAAACTCCTCCTTGTATTGCAGCTCCTACGGCAACAACTTCATCCGGGTTTACACCCTTAGAAGGTTTTTTGCCAAAGAATTTTTGTACTTCTTCTTGAATAATAGGGATACGAGTAGATCCTCCAACCAAAATAATTTCATCAATTTCTGAAGTTGTTAATCCAGCATCATCTAAAGCTTTCTTCACAGGAGCCATCGAACGACGTACTAAATCATTTGCTAATTTTTCGAATTTTGAGCGTGTTAATGTAGTTACTAAATGTTTAGGCCCTGAAGCAGTGGCGGTTACATAAGGTAAATTGATTTCTGTCTGAGGAGAAGATGAAAGCTCGATCTTAGCTTTTTCTGCAGCTTCTTTTAAACGTTGAAGTGCCATTGGGTCTTTACGCAAGTCAATATCTTCAGCCTTTTTAAAATCGTCTGCTAACCAATCAATTAATACTTGATCAAAGTCATCACCTCCTAGGTGGGTATCTCCGTTAGTCGATAAAACTTCAAAAACTCCATCTCCTAATTCAAGGATAGAAATATCAAAAGTTCCTCCTCCAAGATCATAGACTGCAATTTTGCGATCTGCACCATTTTTCTTGTCTAAACCGTATGCTAATGCAGCTGCAGTCGGCTCATTAATTATACGTTGAACTTTAAGACCTGCAATTTCACCAGCTTCTTTGGTAGCCTGACGCTGTGCATCATTAAAATATGCAGGAACCGTAATAACAGCTTCAGTTACATCATGTCCTAGGTAGTCTTCTGCAGTTTTCTTCATTTTTTGAAGGATCATTGCAGAAAGCTCTTGTGGTGTATATAAACGCCCATCGATATCAACACGAGGTGTGTTATTATCTCCTTTAACTACTTTATATGCAACCGTTGAAGCCTCTTTAGAAGATTCAGAATATTTATTTCCCATAAAACGCTTTACAGAAGCAATTGTTTTTGTTGGATTAGTTACCGCCTGACGTTTAGCAGGATCCCCTACTTTAATCTCACCACCTTCAACAAATGCAATTACAGAAGGAGTGGTTCTTTTTCCTTCAGCATTTGGGATAACTACGGGTTCGTTACCTTCCATTACAGAAACACAAGAGTTTGTAGTTCCTAAGTCAATTCCAATTATTTTACTCATTTTAATTTATTTTATTTTCAAAATTATAGTCAAGGAGTATGCCATACCTAAATAACTGACAGGCTGTCAGCGTGATTCATAAACAACGTCAGTTCGTCCATTAAATAGAGTTTAGAGTAGCAAGTTTTGATATTAAACTCAAAAGAAAAAGAGTACATTTGAAGAAAATTATTTAAAAGATGTCTGTAGCAAAGAACACTTATAATAGAGTAACCACAAACTCACTTCTTAAAATGAAGTCTGAAGGGGAAAAAATTGCAATGCTTACCGCATATGATTTCACTCTTGCAGGCCTTGTAGATCAAGCTGGTATTGATGTTATATTAGTTGGAGATTCTGCATCTAATGTAATCGCTGGTCATGAAACCACACTTCCGATTACACTGGATCAGATGATTTATCATGCCAGTGCTGTTATAAGAGCGGTAAAACGAGCTCTAGTAGTGGTTGATCTTCCGTTTGGTACTTATCAAGCCGATTCTAAAGAAGCACTTAGATCTGCAATTAAAATAATGAAAGAGTCCGGAGCCCATGCTGTAAAACTAGAAGGTGGACATCAAGAACGCTCTTCTATTGAGCGAATTATCCAAGCTGGAATTCCTGTAATGGGTCATTTAGGGCTGACACCTCAATCTATATATAAATTTGGAACTTATACTGTTCGAGCTAAAGAAGAAGCGGAAGCCAACCAATTAATTGAAGATGCCAAAATGTTAGAAGAAATTGGGTGTTTTGGATTGGTTCTGGAGAAAGTTCCAGCTGATTTAGCCGAAAAAGTTGCTTCCTTAGTGTCTATTCCTGTAATTGGAATTGGAGCCGGAAATGGGGTTGATGGACAAGTTTTAGTTCTCTACGACATGTTAGGAATGAGTAAAGAGTTTAGTCCAAGATTTTTACGTCGTTACTTAGATCTTCATACTGAGATTATTGAAGCTATTCAACAATACACTGTTGATGTAAAGAAAAAAGACTTCCCAAATGAATCTGAACAATACTGATTTTAAAAGACCTTATGAAATTAGAAATACTATTCGAAGACAATCATTTATTAGTAATAAACAAACCCATTGGGATTTTAGTTCAAGGAGATAAAACTGGTGACATTCCATTAGTCGATCTTGCAAAAGCATATATTAAACAAAAACACAATAAGCCCGGTGCTGTTTTTTTAGGTGTTGTGCATCGCCTTGATAGGCCTACTAGTGGTGCTATTGTGTTTGCAAGAACTTCGAAAGCCTTGGAACGTTTAAATTTACAGTTTAAAGAGCGCCTAACTAAAAAGACATATTGGGCAATTACTAAAGAAACCCCTAATCCTAGTTCCGATACACTTGTTCATTGGACCGTTAGAAATCAAAAACAAAATAAGTCATATGCTTATAAGAAAGAAACTCCTGATTCTAAAAAAGCCATTTTAAAATACTCAATAAAGAAAAAACTCGATAACTATTCTGTCTTGGAGATAGAGCTTGAAACAGGAAGACATCATCAAATTCGTGCACAGCTCAGTGCTATTGGATGTCCAATAAAAGGAGACTTAAAATACGGTTCTGCTAGAAGTAATCCAAATGGCAGCATTCATTTACACGCGCGATCCTTAGAAGTTCTTCACCCAGTTACTAAAGAACCCGTTCGGTGCGTTGCCCCATTGCCTAAAGATGCTCTGTGGGATGCCTGTCCTTCCGATTAATTAATATAGCCTTTGCATGTATAATTTGAGCTACAGTTTTGTTTTGAATTTTACTCTCTAACCAAGACAGTATATCAAGATATAAAAATGCCCTCCGTTCGTATGGATCTAACTCATATTGCTTTAATTCTTTATGCAGTGCTTTAAAGGCATCCTTTAATTCACTCGGATATATAGCACCCAGTTTACGAACAAAACGAATTAGTGATTTCTGAACTTCGTGCAAATCACCCATTTTTAACAAGAATTTGTAGGTGTCCCGAATGTGTTCATCTAAATGATAATCAAAACCTGCCTCGTAATGAGCAATAAGGTTTAATAAACGAGTAAAACAAAGAAGATCTTCTCTCATCTTCAATTTCTTATTATTTACGATTTGATTTAAATAAACAGTAGCTTTTTCAAATTCATTTGAACCAAAATACAGACAAGCAATTTTATAATAAAACATCATAACATGATGTTCATCTATTTGATTTTCAAAATGATTGATTTTGTTTAGTAAAGTATTAATTATTTTTTGTCCTTCCTTGAAATTCCCTTCTAAAAAATACATATTAAAACGGTTGTTATATTCGTAAAGAAATGCCAATGAACTTAAGTTGTCATTCTTAGGGAACTCTTTTGAATCAAGAGAATGAATCATTTTATCAAATATCTCTAGGAATTTTTTAGGGTATTTAAGTAAGGTCAAGGATTCAAGCAAATAGTTATTCCCCTGAAGATAAAAAACAGGATGTGAAGGAATCATATCGGGTTGCTTGTCGAATAAACTTACCCATTTCATTGAGTAGCGATAACTAGATAAAAAGTCTTGAGTTAATAAACTAAACCAAACATGCGCTCTGAAATACCAAAGTTTTTCTCTAAAGCCCAAATCATCAAAATCAAATTCAGGAAGGCGTTTAATGAAAAATTCAGTTACCAATCTAAATTCCTCATCACTTTTTATATAGCCGGTTTTGATTAGCCGTTCATAAAGTTCTAGGGACAAGTTTGAAAGCTGACTAGATATGTGATTTTGATTGATAAAATAAGTTGCATCGCTAACTAATTCCTCGGTTCTATTACTCATGCTCCTGGTAATATATTGAGACTCTATCACTTTCTCCAGTTCAACAATTTCAAATGCTGCGTATTTTTCTTCAAACTTTACCGCAATAGCCTTAGCGCGATCTAATATTTTTAAACTTTGATTATACAGTCCTTTTTGATATAATACGGTAGCAAAATCTAGTTGCTCTCTAATTTGCATACGCTTATTTTGTTGCGAGGGATTGAGGCGCAAACTAATTAGGACTTGTTTATATAAGTGAGCTTTGAGGTTTGAAAGTTGCTGCTTTGTAACAAAATTCTTTTTCAGAATTATTTTTTCATCATAAACTTCCATTTTATCTAATAAAGTAAACAAAATCAGGAACTTAGAATTTAAATTAGATTCAATTCTACCAACATAAAGTTTAAACTGTCTTTTTTCTGATTTTGATAAAGATTTTATTAAAACAAAGAGGTTTTCTTTTTGATCGTTAGTCATTGTATGCTTTTTGTCTATAAAATACTCATTTGAAGTGTTTTATTTATAATTTGATACCTTGGATTTCGTAATAAAAGTAGACAAAAAAACCCATGTTTATATATATAAATACTAAATTCGTGTAGCTTTGAAAAAATATGCTAAAAATGGATCAAGAACACGTTCAAATTTTTGACACTACACTTCGTGATGGAGAGCAGGTCCCCGGTTGTAAATTAGATACCAAAAGTAAATTAATTATTGCAGAACGTCTTGATGTTTTAGGAGTAGATATTATTGAAGCTGGATTCCCTGTTTCTAGTCCAGGAGACTTCAAGTCTGTTGTTGAAATTTCTAAATTAGTTAAGAATGCAACCGTATGTGGACTAACACGTGCTGTTGAAAATGACATTAAAGTAGCTGCTGAGGCATTAGCTCAAGCAAAACGACCAAGAATCCATACAGGTATTGGTACTTCTGATTCTCATATTAATTTTAAATTCAATTCCAACAGAGACGCTATAATTGAACGTGCAGTAGCTTCAGTTACTTATGCTAAAACATTTATAGAGGATGTTGAATTTTATGCAGAAGATGCTGGTAGAACTGATAACGAATTTTTAGCCCGTGTTTGTGAAGCTGTAGTTAAAGCTGGTGCAACTGTCTTGAATATTCCAGATACTACTGGGTATTGTTTACCAGAAGAATATGGTGCAAAAATTAAATACTTAAAAGAAAATGTAACCGGAATTCACAAAGCCGTTTTATCTTGTCATTGTCATAACGATCTTGGCCTTGCAACAGCAAATTCAATCGCTGGAATTCTAAATGGAGCACGACAGATAGAATGCACGATAAATGGAATCGGAGAACGCGCAGGAAACACTTCATTAGAAGAGGTTGTAATGATTATGCGTCAACACCCTAGCTTAAAACTAGACACAAATATTAATTCAAAATTATTATACTCTACAAGTCAATTAGTATCTGAGAGTATGGGTATGATTGTTCAGCCAAACAAAGCTGTTATTGGTTCAAATGCATTTGCTCACAGCTCTGGAATACATCAGGATGGGGTTATAAAAAACAGAGAAACCTACGAGATTATGGATCCACATGATGTAGGTGTTACAGAATCTGCAATCGTTCTAACTGCAAGAAGTGGACGTGCTGCCCTTGCATATCGATCAAAAAATGTTGGTTATGAATTAGATAAGTTACAATTAGATAAAGTGTATAAAGAATTTTTGAAAGTAGCTGATACTCAAAAGCAAATTAACGACGAAGACATTCCTAAAATCATCAAGGCTAGCAATATAGGCTTGATTTAATTATTTTAATACATTATGAATAATACATTATTTGACAAAGTATGGGATTCACATGTGGTTCATCAAATCACAGGAGGACCTGACGTACTATTTATTGATCGACATCTGGTTCATGAAGTAACTAGTCCAGTTGCCTTTTTAGGTCTTAAGAACAGAGGTGTTAAGGTTATGAGTCCTGAACGTACTTTTGCAACTGCTGATCACAATACCCCAACAATCAATCAACATCTTCCGGTTGCCGATCCACTATCAGCAAAACAGCTCAAAGCACTAGAAGAAAATGCTGCAGCTCACGGAATTTCTTACTGGGGACTTGGTCATGAAAAAAATGGAATTGTTCACGTGGTTGGACCTGAATATGGAATAACACAACCTGGAGCTACAATTGTTTGTGGAGATTCACACACTTCAACTCATGGTGCTTTTGGTGCAATTGCTTTTGGTATAGGGACTTCTGAAGTAGAGATGGTCCTTTCGACTCAATGCATCATGCAACCTAAACCAAAAACAATGCGCATTACTGTTGATGGAAAACTAAGTAAAGGTGTTACTCCAAAGGATGTTGCTTTATTTATTATTTCACAACTAAGTACTTCTGGAGCGACTGGTTATTTTGTTGAATATGCTGGTGAGGTATTTAAATCGTTCAGTATGGAAGGACGAATGACTGTTTGTAACTTGAGTATAGAAATGGGTGCACGTGGTGGAATAATTGCACCAGATGAAAAAACATTTGAATATATAAAAGACCGAGAGTTCACTCCAAAAGGAAAAGCATGGGACAAAGCAATGAATTATTGGTCAACCCTTGAAACTGATTCAGATGCTACTTTTGATAAAGAATATATTTTTGAAGGAAGTACAATTGAACCCATGATCACCTATGGAACCAACCCAGGAATGGGAATGGGCATTAGTGGCGGTATTCCTAAAGCAGAAAGCTTAGATGGTGGTGTAGCCACTTATAAAAAGTCTCTAGATTATATGGGCTACAAAGAAGGTGATTCAATGATCGGTAAGAAAATTGATTTTGTTTTTCTAGGAAGTTGCACCAATGGTAGAATTGAAGACTTCAGAGCTTTTACAGAAATTATTGAGGGTCGTAAAAAAGCAGATCATGTTACTGCTTGGCTAGTCCCTGGTTCTCATAAAGTACTTAAAGCTATTAAAGACGAAGGTCTTTTAGGTATTCTAGAAACTGCTGGTTTTGAACTAAGAGAACCGGGTTGTTCTGCTTGTTTAGCCATGAATGATGATAAAGTTCCTTCCGGAAAGTACGCCGTAAGCACCTCCAATAGAAATTTTGAAGGGCGACAAGGACCTGGTTCAAGAACCCTACTTGCCAGTCCAACTGTAGCAGCAGCAGCAGCAGTAATGGGAGTGGTTACAGATCCTAGAACACTAATATAATTGAACTAAAAAAACATCCCTAAAGGAAATATAATGGCATACGATAAATTCAACACACTTAAATGTTCGGCGGTTCCATTACCGATTGAAAATGTAGATACAGATCAAATAATACCAGCTCGTTTTTTAAAAGCAACAGAACGTGTTGGTTTTGGAGATAATCTTTTCAGAGACTGGAGATACAACCAGGATAACAGTCCTAAAAATGAATTCCCTTTAAACGATTCAAAATACACTGGATCTATTTTAGTCGGTGGAAAAAACTTTGGCTCTGGATCCTCAAGAGAACATGCAGCATGGGCTGTATACGATTATGGATTCCGTTGTGTGGTGTCAAGTTTTTTTGCTGATATTTTTAGAAATAACTGTTTAAATGTAGGTGTTTTACCAGTTCAAGTATCTGCAGAATTTTTGAAAAAGATTTTTACAGCAATCGAAAACAACTCACAATCACAACTAATTGTAGATCTTCAATCTCAAACTATTTCAATTGAAGGAACAGAATATTCTGAGAACTTTGATATAAACTCATATAAGAAAGAGAATATGCTCAATGGGTTTGATGATATTGACTTTTTAATGAATATTAAGGATCAAATTGGTGAGTTTGCAAAAAAAACGCCCTTATAAATCTACTTTACCTTCTAATATGAAATCAAGAACAATAGAAATTATGGACACCACACTTCGAGATGGTGAACAAACCTCTGGAGTGTCATTTTCCTCGACAGAAAAACTCACCCTTGCTAAATTATTATTAGAAGAACTTAATGTAGACCGAATTGAAGTTGCTTCTGCACGAGTATCAGATGGAGAATTTCAGGCAGTTAAAAGTATTACAGCCTGGGCAAAAGAGATGAATCTTATTGGGAAAGTAGAAATACTAACCTTTGTAGATAAGGGTATTTCTATTCAATGGATGATTGATGCGGGCGCAGAAGTTCAAAATCTTTTGACAAAAGGATCTTTGAATCATCTGAAGCATCAATTAAAACAAACACCTGAAGAACACTTTAAAGGAATTGAAGATGCTATTACTCTTGCTCAAAAAAATGATATAGAAACTAATGTTTACCTAGAAGATTGGAGTAATGGAATGCGAAATTCTAAAGAATATGTTTTTTCTTTTTTAGACTTTTTAGCAAGTCAACCCGTAAAAAGAATATTACTGCCCGATACGTTAGGCATACTTTCGCCTTCAGAAACATTCACTTTTTTAAGTGAAATTATAAATCGTTACCCAAATTTTCATTTTGATTTCCATGGACATAACGACTATGACTTAAGTGTAGCAAATGCAATGGAAGCAATTAAGGCTGGAATCCAGGGCTTACACTTAACCGTGAATGGTATGGGAGAACGAGCTGGAAATACTCCTCTAGCTAGTTTAGTTGCTGTTATAAATGATTTTTTACCCGGAATCGAAGTCAACATAAACGAGAGTTCTTTAAATAAAGTTAGCCAACTTGTAGCAACATTTTCAGGGTTTAGAATTCCAGTAAATAAACCTATAGTTGGTGCAAATGTATTTACACAGACGGCAGGAATTCACGCTGATGGAGATAGCAAGAAAAATTTATACTTCAACGATTTACTGCCCGAAAGATTTGGACGTAAACGAAAATATGCACTTGGAAAAACTTCTGGAAAAGCTAATATACAGAAAAATTTACAAGAGCTGGGTCTAAGTTTAGATGATGAAGCACTAAAAAAAGTAACTCAACGAATTATTGAATTGGGTGATAAAAAACAACAAGTAACTGCTCAAGATTTACCATACATCATATCGGATGTCATGAATACTGGAGAAAATACTCAAAAGGTATTTGTAAAATCTTACGTTCTAACCCATTCAAAAGGTTTACAACCTTCTACAACAGTAGCTGTAGAAATTAATGGTGAAATCTTTGAAGAAAATGCATGCGGTGATGGTCAATATGATGCATTCATCAATGCAATTCGAAAAATATATACTTCAAAAACCATAGAAGTACCACAGTTAATTGATTATGCAGTGCATATTCCTCCAGGAAGTACATCAGACGCATTGTGTGAAACTACAATTGTCTGGAAACAAAAAGATAAAGAATTTGTTACCCGAGGATTGGATTCCGATCAAACGGTTTCGGCTATAAAAGCCACTGAAAAAATGCTAAATATTATTGAAACTCAACAGTAACGTAGAATTATAAATATGAAATTAAACATTGCCCTTTTAGCTGGAGATGGAATTGGACCAGAGGTTATAAACCAGGCGGTAAAAGTATCGAATGCGATAGCAGAAAAATTTAACCATGAAATAAATTGGACTTCAGCTTTGACTGGAGCTGCAGCTATTGATGCGCTAGGAGAACCTTATCCTGATGACACACATCAAGTTTGCTTAGATGCAGATGCAATCCTATTTGGAGCCATTGGCCATCCAAGATTTGATAATGATCCGTCAGCAAAAGTTCGCCCAGAACAAGGACTACTCAAAATGAGACAAAAGCTTGGATTATTTGCAAACGTTAGACCAACATTTACGTTCCCTTCGCTTTTAGATAAATCTCCATTAAAAAAAGAACGCATAGAAGGAACTGACTTAGTTTTTCTTAGAGAACTTACTGGAGGTATTTATTTTGGGGAACGTGGACGTAAAGATAATGGAAACACAGCTTTTGACACCTGTACCTATACACGTGCAGAAGTAACGCGTATTGCAAAAAAAGGTTTTGAATTGGCTATGACACGCTCTAAGAAATTATGTTGTGTTGATAAAGCAAACGTTCTAGAGAGTTCAAGACTCTGGAGAGAAACTGTTCAAGCGATGGAAAAAGATTATCCAGAAGTAGAAGTTGCATATGAATTTGTTGATGCGGTTGCTATGCGTTTAGTACAGTGGCCAAATAGCTACGACGTTTTAATCACAGAAAACCTGTTTGGAGATATTTTAACAGACGAAGCATCTGTAATATCTGGATCAATGGGACTAATGCCTTCGGCTTCTGTTGGTGAAGAAAATGCTCTATATGAACCCATACACGGTTCCTATCCTCAGGCAACAGGATTGAATATCGCAAACCCATTGGCAACTGTTTTATCGGCTGCCATGATGTTTGAAATGAGTTTTGATCTTCAAGAAGAAGGTGCCTTAATCAGACAAGTAGTTGATCGAGCACTCGAAGAGGGCTTTGTAACAGAAGATCTAGCTGATGGTGGAAAAGCTTATGGGACTTCTGAAGTTGGAGATTACCTAGTGAAAACAATTTCAGAAATCTAAACTCAAAAGATTTCTTTTAACTAGGAATAATGAAATATTTGAAAAAACTTGATACTAAAACTTGTACATTTTAATGAAGATGACTTTAAAAGGCTTATAAGTTGGATGAATTCTAAAAGAGATTTAATTCAATTTGCTTCTACATTATTTGATTTTCCACTTACAAAACAACAACTCAATCAATACATAAAAGAAAAAGATTTTTTACCCAAAAAAATTATACATATCAAATCTGGAGAAGTAATTGGGCATTGCGAACTTAACTTTCAAAATGAATATCCCCGCTTATCTAGAATCTTAATTGGGGATATAAAAAACAGAGGTAAAGGGTATGGGAAATTGATTATACAAATGATGATTGATGAAATTCTAAAAACTGATTCATCTGCCAAAACTGTTGATTTGAGAGTGTTTGGATGGAATAAAAATGCCCTCAAATTATATCATAACATGGGATTTCAAATACAAGTAAAGCATACTTTTGATTTCAAATATTCATCTAATGAAATATGGGAAAATATATATATGCAGAAGCAACTATATATTTGATTATCTTGAAGTAAAATTATTTGCCACATACTAAACCTTACCCATGCATCAGATCAAAAGTCAACAATTTCAAGTTAAAAAAAATAATTTTAAAACAAATCGAATTGTAGCAGTTCCTGAAGATGAATTAGAGCTTTTAAATGGAGAAATACTTGTTCTTTTAGATCTGTTTTCTTTCACCTCGAATAACATTACTTATGCAGTTTCTGGAGAAATTATTCGCTATTGGGAATTCTTTCCTCCCGTTGGTCCTCAAATCGATGGCTGGGGAATAATCCCAGTTTGGGGATTTGCAGATGTAATAGAATCAAGAACAGATGATATTCCTGTTGGTGATCGGATTTTCGGATACTTCCCTCCTGCTACACATCTAAAATTGAACCCTGGAAAGATCACTTTAAGGGGATTTGAAGACCTTACTGAGCACAGGTCTACCCTACCAAAAACCTACAATCTTTATAGAAGGGTTTTGTCTGAGTCAACCTATGATAGAAAGTTTGATAGCGATCGATCATTATTCTACCCTTTATACGTAACTTCTTTTTGCCTTTGGGATTCATTACAAGACAACAATTGGCATGGAGCTGATCAGACTATTATACTCAGTGCTTCAAGCAAAACCAGCATTGGTCTTGCCTATGGAATTCATATTGATCCAAATGCACCTAAATCCATTGGAATCACTTCAGTTCGTAATATCGAAGCTGTTAAAAAATTAGGCCTATACAATCAGGTTCTTACATATGATCAACTCGATCAATTAGGCACTACAATACCAACTATTATTGTTGACATGTCTGGAAATAATTCTGTGCTTGTTGATTTACATAAACGTCTCAAGGATTTTATGAAATTCACATTGAAAGTTGGCCTAACTCATTGGAAAGCATCCAATCCTAATCAAGGGATAATTAGAGAACGCTCCAAGTTTTTCTTTGCACCAAGTCACATTCAAAAGCGAATTGAAGACTGGGGGGGAGGTGAATTTGATAAAAAAACAACTCGCTTTTTATTAGAAGCAATTACTGAAACCAGAAAATGGTTAGAATATAGAAACCTAGATGGACTGGCTGAATTAACTCAGCTTTATCCCAAAGTATGTGACGGAACTATTCCTGCTAATCAGGGATTGATTGTTAAAATGAAGTTTTAATAAGGTAATTCAAGATTACCTTTTAATACATTTCTAGAAATAATGATCCGTTGAATTTCAGAAGTACCTTCATAGATCTGAGTTATCTTTGCATCACGCATCAAACGCTCTACATGATATTCTTTTACATAACCATTACCCCCGTGAATCTGAACCGCTTCAACAGTATGCTTCATTGCAGCTTCTGAGGCAATTAATTTTGCCATTGCACTTGCATAACCAAAATCTTGACCCATATCTTTAAGATAAGCAGCTCGGTAAACAATCATGCGAGCGGCTTCTATATCCATTGCCATATCTGCAAGTTTAAATGCTATGGCTTGGTGCTGACCTATAGGCTTTCCAAAAGTTTCTCTTTGATTAGCATAATCAACAGCCATTTCGTAAGCTCCAGCTGCGATTCCTAATGCTTGAGCAGCAATACCAATTCTTCCTCCTTCTAAGGTTTCCATCGCAAATGTAAAACCAAAACCGTCTGCTCCAATTCTATTTTCTTTTGGAACTTTTACATCTGAATAACTTATTGAATGTGTGTCAGAAGAACGAATCCCCATTTTATCTTCTTTAGGGCCTATGGTCACTCCATCCAAATCTCTTTCAACTATAAAGGCATTAATTCCTTTATGTCCTTTATCCTTATCTGTATGCGCAATAACCAACTGAATTGTAGCTTTGCCGCCATTTGTAATCCAGTTTTTCACTCCATTTAAAAGATAATAATCCCCTTTGTCTATAGCTGTAGTGCGTTGTGAGGTAGCATCACTTCCTGCTTCTGGTTCTGAAAGACAAAAACACCCTACTTCTTTACCAGTTGTAAGTCTCGGGATATATTTCTGTTTTTGAGCTTCTGATCCGTATTTTTCTATTCCCCACAAGACAAGAGAGTTATTAACGGACATAATAACCGAGCAACTACTATCAATTTTAGAAATTTCTTCCATAGCTAGTACATAAGAAAGTGTGTCCATTCCACTTCCACCGTAAGCTGGGTCAGCCATCATGCTTAAAAATCCCATTTCGCCCATTTCTTCTACAAACTCAGTTGGATAGGTCATGTTTGAATCACGTTCAATAACACCCGGCTTTAACCTTGTAAATGCAAACTCTCGAGCAGCTTCTTTAACACTTATATGCTCTTCTTCTAATTTAAATATCATAATTTAAAATTTAAGTGACTTTTACTTTTTTATAAGTTCACTGATCAGCCCTTCTTGAGCAACAGATGCAATTAATTCATCTTTCTTATTGAATATACTTCCACGTGAAAATCCTCTTGAATTGGATGCACTAGGGCTATCCATAGCATATAATAGCCAATCATCGATTCTAAAATCACGATGAAACCAAAGCGCATGATCAAGACTTGCATAAAACATTGATTTATTTTGTAATTCCTCTACATGAGGAAGTGTTGCTGTGCTTAACAGATTGTAGTCCGAGGCGTAAGCTAACAACTGATGATGCATTGCAATATCCGAGTGATTAAGCTTATCAGAAGTAGTAAACCAAATGTTATCGAATGGCTTACCATTCTTAGAGTATTTAGGTAAAAAAGGTTCTACAGGCCGGATGTCAAATGCTCTTGGTAAAACACTTTTTAGTCGATGATGCATTTTCGGGTTACTTTTTTCTATTTCACTAATTTGTTCTAGCGTTGACTTTAGACCTTCTGGCTGAGCAAGATTTGGCATTGGAATCTGATGATTGACTCCAGTCATTTTTTTATTAAAAGAAGCCGACATAATGAAAATTGTTTTTTTATTTTGCTTTGCCACTACCCTTCTGGTTGTAAAACTATTTCCATCCCGGATAGGATCAACCTCATAAACGATAGGAATATTTAGTTGTCCACCTAATATAAAATAAGCATGCATAGAATGTGCAACTCGGTCATTGGGAACACTTTGATATGCAGCGTGAAGGGATTGACCTAAAACTTGCCCACCAAAAACTCTTCCCCAAGGCGTAATGTAGTTGTTCCCTAAAAAAGTATTTGGACTCATCTTTTCGAGCGTTAATAAATCAACAACTTCTTGAATTGTTTGCATAGATTATATTTAAAAAATGCTCCCGATTGACTTGTAAAATAGGAGCATTTAGTTAGTTAAACAAGCTGTATTTAATAGTCATGAATTGACTTGTTTGCTTCAGATAAGGCTCTTAATTTGTCTGGAACTGCAAAACGCTCTCCAAAACGAGCTGTGAAATCATCACACTCAGAAACAAATTTTTGCATCCCTACAAAATCGATATAAGACAATGCTCCTCCAGTAAATATTGGGAATCCCCAACCAAGTACGGAACCTAAATCTCCATCTACAACACTTTTCAAAACACCCTCTTGTAAACATTTAAAAGCTTCAATTGCTTGACGATGCATGATACGTTTCGCGACTGTTTCTTTGTTTAAATAATCAACATTAGAATTATACTTTTCTGCTAACCCAGACCACAATTTTTTTGGCATTCCTTTAGGATAATCATAAAATCCTGCACCCCATTTTTTTCCTTTTCTACCGTGATTATCTACCAAATCCTTTTGCATTTTATAAGAACGCTCCTGAAAAGGCGGCTTGTTTGGTGTTGGATCACTTTCGTAAACGTGTAACCCTAAAGTTAGTGTAACTTCATCAATAACAGCCAATGGGCCAACGGCCATACCAGCTGCTTTTGCAACATTTTCAACCATCGCTGCTGGAACTCCTTCTTCAACCATAAATGATCCTTCAGAAACAAAAGTACCAAAACAACGAGAAGTATAGAAGCCTCTGCTGTCATTTACTACAATTGGTATTTTTCCAATGGCTACAGTATAGTCTACCGCTGCTGCAATTGCCTTTTCTTCTGTTTTTTCACCTACAATAATTTCTACTAAAGGCATCTTTTCAACAGGCGAAAAAAAATGTATCCCTATAAAATTATCAGGTCTAGAAGATGCTTTGGCTAATTCTGTAATTGGAATAGTAGACGTATTAGATGCGTAAATTTTATCTTTACCTAAAACAGCTTCTGTCTCTGCTGTTACAATTGCTTTTAATTTTGGGTCTTCAAAAACTGCTTCAATAACTAAATCACAGTCTTTCATAGAAGCTGGGTCTGTAGTAGCTTCAATTTTCGACAATAAAGCTTCTGCTTTTTCGGGCGTAGATCTTTTCTTAGAAATTGCTTTGTCCAAAATATCTTTAGAATAAGCTTTTCCTTTGTCAGCACCTTCTTGAGTTACGTCTTTGAGAACTACATCCATTCCTGCTTTTGCAGAAACATAAGCAATTCCAGCTCCCATCATACCAGCACCTAGAATTCCTAATTTTTTGATTTCATATTTAGGTTCTGTTTTTGGTCGAGCAATTCCTTTTTTGGCTTTTTGAAGTTCCATAAATCCTGTTCGGATCATGTTTTTAGCCTCTTTAGATTTAAGAAGTTTGGTGAAATAACGAGCTTCGATTTCCAAAGCACGATCAATCGTCATTGGTAATCCATCGTGAATTACTTTCATGATATAGTTTTGCGCTGGATAATTACCGTGCGCCATTTTACCTAAATTTCCTGCAGCTCCAACAAGAGTTTGAACTCCATTTGCAGACCAAACATCTCCTCCTGGTATTCTATGCTTTTTATTATCCCATGGCTGAACTGGATTTGAATTTGCAGAGATCCAATCTTTAGCTTTTTGGATGAGTTCCTCTTGATTTTCTGCAAGGTCATCAACCAGACCATCTTTAAGTGCTTGCGCAGGACGGACTTCTTTCCCTTGTAATAAATACATCAGTGCATTTTGTATTCCAAGTAAATAAGGAGCTTTAGAATTTCCTCCTCCAGCTGGTAATAGACCAACTTTAGCTTCTGGGAAACCTAATTTAATTTTTATATTATTGAGCACTATTCTGTGATGACATGTCAAACATAATTCTAATCCACCACCCATAGCTGTTCCATTAATTGCAGCAACAAAAGGCTTGCCTGCAGTCTCAATGGCACGAAAAGCATGATGCATTTTCATGGTGTTTTCAAACTGTTCTTTGGGGTCATTACCCATGTTTTGCAATTCACGCAAATCAGCACCAGGCATAAACATATTTCTAGCTGAAGTCAAGATTACACCCTTAATCGCTTTATCAGCAATAGCTTCATTAGCAAGTTCAATATAAGCGGTAACAAATTCAGTACTGAATAAGTTCGTTGGGTTATTAATTTGATTGATCGAAAGAACACCGATACCATCTGTTCCTACTTCAAATTCAAAAAGGTCATTTTTAATATTTTCCATTTGAAATACTTTTTCTTAATTCTTAATTATACACGTTCAATGATTGTCGCAATACCCATTCCTCCACCGATACAAAGTGTTATCAATCCAGTATTCAAATCTCTTCTTTCCAATTCGTCCATTAGGGTTCCGGCAATCATACAACCTGTTGCCCCAAGTGGGTGTCCCATCGCAATTGCTCCACCGTTAACGTTAACTACTGAATGATCAACTCCTAATTTATCCATGAAATACATTGGAATTGCGGAAAAAGCTTCATTAACTTCAAATAAATCGATGTCGTTTATACTCATTCCTGCTTGCTTCAATGCTTTTACACTAGCTGGAACGGGTCCAGTAAGCATTATGGTTGGGTCAGTACCTTCTACAGCTGCAGCACGAACTCTAAAACGAGGAGTTAATCCAAGTGCCTTTCCTATTTCTTTATTCCCAATAAGGGTGGCTCCTGCACCATCTACAATTGATGATGAATTTGCTGCATGGTGAACATGTAAAAGTTCTTCTACTTCAGGATATTTATCAATGGCTACTGCATCAAAACCTCCCATACTTCCCATCATTGCGAATGAGGGTTGTAGTTTACTTATTCCTTCAAGCGTAGTTGAAGGACGAATGTTTTCGTCTGTAACAAGAATGTTCAATCCATTAATGTCTGTAATTGGAATTCGAGATTTAAAACGTTTATCTGCTTCTGCTTCAGAAGCTCTTTTTTGGGATTCAACAGCAAACAAATCAGTATCGTTTCGTGAATAATCATATTTAGTGGCAATTAAATCAGCAGAAATACCTTGGGGAACAAGGTTTCTAGGAATGGCTTGTAAAGGGTCCATTAAAAAGCCTCCTCCATCAGATCCCATAGGTACACGGGACATACTCTCAACTCCACCTGCAACCAATAAATTACTGAAACCAGATTTCACATAAGCAGCAGCTTGGTTAATTGCCTCAAGTCCAGAACCACAAAATCGATTCAGAGTAACCCCACAAAGGTGGTCTCCGTAATTAGACTCTTGAGCAGCTGATTTTGCGATGTTAACACCTTGGTCTTTAACCTGTGCAACGCATCCGAAAATAACATCTTCTACCTTTGAAGTATCTAAAGAATTTCTTTCTTTAAGTGCAACTAATACTTGACGGGATAATTCCGTTGGAGTAACACCATAAAGAGCTCCTTTCTTATTTCCTTTTCCTCGTACCGAGCGAACGGCATCATAAATATATGCTTCCATTTTTATTAATTTACTTTTTTAAATTATTCATAAAATTTTGTATCACTTTTTGTGTAAAAGGATCTGACAGGTTTTTGACGTCATTTTTAATTAACTCAGTGAAATCTCGATCAACTAAATTAAGTAAGTTTTTTCTTAATGAGCACTTTGTTTCTTTAAAAACAGGCGTGTGAATTTTCAACATCTGTTTTAAATGACCTTCAGAATGCTCAAGAACCTTTTCTATATCCACAGATTCATTAATCAAACCGACTGCTAAAGCCTCATCGCTTGTATAAAGTTTCATTTGTTGAACCGCTTCCCATGCTAGCTTTTCACCTAAATGATACGCATAGATATCGCAAAGAATCTCTGGAACTTTCATAGACATTTTAAATTCATGCATTCCAACAACATGTTTTGATCCTTTACCCATTACTCTATAATCAGCGCATAGAGCTAAAATAGTAGCTCCCGCTGGCGCATAGCCAGTAATGGCACAAACAAAAGGCTTGGAAAATCTAATCATAGCTTGAATGGCTTCATAATACGACAACCAAAACTCTTCTGCCTTTTCTTTTCCGCCTAAAGCAATATTAACAATATCTAAACCTGCACTAAACCCATGAGGTCTTCCACTTAAAATCACTCCCCTAACAGATTCATCTTTATCAAGTGTTAGAAAAACATGTTTTAGTTCTTGAGCCATTTGAGAATTAATCTGATTTACCTTACCCCCATCCAACTGAACAATGGCATAATTATCTTTAAAGGTTACTGAAATTAATTTATAAATCATGAGGTAGATTAGATGTCAATCCCTACAAATATATAAATATATTGGTTATGTTCTTAATTAATGTATGAAATGAATGTTAGAATTTTTTTGTTTGAATAATAATGGTTAGTTTGGATTTATATGAGCAAAGGGAAAGTAAATTTAACTAAGAGAAAAAGGGGAAGACCTTCTGATAAAAAGGGTATTGATCGGAGTATTATTCTCAAAACAGCATTAAAAGAATTTTCTAAGCACGGTTATGGAGGGGTCAGTATTAACAAGATTTCTAACCATTGCGGAGTTAACGATTCCTTACTTCATTACCATTTTGGAAATAAGGAGGATCTTTGGAAAAAGGCTGTAGGAACGGCATTTGAGGCTTACTTAAAAGAATCGGTAGCTACATTCAAAATGTTGAAAAACCTTTCTTTAAAGGACACTGCAAAAACTCTAGCAAGACAATTTATTTATTATAACTCAAAATTTCCTGAGCTTTATTTAGTTATCGTTCATGAAATGACCCAAGAGTCCAGTCGAAGTGATTGGTTGGTTGAAAATGTTCTTGAACCTTTAACAGCAAAAACAAGTCATCTTCATAAGTTGTTAGTTTCAAAAGGGTTGATGGAAGATTATCCGATTCCGAACCTTACCACTATTTTTTTTAGCGCAGCAAATTCAATATTCTTATTTAATTATCAAATGAAAAAGCAATTTGGAATTGATTCGTTTGATGAAAAAGAAGTAGAAAAACACGCTGATATAATTATTAAAATCTTTTATCCAAACCTCTAAATGGCTTATCAGCAATTAGGAAAAGAAACGGGAACGTTCATTGCCAGTCCTCCTTCTGAGGTTTCTTTAAAACTGGAGTTCATAGCTAACCCTGTTTCCCACATTGTTTTTACAACCTGATCAAAATTTACAATAGCATCTGCTGGATTTCCATTGAGAGCTAAATTAGATGCCATAATAGCTTTGATAGCACCCATTGAGTTTCGTTCAATACAAGGAACTTGAACTAATCCTTTGATTGGGTCACAAGTTAATCCTAAATGGTGTTCCATTGCAATTTCGGCAGCCATCAAAATTTGCTCAGTATTTCCACCTAAACATGCAGTTAATCCACCAGCTGCCATTGCCGAAGAAACTCCAATCTCTGCCTGACATCCTCCCTCAGCTGCAGATATTGTAGCCCCTTTTTTAAACAGACAACCAATTTCACCTGCTACAAGTAAGAATTTTTTAACATCATCAAAATCATCATTTTTTACAAAATATTGATGGTACAACAGAACCGCAGGAATAACTCCTGCTGCACCGTTTGTTGGCGAAGTGACAATTTTACCCATTGCAGCATTTTGCTCATTAACTGCCAAAGCAAAGCAGCTGATCCAAGTGTGAAGTGTATCGAAAACTAAAGGAGTCTTTCGAAGTGCAGTCTCCCAAGCATCAATTGTTTTGTATTGATGTGCCTCTAATAACTTGGAACAAAGGGCTCGCGCGCGTCTTTTGACATTCAAACCACCCGATAAAACACCTTCGGTGATACAACCTTGATAAACAGAGCTTTTCATAGTCTGATAAATATCATTCAGCTGATTATCTACTTGTGTTGATGTTCTAAGACAGGTTTCGTTTTTATATACAACTTCCCAAAAATCAAGCCCTGAATTACGCGTATGTTCCAGCACATTAGACCCCTTTTCAATTGGATAAGTTAAAACATGATTTCTATTAACTTCAGAAAGCTCCCCTATTAACTTAATAAAACTCCCACCTAAGGAGCAATATGTTTGTTTAACAACTTGAGACCCTTTATGAGTTGCCCTAAATGACAATACATTGGGGTGTGCCGCGTGTATACTGTTAATAAATAGAATGTCTTCTGAGGGTGAAAATGAAATAACATTAGATTTAAAAGCTAGAGTCTTTGAGGTTTTGATTCCTTCTAATATATCATTTATATCATTCGAATTAATTGTTTCCGGGTTGAACCCTAACAAGCCTAATTGAACTGCAATATCGGTCTTATGCCCTTTACCTGTTTTGGATAAAGAACCAAACAATTCTATAGACACCTTATCAAAATCATAAGAAGTTAGAACTTCTCTAAACCTTAATGCGGCTTTCCAAGGACCCAATGTATGACTACTCGAAGGGCCTATTCCTATTTTAAAAACATCAAAAACACTAAGCTGTTCCATTAAACCAAATTAAGAATAAGTTTCTATAAAAAAAACCTATAAAACTATGTTATATGCAATATTCTGTTGTATGAAACATCTCTTTCAAAACAAAGTAGCTTTCCAACATTCCAATATTTTCAATTTTAGACAGTTTTATCCTAACAAATTCATGATAAACTTCGAGACTTTGAAGGTTTATTTTTAAGAAAAAATCAACCTTACCAGCCATATGGTAACATTCTTGTACTTCATTGAGACCATTTATTTGATTTTCAAATTTATCAATAAATCCTTCGTCATGATAACGAAGTGAAACCATGCAAATCACTGTAACAGGCCTTTGAATCAATTTTTTATCCAAAATAGCTACGTATTTTTTGATATATCCCTTCTGCTCTAGTTTTCTAGTTCGTTCGTAAACTGGAGAGGTACTAAGATTTAAAATTTCAGCAATTTCTTTGGTAGTTATTTTAGAGTTTTCTTGTAAAATTCTAAGAATTTTTAAATCAATTTGATCTATAATTTCCATAGGTAAATGTTTTTTTACTTTGAAACAGTCTAAAAGCAACTGTTAAAAGTAAATATTATTGATATAATATAAAATTTGAGATAAAAATACTGATATTTTTAACTAAATAGGGTTATATGTTTTATTAAATAGATTTATTCATAATTTTAGTTTTTTAAACCTTAGTAATGATAAAGCAAGAAAAAATACTAATTACAGGAGCTAATGGTCAATTAGGCTCGGTTCTAGCAAAAAGGTTACAAGAAAAACATGGTGTAAATAATGTCGTTGCAACAGACATAGTAGCTGATGAAGATTTTGTTGGAAATTTTGAAATCTTAGATGTCTTGGACTTTGAAAGACTAAAAAGTATAGTGATCCAAAATGAAATTACTCAAATTTATCATTTAGCTGCAATTTTATCAGCCAGTGGAGAAAAACACCCAAAACGCACTTGGGACATCAATACCAAAACATTCTTTAATGTGTTAGACGTTTCAGTAATTCAAAACGTTAATAAACTATTTTTTCCAAGTTCAATTGCTGTATATGGTGCAAATGCTCCTAAAATAAATACACCTCAAAGTTACGAGCTAACTCCAACTACAGTTTATGGGATAAGTAAAGTAGCTGGAGAAAATTGGGCTAAATATTATTTTGATAATTACGATTTAGACATCAGGTCTGTTCGTTATCCTGGGGTTATTGGACATCAAACACTTCCAGGTGGAGGAACTACAGATTACGCTGTTGATATATTCTATAAAGCAATTAATGAAACTAATTTTGAGTGCTTTTTAAGCAAAAACACAACTCTCCCCATGATATATATGGATGATGCAATTCGCGCAACAATTGAATTGATGGATGCTCCAAAAAAGTCTATTTCCATAAGGACTTCTTACAACATAGCAGGAATGAGTTTTTCTCCTGAAGAACTAACCTATGCAATTCAAAAAATTTATCCTAATTTCAAAACATTATATAAACCAGATTTCAGGCAAAAAATTGCATCTTGCTGGCCCTCGAGTATTGATGACTCAGTTGCGAAAAAAGATTGGAACTGGAACCCCTTATTCGGTATTGATGAAATGACTAAAATAATGATTGAGGAATTAAAACTAAAACAACAAACAAAACTTCAAAAAACATAACAATGTACGGATCCATAAAAGAGCATCTGCAAAACGAGCTAAACGAAACAAAAGAAGCTGGATTATTCAAAGAGGAACGCATCATTACTAGCTCCCAGGATATAGAAATAGAACTTATTACGGGTGAAAAAGTTTTAAATTTTTGCGCTAACAACTATTTAGGTTTATCAAACAATCCTGAGGTAATTCAGGCTGCAAAAGACACACTAGACACCCACGGGTTTGGTATGTCTTCTGTCCGGTTTATTTGTGGAACACAAGATATTCACAAAAGCCTAGAGCAAACTGTGGCTGAGTTTTTTCATTGTGAAGACACCATTTTGTATCCTGCGGCATTTGATGCAAATGGAGGCGTTTTTGAGCCCCTATTAACAAAGGAAGATGCTATAATCTCAGATTCCTTAAACCATGCCTCTATAATTGATGGAGTTCGCTTGTGTAAAGCAGCCCGGTATCGTTATGCAAATAATAACATGAAAGATCTTGAAAATCAACTGATAGAGGCCACTAAGCAAGATCATCGTTTTAAAATTATTGTAACAGACGGAGTTTTCTCAATGGATGGAATTGTAGCTCAAATCGATAAAATATGTGATTTAGCAGACGCCTATGATGCTTTAGTTATGGTTGATGAATGTCATGCTGCTGGTTTTATTGGCAAAAGAGGTAAAGGCACAATTGAGCTTAAAAATGTATTGGGAAGAATTGATATTATCACAGGAACTTTTGGGAAGGCTTTAGGTGGAGCAATGGGAGGTTATACAACCGGTAAAAAAGAAATTATAGAAATCTTACGTCAACGATCCAGACCCTATTTATTTTCAAATTCCCTAGCACCTGCAATTGTTGGAGCTTCATTAAAAGTTTTTGAAATGTTAAATAGAGACACCTCTCTGCGTGATAAATTAGAATGGAACACCATGTATTTTAGAAACAAAATGGAAGAAGCAGGATTTGATCTTGTGGGTGCAGACGCTGCCATTGTTCCTGTTATGCTCTACGACGCAAAATTATCGCAGAACATGGCAAACATGCTAATAGATGAAGGTATTTATGTAATCGGATTCTTCTTCCCTGTGGTACCCATAGGGAAAGCACGAATTCGAGTACAACTTTCAGCAAGCCATGATATTGACCACTTGAATAAAGCCATAGCTGCATTTACTAAGGTTGGGAAAAAGCTGAAAGTAATAGAATAAAAAAATAATTTTTATATTGTTGATCTTGTGAAAAACCGTTACTTGTTATATGAATTCAACTAAATTTATCAATACTGTTCTTAAGATAATTGTGCTCTTTTTTGGTGCCATTTTAATGCTTATATTTATTTTTAGAACCCCAAATGTTTCAATAGATTCCCTTAAAAAAAACTATACTGATCAAGCTTCAAGGTTTGTAATGATAGACGGTCTCGAAGTTCACTATAAGGACGAAGGATCCGGTATTCCAATTGTATTATTACATGGAACCAGTGCCTCCCTTCACACTTGGGACGCATGGACGGAAGAGCTTAAAAAAAACTATCGTGTAATTCGAATGGATCTTCCTGCTTTTGGAGTAACGGGAGCAAATGAAAACAATCAATATGATTTAAATTCATACAGTCAGTTTCTAGAAAGCTTCTTAAATAAGCTTGATTTAAACGAATTCATTTTAGCAGGTAATTCTCTGGGTGGGTCCATAAGTTGGTTTTACACCGCTAATCACCCGGACCAAGTGAAACAATTAATTTTATTAGACCCTGCTGGTTTTCCATCTCAGAAGGAGCGTCCCTTAGTCTTTAGATTGGCTGAAGTTCCATTATTAAGTTTGGCTTTAAAACACATAACCCCTAAGTTTTTCATAAAAGACAATTTAGAACAAGTATATTTTGATGACAGCAAAGTAACCGATGAGCTTATTGAACGATATCATCAAATGATTTTAAGAGAAGGTAGTCGTACTGCTTTTGTTGAGCGCGCAAAACTTGAAGGAGCAGACAATACATATCTTTTGAATCTAATAAAAACACCTACTCTTATTATCTGGGGTGAAAATGATTTGTGGATTCCTGTTGAAGATGGTCAGAAGTTTAAAGATCGAATAGCGAATAGCAGTTTAGTGATTATGGAAGAAACTGGTCATGTACCTATGGAGGAAAAACCTCTTGAAAGTGTTGAACATGCAATAGATTTTATAATTCAAAACACACTACAGGAGACAACCCCAAACCAAGAAAATTAACACCATGATTGATTTATATATTATGGGCGTAATTTATTTCGTCCTTGGAATTGTTCATTTTACCCACCCTAAGTTTTACAAACCTATGATGCCTAAATTCTTACCTGCACACCTAACCTTAATCTATTGGAGCGGCGTGGCTGAAATTGTTTTAGGATTGGGAGTGCTTTTTATTAGCACGAGGAGTTTTGCTCTTTGGGGAATAATAGCAATGCTTACAGTATTTTTGATCGTACACGTAAATATGTTATTTCTGAAGAATAGATTAGGAATGCCGCTTTGGGCACTTATTTTAAGACTACACATACAATTTGCATTAATGTATTGGGCTTTTGTTAATTTGCCCTAAAGAATTGCTTTTTTTTATCGCCATAAGCCTTTTCTTGATCAATTGATTCCATAGAATATAGCCCTCAGAATTTAAGTGAAGACGAATTGTCGTTTGATAACAATCCAGGTGGTCTTGTTTTGGAATTGGGCAATACTTTTAGATTACAATAAATATTCCGTATTAACGAAGTTTGATTCCTTAGAATCCATTAATGAATCCAAAATTTCATTGTTATATGGTGTGTCTTTAGCTGCTAAAAAAGTTCTAATTGAAAATGAACGAAGGGCATCAAAAACACTTAATGTACCTACGGCAGAATTTTTTCGCCCTGTAAATGGATAAACGTCAGGACCTCGCTGACAAGCACTATTTAAATTAACACGACAAACTAAGTTTGCTAAAACATCAATTAATGGAGCTAGTTTTCGAACATCACGACCAAATAGACTTACTTGCTGACCATAATCAGAAGCTGCCATTGCGTCTAGAGGTTCGTTGATATCTGAATAAGAAATTATCGGTACAACAGGACCAAATTGTTCTTCATGATAAACACTCATTTGATCATTAACTGGATATAAAACTGCTGGAAAAGAATAATTTACAGAGAGTTCTCCTCCTCTTTTATTCATAACCTTCGCACCTTTAGAGATAGCATCTTTTATTAGCCCTTGAATATATGCTGGCTTTCCAGGTTCGGGTAAAGGAGTTAAAAAAACATCTTCTTCCCATGGTAATCCAAATTTCAAAGCATCTACTGCTTCAGAAAAGCGTTTATTAAACTCGTCAACAATCGATTCGTGCACATACAATACTTTGAGGGCAGTACAACGTTGACCGTTATATGATAGGGTTCCAGAGATACATTCTTTGATCGTAGAATCTAAGTCTGCATCAGGTAAAATAATTCCGGGATTTTTTGCTTCAAGCCCCAGAACTAAGCGCAGACGATTTTTATAGGGGTGTAAATCTTGAAGTGCTACGGCAGAAGAACTGTGACCAATTAAAGCCAAGACATCAACTTTTCCAGTTTCCATGATGGGAGAAGCAATTTTTCGACCACGTCCAAATAATATATTAACAACCCCTGCTGGAAAACTTTCTTGAAAGGCTTTTAACAAAGGTGTTATTAATAAAACTCCATGTTTTGCAGGCTTAAAAATAGCTGTATTACCCATGATAATAGCAGGTATTAGCAAACAAAAGGTTTCATTTAGAGGGTAATTATATGGACCTAAACATAAAACAACTCCAATTGGACCTCGTCTTATATGGGCATGAATTCCTGATTGTTTATCAAACTTTGCACTCTTACGATCAAGTTTCTTATAAGCTTCTACAGTGTCATATATGTAATCAACTGTTCTGTCAAATTCTTTGTAAGAATCTACTTTGTTTTTTCCAATTTCCCACATTAGTAGCTCAACTACCTGCTCGCGGTAACTTTTCATTTTATCAGCAAAAGTGGTTAAACATCGTAAACGATCTTTTACTTTCATGGTAGGCCAAACACCTTGCCCTCGATTGTATGATTTCTCAGCCGCTGTTAAAGCCGCTATTGCTGGCTCTGTTTCCATATCCGGAATTGATCCTAAAAGCGTTGGTCCTATAACACCATCTTTGTCCTTCGAATGAATGGTAGAATAGACTTCGCTTGTTTCCCCTTTCCATTCATGCAAAACACCATCAACAAGATATTCATTGCAGTATAAAGGGTTGTTAAACTTTGGTAAATTAAGGATGCTTTTTTCAGAATGATTCATTGTGTAAAATGTATTGTTTAACTTTTTTGTTAAAAGAATATCTAAGTTAGTGTTTTTTTAATTCAGTTTGATCATTTAATTAATTTACTAAATTAATATATTATAATTTAATGGCACAATATAATTAGATGGTTAAAAAAGTTGTTTGTCGTTTATAACTAGAGTATATTTCAAAATATAAAACACAAGAAATATCAGCACGAAAACACATCCTTTATCAAAGAAAATTGGTCTTTATTTAGGCCCACTTTTTTTTATATCGCTTCTTTATTTATCACCAGGAAACTTGTCCTTTGAAGCTACAGCAGTAATAGCAACATCTAGTTGGATGATATGTTGGTGGATAACCGAATCTGTTTCTATATCAGTTACTGCTTTGCTTCCCTTAATTATATTTCCATTAACCGGGGTTATGGAGGTTAATAATGTAGGAGCTAATTATGGTAGTTCTATTGTTTTTTTGTTTTTTGGTGGTTTTGTTTTAGCCTTAGGATTAGAAAAAGTAAACTTACACCGAAGAATTGCCCTTACGATTATAAAAAAAACTGGAACCTCTCCAAATAAAGTAATCTTAGGGTTCATGATTGCAACTGCATTTATGAGCATGTGGATTAGTAATACTGCTAGCACTGTGGTTATGCTGCCCATAGCACTCTCCGTAATTAATTTACTCATCGATCAAGCTGAGAACTCAAAAAAACAAACTAAGAACTTTGCATTGAGTGTAATGCTTGGAATTGCTTTTTCTGCAAATGCTGGTGGAATAGCTACTGTGATTGGTACACCGCCAAACTCAGTTCTGATTGGACTTTTGGAAAATGAGTATAATATTCAAATTTCATTTGTAAAATGGATGATGATAGGGCTTCCTTTTGCCGTTGCATTAATTGCAATAATATATTTTGTCTTAGTCCATTTTATGTTTTCCACCAAAGGCTTGAAGTTCAGTGCCTCCCAAAAAGTAATTGATTCTGAGCTTGACAAATTAGGTCCTATATCTCCTAAAGAAAAACAAGTGCTTTGGGTGTTTGGAGTTGTTGTGTCGCTCTGGATTTTCAGAACCTTAATTAACTCCGAATTACCGGGTCTTAATCTCTCAGACACCGTTATTAGTGTTTTAGGAGCTTTAGCTCTTTTTGCCATTCCTTTTAATTTAAAAAAAGGAAAATTTATTCTAGAATGGAAGGATACTCAAAAACTTTCTTGGGGAATTCTTATTCTTTTTGGAGGTGGACTCGCACTTGCAAAAGGTATGTCTTCAACTGGAATTGTATCCTTGATTACGACTTATATTGCTGAAGGAAATTTCAGTGAACTTTTAACAGCTTCACTACTCATAATACTCATGCTTTTTATGACTGAATTAATGAGTAATGTTGCTTTAATTGCAGTTCTAGCGCCAGTTGTCGCAGGAATAGCTTTAGGGCTTGATATTCCTATGCTTTATTTATTAATACCTGTTACAATTGCGAGTAGTTGTGCTTTTATGTTGCCAATGGCTACGCCGCCAAATGCAATTGTATTTGCGAGCGGCTATATCAAAGTCCATGAAATGGCTCGAATTGGAATAATAATTAATTGTATTGCGGTAATTCTACTAATTGCAATATTTGAATTTATACTTCCCTTAATTTTTTAGTCATAAAAAAAGTCTCCACAATAATCGATAAATTGATTAATGTTTAAGAGACTTTTAAAAAGTATGATTTTATATAAATCTTAAACGATTTTTTTCATTGCTGTCATAGAATCACGCAATTCATAACCAATCATTTCTATCGGATGAAAACGTATGATTTCATTAATATCAATAAGTTGTTTATTATCTACACCATTGCTTTGATCTCCTGCATATGCTGTACCAATAACATCGGTATTAATTTTCTTCATAAACTCAGTAAGCATAGGCTTACAAGCGTGATCAAATAAGTAACATCCGTATTCAGCTGTATCCGAAATAACACGATTCATTTCAAACAACTTTTTACGCGCTATGGTATTTGCTATTAATGGCGTTTCATGTAAAGACTCATAATAAGCCGACTCTTCTTTGATTCCCGCAGCAACCATAGTGTCAAAGGCTAACTCTACTCCTGCTCTAACAAAAGCTACCATTAATACACCATGATCAAAAAATTCTTGTTCGGAAATTTCTTGATCTGTTACTTTAGTTTTTTCAAAAGCTGTTTCTCCAGTAGCTGCTCTCCAGCCTAAAAGATTTTTGTCATCATTTGCCCAATCTTCCATCATTTTTTTTGAGAAGTTACCAGACATGATATCATCCATATGCTTGTGAAATAGAGGCTCCATGATTTCCTTTAGCTCTTCTGAAAGTTCAAAAGCTTTTACTTTAGCTGGGTTAGAAAGACGATCCATCATATTTGTAATTCCACCATGCTTTAGAGCTTCTGTAATGGTTTCCCATCCGTACTGAATTAATTTTGCAGCGTAAGATGAATCAATCCCTTGTGCTACCATTTTATCAAAACATAAGATAGACCCTGTTTGCAACACACCACAAAGAATGGTTTGTTCTCCCATTAAGTCAGACTTAACTTCAGCAACAAAAGAAGATTCTAAAACACCCGCACGATGTCCTCCTGTAGCAACAGCATAAGCTTTTGCTTGGCCTAAACCATGAGCTTGAGGATCGTTCTCGGGGTGCACAGCAATAAGTGTTGGTACACCAAAACCTCTTTTATACTCTTCTCTAACTTCTGATCCTGGGCACTTAGGTGCTACCATAATCACAGTTAAATCTTCTCTAACTTGAGTTCCTTCTTCTACAATATTGAAACCGTGAGAATAAGAAAGCGTAGCTCCCTTTTTCATTAAGGGCATAACTGCCTTAACAACGGGAGTATGGTTTTTGTCTGGAGTAAGGTTAATTACAACATCCGCGTCTGGAATCATTTCCTCAAAGCTTCCAACAGAAAAACTGTTGTCAACTGCGTTCTGATAAGATGCTCTCTTTTGATCGATAGCTCCTTTACGTAATGCGTATGAAATATTTAATCCTGAGTCACGCATGTTTAAACCTTGGTTTAAACCTTGAGCTCCGCAACCTATGATTACAATTTTCTTTCCCACTAATGCTTTAATTCCTTCTTCAAATTCTGAAGAATCCATGAATCTACATTGAGCCAATTGATCGAGTTGATTTCTTAATGATAGTTGGTTGAAGTAATTTGCCATTTTAAATTATTTAGTCTTTATTTTATGATTAAAAGTGTTTAGTATTTCTGAAATTCCCATTTTTTCTTTAGAAATTGAAATTCTTCCTGAGCGAACAAACTGGAGTAATCCATGAGGAGCTAGTGCTTCACGAAGCGCTTCTATTTCGTCACGAAAACCAGTTTTTTCAATTACAAAAAATTCTGGTGAGACCGTCACTATATTAGCGTGACTATCTTTTATCATGTTTTGAATTTGCCGTTCTTCGAACAAAGAACTTGATTTTACTTTATATAGAGCAGATTCTTGAAATATAGTTTCTTCATCTGTATGATAAAAAGCTCTGATTACATCAATTTGTTTTTCAATTTGCTGAACTATTTTCCGAACACCTGATTCGGTCATGTTTACAACAATAATAAATCTGAAAACATCGGGAATCTCTGATTGTGAAGTAGAAAAACTTATAAAATCGATATGTCTCTTCAAGAAAATTGCAGATATACGGTTAAGCAAACCAACATTATTTTCGGTATAAATGGAAATGGTATATTTTGTAAAATCACTCATTATTTTAATCTTATATCTGAAACCGATGCACCGGTAGGTATCATCGGAAATACGTTAGCTTCTTTTTCTACACATACTTCAAGGAAATAGGGCTGATCGGAAGCAATCATCGTTTTAATTGCCTGGTCTAATTCTTCTCGTTTCGTTACCCGTTGTGCATCTATATGATACCCTTTGGCTATGGTCACAAAATCTGGGTTTGTCATTTCTGTAGAAGCGTATCGTTTGTCGAAAAATAATTGTTGCCATTGACGTACCATTCCGAGATAATCGTTGTTTAAAACAACAATCTTAACGGCTGTTTTATTTTGAAAGATAGTTCCTAACTCTTGAATGGTCATTTGATATCCACCATCTCCAATAACCGCTAAAACTTCACGATCGGGTGCTCCCATTTTAGCACCAATTGCAGCAGGCAAGGCAAATCCCATGGTTCCAAGACCTCCAGAGGTTACGTTACTTTTTGATTGAACAAATTCAGCATAACGACAAGCAATCATTTGATGTTGACCTACATCCGATACGATAACAGCATCACCTTTGGTGTATTTGTTGATTCCTATTATTACCTCACCCATGGTTAAACCTTCTTTGGTAGGCAAGGTGTCACCTTTAATAACCTCTTCGATTTCAATTTTCATATGATCAGTAAAACGTTGTTTCCATTGATTATATGCTTTATGTTTTACAAGAACTGTAAGTTGTGAAAGGCTTTCTTTGCAATTCCCTAATACAGGAAAATCTGCTTTTACATTTTTACTGATTTCAGCAGGGTCTATTTCTATGTGAACTACTTTTGCTTGCTTTGCATACGTTTCTAAATTTCCAGTAACACGATCATCAAAACGCATTCCAATAGCTATCAATACATCACATTGATTAGTCAAAACATTGGGTCCGTAATTTCCATGCATCCCCACCATCCCAAAATTAAGTGGGTGCTTGGTTGGAAGTGCAGACAAACCTAAAATTGTCCATGTAGCTGGGATTCCAGAAGTCTCAACAAAAGTCTTAAACTCTTCTTCAGCTTCTCCTAAAATAACACCTTGCCCCCAAATTATCATGGGTTTTTGTGCCTTATTAATTATTTCAGCAGCAGCTTCTACTTGAGCAGTGTCTAGGGTTGGTATTGGTGCATAACTTCGAACTCCTTTACATTTCTCGTAGGTGTAATCTAGTAATTCAAATTGGGCATCTTTGGTAATATCTATAAGTACAGGTCCCGGTCTCCCAGAACGAGCAATATAAAAAGCTTTTGCCATGATAACAGGAATCTCACTGGCTTTGGTAATCTGATAATTCCATTTAGTTACTGGGGTTGAAATACCGATAATATCAGTTTCTTGAAAAGCATCTGAGCCTAATAAATGTGATGCAACTTGACCTGTAATACAGACCATGGGTGTCGAATCTATTTGTGCGTCAGCAATTCCTGTTACCAAGTTTGTAGCACCAGGTCCTGAAGTAGCCATTGCGACTCCAACTTTTCCAGATGTTCTGGCATATCCCTGAGCTGCGTGTGTTGCTCCTTGTTCGTGTCTAGTTAATATATGAGATAAACTATCGCTGTATTTATAGAGCTCATCATATATAGGCATGATTGCTCCACCAGGATATCCATATATTAAATCTACCCCTTCTTCCAGAAGACTACGAATAACTGCTTCTGCTCCGGAAATAGAACTTGTTTCTTTATTTTTCATTTTAAAACTCGTCTGTTACACAGCCTTGTGAAGCTGTAGAAACATTTTTAATGTATTTATATAAAACCCCTCTTTGAAATTTGTAAGCGGGTTCTTTCCAATTTGCTTTTCTTGAAGCCAAATCTTCATCACTTACTAGAACATTCAGGGTGTTGCTTTCTGCATTTATTTCTATGATATCGCCATTCTCAATTAAACCGATAGCACCTCCTGTCTGGGCTTCGGGAACAATATGTCCAACAACAAACCCATGGGTTCCACCAGAAAATCTTCCATCGGTTATTAATGCGACGTCTTTACCTAAACCTGCCCCCATAATGGCAGATGTTGGTTTCAACATTTCAGGCATACCCGGTCCTCCTTTTGGGCCTTCATATCGAATTACAATAACTTCTCCTTTCTTAACTTCTCCTCTACCAATTCCATCGTTAGCGGCATATTCACTGTCATAAACACGAGCTGGACCTTTGAATATTAATCCTTCTTTTCCTGTAATTTTTGCTACCGAACCTCCTGAAGCAAGGTTACCCTTTAGTATGCGAATATGTCCCGATGCTTTAATCGGGTCACTAACTGGATGTATTATATCCTGACCTTCTTTTAAATCTTTTACCTCTGCTAGGTTCTCAGCAAGTGTTTTGCCTGTTACGGTAAGACAATCCCCATGTAACATTCCTTCAGCAAGCATAAATTTTAGTACTGCAGGTACTCCCCCAATGTCATGAAGATCTTCCATGAGATATTTTCCACTTGGCTTTAAATCTGCCAAGAATGGTGTGATGTCCATTAACTTCTGAAAATCATCTAAAGAGAAATCTATTTGTGCAGATTTTGCAATAGCAAGGAAATGTAAAACAGCATTTGTAGAACCTCCCAAAACAGCAACCAAACGAATCGCATTTTCCAAAGATTTTTTGGTTACAATATCTGAGGGCTTTATGTCTTGTTCTATTAAATATCGGAGTGCGGCCCCAACTTTTTCACATTCTTCTTTTTTATTTGAGCTTACCGCTGGATTTGATGAGTTATATGGCAATGCCATGCCGAGCGCTTCTATTGCAGAAGCCATGGTATTAGCAGTGTACATTCCACCACAAGCACCTGCTCCGGGACAAGCTTTTTTTACTATTTGTTTAAACTCAGACTCCTCCATGGTTCCAGCAACTTTCTCTCCCCATGCTTCAAATGCAGAAACTATGTCTAACTTTTTGTCTTTATGACAACCAGGAGCTATAGTACCTCCATAAACCAAGATTGAGGGACGGTCTAATCTCAACATAGCCATCATGGCTCCAGGCATATTTTTATCACAACCAACAACAGTAACAAGAGCATCGTAGGACATTGCTTGAACAACTGTTTCCATAGAATCTGCAATTACATCTCTGGAAGGAAGCGAAAAACGCATTCCAGGAGTTCCCATAGAAATTCCATCACTTACTCCAATGGTATTGAAAATCAAACCAACTAAATCAGAAGATTGAACTCCTTTTTTTATGTCAACAGACAAATCATTGAGATGCATGTTACATGGATTACCTTCATAACCTGTAGATGCAATGCCAATTAAGGGCTTCTTGAAATCCTCATCAGTCAATCCTATTGCATGTAACATGGCTTGTGCAGCTGGCTGCGTTGGGTCTTGCGTTACTGCTTTACTGAACTTATTATATTCCATTTAATTTTAAATCTAATTCGAATTTATAACACTTAAAAAAAGACGGGAAATTAATTTTTAAATTTGCCCTAAGTCCAAAAGCATTAAATATTTATATTACATTTGTTTTCAGATATTTAAAGTTAAAAACTAACGACATTCAAGATCTTTTAACTTTAAAAATTTGCTGTAAATAAAAGGAAATTTAGTGAGATAAACAGTTCCTTTTACTCCTTTTACAGAATGAATAAATTTCTACTCAAATAGTTGAATTATTCATTGATTACCAAGTATTAAGGGTTGAAATTTTGGATTATTCGTAATGCATTTAAAATTCAACCTTAATAAATTTATTATAGTATATTCAAAAACCCTATTATTGTGGGAAATTATAAATTATGGAAAAATCAGTAAGTGAAGCAATAGAATATAGAAGATCCGTTAGAAGATATGATGCCAAAAAAGCTCTTAATAAGAAAGATGTTGAAGCCTGTATACGTCATGCAACCCTAGCTCCTACAAGTAGTAATTTACAGTTATGGGAATTTTATCACATTACAAACCCTGAGACGCTTAAAGAATTATCTACGGCCTGTTTTGGTCAAGCTGCTGCTGCTACTGCCCTCCAATTAGTAATTCCAATAGTTCGCAAAGATCTTTGGAAAAAAAGAGTTAATGCAAATCTAAAATTTTTGAATGCTCAGTTTGAAGCACAAGAAGTGCGAAACACAAAGCAAGAAAAAATGGCCTTAAATTATTACAGAAAAGTAATTCCAACACTTTACAAAGACTTTTTTGGAATCCTTGGATTAATAAAAAAAGTAGCTGCTACAATTACAGGGGCTTTCCGTCCTATGTATCGAGAAGTTAGCGCGACTGACTTAAGAGTAGTTGCTCACAAGAGCACTGCTTTAGCGGCTCAAAACTTCATGATCAGCATGGCAGCAAAGGGAATCGATACTTGTCCAATGGAAGGGTTCGATTCTAAAAGAGTAAGACAAATACTTGGTCTTCCTAAAAGCGCTCAAATCAGTATGATAATTGGTTGTGGATACCGAGACAAGGGCGGCATCTACGGTCCTCGATTTAGAGTTCCTTTTGATGAAGTTTATCATAAAAATTAAAAGAAACAGAATCTCCTTCTTTCTTTTGAAACATAACATTCATTGCCTGGTCGGTTAACTGGAGTATCCTCGGATACCCTCCAGTTACTTGACCATCAAAGCCTGCAATCAACAAAACTCCGGAAGGTGTAATTTGAACTGTCCCAGGGCGAATAGCTCCGCTTAACATGGAAACAGGTTCTGTTTCAAAAGCCGACCCTATGCGATAACCCATTCTACTTTGCTTTTCAACTTTGAAAATATTTTTGAATAAAAGCTTCTTTTGCTTATCAGACAAAAGATCGTACTCGGGTCCCTTTTCAGCATATATATTTTGATCCGTTAAATAGGAATAGTCCCAGCGTAATTTAGAATTAGAATGCTCTTTAACCCTATCGTTTTTGATCCAAAAAAGATGTATTCCCGACTTTAAATAAGCGCTTTTTGTTATTGGTGAATAAAAAGAAGTACTCCCTAAAACAGCTGGTAAAATTAAAGATTTATTAATTTTAATATACGTTCGTAGCCCGCTCAAAACTCTTCCAAGTTTTAACTCATCTCCTGCAAGCACATGAATTGGGGTATTGTTTTTTAAGGGTTTTTCATTCAACCAAGCCTCCATTATAGCGCCCGTTAAAACAAGAGAGCACCGATCGTGGAACAGTAACTTTGGTCCAATAAGTGTGCATTCTATAATACTGGAATATAATTGTTCACCAAACAATGCATGCGCTAATTCAAATGCTTTTTGATCCATAGCTCCCGATACCGGAACCCCCAAATGCCTATGACCTTTTCGACCTTGATCTTGAATGGAAGTATAAAATCCAGCGTCTAAAATCTCAATCATCTGTAAGGTTTTTTAAATATTGATGTTCCGAGTTTGTTCTTATAGTCTCCATAACATCTTTGTATTCTGGTTTAGATATTTTATAAAACCGAACCTGATCTCCAGGGTTTATTAAGGATAGATCTGTACTAGAAAAATCGATTATGGAAACTGGACAATTTCCAATTACGTGCCAACCGCCCGGGCTGTTTTGAGGATATATACCTACTTGATCACCTCCAATTGCAACACTCCCCTTAAGTGTCGAATTATTTGGTATGCTTTTTCGGGCTATTGCCATGTCTATTGGTAATCCACTGAGATAAGGGAAACCGGGAAGGAAACCGTAAAAAACAAATCTAAATTTTAAATCAAAAAACTTGGTTAAATATAAATCGAGCTGCTGCTGATTGCCCTTGAAAAAAAGGGAAATGTCTTTTGTGAATTCGTCGTCAACACAAACAGGCAGCTTCCATTTTTTTGTGTTAACCAAAAGTTGAGATGGTGTTTTATCAATAATTTCCAAAAGGATTAAACTTACACTTTCTGAATCATAAGCATACTTGAAAAACAAATTAATGCTGTTGAAGGTTGTAGTAATATCCTCAATATAATCAACGTACTTATCTTTTATAGCATCTGTTAATTTAACTATGAATAAAACGGATTTTTTATCGTTTTGATGTGGGAAATTTATAATAAAGGTTTTACCTAAAGTGGTAAAAATGAAATCCTTCTTAGCGAACATCTATATCTTCTTTTTTTAAAAGTCCATCTATGTGTATAATTAATTTGGAAGCCTGGGGATGATCTCCATGCAAGCATAAAGTCTGAACAGATATCGGAATAGATTCACCATTAGCAATCGAAACAGATCCTTTCTTTATAAGCCCTAAAACCTGAAGCCCTACCTGCTCAAAATCGGTCAAAATCGCACCATGTAACAAGCGGGAGCGTAAAGTTCCGTCTCCATTATAAGCACGGTCCATAAAACCTTCACGTTTTGTTTTAATTCCAACAATCAATGCCTCTTTTTCTAAAAGGCTTCCGGGAGCACAATAAATTTGAACCTGAGGGAGCTGTTTTTTTACTACCTCAAGAAATATATTGACCCGCTCTGCATTAACAAAAAGATCGTTGTACAAAGCTCCGTGAGGCTTGATGTGATTTATGTTAGTTTCTGACTTTTTGCAACACATTTTAAATAATGAAATTTGACGTTCTAAACTATCCTTTAAATCTTTTTTTGAAAGGTTCATCGAAGTTCTTCCAAAATTATCTGGATCTGGATAAGATGGGTGTGGGCCGACTTTAATATCATATGCTTTTGCAAGTTGTAAAGTTCTAAGAATTGTTTCTTCTGAACCTACATGTCCTCCGCATGCTATTGAACAGGAAGAAATAAAGGGCATCAACAACTCCTCATTCCCCATACCTTCACCCATGTCACAATTTATATCGATTTTGAACATTTTAAAAAATTAAACCCAAACTTTTAAACCCAAGGAACAAAAAGAAAAATTCGATTGAAAATAGTAAAATATTCAATCCAATATTTGCAGTCTGCCCCCGCATTAATTTCGAATTATTTATGAGAACAATAATAAACAAGCCTACAACAGGCAATAAAATACCATTAGTAATCTGAGCAAAACGGATGATCTCAATAGGCTTAATCTGCATAGATGAAAAAAAAACACCACAAAGAAGAACCAAAAACGCTGCAGATTTATAACCCCATGAATTGGAATGCCATCCAAAGCACTCACAAACAACAAATGCGGCTGCCATGGGTGCTGTTATTGCAGAAGTAATACCTGCAGCAAACAATCCTAAGGACATCAATATTGTTGCAAACTGACCATACAGAGGTGTTAGTGCTAATCCTAAATCAGCTATGGACTCAATTGTTTGACCTTCGAGAGCTGCAGCACAAATAATGATTGATAAAGAAATAATTCCTCCAAGGGTAACTGCAAATACTGTATCCAGGCGCAAAGCTCGTAGGGAAAAGGTTTCGTTTTTAACCAAAGCAGCATGAAGAAATAAATTATAAGGAACCACAGTTGTACCCAACAACCCAACTATGGTCAAGGTGTCTTTGGTGTTAAATTCAGGGACGAACATTCCCTTTAAAACTGCAATCAGATCTGGTTTTGTTAGTATTGCCGTTAATAAAAACGATATACTCATAAGCAACACAATCCCAACCAAAATATTTTTTAAAAGTTTATGGGATCCTATCCCAATCAGAATTGCAATCAGAACTCCAACTATAAGCGGTAAAAAATAAAAATTTGTTCCAAAATTATAATCAACTCCTTGCGTTAGGTTTTCAATACCAAGTAAAGCGCCTGTCAAGTTTCCGGCTTCGTATGCGGCGTTTCCAATAAATATTGCGCCGATGAGCAGAGCTCCTAAAAGAAATTTTAACAGTGAATTTGAAGTCTGATGCAAAACGCTTTCCGCTAAGCCTTTACGAGTAGTAAAACTTATTCGAGCAGTAGAATTTTGAATAATTATTGTTATTAAAATGGAAAGTACCATTGCCCATAAAAGAGAAAAGCCATTTTGAACTCCTGCCAAAACACAGAGGGTTATGGTTCCTGGGCCAATAAATGCAGCCGTAATTATTATCGCTGGGCTAGCCTTAAATTTAGAAAACATAATTTTTATGGTAAGTTAATCATTAAAACAACAAAATCAACTTTTATATATTATAGCATTGCAATGCATTCCCGCTCAAACAGAAGCAAAAGCGTAAGTCTATTTTCTTTTAACTCAAAACCTTCCATTGCGTTCTTGTTTACGAAATCAAATAATGTAGGAATTGTCGCTACAGAGGTTTTTCCTAAGAAACTTATACTTGATGGTATTTTGTTTATTAAAAACATATCAAGTCATTACCCTTGAAATACCCTACATTAGATAGAATTTTAAAACTATTATTTAAATGAAGTATTTCCGCATAACAATCGCTGTATTTTTTGTCTTTGGGTGTTCTTCAAATTCGAGTATAATGGAACAAGAGCAATTAGATTGGAGCTTTCCACATTTTGAAAAACAAGATGATGTTAATCCAATTCTAAATCCGGACAAGGAGTTGGTTTTTACAGACCCCATTAGTCAAAATCAAGTATTATGGGAAGAGCGCAACGTACTAAACCCTGCTGCAATTGTTAAAAACGATACCGTATTTATGCTTTACAGAGCACAAGACAAATGGGGTACTTCAAGAATTGGGTTAGCTTACAGTAACGATGGGATTTCGTTTACAAAAAACGAAGCACCTGTTTTTTATCCCGACCAAGACAACCATAAAAAAGAAGAATGGAACTTCCGAAAAGTAGACGGAGAGCCCTATTCACTTGATTGTGTATCCTGCTATTTTGATGGGGTTGAAGATCCAAGAGTTGTAATTGACGACCAAAGAACCTACTTCATGACCTATACTGCCTATGATGGGAAAACTGCTCGTTTGAGTATTGCATCTTCTAAAGATTTAGTGAGTTGGAATAAGCATGGACGGGTACTTTCTCAAGAAAAATATAAAGATTATTGGTCTAAGGCGGGAGCTATTATTACAGAACAGATCGGAAATCAACAAGTAGCAAAAAAAATCGACGGTAAGTATTGGATGTATTTTGGAGACACCAATTTATATATGGCATCTTCTACCAATCTTATCGATTGGGAGCCAGCGGAGAACATCGAAAACGGTGCTTTAATTTCAGTTCTTCACCCAAGAAAAGGTTTTTTTGATAGCCGATTAGTAGAGTCTGGGCCTTATGCTCAGTATACCAAAAATGGTATTTCGTTAATCTACAATGCCAGTAATGCTGCCAATTATAGCGATCCAAACCTACCTAAATTCACTTATGCTGCAGGACAAGCATTGTTTGATAAAGACAAACCCCATAAGTTAAAAGACCGAACAGATTCTTATTTCATCTATCCCGACAAGGCTTATGAAAAGATCGGAGAAGTAAACGAGGTTTGTTTCGTTGAAGGACTTGTGTTTTTTAAAGAAAAATGGTTTCTGTATTATGGCACAGCAGACTCCAAAATTGCAGTTGCTGTATACGATCCTCAGGCAAAAAATTAATTAGTCCTTTTTAATACCCAATTTTAACCATTCGTAATAGGTTTTTGCATCTGTGTACTGAATTGGAGTATTTAAAAGCGTCCCATCTGCTTCCATAAGCACATAATAGGGTTGCGAAGCTGTGTTGAAATTTAAACTCTGAAATGCCGCCCATTGCTCTCCTACTGTGTTTATTTGCTGCACACGCCCATTTGGAAACTTAAAATTAAAAACCTCTGATTCCTCAAGCGGTTTTCGATCGTCAATGTATAGCGATATCAAAACAATATCCTTATTTAAAATCTGAAAAACTTCATCTCGAGACCAAATATTCTCTTCCATTTTTCGGCAGTTAACACATGCCCAGCCTGTGAAATCTATCAAGATGGGTTTTCCTGTTTCTTTTGCAACTTCTAATCCGGTTTCAAAATCCTTATAACAATCCAATCCGAGCGGACAGTCATTATCCGTTGAGTTAATGCTGTAAAACTCAGGTGGTGGAAAACCGCTCAATAGTTTTAGGGTATTTGTTTTTGAAAACAAACCAAAAGAAAGATATGCGGTTAGTAGTAAACTCAAAACCCCTACCCCAATTCTAGTTTTGGAAAGCTTCCTTTTTTGATCGTGTGGAAAACGAATTAATCCAAACAAATAAAGCGTTAGCGCCACCGAAAGTAAAACCCATATTCCTATAAAAATTTCTCTCTTAAGAATCCCCCAATGAGAAACCAAATCGGCATTCGACAAAAACTTAAGCGCAAGAGCCAACTCTAAAAATCCTAAAACTACCTTCACTGTTGTCATCCAACCTCCAGATTTAGGAATGGCATTAAGTGCATTTGGAAATAAAGCAAAGAGTGCAAAGGGTAAGGCAAGTGCAAATCCAAATCCTGTCATTCCAAATGTAAGTTGCATTGCGCCTCCATCGGAAGTTAAACTTCCTGCTAACAAAGAACCTAAAATTGGACCTGTACAGGAAAATGAAACTATAGCTAAAGTAAGTGCCATGAAAAAGATTCCAATACCTCCATTTAATGAAGAACTTGAATCTGTGGAATTACCCCAACTACTGGGCAAGGTCAATTCATAATACCCAAAAAAGGAAAATGCAAAAAATATAAATATTCCAAAAAAGAAAACATTCAATGGAACATTAGTAGCAATCGAATTCAATATCTCGGGGTTTATACTGTCCAGAAAATGAAAAGGTAAACTCAATAGAATATAAATGAAAACAATAAAGAAGCCGTATAAAAATGCATTAAAAGCACCTTTCCTCATACTTGTTGCTTGCTTTAGGAAAAAGGAAACCGTAAGCGGTATCATTGGAAATACGCAAGGGGTTAATAAGGCAATTAAACCTGCTAGGAAACCAAGCAAAAATAATCCTGAATATGGAGATAAATCTGAATCATCAATCAATGTGTTTTCTAAATACTTTTTATTTTTTAAATCTAACGTTAATGCAGCAGATTGAACTAAATCTTTCTCTGTTACCCGAAGGCTAGATGTTATCTTTTTATCATTTAAAGACAACGTAAAAGGTTCTGTCCTAAAAATACACAAACGGTCATCGCATGCCTGGTAATTGATTTCTCCACTAATTTGTTCAAGTGAGATATCTAGAAGCACGAATCGTTGTGTAAAGCTTGCTTTTTCCTTAAAATAGGGCAAATCAATTTCAAAAATTTGATCATATTCTACACTTGGCTCGCTAGTAGTCATAGAATTTTCTATACTAAAAGCCAGAGAATCTTTAAAGAAAACAAACTCAGTTGGTAAGGGGCCGTCTTTAAACTCTTTTAAAGTATAGAGGTGCCATTTATCCTTTATTACTGCATCAAACTGAATTTCCACAAGTGATTCAGAAACACGATTCAAAGTGGCTGTCCAAACTACAGGCTCACCATCTTCTTGGGCAAAGCCCATAAAACTTATAAGTGCAAATAAAAAAAAGTAATATTTTTTCAATGGATTTTTAGTATTAATAGATTATTAGTTTCCGAATTTCCAATAAATCGAGCATCAACTCTTTGGCCAATTACCCAAACAATTTCTTGTTCAGAACAGAGTAACCATTGATTTTCTTTATCTAGTAAGGAAAATTTTTGATCTTTAAAAAACTTACTCATTTTTTTCTTCCCTTGCATTCCAGCAGGATAAAAATAATCCCCTTTGCGGTATTTACGAAGAATTAAAGGATATTTTAACAAAGTAGTGTTTAATACAGCAGTATCTGGATCAGGTGATCTGTTTTTTTCAAGCGTCAATTTAACAGGAGTAAGCAGGTCAGCATTTGGAGTCCAAAAAATTTCATCTGAATCTGCCGAATTCGTTATGGGACCCAAAAATAAAACTTCTCGGTCTCGAATTAAACGATGCGATTGGGAAATTAATTGTTTCCCACTCTGCGCTTCCAGCAAGGAAAATAAATCGGGTAGGTTACCAAAACCATAGGGGAAAAACAATGCGTGAAGGTAATAAGCTGGTGGTTTCAACTCCTTTAATGCTTCAATAGCAATGGAGGTTCCTTGTTTCTTAGCAATAAAATTTTTTTGTTTAAAAGCATCCAAAACGCCCTTCAGAGCCTCCTGAGCTAGACTTATGTTTTCAAAAGTATGTGCAACTTGTTGTAAAAGGTTTTCATTAGAAGCTTTCCATTGAGGAACTACATGGTGTCGAATATGATTGCGCAAATAATCGTCTTTTGCATTGGAAGCATCCTCGCTCCAGTTAAGCCCTTTATCATTTGCATAACCTTCTATTTCATCTTTAGAAAAAGGCAATAAAGGCCTGAGAATTGTATCGGTCGAAATTCCACGTAACCCTTTCAAACCAGTTCCCCTTCCTACATTAATCAGAAAAGTTTCTAATTGGTCGTCTAAATGATGTCCTGTAAGGATATGTGAAAATTCATATTCAGATTTTAATTCGTTGAACCAAGCATATCGTAGATCACGAGCTGCCATTTGAATCGAAATCTTGTTGTGATCTGCAAATTGTTTTGTTTCAAACTTTTTAGTGTAGAATGGAATTTTGTGTTGCTCACAAAGAGAAGCACAAAAAACAGCATCTTTTTCGCTTGCATCAGCACGCAAATCAAAATTACAATGTGCAACAGAAAAGGAGATGTTGTTTTGATGTAATAAGTCGAGTAAAACCCTACTATCCAATCCTCCACTGAAGGCCAACAATAATTTTTGATCACAGAAATTATTGAATTCTTTATCAATATGTAATTTAAAGTGGCTATTCACACTGCAAAAATACATGAAACTAAAACAAAATGTGTGTTTTTTGAGAAATTCGAAAAAATGACACTAAGTTTGGTACTTTAGCAATAATGTGGCAACTTTGATAAATCTTATGAAAGAAAACAATACATATATGAACCCTGCTTCTGTTCCAACGAACAGCAGATGTCCTCGTGTATTCTGTCGCCGCCCCTAGGGGTGATATTCTTTACGGAATTTAGGTGCGTCCGGTTTCAGTTTCAACTTCTTATATTTTTATCTTTTTAACTTAAAATTTCAATAATGGAAATCGTTATTGCCAGCTCAAACTACATACATTATTCAAAGACAATTAGTCTCTGTATAGATGAATCTGCCAAAGATCGCGGGACAGGAATTGCCAGAAGAACTCCCGAATATATATCCAAAAAAATGCGAAACGGCAATTCTGTAATCGCTCTTGAAAACGACAAATTTGCAGGCTTTTGTTATATAGAGGTTTGGGGACATGGAAATTATGTTGCCCATTCGGGACTCATCGTTTCCCCAGAGTTTAGGGGGCAAGGTCTTGCAAAGAAAATAAAGAAAACAGTTTTTGAATTGTCTTTAGAAAAATACCCTGGTGCAAAAATATTTGGAATTACAACAGGTCAGGCTGTCATGAAAATAAATTATGAATTGGGATATAAGCCGGTTCATTTTTCTGAACTTACAGATGATCCAGAGTTCTGGAAAGGTTGTCAGACCTGTAAAAACTATGATGTTCTAACACGAACAGAACGCAGTATGTGCTTATGCACAGGAATGCTTCATGATCCAAATCAAGCTAAAAAAACTCAAACAAACACGACTAATAAAGAAACGAAATGAAAAAATTAGTACTCGCATACAGTGGAGGTCTAGACACTTCTTATTGTCTTAAAACACTTTCTAAAGAAGGGTATGAAGTTCATGCTGTTAGTGTAAATACAGGAGGATTTTCTCCAGACAAAATTATCGAACAAGAATCGAAAGCCATGCAAATGGGGGCAAGTTCTTATACTTCTATCGATGCTCTAGATTCGTTTTATAAAAAAATAGTTAAATACTTAGTTTTTGGAAACGTCCTGAAAAATAACAGTTATCCGCTTTCGGTAAGCGCAGAACGGATTGTTCAAGCAGTAGAAATTATTTCGTATGCAAAAAGAATTGATGCTCAATTCATCGCACACGGAAGTACAGGAGCTGGAAATGATCAGGTACGATTTGATTTAATATTCCAAGTTTTAGCTCCCGCAATAAAAATTATAACTCCAATAAGAGACCAACAACTATCTAGAGAAGCTGAAATAGAATATCTAAAATCTGAAGGAATTGAAATGTCTTGGGAAAAAGCACAATATTCTATTAACCAAGGGCTTTGGGGAACTAGTGTTGGTGGTAGTGAAACCCTAACATCGGACAAAGCGCTTCCGAGCACTGCATACCCAAGTCAGTTAACCGAATCAGAACCTAAGCAAATTACTCTTGATTTTGAACACGGAGAAATATCTGGAATCAATGGAGTAAAAGGCAATCCAGTAGCGCTGATTCAGCAGGTGCAAGAAGTTGCCAAAGGATATGCCATTGGTCGCGACATTCATGTTGGAGACACCATTATTGGAATTAAAGGCCGAGTTGGTTTTGAAGCTGCGGCACCCTTAATTATAATCAAAGCACACCACTTATTAGAGAAACATACCCTCTCAAAATGGCAACAATTTCAGAAAGAACAATTGGGAAGTTTCTACGGCATGCTTTTACACGAAGGAAATTATCTGGATGCGGTTATGCGCGATATTGAATCGTTCCTAGAAAGCAGCCAGAAAACTGTAAATGGTTCAGTAATAATTACCCTCCACCCATACCGATTTGAATTAGAAGGCATACAATCGCCTAATGATTTAATGAATGCCTCTTTTGGAAGTTATGGAGAAATGAATAAGGGTTGGACCGCAGAAGATGCAAAAGGTTTTATTAAAATAATAGCAAATGCACATAGCATTTACGGGAGTGTAAATAATAAAGATTCGAAATGAAAACAGCAGGAATTATAGGAGGTTCAGGATATACAGGCGGAGAACTACTCAGATTAGTTCTTAACCATCCGGGTTTAGATTTGAACTTTGTGTACAGCACAACAAGACCTGGATTTGCAATAAGTGATACACATCCCGATTTATTGGGATCAACCGAAATGAACTTTACGGATCAAGTCAACACAAAAGTCGATGTCGTTTTTCTTTGCTTAGGTCACGGAAATTCTTCAAAGTTTTTGGAACAAAATATTTTTTCTGCCAATACGCTAATCATCGATTTGAGTAATGATTTTAGGTTATCTGCCAACAGTGGATTTATGGGACGTAAATTTGTTTATGGATTACCAGAACTAAACAAAGAAGCAATTGAACAATCAACTGCTGTTGCAAACCCAGGCTGTTTTGCTACTGCAATTCAATTGGCTTTACTTCCATTAGCAGAAGCTAAAAAGTTAAACAACAGCATCCACGTCAATGCAACTACAGGAAGTACAGGAGCTGGAGTTGGTCTTTCGGCGACAGCGCATTTCAGTTGGAGAAACAATAATATGTCGTGGTACAAACCTTTTACACATCAGCATTTAGGAGAGATAAATGAAACTCTTGACTCCCTTCAAGAAGGGCAAACTAATATGCATTTTCTTCCACAGCGAGGTGATTTTACCCGCGGTATTTTTGCAACCGCATATACAGCATTCGATGGAAGCTTAGAAGAAGCAGTTGATATGTATTCTAACTATTATAAAAACGATCCTTTTACCCATATTTCTAAACAAGAAATTGCTTTGAAACAAGTAATAAATTCAAACAACTGTTTCCTTCACCTATTCCTTCATGAAGGAACTTTATTAATTACTTCTGTAATCGATAATTTAATTAAAGGTGCTTCTGGTCAAGCCATTCAAAATATGAATTTGATTTTTGGATGGGAAGAACGACTTGGATTAGACATCAAATCATCTATATTTTAACCCCAAATAAACAATATGAAAATAGCAATAATAGGAACTGGAAACCTGGGCTTAAGTATCGCAAAAGGATTGATAATTAACAATACCATTACAACCCTATACCTTACCAAAAGAGACCTCAACGGACTTTCGGAATATAAAGACCACAAAAACGTATTCTTAACCTCAGATAATGCGGAAGCAATCCGCAACTCAGACATTATCATTTTTGCAGTTCAACCGGGTCAATTTGAAAATATTTTGACTTCGATTAAAAACGAATTAACCGACAAGCATGTTCTAATATCTACCATTACAGGATTTAAGATTGAACGCATTGAAGCCCTTATTGGATATAAATTTCCAATCATCAGAAGCATGCCCAATACCGCAATTTCTGTTGGTAAATCAATGACATGTATCTGCTCTAATGTGGTGGGTAAAAAGAGAATCGATATCGCATCTGCTATATTTAATGGCTTGGGAACTTCAATAACCATTGGAGAAGAACACATGCAAGCAGCGACAGTAATTTGCGCCAGTGGAATTGCTTTCTGGATGCGTCTAATTAGAGCCATGACTCAAGGTGGAGTTCAACTTGGGTTTGAAGCAAAAGAAGCCATGGATATGTCGGTATATACAGCATTGGGTGCAGCCTCACTTTTAATAGAAAACAAATCACATCCAGAGGCAGAAATAGACAAAGTAACAACCCCGCGCGGATGTACTATTACAGGTTTGAACGAAATGGAACATCAAGGTCTTAGCTCTTCTTTAATTCAAGGTCTAGCGGCATCATTTCATAAAATTAATGAAATTTCAACGCAATAAACTATGAAACTATTTGATGTTTATCCACTTTACGATGTAACGCCTGTAAAGGCAAAAGACGTTTTTGTTTATGATGAAAATGGAACTGAATATCTAGACCTTTATGGAGGACATGCTGTTATTTCTATTGGACACGGACATCCACATTACATTAAAAAACTAAAAGATCAATTGGATAATATAGGGTTCTATTCAAATGCAATTCAGAATCCATTGCAACAAGAATTAGCAGATGCTATTGGACACCAATCGTGCTGTCATGACTACCAATTATTCTTGTGTAGTTCGGGTGCAGAAGCAATTGAAAATGCACTAAAATTAGCCTCTTTTCATACCCAAAAAAAAAGAATCATAGCGTTTAGAAATGCGTTTCATGGCAGAACCAGTGCAGCAGTTGCAGCAACTGATAACCCCAATATAAATGCGCCTTTAAACAAGCAACAAAAAGTTACTTTTTTAGAATTCAACGATTCAGAAGGTCTAGAAAATGAATTGCAAAAAGGAGATGTTTGTGCAGTAATTTTTGAAGCCATTCAAGGTGTAGGCGGACTGGATCAACCCTCGGAAGCGTTTGTTTATGATATGGATCGCTTATGTAAAAAATATAACTCTTGCTTAATTGCCGACGAAGTTCAATCCGGTTTTGGAAGAACAGGCACTTTCTTTGCTTATCAAAAGTATGCAATACAACCACATATTGTAACCATGGCAAAAGGAATGGGAAATGGATTTCCGATTGGCGGAATCTTGGTTCATCCAAGTATAGAAGCTAAATATGGCATGCTAGGAACTACCTTTGGCGGAAATCATTTGGCTTGTGCAGCTTCGGTTGCCGTGTTATATGTTTTAGAAAAAGAAAGACTTCAAGAAAAATCAAAAGAACTTGAAGCCTATTTCATGAATCAGGCTAAAGATATTTTGGAAGTAAAGCAGATAAAAGGACGTGGTTTGATGTTAGGACTTGAATTTAATTTTGAAGTTGGAGCCTTGCGTAAAACTCTGATTTATGATAAAAAGATATTCACCGGAGGCAGTAGCAATAAAAATCTGTTGAGAATTTTACCTCCTTTAACAGTTCAGAAAAAACACATCGATTACTTCTTTAAAAGCCTAAAAGAAGCCCTTACAGAATATAAAAATTAACATATGAAAAATTTCATAACCCTAAACGATCTTCCCAGCTTTGACGCAGCTTTAGTCTTGGCTAAATCCCTGAAAAAAGATCCCTATGCTTTTGAAGAGCACGCAAAGAGAAAAACATTGGGACTGATTTTTTTCAATCCCAGTTTAAGAACTCGTTTGAGTACTCAGAAAGCAGCACAAAATTTAGGGTTCAATACCTTGGTTATGAATTTTTCAAATGAGGCTTGGGCACTAGAATTCGAAGACGGTACCGAAATGCGTGGTATACGATCGGAACACATTCGTGAAGCAGCAGCAGTTGTTTCTCAGTATTGTGATGTAGTTGCTATCCGAGCTTTTGCATCCCTTACAAACAAAGAACAAGACGAAGCCGAAATTGTATTGAATAGCTTTGCTAAATACGCTAGTATTCCGGTAATCAATATGGAAAGTGCAACTGGGCATCCACTCCAAGCCTTGGCAGATGCTGTTACCCTTTCGGAACACCCTACGCCTCACAAACCAAAAATTGTATTGACTTGGGCACCGCACCCCAAGGCACTTCCGCATGCTGTTGGAAATTCGTTTGTAAAAATGATGGAGCACCAAGATTCAGACTTTGTTATTGCAAACCCCGAGGGTTACGATTTGGATCCTAGAATTACAAAAAACATTCCCATTTCACATAACCAAGAAAAGGCTCTGAAAAATGCTGATTTTGTATATTCTAAAAATTGGTGTTCCTACACGAATTATGGTTCTATATTAAGAACGGATGATAAATGGATGTTGACTTCAGAAAAGATGAACTTGACTAAAAATGCAAAATTCATGCATTGTCTTCCAGTTCGAAGAAATATTGTAGTTTCAGATGGAGTTTTGGATAACCCAAATTCACTGGTTATTGAACAAGCAAACAACAGAACATTCGCAGCACAGGCTGTTCTAAAAATAATCTTGGATCATGTCTAAAATAAGTATCGTGAAAATTGGCGGAAATGTAATTGAAAACTCAAAGGTATTGCAGTCTTTCCTTTCAGGATTCGCAAAACTAGAGGGACCCAAAGTCTTAGTTCATGGAGGGGGTAAAAAAGCATCTCAATGGGCAGATCGCTTGGGTATTCCAGCTCAAATGATCGAAGGACGCAGAATTACAGACTCCGAAACTCTAGAGCTTATAACCGGGATATATGGAGGTCAAGTAAACAAAAATATAGTAGCTTTATTACAAGCTCTTAATTGTAACGCCATTGGAATATCGGGAGCAGATGGAAACGCAATTAAAGCAGTAAAACGTGCTACTAAACCGATTAATTATGGGTTTGTTGGCGATGTAACTGAAGTCAATTCTAGCTTTTTTAAACATCTTTTAGAACAAGGTTTAAGCCCTGTTTGTTGCGCTTTAACTCACGACGGATCAGGACAAATACTAAATACCAATGCCGATACCATTGCTTCTCAAATTGCAATTGCACTAAGCGCTTCTTTCGAAGTTAACTTATATTACTGTTTCGAAAAACCGGGTGTCTTACGCGCTGTAGAAGATGAAAACTCGCTGATAGAAAACATAGATACAGCTGTCTACAAAGAACTGATTGAAACTAAAATAATCCACGAAGGGATGCTACCAAAAATGAAAAATGCTTTTGATGCACTACAACAAGGAGTTTCGAAAGTAGCCATCGGAAAGCCTGAAATGATTGGGAGTAACACAAAACACACATCAATAACCTTATAACATGAACGAAATACTAACCCAAGAAGCCTTAGCACTATTAAAAGATTTAATTTCAATTCAATCATTTTCTAGCGAAGAACAAGGAACAGCAAAGCGAATCGAAAGCTGGTTTACCGATCACGAAATTCCGTTTATGCGCGAAAACAATAATGTATATGCATTTAATAGTTCTTTTGAAAAAGGCAAACCAACGCTGCTTTTAAACTCACACCACGATACCGTAAAACCAAACAGCGCCTATACCAAAGAACCTTATTTTCCGCATATCGAGGATGGAAAACTCTTTGGACTGGGAAGTAACGACGCAGGAGGGGCATTGGTGTCTCTTTTAGCTCTTTTTACTCACTATTACGAACATCCAAACCCTAAGTATAACCTTATAATTGCAGCGACCGCAGAAGAAGAAAGCTCAGGCCCATTAGGACTTAATTCCCTTTTAAAAACCCTACCGGATATTGATTTAGCTATTGTAGGGGAACCTACGCTGATGCAATTGGCAGTGGCAGAAAAAGGATTGGTTGTTTTTGATGGCGTAGTTTCTGGAACTGCAAGCCATGCAGCACATCCAAACGATGATAACCCAATCATGAAACTACCTCAAGTTTTAGAATGGTTCAACAACTTTAAGTTCGAAAAAAAATCGGAAGCACTGGGCCCTGTAAAAATGACAGTAACCCAAGTTAGTGCAGGAAAGCAACACAACGTAGTGCCAGCAGAAGCTCACTTGGTTATCGATGTTCGTGTTAATGATTGCTATTCCAATATGGATGTAGTTGCCCTACTTCAAAAAGAAGCGCCTTGTACGCTAACCCCTCGTTCGACCAACTTAAACTCTTCTTCTATTCCAATCGATCACGAATTGGTTCAAGCAGGAATGGGCTTGGGCAGAACTCCCTATGGTTCTCCTACCCTTTCGGATCAAGCAAAATTATCCTGTCCTTCGCTAAAACTTGGTCCCGGAGATTCGACCCGTTCGCACACGGCAAACGAATACATTCATGTTTCCGAAATCGAAGAAGGCATCAAAATTTACATCAACCTCTTAAACGAAATCTTATGAAACTTTGGCAAAAAGGAAAAGCAGCGCATTATAAAGTAGATCAATTTACCGTAGGTAGCGATCGCGAGTACGATTTATTATTAGCAGCGTACGACTGCGAAGCTTCTAGTGCACACGCACAAATGCTCGCTAAAATTCAAATCCTAACCCAAGAAGAAGCTGATTTGCTTACCCTTGCGTTGAATCAGCTGAAAGAAAAAGCACAAAACGGAAGTTTTACAATCGAAGATGAATTCGAAGATATGCACTCCAAAATCGAACAGGTACTAACAGAACAACTGGGCGATTTAGGAAAAAAAATACACACCGCTCGTTCCCGAAACGATCAAGTTTTGGTCGCCATGCACTTGTACATAAAAGACGAATTGTCTCAAATCAAAAAAACGGTATTTCAACTCTTTGACTTGCTGATGAATTTAGCCGATCAATACAAAAAAGAATTGATTCCTGGATATACGCATTTACAAGTAGCCATGCCCTCTTCGTTTGGGATGTGGTTTTCTGCCTACGCAGAAAGTTTAATCGACGATGTGCATTTTATAAATACTGCCCACACCCTAGCAGATCAAAACCCATTGGGAAGCGCAGCTGGTTATGGAAGTTCGTTTCCGATTGATCGAGAATTAACCACCGAGTTGCTCAACTTCAGTACCTTAAAGTACAATTCAGTAGCTGCACAGATGAGCCGCGGGAAAGTAGAAAAAACAACCGCTATTGCTCTCAGCATGGTCGGCAGTACCTTGTCTAAATTTGCTATGGATGTTTGTTTATATATGGGACAGGATTTTAATTTTGTTTCCTTCCCCGACGATCTGACCACCGGATCGAGCATTATGCCGCACAAGAAAAACCCAGATATTTTTGAATTGATCCGAGGAAAATGCAACGCATTGCAATCCTTACCTACCCAACTAACACTACTAACCACCAATCTTCCTTCGGGTTACCACAGAGAATTGCAACTTGCAAAGGCGCCTATAATCGATGGAATACAAGAACTAAAAGCTTGTTTGGATATGTTGCTGTTTAGCCTACCTAAAATAGAAGTTACCAAAAACACAACCGACCAATCCAAATACGATTACCTCTTTAGTGTCGATACGCTAAACGCTAAGGTACAAGACGGAATGCCGTTTCGTGACGCCTACCGCGAATTGGGAACCGCTATTGAAGAAGGGAATTACACAGCAACCCGTGCGGTTGAACATACCCATCTAGGGAGTATTGGCAACCTCGGTTTACAAAAAATTAAAGATAAAATGAACAAGCTCCGATAGGGCTTGTTCTATGTTTCCTGATGTATTTATAGTTGTTTAATTATGTTTTAAATAATAATATATATATATTTTAATATATTATATATATTTGGATTAAAGAGCTTTCTGATTATTCTATAAATTACGCTTTGGTTAATGAATCAGCCAGCAGTTGACTCTGATCAATAAAATGATCTGATTCCATTCGTGCAACATTGACAAGTATTGTACTAATAACAATTATTACATTTTCATAAAAAAAGGAATTTTAGAAACTATTAAAAATGGAAACTAGTAGCTTAGGTCTTTTTCAAAACATTATAAATAATAAATTAATACGACTTGAAATATGTAAAGTATCATATTAACTAAACCATTAGGAAGTCCCAATTCAATTTATTTCTTTTGTGCTGAATAAAATCACAAAAAAACTACTGATGAAGTTAGAAGTAATACACGAAAACGAAGAGTATTTAGTAGTAAACAAGACAGGTGGTTTAATCAGTGAAAAAAGCTCGTTCGAAGACTGGACAGTCGAAGACCAAGTAAATAAGTACCTCACAAAGAAAAAGCGGAAACCCTTTATTGGAATAATCCATAGGTTGGATCGAGTGACCAGCGGTGTTTTAATTTTCGCTAAGAAAAAAAGTGTTTTGGTATCCTTCAACGAACTGTTCAGTAGACGTAAGGTTAAAAAAACCTACTGGGCGGTTGTTAAAAACAAACCAACCAAAGAGAAAGAGAAATTAGTCCATTTTCTGTTTAAAAACAACCTAAAGAAAAAAGCAAATATTTTTAAATTATCAAAGAAAGGGGCTCAAGAAGCCATTCTTACTTATGAAGTAATGGGCAAAAATAACTTTGGATATCTCCTAAAAATAAAACCTAAAACAGGACGTTTTCACCAAATCAGAGCTCAATTAGCCCACATAGGCTTACCCATTATTGGAGATGAAAAGTATGGTTCTGACCAAAAATACCTTCCCTTATCGATTTGTCTTCATGCTCAAAAGATAAGTTATCAAGTTTTAGGAACTAAAGAGTATAGATCCTACCAAACTGATGCTCCCAATAATGAATTTTGGAAATTCTAACCCGCTCATAACATCTAAATCATTTGAATCGCTTCTCATTAGGAAGTACGAGTTCATTTTATTTTATTTGCTCTAGCCTTACATACTATGAAAGAAAGTCAACGTCTTTATTTTCTGGATGCATTACGAGCATTTGCTATTTTGATGATGCTTCAAGGGCATTTTATTAGTGGTATTCTTGACCCTGTTCTTAAAGATCCACAGAACAACTTCTACTCTTTTTGGCTCTATTGTCGTGGCTTTACTGCTCCCATATTTTTCACTATTACCGGCTGGATAGTTTACTTTTTATTACTCAAAAACACAACACAAGGATTACGAAACCCAAGAATCAAAAAAGGTTTGAAACGTGGGATTGAATTAATTTTATGGGGGTATCTTCTTCGACTGAATCTTCCTTTGTTGCTGCTCAGGCAAATAAACAATTCTTTTCTAAAACCCGATGTATTACAAATAATCGGCTTAGGACTAATTTTTACTGTAAGTATGTATGCCTTATTTTATTTTTTAAAAAAGGGAATTGCAGTGCTGTTTTTAGGAATTAGCTTACTTATATTTCTAATGCAACCGCTGTACTTCGACGTTACTTTTAATCAACTTCCTTCCTTTTTAGCAGCTTATTTGACCAAAGCCAATGGAGCAGTTTTTTACATTTTTCCTTGGTTAGGCTATGTAAGTTTTGGTGCATTTATTGCAGTTATTTTTGGACCTCAACCTAGGCGATTTTTAATTAAGAGCTTAGTTTTCGCAGTTCTAGGAATTCTCCTAGTTTATAAGTCCTCTGGCTTCTTGGTTTGGATTTACGATCAAACAGGTTGGATTATTTTTAATCAGGTAGCATACAACAACTTTTTGTTCATCCGATTGGGTGATGTATTTTTATTAGTTGCTGGATTTATGATTATCAACAACTTCTTCTCAAAAGGCTTTTGGATATGGATCGGCCAAAAAACACTGAGTATTTATATTGTGCATTATTTTATTCTTTACGGTAGTATTTTTGGATTGGGCATATACCAGTACTTCAAATATTCCGGATCTATATTACAGAGTGCAGTGGGAGCATTATCTTTTATGTCACTATGTTTGATAATAACCTATTTTGTTCATCAATACAGAAGTAGGATATTTTTTATACTTTGGAGTAAATTTAAAATTAAACAAACTCCACCCTATAATTAGCTGGTCATGAAAAAAAGATACATTGCGATAATTGGAATCCTATTGTTATACTTTTTAGCTAAAATGCAACTTTCGAATTCCATTGCAGAAAAATACACTATAAATGCTAACCAGGTTTCTTTAAATCTGGATAAAAAAGATTTTAATGTTCTGGTATATTCTCAAGCAAACGAATGGGTCCATGAAGATGCAATTCCAGCCGCTATAGAAATGATTAATCTACTTTCGGAGCAGAACGATTGGAATTTGACAATTTCAGACGAAGCTTCAATATATAATCCAAATCAATTGGTGCTTTTTGATGTTGTAATTTGGAATAATGTAACGGGAAACACGCTAAACACTAATCAGCGTCTTGCTTTTAAAAACTACCTCGAAAACGGAGGAGGCTTTGTAGGGTTTCATGGTTCTGGAGACAACTCTGGATCTTGGGACTGGTATTACGATGAAGTTATTCGAGCTAGGTTTTCGCATCACCCGATGGTTCCTCAGTTTCAAGTAGGAACTTTAAATAAAGAATGTCCAGAAAATTTTCCAGCGTGTAAAGAGCTTCCTATTCGATGGGATCAAGAAGAAGAATGGTATGTTTTTTATGATAGTCCCCGAAATAAAGGAGCACATATACTCTACACCCTCGATGAAACCAATACAGTTATGAGTGGTGTTTTGGAAGATGGAACCCTAGAAGACAAGACTTTTGGTATGCCAGAAGACCATCCTATTGTTTGGTATAATTGTGTTGGTAAAGGAAAAGCTTTTTACTCTGCACTTGGACATAAAGGGTATTATTATAAAAGTCCAAACTACCATCAACTTTTCACTGAAGCTATTAATTGGGCAGGAAACCCAAAAATAAAATGTAATTAATGAACGTACTAAGAACCACTGAAACTGTGTTTGAAAACATAAAAGATTATCCTTTTAAAGCTAATTATCATCAAATTGATTCTGATTTAAGAATACATTATCTGGATGAAGGGAATACAAATGATCCTGTAATTCTACTTTTACATGGCGAACCAAGTTGGTCTTATCTCTACAGAACCATGATACCTTCTCTAGTCTCTAATGGTTTCAGAGTAGTTGCACCTGATTTAATTGGTTTTGGGAAATCCGATAAACCAGCTGAACAATCTGACTACACATATGCCAAGCACATCGATTGGATACAGGCCGTACTCGATCATCTAAAATTAAATGAAATTCACATGTTCATTCAAGACTGGGGTGGTTTAATCGGGTTACGATTACTAACTGCAAACCCTGATAATTTTGCTTCTGTGGTTGCTGCAAACACAATGCTCCCCAAAGGAAGTGTTACACCGCCTAAAGCCTTTTTGGATTGGCAAAATTTTGCTGCCACAAGCCCAAAGTTTGATGTGGCTACGGTTATCCAAATGGCAACCACTACAAACCTTACAGCAGATGTTATAGCGGCATATAATGCGCCTTTTCCGGACGACAGTTATAAAGCCGGAGCACGTGTTTTTCCTGCCCTAGTTCCAACTTCTGAACAAGATCCAGAAAGTGAGAATAATAAAAAAGCATGGGGTATTTTAACACAATGGAACAAACCTTTCTTAACCTTGTTTAGTGATCAAGATCCAATTACAAAAGGTGGTGACCAAGTGTTTCAAAAGTTAATGCCTGGAGCAAAAGACCAAGAGCATCATACCATTTTTGGGGGACATTTTCTGCAAGAAGATGCAGGACCAGAAATAGCGGAACATATGGTGAGATTCTACCTTAAAAATAAATTCAAATAATTTTAACCCTTTTGATTTAGATATGCAGCGGACGGTTTTCAGTAGCAGCTAGGGCTGCCTCTTTAACTGCTTCGGCATAGGTTGGGTGTGCATGACTCATTCGAGCAATATCCTCTGCAGATGCTCTAAATTCCATTGCAGTAACTGCTTCGGAAATTAAATCTGCTACTCGTGCGCCTACCATATGAACTCCTAAAACTTCATCGGTTGCTGCATCAGCAAGGATTTTTACAAAACCATCGGTATCCATACTTGCGCGCGCGCGACCTAGAGCACGCATTGGGAATTGTCCACTTTTGTATTGAACGCCTCCCTCTTTGAGTTGTTCTTCTGTTTTACCTACAGAGGCAACCTCTGGCCATGTGTAAATTACATTGGGAATAAGGTTATAATCGATATGTGGCTTCTGGCCTGCTAAAAACTCAGCCACCATAACGCCTTCTTCTTCTGCCTTATGAGCTAGCATGGTTCCTCGAACAACATCACCAATTGCATAAACATTTGAAGCCGTTGTTTGTAAATGGTCATTTACTTCTACTTGTCCACGCTCATTTAACTGAACACCTGCGGCTGCAGTATTTAGACCTGCTGTGTAGGGTTTTCTACCTACAGATACTAAGCAGTAATCTCCTTCAAAGGAAACTTCTGCCCCTTTTTTGTCTTTAGCGGTAATTTGAACAGTATCTCCAGTTCGTTCTACTTTATTTACGCCATGGGAAAGATAAAACTTAACCCCTTGTTTTTTTAATATTTTAGTTAACTCACGAGAACATGCGCTATCCATAGCGGGTGTAATTCGGTCTGCATATTCGATTACAGAAACATTTGCTCCTAATCTTCTATATACTTGCCCTAATTCTAATCCGATAACTCCACCACCTATAACCACAAGGTGTTTTGGGATTTCTTTTAACTCCAAAGCCTCTGTAGAAGTGATTACACGCTCTTTATCTACTGTGACGAATGGAAGTGTACTTGGTTTAGAACCCGTCGCAATGATGATGTTTTTAGCTTCGATGGTTTCTTTTTTGTCTCCACCAATTTCTATATGAGTTGCATCTACAAAACTTCCTAATCCTTGAAAAACGGTAATCTTGTTTTTATCCATTAAGAACTCAATTCCTTTTGTAGTTTGCTCAACAACCGAACGCTTACGCCCAATCATTTTTTCGAAATTGATATTAATGTCTCCAGAAATTTCAATTCCATGGGTATCGAAGTGCTTAACAGCATCTTCGTAATGATGTGAAGAGTCTAAAAGGGTTTTAGAAGGAATACATCCAACATTCAAACAGGTGCCTCCTAGGGTACTATACTTTTCTATTAAAGCTGTTTTCATTCCCAATTGAGAACAACGAATTGCAGCTACATAACCCCCAGGTCCAGATCCAATTACAGCAACATCAAATTTACTCATCATTTATTTTTTAAAAAATTGCAATACAAAAATACAAATGTTTCGTTCACTACCCTAGTATTTGAATTTTGATCTTTTAAAAAGTTTAATATCAATCAAACTATAGTTGAATTTGTTTCTTGCCTTCCTTCAAATAAAATTGTATTATTACACTTAATAATACTTTCAATGCAGCAACAAAAAAAACCTACCATATCCTTATGGGGAGCTTTAATTCCCGTCATCATTTTAGTTGTTTTTTTATCATTCAATGTTACCATCTACGGAGATGATGCATTGGGTGGGTCCAATCAATTTATATTATTAATTGGAGCGGCGGTAGCGGCGGTAGTTGGTTTTAGAAATAAAGTCAGTTATGACTCCATGCTTGATGCAATTGGTTCGAATCTTAAATCTACAACGGGTGCTATTCTTATTTTATTATTTGTTGGTGCCTTAGCTGGAACGTGGCTGTTAAGCGGTATTATTCCTGCTATGATTTATTATGGTCTACAGATTTTGCACCCAAGTATTTTCTTACCTGCATGTATTATTATTTGTGCTATAATTTCGATTGCTACCGGAAGTAGTTGGACAACATCAGCTACTGTTGGTATTGCTTTAATAGGAATTGGACGTGCACTAGACATTCCCGTTGGAATGGTAGCTGGTGCTGTAATATCAGGTGCATATTTTGGAGATAAACTCTCTCCGCTAAGCGATACAACAAATCTTGCACCAGCAATGGCAGGTTCGGATTTGTTTACACACATCAAATACATGATGCACACTACAGTGCCTAGTATTATAATTACCATGATCGTATTTCTAATTCTTGGTTTTTTTCAAAATACTTCGGGTGCAGCAGATACCGATGTTTTATTAACCAGCATAAAAGGAAGTTTTACGATAAATCTGTGGTTGTTTGTTGTCCCTATTTTTGTAATCTTTTTAATTATAAAAAAAACTCCCCCATTGGCTGCCCTGCTAGCAGGAACTCTTTTGGGTGGACTTTTTGCTTTAATATTTCAACCCGATATAGTAGCAAAAATTGCAGGCGCAAACATCCTATCCCCAACCACTGCTTATCAAGGCGTTATGAATGCCATCATTAGTGATATTAGTATAACCACGAGTAACGACTTATTAAACGAGTTGTTTAGTTCTGGAGGAATGAAAGGCATGCTTGGAACCATATGGCTCATTATATGTGCCATGGTTTTTGGAGGGATTATGGATGCTATAGGCGGATTAAAAAAACTAAGTAACTCAATGCTTTCGATTGCACAATCTACCTTTCAACTTTTTGCAAGTACAGCAGCTTCTTGTGTCGTAATTAATTTAACAGCTTCGGATCAATATCTTTCGATTGTACTGCCCGGAAAGATGTTCAATAAAGCATTTGCTGATAAAGATTTAGCCCCAGAAAATTTAAGTAGAACACTTGAAGATGCCGGTACAGTAACTTCTGTATTGATTCCTTGGAATACTTGCGGAGCATATCAGTCTGGAGTTCTAGGAGTTGGCGTTGGAGAATATTTCATTTATGCAATATTTAATTGGCTAAGTCCGATCACAACCTTAATTTATGCATATTTTGGGATTAAAATTAGAAAACTAAGTGCTGTTAAATGAGCTCTAGTCCTTTAAATTGATTAGTTATTTAAAATAGATTCAGACAGCATAAGATTTTCTTATGCATCAGTAATTATATTAAATATAAATAGAGGAATGAACTCATATATATTTTGTTATTTTAAACTTTAAAATCATATCATGGAACATTTAGGTAATGGAGAAGGGAAATGTCCTTTTGCTCCTGCAGAACAAAGACATACAACAGCCGCAGCTTTATCAAATTCAAACTGGTGGCCAGAGCAATTAAACTTAAAAATATTACATCAAAACTCTCCGGTAACCAATCCAATGGGTGCTGGTTTTAATTATGCTAAAGAATTTAGCAGTCTTAATTTGGCTACTGTCAAAAAAGATCTGAATAATTTGATGACCGATTCACAAGATTGGTGGCCTGCAGATTATGGTCACTATGGACCATTTTTTATACGTATGGCATGGCACAGTGCTGGAACCTATCGAGTTTCTGACGGACGTGGAGGAGCTTCTGCTGGCACTTTACGTTTTGCACCATTAAATAGCTGGCCTGATAACGGAAATCTTGATAAAGCAAGACGTTTGTTGTGGCCAATTAAGAAAAAATATGGCAAAAAGCTTTCTTGGGCAGATTTGATGATCTTAACTGGGAATGTTGCCTTAGAATCAATGGGCTTTGAAACCTTTGGTTTTGGAGGTGGACGAGAAGACGTATGGGAACCAGAAGGAGATATTTTTTGGGGGCCAGAAACTGAATGGTTGGGCGACCAACGTTATTCTGGTGATCGTGAACTTGCAGATCCATTAGGTGCGGTTCAGATGGGATTGATTTATGTTAATCCTGAAGGGCCAAATGGAAAACCCGATCCTATTGCATCTGCTCGTGACATACGCGAAACATTTGCGCGTATGGCAATGAATGATGAAGAAACAGTAGCTTTAGTAGCTGGAGGACATACTTTTGGTAAAACTCACGGAGCTGGAGATCCAGATCACGTAGGACCAGAACCTGAAGGTGCTAGTATTGAAAATCAGGGTTTTGGTTGGATGAACAGTTTTGGGTTAGGTAATGGTGGAGATACAATTACTAGTGGACTAGAAGGTGCTTGGACTCCTACTCCTATTGCATGGGATAACAGTTATTTTGACACCCTGTTTGGATACGAATGGGAATTGACTCACAGTCCTGCTGGTGCGCAACAATGGGCTCCAAAAGATGGAGGAGGTTCTGACACAGTTCCTGATGCTCATGATCCAAATAAAACACATGCACCAATGATGGCGACAACCGATATAGCGTTAATTAAAGATCCTGCTTATTTAGCAATCTCTAAACGCTTTCACGAAAACCCAATCGAATTTACAGATGTTTTTGCACGCGCTTGGTATAAATTAACACACCGTGACATGGGCCCTATATCTCGTTTTTTAGGAACAGAAGTTCCTGCGGAAGCTTTAATTTGGCAAGATCCAGTTCCTGCTGTTGATCATGAATTAGTAAACGCTGTTGATGTTTCTTCCCTTAAGGCCGAAGTATTGGCTTCTGAATTAAGTGTTTCTCAATTGATAAAAACCGCTTGGGCTTCCGCTTCGACTTTCAGAGGTACAGACAAACGCGGAGGAGCTAATGGAGCACGGATTCGTCTAGCACCCCAAAAAAATTGGGCTGGAAACGATCCGGCTCACCTTTCAAAGACTATTTCGGTTTTGGAAGGAATTCAAGCTAAGTTTAATGCGAACAGACGGGTCTAAGAAGATATCTCTAGCTGATTTAATTGTTTTAGCTGGTGATGCCGCTGTTGAATCTGCAGCAAAGAAAGCAGGACAGGATGTGTCTATTCCTTTTCATGCAGGAAGAACAGATGCTACTCAAGAAAACACAGATGCTGATGCACTAGCAGTATTAGAATCAAAAGCCGACGGCTTTAGAAATTACCTGGCAGCTGGAAACGATCGTCACGCAGAAGAGCTTTTACTTGATAAGGCTCATTTATTGAGTTTAAATGCTCCTGAAATGACTGTTTTAGTTGGTGGACTTCGAGTGCTTAACGCAAATTCTAAAGGTGCTGCTCATGGAGTATTCACCAAACGTGCCGAAACCTTATCAAACGACTTTTTTGTTAATTTATATGACATGGATACACAATGGGTTCCAACGTCAGAAGATAAAGTAACTTTTGAAGGAAGAGATCGTTCTTCTGGAGAAGTGAAATGGATAGGAACACGTGTTGATTTGATTTTTGGATCAAATTCACAACTACGTGCTATAGGAGAAGTTTACGCTTGTGAAGATGCAGGAGACAAATTCATTCATGACTTTGTTGCCGCTTGGACAAAAGTAATGCACCTTGATAGGTTTGATTTAGCATAAAAAACGCGCTTTTAAGATTTTTTTTTAGAATCATTTTAAATTAAATAATTTTCCCTCGTGGGAAATTATTTTTTTAAGAGCGTTCCTAAATATTCAAACCGTTATTTCGAGCATTATTTGTAAGTTTGTACGAAGGTTTTATTTATGACTGCAAAAAAATCAACTTCACCAAGAGTTCCTAAGTTTTCGGCTGCTTCGGAAGAAACTAAACGTACCCGTCAAATTTTGTTTGGAGGATTTTTAATTCTTATAAGTTTACTTCTGTTTATAGCCTTTACCTCCTACTTTTTTAGTTGGGAACAAGACCAAAGTACTTTAGGTGCCATGGGAGATCGTTCGGTTCAATCTGTGAATATACTTTCTAAGCTAGGCGCATGGGTTAGTGATTTCTTTATTTTTCAGCTGTTTGGCTTTTCTGCTTTCATATTAACTTACTTATTTTGTATAACAGGATTAGTGTATTTTTTTAACATCAACAAAAAACGTTTATTAAGACAATGGACCTGGGGATTATACTACACCCTTTGGTTTGCTTTACTTTTTGGATATTATTCAAAAACATTCCCTTTGTTAAGTGGGGTAATGGGTTATGAAATTACTGATTTCATATCGGACTATGTAGGTTCTATTGGTATGGGCGTAATTCTAATTTTTGGGAGTTTAGCTTTTGTAGTACTTCACTGGAAAATCACTCCAGAATCTATCATACTAAAAATCAAACCCTTATTTGATAAAGAAAGAACAAAGGCAGAAGAAAATCTAGATGCACCTATTCAAAATAACTTTGAAGACGTTATAGAAATCAATAGTAATCAAGATAACCCTGAGCTAACGTTAGTTGATGAAACGAAAATTGAAGAAGAATCGCTTTCACCACCTGAAGAAAAGGTTGAAGAAACAGTAAAAGCTGAACCTACTTTGGAAATTGAAATCAATACTGTTGAAGAAGATTTGGCTGAAAAAAATCTTTCGCAGAAACTCGTTGATAAATACGGAGCTTATGATCCAACTCTAGAACTCAGTAAATTTGTATTCCCGACTTTAAACTTACTCAAAGACTACGGAGATGGAAGTATTACCATAAACCAAGAAGAGTTAGAGGCTAATAAAACAAAAATTGTAGATACCCTCAAGAACTACAAAATTGAAATTGCACAAATAAAGGCAAATATAGGTCCCACAGTTACTTTATATGAAATTGTACCTGAAGCTGGAATTCGTATTTCAAAAATAAAAAATCTAGAAGACGATATTGCTTTGTCACTTGCGGCATTAGGGATTCGTATAATTGCCCCTATTCCTGGAAAAGGAACTATTGGAATTGAAGTGCCAAATCAAAACCCGAGTATTGTATCGATGCGTTCTGTGATAGCTTCCAAAAAATTTCAAGATGCAGAAATGGAACTTCCTATTGCCATTGGAAAAACAATAAGTAATGAAACTTTTGTAGTTGATTTAGCTAAAATGCCTCACCTTTTGATGGCAGGTGCTACCGGACAAGGTAAGTCTGTAGGGCTTAATGCAGTTTTAACTTCACTTCTTTACAAAAAGCATCCTGCTGAAGTGAAATTTGTATTGGTTGATCCAAAGAAAGTTGAATTAAATATTTACAATAAAATTGAACGTCATTATTTAGCAAAACTTCCCGATTCGGAAGATGCAATAATTACAGACAACACTAAAGTTATCCATACACTAAACTCACTTTGCATTGAGATGGATAACCGATATGAGCTGCTCAAAAATGGAATGTGTCGCAATATAAAAGAATATAATACCAAGTTTAAGGCACGCAAATTAAACCCTGATGATGGACATGTCTTTCTTCCATATATTGTTTTGGTAGTAGATGAGTTTGCCGATTTAATAATGACTGCTGGAAAAGAAGTAGAAACACCAATCGCTCGATTAGCGCAGTTAGCAAGAGCAATCGGAATTCACTTAATCATTGCAACACAACGTCCTTCTGTAAATGTAATTACAGGACTTATAAAAGCCAATTTTCCTGCTCGAATTGCTTTTCGAGTAACCTCTAAAATCGACTCTAGAACTATTTTAGACAGCGGTGGAGCTGATCAATTAATTGGTCGAGGGGACATGCTTTATACACAGGGAAATGATCTTACTAGAATTCAGTGTGCTTTTGTTGACACCCCTGAAGTAGAGCGCATTGTAGAATATATAGGTGGACAAAAAGCCTACGCTAATGCACATTTACTTCCTGAATTTATTGGTGAAGAAACTAAAGGCTTGGATATTGACATTAACGATCGAGATACCTTATTTAGAGATGCAGCAGAAGTAATCGTTACCGCGCAACAAGGTTCCGCTTCTTTACTTCAACGCAAACTGAAATTAGGTTATAACAGAGCTGGACGAATCGTAGATCAGATGGAAGCGGCAGGAATAGTTGGACCCTTTGAAGGAAGTAAAGCAAGACAGGTTTTAGTTCCCGATTTGACTTCTTTGGAACAGTTATTGAATAATGAATAATCAAAAACAACAACGCATGCGTTTTATTTTCTTATTATTAGGATGCTCTACCGTAGCTTTAGCTCAAGGTCCTGAACAGGCAAAGTATTTATTAAATCAAGTTTCCGTTGAAATCAAAAAACAAAAAAATCTTCGTTTGGAATTTCAATATGTTTTGGAAAATAAAGAAGAGCAGATAAAACAAGAAACTGAAGGAAAAGTTACACTTGCTGGAGACCAATATAAATTAGAGTTTTTGGAAGTTATTCAACTTTTTGATGGTAAAAAAACATATACAATTGTTCCTGAAAACGAAGAAATCACGGTCAGTATTCCAGAAGAAGGAGAAGCAATAAGTGTTAATCCCTCTAAGTTGTTAAGCTTCTATGAAGAAGGTTACGATTATCATTGGGATATAAGTCAACGAGTTATGGGAAGGTATATTCAATTTGTTAAATTGATCCCATCAGAAGAAAACGAAGACATTCAATACCTATTGCTAGGGATTGATGTCGCTAAAAACTCTATTTACAGATTAATTGAAATTGGAAACAATAAAACAACGACTACCTTAACGATAATTAACCAGGAAGAAAACATAAGTCTTCCTGAGGATTATTTTGAATTTAACAGTTCTGAATACCCTAATTTCTATATCAATAATTAACAAATGAAAATTTTAGATCGCTATATTTTAGTATCCTACATTCAGCGCTTATTAAGTGTTTTTGTGATTCTAATGTTGATCTTTATCATTCAGACAATTTGGTTGTTTATAGATGAATTTGCTGGAAAAGGAATTGATATAGGGACTATTTTAAAATTCTTATTGTACTACTCCCCTAAGCTTGTTCCATTGGTACTTCCATTATCGGTTTTACTCGCTTCCATAATGACCTATGGAACATTTGCAGAAAATTATGAGTTTGCCGCTATGAAATCTACTGGGATTTCTTTACAAAGGGCGATGCTTGGGCTAGTGATTTTTCACTTTTTCTTAGGAATAGGAAGCTTTTATTTCTCCAATTACATAATACCCTTTACTGAAGTAAAATCATTCAACCTAAGAAGGAATTTAGCCAAATTGAAACCCGCCTTAGCTATAACCGAAGGAATATTCAATGATTTAGGACAGATGAATATTAAGGTGAGCGACAAATATGGAAATGAAGATCGGTTTTTAAAAAATGTTCTGATCCATGAAAAAACTCCAAGTTTAAAAAACAACATAGTAATTAAAGCTGCATCAGGAGAATTAAAGAGTGCCGAAATCAGTGATCAGCTTCAGTTGGTTCTTTTCGACGGAAATCGATATGAAGAGGTTGATCCTAAAAAGCAAGAAGATAAAAAGAGAATTCCGCACAGTAAAGTAAACTTTGAACGTTATGTAATGAATATTGATTTGTCTCAATTCAATAATATTGATCTAACAAAGGAAGATTATAAAAGTACTTTTAGAATGCAAAAAGTAGATGAACTGGATGTTAGTATTGATTCTTTAGAAATAAAGTATGTTGATGTTAGAAAGTCATTTGCCAATAACTTTGTGAAAACAAATGGCATAAACATATTAAAGTACGAAAAAAGAGACAGCATTGTTAACGATTCAATAGTAAATCATTTCAATAACCCGTTGAACTTCATGACTGCAGAAAAGTATTTTAGACACAAACAAGTGCTCTACACTACTTTGATGAATATTAAAGGAATCAATCAAAGTATTGAGAGTAAAAAGAAGGTGTTTTTTATTCACCAAAAATTAATAAACCTGCACAAGAGCTCTTTCCATGATAAATACACAATGGGGTTTGGTGTGTTTTTCTTATTCTTAATCGGAGCAGCTCTTGGAGCAATTATTAGAAAAGGTGGATTGGGACTTCCGGTAGTTTTAGCGATACTTATATTCCTCTCCTATCACTACATCAGTCTCTTTGGTAAAAATGCAGCAGAAGACAGCAGCATAAGCCCTTTTGCAGGTAGTTGGATATCAGTTGTGATAATTGGTGTTTTTGCATTATACCTAACTAAACAAGCTTCTGTTGACCGAGGTATAGCTAACTTTGACCGAATACAGCTGCCACTACTTAAGTTAATTAATAGAATTAAAGAAAATAAATATTTCAAGAAATCATAAAGGAATGTCAAAAGATAAATTAGATGCTATTGCAGATGCCATAGAAGCCATTAAAAATGGTGAAATTATCATTGTAGTTGATGACGACAATAGAGAAAATGAGGGAGATTTCGTAGCTGCTGCAGAAAAAATAACTCCCGAAATGATTAATTTCATGGCTACCCATGGTCGGGGTTTAATCTGCGCTCCATTGACCGAAAAGCGTTGTGCCGAATTGAATCTTCATCGCATGGTAGATAACAACACAGATCCATTAGAAACAGCGTTTACAGTTTCTGTAGACTTAAAAGGAAATGGAGTTACAACTGGAATATCGGCAAGTGATCGATCCAAAACTGTATCTGCTTTAACAGACGCCACTACCCAACCACACCAACTATCTAGACCTGGACATATCTTTCCGTTAATTGCCAAAGAAGGCGGCGTGCTCAGAAGAACAGGACATACTGAAGCTGCTATTGACTTTGCTCGTTTAGCAGGAATGAAACCCGCTGGAGTAATTGTCGAAATAATGAATGAAGATGGAACCATGGCTAGGCTTCCACAATTGCTAGAAGTTGCTGATAAATTTAATCTGAAATTGGTTTCTATCGAAGATTTAGTTTCTTACAGAATGCAGCATGATAGTTTAATTCTAAAGCGAGCTGATACAGAAATTCAAACTCGTTTTGGAGAATTTAGATTAAGAGCATACCAACAAACTACAAACAGCCAAGTTCATGTAGCCCTAACCAAAGGAACATGGGATGAAAGCGAAGGTGTTCTTACGCGTATTAACTCTTCTCAGATCAATAATGATATTTTGAGTATGTTAGCCGGATCTAACAACGGTAAAAATTACTTACAATCTTATTTAGATGATATTTTTGGATTAATAAATTCGGAAGGTAAAGGCGCTGTTATTTTTATAAATCAAGCGCAACAATCAGAAAACTTACTCGCAAGAATAACCGAATTGACTGCCATTCAACTTCAAGGAGAACATCACAAAGTACCTCCAATGAAAATGGATTACAAAGATTTTGGTATTGGCGCCCAAATACTTCATGATTTAAGAATCAGTAAACTCAAAGTAATCACAAACTCGAATCAGGGACCACGGGTAGGAATTACAGGCTATGGACTAGAAATTATGGAGTATATAAACTACTAAACTAAAAGAACCATAACTTTATTGACATTAAACTAACCATGATAACCATGGCTATTTTAATAACCCCCTCCCCTTTATCGACAGACCACCGACTGGACCACCATGCCCCTAATGATGTTCCTATTGCTAAAACAAAACCAGTAGACCAATCTACTTTACCGTTGTAAGCAAATAGTGCTAAAGCACCACAGGTGTAAATAAAGACCAAAGAGACTTTGGTTGCATTTGTTTTTATGAGAGACAACCGATTTACATTATTTAAAAATAAAATAATAACAAAGCCAATACCAGCATTTATAAACCCGCCATAAATACCAATAAAAAAGAAGCCTATAATTGCATAAAACAAGTACTTACCTGATAGTCGTTCTGCTAATTGTAATGAAGATGCTTTGGGTTTAAAAACAATAACAGCAACAACAAACAACATGATAATAGCAAGCAATTTATTGAAGGTTTCTCCTTTTATGTCAACTGCAATTTGAGCCCCAATTAATGATCCAATTAAAGCAGAAATGCCTAAGTAAATATTAAACGGGAAATTTGAAACTCCTTTTGACCGATAACCCGCAGTTCCAATTAAAGCTTGAAAAGCAATTCCAATTCGATTAGTAGCATTTGCAACATTAGGAGGAAGACCCATAAAAATAAGAACCGGTAGTGTTAATAAAGAGCCTCCGCCTGCTAAAGTATTAATTACTCCGGCCAACATTCCAACAATAATTAGAAGTCCATATTGAAGTATATCGTTCATTGTGAAGTTTTAAATGAAGATATTAATTTTAGTATTAAAAAAAGATCAATATAAAGTTTTAAAAATTTTATTAGTTCAAAAAGGAATGTATATTTGCAACCGCACAGGAGAAATGGCAGAGTGGTCGAATGCGGCAGTCTTGAAAACTGTTGAGGGTCACACCTCCGGGGGTTCGAATCCCTCTTTCTCCGCAAAACGATTCCCTAATATATTTATAATCAATATGTTAGGGTTTTTTATTTATATATTTGTACGATTATTGTACGGCCAGCATTATAAAGCCTAAAAAGTCCAGCCTAAAAGTTTCAATATTATCCCCACCCTCTCAATTTAAATCCGTTTTCCTTTTGGGACTGTGCTGCTCAAATGATTATATTAACTAACCAACCTTCTCTCTAAGCCCAAAATTGGCTTAGTAACTCTAAAAAACAAGCTTTAAAAACAGTTTTGTATATTGCATTTATAAATTAAATCTTATTTAAAATGAAAAAAATTATAACTATTTTATTCTGTTCTTTTTTGTTCATTAATTGTGATTCAAACTCAGCTGAGATGATCAATTTTGAGAAAAACGTAGAAACATCAAAGGAATATTTCCAAGCATTTTCTGATGAAAAACTTGATGAAATGAAAAGCTATGTAACCGAGGACTTTACGTGGTCACCCCCACCAACTGGAGTTGACTCGCTTGATATTAATACTTGGCATAATACCATGAAAGGTTTTAATGCTGGATTCAAAGAAATTAATTTCACTAAACAACTTTATTTTGCTGGCTTAGATGACAATCAAAAACCCAATGGAGATGTAAGAGTTTATGGAACTTGGGAATCGTTAAATTCTGTCACAAAAAAACCAGTATTAATGGATTATTATGCTGTATTGTTCTTTAATGACGAAGGCAAAATTTATCACCAAAGCGAATGGTATAATGCAGCTGATTTAGACCAAAACTCTTTGGTAGATGTTGTTGCTATAATTCCATTAACTAAAGGTTATAGCACATGGTATAAAGGCTTTATAAAAGATAATACGAATAGAGAACAGTTTTGTGATGATTCTAGAACACTTGTCCATAGAGATGTAAAAGATCCGAACAAAGTTTCTGTTTATTTATATGATGTTGATATGTCAAAATTAGGAGAAATGATGACTGATCCTGCATTTGAGAAATTTGCACTTTCATTAGGAGAAGATTTAGCCAACAAAAAGGTTTATACCATTAGTGCACTTTAAGAATGTTTGTTTAAAAAGAATTATTTTTCATATTAATCTTATTTTCAATAACAACGCCACTAATTATTTTTAGTGGCGTTTTTCTTTTAATCTACAGGCATATCCTCTTCAGTTAGTTCTGGGATTTGTGATTTATAATAAAAAACTTTATGTTTGAGTATTATTAATAATAAATTAATTAAAATGAAAAAAATTTTAACATTAACATTAGTGCTATTAATATTTTCTTGTTCTACCAATAATCCTAATTACGAGGAAAACTTGACCCTTGCTAAAAAGTGGATTGAGGCTTTTGAAACTGGTAATATTGACCTTTGGAAAGATGTAGTCTCTGAAGATTTAGTTGATGTTGCGCCTATTTATGGAATGGGAGAAGTAGATTATAACTCATCACTACAAGTTGCTGAATTTTATGTGCAAAACTATTCAAATGTAAAATTTAAAAACCAAGTATGGTTACCTGGAATAGATACACTGACGATGAAACCTGATGGAAGTGTTAGAGCATATGGTAATTGGACTGGTAAAAGTAAATCAACAGGTAGAAACTTTTCAATGGTCTCCTATCATAATTTTGATTTTAAAGACGGGAAGATAGTCTCAACTGGAGAATATTTTGATGCAACTGGAATGGTGAATTCTGTTGGGCCTAACCAAAGAAATGTAGTTGTTGCCACTGCAAAAGTAAACAAGGATAACATAGATAAATTTCAAGAATTAATGGATTCTGAAGGTGGACTTTCTGTTACTAGAAATTATGATGGTTGTTCTCATCTAGAAACATTTTACAATAAAGAGTCAAGCACATATTTTATTATTGAATATTGGGAGTCTTTTGAGAAATATGAGACATACCTTGATTGGAGATTCAATAAGGACCCTTCAAAGTTTACTGATAAAGTTTGGCCTTATGTTATTGGTGGTCAAGAAGGATTTACAGCATACTTTAATAACACTAAATATAAATTTTATTAGTAATAAAACCATTTCTTACTAAATACTAACGCCACTAATAAACTTTAGTGGCGTTTTCATTTAAATCACAGGCATATCCTCTTCAGTAAATTCTAGTTTCATAAAAACTCACTTTTTGGTCATTTTTGACTCATTTTGAGTGTTTTTTGATCAATAAAATGTTAATCTTCATATGAAGATTAACACAATCCTTTAGGCCTCTATTTGAGGCTAGGGGGTTTAAAACAACCGTTACTCCACAAACAAAGACACTTCTTTAACCTCATCTGTTTCAACAAAGGTAAAAGTGTATTATAAATACCTGAATTTACTTAGGAGGATATGCCTGTGATTTAGTTGCATTGGTCTCTGACCCATTGAGCTGAATTTTGATGACCTAAACTACAAGGAGTAAGGACAAAGTTTGCAGATGCACCAATGGTATTTAGTATCTTATCTAAAGCATTTTCAGCTTCTGAGTCTGAAATAAAGTTGCTGGACTGCATTGCCAAACACAGTTGTAGTTCTTCTTTGGTCTGCCCAAAAGAAACCATAGGAACTAACAGTAAAATAAGAAGTGCCTTTTTCATAATCTCTAATTTATCAATACAAGGGTATATATTACACCTTTTTTAGAAGCGATTATTAACACAAAATTGCATTATCCCGTCTGTATCATAACTTAAACTCTAAACAACTGATTAGTTTAGTGATCTAGTGATATATTAAAATAGTTTACTTTTTCTCTTTTTTTGGTTTTTGCATTAGAATTTTTATTAGAATCAACATTATTATAACCTAAGTATCCTTTAAAATATAGAGAAATAGGGAGGTTGTCAACTGTTCGCCCATTTGTCATTTTTAATGTGTATCTGTCATCTTCTCCTTTACTCAACAGAAATTCACCATTTATAAATTCAAATGCATTAGTCCCAGAATCTGGAGAACCATTTAATTCAAATGAGTTATTACTCGAAGCTAAATTTAAGACATTATAAAAATTACAGATTGTTTGTGTGGAACTTCCATCAAATAAACCTCCACAATCAAATTGTTCATCTATCCAGTTTTCTAATACACTTTCTTCATTAGTCTGTTCTACTACTTCAACAAAATCAATATGTGAAAAGTTTGTTTGATATAAAGAATTAAACCTATTTATATAATCACTGTAGGTTCCTTCTAATAAATCATTTTGTTTACTTCCCCATAATTCAAGAGAAACACTTTGCCCTTCACCACTAAAACCATTAGAACTACTAAAGGATATACCTTCGGAAAACAAAGTCAAATCTAAATTATATAATGTATTACCTTGACAACTTAAAATTAAATTACATTCTTCTTCTGTTGTGTCACAACCGTCACATCCGTCATCCGCTGGTCCGTAATCTTCCAAAACCCCATTTAACAAAGAATAAAAATTATTTCCTACCCTTAATCCCATATCATTATCCTCAGTCACATTATATGTGGTTTGTTGATGTGAACCAAGATTTTCAGATCCTGTATAGGTAGTTATAACTACTTCAATGTCTTCAAATAAATCATCGTCATTGTTTATATCTAATTCAACCGTTTCTTCATCAGAATCTGTTGAAATTGAACTTGATGTTACAACTATAGTTCTTGTTTGTTGGGATCCTTGAGTTCCAGTTCTTGTTTGAGTAAAGTTTGAGGTTTGTTCTGAAAAGTCTGGTGACCAATTGGCAAATTGTTCTATTGGCTCGGTCTGAGTAACCTCTAAATCATCTCCGCCACCTCCACAAGAAATTAGCACCAAAATTAATGTCAAACTAGTTAATTTTTTATTCATATTTAGTTTTATTAATACGTATTTGTTTTATTTGTTAATGAAAATTTAAATAAATTTACAAGAATAACACTATAAGTTAAAGTGAAATTAGTTGTATTATATTGTTCATGTTTTCAGGCAAGTATTTCTGTCAGTTAATCCACAAACAAAGGCTAAAAGGAGAATAAAAAAACAAGCTCCTTTAATCTATTGAGTTTATATTTATTTTAATAAGAAAAATAAAAATTATTTAATAATCTAATAAGGTTGTCTACCAATCCAGTTTCCTTGAGGGCTATATCTAGCAACCACATAAACACTTCCTGAAGTGCTTACTGCTCGAGCCATTCCCACTTCTGTGGTTGTATTCCATATCATTTGAGTATAGTGACCAATAACTACATTAGCATTCTTTGAAGATCCAATCTCGGCGTAAGTGTAATCCTTTATTTCATTATACCAGGCTGAGGAGGCGTCCTTTCCGGGTGTTTCACTAAAAGTAGGATTACCATTGCTTGATCTATACGAGTACGACAAATTTTCGCCTTGTCCAGGTCTACTTTCATTCGAAGAATGATACATGTCGTCTTTGAGTGCCAAATTTTTTGCCCATAATAAAGCATCTTCTGCCAATGAATTTGACCAAGAAAGTTCAGAAACGCCAACTTCTTTTCTTGCGTCGTTATGAACTTGTAAAGACAAAAAAATATCCTGTTTTGTTAAAACACTGGATTCAATAGTACTATTATTTGAAGTTTTTAGTTCTTTAAATCCGCTGAGAAATAATACTGACGTGAATATTATTAGAGATAATTTGTTCATAAAAAAAGATTTCATTTTTAACATACATGACTGTTTATTAACCCAATAAGGCTTTTGTTTTGACTACATTTCCATTTTATAATTTTCTCAGTTGAAAAAAGTGTTTGTTTTCTTTTGGGGCTTTAGCTAATACCCTATCCTTCTAATACTACATAAAAAAAAACCAAATAAAGTGAATATTAAGATAGTTTTTTAATTTAGGAAAAAAAGTCTGAAAAATTGATAATTAATTGCCCTCTATTTCAAATCATCAAACTTTTGTTTCATAGTAGAGTTGCCTCTAGTCAGCTTTTTAATTGACAAATCGTCTGCTTTATTATTGGCTAGTCTTAAATTATTTTCAGATGACAACAAGGCTTCTTTAGTCTTGTTAAGGTGTTTAATGGTTTTATCTATTTCTTCGATGGCGGCTTGAAATTTCCTGCTTGCCAAATCATAATTATGAGCAAAACCTTTTCTGAATGAATTAATTTTATCTTCAAAATCAAAGATATCAATATTTTGATTTTTCATTATATTTAATTCAGCTTTATACTTTAAAGAATTCATTGATGCATTCCGTAATAAAGTAATAATAGGAATAAAAAACTGAGGTCGAATGACATACATCTTGTCGTGTTTATGTGACACATCAATAATCCCTGAATTATACAATTCATTTTCTGGCTCTAGTAGCGAAACCAACACAGCATATTCACAGTTCTTTTCTGTTCTGTCTTTATCGAGTTTGGCGAAAAAATCTTCGTTGCGTTTTTTAGAAGTAGTTTCATCATTTTCATTTTTCATTTCAAACATTATTGAAATAATTTCATTATCAAAACTGTCTGATTCTTTAAAAATATAATCTCCTTTAGTACCGCCTAAAGATGAATCATTGTCTTTTTCAAAATATGAATTTTGAAATGCCGATGCTCTTAATTTGTTGAATTCAACCTCACAATGTTGTTCTAATGTTTCTCCAACCATTTTGGTCGATAGCTTCTGTTTGAAATCTTTTAAACGATCAATTTCATCATCTTTTATTTTAATTAGTTGATCTTTAGACTGAAGTTTGTTTGTATAATTAATCTGAATTGAAGACGCTTTTAACTGCATTTCTTTATCCTTTAAAGATATTTCATTCTTTAAATGATCTCTTTCTTTTTCAATATCCTTTATAGCTTTATAAATTTCATGCTCATTTTGAGTTTCCACTGTTTTAATAGCTTGATTTAAATCCCCTATTTTAAGTTCTCTTTCATAAAGTGCTTTTTGAAAAGAATTTCTAAGATTTGCTTCAGCTAATTCTAGGGCTGATTTTTTTTCCACATCTGCAACTTTAAGACGTTTTTCAATTTCTTGATCAAATTCTGAATTACGAACTTGATTTAAAATATCAGAATAATCCGTTTCATCAATTTTAAAAGCTTTACTACAACTAGGACAAATAATATCTTTCATATTCTAAATATAAGAATTGCTCAATTAAAAGGTGAATATATAGTCATGATTTTTATAAGTACATACACAATTTTAATTCTATAGAATCCAATCATTTATCTAAAAAATAAAAGTAACCCCAAAGCGGTGTTGCGTTTTATTGAAATTAGTCAGAAGTTGATGTGTGAATTTATAATTAATTGAGCATGCCTATGTTTAGCATATCTTAAAAAATACAGAGCCGATCAAGTTCCTTTTAAAAAGCTATATTTAATGAGCTTAAGAATTATAATATTAATTAAATAAACACGAGATGGAAAGACGGAAATTTATAATAAATTCAGGCATTGCTGCCTCTTCTTTAATGCTATTTTCTGGCTGTAAATCACTTTTAAGCCAAGATGCTTTGAACTCTATTGGTGTACAGTTATTTTCTTTCCCTAAACTTCTGGAAAAAGATTTCAATGCAGGTATCAAAATGGTTTCAGAAATGGGATATAAAGAAATAGAAATGTTTGGTCCTTTTAACTTTTCTGTAGAAGCCGCTAAAAAACGATGGAAATCAATAACCCCAATGTTAGGATTTAATGGGAGTGGATACTTTGGGCACACGCCTAAGGAAATAAAAACGATCTTAGATGAACACAATATAAAAGTTACCTCAATACACTCGGATATGGATACCATGCAGACCCGAATGGAAGAAATAGCAAAAGAAAGTGAACAACTTGGCTTTGAGTATGTTGTTTTGCCGGCTATTCCAGAAGAAAAAAGACAAACACTAGATGACTATAAAAGAGTTGTAGAAGAATTTAACGAAATTGGGGGAAAAGCAAAACAAGTGGGGCTAAAATTTGTCTATCACAACCATGGTTATGGATTCAATAAAATAGAAAATCAAGTTCCAATTGAGCTTGTTTTTGATCAAACAGAATCTAATTTAGTCTTTTTTCAAATGGATTTATTTTGGACTATTGCAGGAGGAATGAACCCTTCTGATCTTCTAAATGCTTATCCAGGCCGTTATGTGTCAATGCATGTTAAAGACATGAAAAAACTTACTAGGTTTTCTGGAGATGGTGGAGATCCAAGTCAGTGGATGGAATTGTTTCCAGAGATGGCTTCATTAGGTGATGGAGTTTTAGATATCCCGAAAATCATATCAACCGCTCAACAACAAGGTGTAAAACATTTTTATATTGAGCAAGATATAGTCAACAATCCCGAAGTTGCATTGAAAAAGAGTTTTAATTATCTGAAATCTTTGAATGTATAGGAACTGATATAGTTGTCTTATTTCAAAAGAATTTAGTAATTTTAGTTCATATAAAACTATATCTGTGTCCATTACTTTTGTTTCAATCTTAGTCATTATTAGTACTACAGTAGTTGCATTTGGTATTATTATAGATTTAACAAAAAACTAATGAAATCATTCAACTTATTTGACCGCTTTATTTATGTTCTTATCATTGTAAATGTAATAGCAATGGTACTCGAATCTCATCTGAGTCTACGAACTGCTTACGGTCCTTATTTTTACGCTTTTGAGTTTACTTCAATCCTCATCTTTTCTGCAGAATATATTTACAGAATTAGAAGTGCCTACAAATTAGATGGCAAAAAAGGAATATTTTCATACGTTTTTAGCCTCTTCGGGGTAATTGATTTGATTTCTATACTTCCTTTCTATCTGAGTCAATTCATTAAGTTGGACGGACGATTCTTACGTATTTTAAGGCTGTTTAGACTGACACGAATATTTAAATTAGGCCGAAACAGTAATTCATTGAAAGTATTCACTAAGTCCTTGTCTGGAGTGAAAGCAGAACTCATATTCACATTATTCTTATCTATTTTAACGATTCTATTCTCAGCATCAGCCATTTACTATCTTGAAAATGAAGCACAACCTGAAAAATTCTCAAGTATAACAGAATCAATTTGGTGGGCAACGGTTTCTTTGGCAACTGTAGGTTATGGGGATGTTTACCCTATAACCGTTGGTGGAAAATTATTTGCTACCCTTATTTCACTTGTAGGGATTGGAGTTGTTGCAATTCCAACCGGTGTAATTAGCGCTTCTTTTGTTGAAGAAATTAGAATAGAAAAAGAAAAGAAAGCTAAGAAAAAGGCAAAAAATAAAGACAAAAAATAAAAGTTAAATTTATTTTACAATCTTCTTAAGCGTCAAACCTTGAACTAAAATAGTGAATAGTACCACTATATAAGTTAAGAATAAAATAAGGTTTTTCCCTTCTCCAATATTATCGGGTAGATTAAGTGCTAATGCAATACTCAAACCACCTCGAAGCCCTCCCCATGTGATGATTAGAGCGGTTCTTTTTTCAAAAGTCTTGAAGAATGAGAGGAATTTAATGGGAGTCCAAACACCGATTCCCCTTGAAACAACTACTAAGACTATTGTTAGTATTGAAACCAACAAATAACTAGAATCAAAATTTTGTACTATTGGAATTATCTCCAGTCCAATTAATATAAATAAAACGGCATTAAGAGTTTCATCTAATAAATGCCAAAACTTATAGACATACTCTCCCATAGCTTTCTGAACACCGACTTCGTTTTTGTCGACATCTATATTCTGATTTAAAAATAATCCCATAACAACAACACCTAAGACACCAGAGAAATGAAATTGTTTTGATACAATTGATACCATAAGTACTAGTGAAAGTGTAATAAGAACTTCTAGTTCTATATGTTCATTTTCAATATACTTTACAAGCTTTAGTCCCAAAAAGCCAATTAATGCACCAAGTGCAATTCCACCAATAATTTCAGTTGCAAATAAAGAACCAATACTTTCAGCAGTTACATTTTCAATGCCTAATTTTTTAACGCTTAAAAGAGTTAGAAAAATAACGACCCCAATTCCATCGTTAAAAAGAGACTCTCCTGCGATTCGAGTTTCAGTAGTTAATGATAGGTTCATTTTCTTCACCATTGCAAGCACAGCAATTGGATCTGTTGGCGCTATTAAGGAGCCAAAAAGCAAACAATCTACATAACTCAAGCCTAAAGTGTTTAGATTGAAAATGGGCTGTTCGATCAGCCAATAAACACCAGTTCCAACTGCAAATGTTGAGAATAAAACACCAAAAGTAGCTAGAAGAAGAATGGTTACTTTATCCTTTAGTAATTCATGAACGTTAACACTTATGGCTCCCGCAAAAAGCAAAAAAGGGAGCATAATATCTATCAAGAGTATTTCAAAATCAAAGCTTTTAATAATACTAGAAACGGAGTTTAAAATAGAAGGAAAAAAAAGTCCAATTGCTAAGATAAAAAAGGATAATCCTATAGCTAAAACCATCAAACCAATGGTTTGAGGAAGTTTTAAAATCCTTAAATTAATTATTGAAAAAAGAGATGCCAATAAAAGTAAAACCGTTGATAATTGGAGAACGTCCATAATATAGTTTTTTTCTAAGTTAGTAAAATGTTACTAGCTATCGCAAATGTTTATTTAAGATTTCCATAATAACATTAAGTTTAATTAATTATCTCAGTTAAGGAAGTTAAAAGTAAATTTTCAAAAACTTCTTGATTTTCCATATGAGGTAAGTGCGCTGCTTTTTCAATAAAAAACTCTTTGCGATTTGGTAAAAGCATTTTTAACTTCTCTTTAAAAGCTGCATAAGAAACAACTTCGTCATGAATTCCCCAAAAAACATATACCGGCAATCCTAAAGAATCTATTTTTACATGAATGTCATCCATCGTTGTTAAATTCTTTTGAGTAGAAATTAAAGCCTTAGCAAAACCTTTATGGTAAAGAAGTTTCTCGTATTTCTTTGGCCAATCTGGGAATTGATTTTGATCATAAAAATCCGCAAGTTGACCTTCCGATCGTGTTGGGTATGTAGCAATAAAGTCTTCTATTTCTTTTGATGAAACTTCTATAGAAGTTGGCTTTTTATAATCCATAAAACTGGAAGTAGACACATAAAATAAAGCTTGAATTTTTTCTGAATTTAAAGCTGCCATCTTGGATATTATTCTTCCACCATTTGACAAACCAACTAAAACAGCTTTATCTATTTTAAGCTCATTTATTAATTCTAAAACTTGTAGAGCTCGTAATTGATCCGTTTGAGGAAGGTCCGGATTGTCAGAGTTTCCACGACCAAACAAATCCATCATTACTACATGATATCCTTTGTCTTTTAAAGTATTAAAAGTAACTTCCCATATATAAGACGGAACAGAAAATCCATGAACTAAAACAACAGTTCCGTTGTCAGAATTTGGATTAGCTTCTTCATAATAGGTATTCCCATTTGAAAGGGAAGCGTATTTCCCATTACTATACTTTAAAACTTCTTCTCGAAATTCCTTGTTTTTTTCTATAGATTCGTAAAGATTTTTGTTCGACAGACAGGATACTAAAACAAGACTAAAAAGGACAATTCTTAAAATCATTTTCATTTTGACGGTTTATATTTAATTGCAAATTAGCATTAATTTATTAAACAACTCCCTATTAATATTGGTTTTGGCAGCTAAGTTTATAACAGGTGAAATATGTGAAACTTTACTTATCTAATAAGTAATAATTCCTGCAATACCGCTTTAATAACCTTAGGAATCGATACGGATTTTTCTTCTTTTCGATTAACAAATACATGTACAAAAGTACCATAAGCAGCAGCATTTGCTTCTCCTTTTCTAAAAACAGCTAAAGCGTAAGTAACAGAACTATTTCCAAGTTTATCGACTCGAAGACCTATCTCAATTTGATCGGGAAATGAAATTCCTGAAAGGTAAGTACATTCCGAATGAACTACATACCCAACAATAGGATCGTCTTTGATACTAAAACCTGCATGACTAGTTAAATATTGATTTACAGCAGTATCAAAATAAGAGTAATAGGTTACATTGTTTATATGTCCAAAAACATCATTATCCATCCATCGCGTTGTAATGGGATGAAAATGCTTGTAAACATTTCTATTGCTGTTTTTATTATCTTTCATTCTTTAAATTTAAAAAATATATGATTCTATTACCGCTTTAATTGACATTTCCAAAGCACATATATTTGGTTTGTACGTAATCTTCAATACCATATTTTGAGCCTTCTCTTCCTTGACCCGAATATTTAAATCCACCAAAAGGAGCAACTTCTGTGGAAATCAGTCCTTCGTTAATTCCTACCATCCCATACGCTAATGCTTCTGCTGTTTTCCAACACCTGTTTATGTTTTCTGAATAAAAATAAGCAGCTAATCCATAAATGGTGTCGTTTGCCATTTGGATTGCTTCTTCATCAGAAGAAAATTTAAAGATTGGTGCTACTGGACCAAAGATTTCTTCTTGAGCAAAATTCATGTCTTTTGATGCATTTCCAATTATTGTGGGTTCAAAAAAACAGTTGTCAATTGCTTTTCCTCCAAGTAGAATTTCTCCCCCTTTTTCTTTAGCGTCTTCAACAAATTCTGTTGTCTTTCTAATTGCTTTGTTATTAATCATTGGGCCTACATTTACACCATCTTCTAGTCCGTTACCAATTTTAAATTCAGATACAGCAGCTATAAACTTTTGAGTGAATTCTTTGTAAACATTTTTATGAATTAAAAATCGGTTGACACAAACACAGGTTTGACCAGAATTTCTAAATTTTGACACAAGAGCTCCTTCAACTGCCTTGTCTATATTTGCATCTTCAAAAACAATGAAAGGTGCATTTCCTCCTAGTTCTAAACTAAGTTTTTTTAAGGTGCTAGAACTTTGCTCCATCAAAATTTTACCTACTCTTGTCGAGCCTGTAAACGAGATTTTATTTACCTCTTTACTTTTAGATAAAACTTTCCCCATTGAAGAAGCATCTTTTCCTACGACAACATTTATAACCCCTTTTGGAAATCCAGCAAGTTCAGCCAAATGTGCAAGGGCTAGCGCAGTAAGAGGAGTTTCTTCAGATGGTCTAATTACAACTGTGCATCCTGCTGCTAATGCAGGTGCTACTTTACGCGTAATCATAGCCAAAGGAAAATTCCATGGAGTAATTGCTGCAACAACACCAATGGGCTCTTTCACTACAACAATTCTTTTGTCTTCGGCAGTTGGTGGAATAACATCTCCATAAACTCGTTTTCCTTCTTCAGCAAACCATTTAATGAAAGAGGCACCATAAGCAACCTCACCTTTACTTTCTTTCAATGGCTTTCCACATTCTAAGGTCATTATAGTAGCCAGGTCATCTGTGCTTTTTAAAATAAGGCTATTCCAATTCTCTAAAATAGAAGCCCGGTGTTTAGCTGTTGATGAACTCCAGGGTTTGAACGCTGCATTTGCAGAAACAATAGCTTGCTCAACAATTTCTTTACCTCCATCTAACACGGTGGCTAATACTTTTCCATTTGCTGGATTAATAACTTCGAAGGAACCTAATCCGTGATTTGTCCATGCCCCGTTAATGTATGATCGGTCGAATAATAAATCTGAATTCATTTTTTAAAATATTTATAAGAATTAGGTCTAGTCAAAAACAACAATTTGCCGGACGGCATCACCTTTAGCTAATCGCTCAAATCCCTCGTTTATATCTTCTAATTTAAGTCGATGAGTAATTAATTTATCTACTTCCAAGCCACCAGATTTATATAACTCAATATACGCAGGGATATCCCTAGAAGGAACACAGCTGCCTAAATAAGAACCCTTAAGGGTTTTTTCTTGTCCAACTAATGCTCTCTGGTGATAGTTGAAGTCGAGCATCTGGATGAGGCAGTGCTGCCGTGACTGTTATGCCTCCTCTTTTGGTTGCCTGAAAAGCAAAATCTAAAGCAGAAATTGCTCCTGCAAATTCTACAGAAACATCTACTCCGCCCCCGGTTAGTTTCATCAAATCTTCTAGAGCACCTTCTTGAGAAGAATCAATTACATGATGAGCACCAATTGAAAGCGCTATTTTTCTTTTTTCGGGATTTAAATCTGCAGCAATTATTTGAGAAGCTCCAGCTGCTTTGGCTCCAAAAATCGCAGAAAGTCCAACTCCACCCAAACCAACAACTAATATACTATCTCCAAACTTCAAAGGCGCCGTATTCACAACAGCACCAACTCCTGTCATTACAGCACAACCAAAAAGAGCAGCAATTTCAAAAGGAATGTCAGCATCTATTTTTACTAAAGAATCGACAGAAGCAACTGCATGTTCTGCAAAACCAGAGACACCAAGATGATGAAAGTAATAAGAGCCATCTTTATTAATTCGTTTATGTCCCCCTAAGAGGGTTCCATTACCATTGGCTTCGGCTCCAGGTTCGCATAGAGCAGCCCTACCGGTTTGACAATAAGAACAAGCTCCACATGAAGGTAAAAATGTAAATACTACATGATCTCCAACTTTCAGTTTTTTTACACCAGGACCAAGAGATATAACTTCTCCAGCTGCTTCATGACCTAATGCCATAGGCAAAGGTCTTGGTCTATTTCCATCTATTACAGACAAATCTGAATGACACAATCCAGCTGCTTTTATTTTAACTACAACTTCATTAAATCCCGGATCATCGAGAATTACTTCTTCTATTTTCAAAGGTTTAGAAGTTGTGTAGGGTCTTTCTAAATGCATTTGATGTAAAACAGCTACTCTAGTTTTCATTGAAAAATCATATTTATTAATACTTTACAGACATTTAGTCTTTTTAGGTGTTCATGTAAAAATACAAAACAATTTAATTTTTATTAATATACAGAAGAATGCTTTATAAACCATTTAGTCTAGTTTAAAACATTGATTAAAAGAAAATAAAATTACAGCATAAAATAAATCTATTTGGTTTGATAAAATTCATTCAAATTATTAGTAAATTCAGAATTGAAAAAATACAATGAGATGAAAAAATATGTAGATGTAGATACTTTAAAATATATGCTTTATGATGTACATAATCTTGAAGGATTATTAAAAAGAGAACGTTTTCAAGACCATGATAAAGAATCGCTTGATATGTTTTTAGATTCTTCTAAAGATTTTGCAGACAAGGAGTTATTTCCTTTTATAAAGGAAATGGACGAGAAACCTGCACACTATAAAGACGGGACAGTTTATGTTCACGATCAAGTAAAAACAATGATGCACAAGGGTGGAGAACTTGGTATTATCTCTGCTCCATTTGATTATGAAGATGGAGGTATGCAAATCCCCTTGGTTGTTTATACCGCTGCAACCTATATTTTAGACGCCGCTAACAATCATTTACCTGGATATGCAGGTTTGACACAAGGAGCAGCCGAATTAATCATTCACTTTGCCAATAAAGAATTAAATGAAACCTATGTTCCAAATATGTTGTCTGGACAATGGGGAGGAACTATGTGTTTGACTGAACCTCAGGCTGGAAGTTCATTGTCTGATATTGTTACAAAAGCAAAACCAACATCAGATGGCTACTATAAATTAAGTGGTCAAAAAATATTTATTTCTGGAGGTGATAATCAATTTTCAGAGAATATAGTTCATCTGGTTCTTGCCCGTGTGGAAGGAGCGCCAAAAGGAACTAAAGGTATTTCTTTATTTGTAGTTCCAAAAAACAGACCTGATAGTTCTGGGTCACTAATCTCAAACGATATAACTACTGTTGCTGATTTTCAAAAACTAGGACAGCGTGGATATTGTACTACACACCTTGGCTTTGGGGATGCAGACGATTGTAGGGGTTGGTTGGTTGGTGATGAAAATCAGGGATTAAAATATATGTTTTTGATGATGAATGCTGCTAGAATAGGCGTTGGAAGAGGTGCTTCTGCAATTGCTTCGGCTGCATATTATGCCTCATTACAATATGCTAACGAACGCCCACAGGGAAGAAAACTTACTAGGGATGGAAAAAAAGATCCAAACGAAAATCAAAGCTTAATTATAGAACACCCTGATGTTAGAAGAATGCTTCTTTTACAAAAAGCGGTAGTTGAAGGATCTATGAGCCTTGTTCTTCGAGCAGCAAAATATTATGATTTAGAGTTAACAGCTACTTCCGATGAAGAAAAAAGCAAGTACAACACCTTATTAGAAATGATTATCCCAGTGGTTAAAACCTACCCCTCGGAGGCAGGTAGCTACGCCGTAAACAATGGTCTGCAGGTACTGGGCGGATACGGATTTTGTTCTGACTTTATTCTTCAGCAATATTATAGAGACATTAGAATTTGTGCAATATATGAAGGGACAACTGGTATTCAGTCTCAAGATTTATTAGGTCGAAAAATCACCATGGGTAATGGTTCGGGTCTGGCGCTATTGTCTGTAGAAATTCTAAAAACAATTAAAGAATCTAAAAGTCATAAATCGCTTCAACCTTATGCAGCTGAATTAAGTAACAAGCTTGAACTTACTCAAAAAATACTTGAGTCACTCATGCCACATGCGTTAAAGGGTGACTACGAACGCTATTTAGCCGATGCTAGTATCTTTATGGAGTTTTTTAGTTTAATCATTATAAGCTGGTCTTGGTTAGAAATTGCAACAAAAGCACAAGAGAATTTAAATACTTCAGAAGCTTCTTTATCAGATGATTTTTATTTAAGTAAAATAGAAACCATGAAATATTTTTATGATTATGAACTTCCTAAAACCCTTGGACATGCTGCCATTTTGATGAACCCGTCAACAGTTACTATTAAAAAAGAAAAAGAATATATAAATTAATATATATACAAAAACAGTCCTTTTGAGTATTTTAAAAAAATACATTATTGTTAACAAATATTAACTTAAAATATTTCTTTGGTATTGATTAAATTATGATTTTTATCAAAAAAATAAAATAGATTATGAAGAGTATTTTTAGTTTTGATTTCAAATATTTTAGAGGTGATCTTTTTGGAGGATTAACCGCTGGTATAGTTGCACTTCCATTAGCTTTAGCCTTTGGAGTTAGTTCTGGTCTCGGCCCTAGTGCTGGATTATATGGAGCTATTTTCTTGAGTTTTTTTGCTGCCTTATTTGGTGGAACATCTACTCAAATATCAGGTCCAACTGCCCCAATGACTGCAGTGAGTATGGTTTTTATTGCAGAAATCATTTCACGTTTTGATGGTGATGTAGAAAAAGCTCTACCCACAATTTTATCTGTTTTCTTTTTGGCTGGTTTATTACAAGTAGCATTAGGAATGTTCGGTATAGGTAAATATATTAGATACATCCCCTACCCTGTAGTTTCTGGTTTTATGACTGCAATTGGAGTAATAATCTTAATAACTCAAATCCCACCATCTTTCGGATACTACCCTAAAGAAGATGTAAATTATGTAACTCAGTTTAAACCTCAAGCAGAAGAAATTATTTTAAAAAATATTCTTAAGGATGAAATGAAAGAGGACATCTTAGTTTTAGAGGATTTTAAAACAACCATAGAAAGAGCTGAAAAAATAACACTTGATGACATCATGGTTGAAGCTAAAACTCTGGCAGGAAAAAATGCCTCAGGGGTTATTGGTACGATAAAAACTTTGCCCAAAATAGTTTCAGATATAAAATACTTAGAATTAATTCTTGCATTATCTACAATTTTTATAATTTTTGGATTTAAAAAAATAACAACAAAAGTTCCAAGCACGCTTGTTGCACTATTTGTTGTTTCTGGAGTAGCCATTGGTTTTGGTCTAGAATACAGGCCTATAGCGACAATCCCTTCTGGACTTCCTATTCCTAATCTATCCCTGTTTGGCAGTTTGGGTATAGACACATTTAGCAGCTATATTTTTACAGCAATTACACTTGCTTTTCTTGGCGCAATAGATTCACTTCTAACTTCTGTAGTTTCAGATAATATGACAAAAACCGTTCACAAGCCAAATAAAGAACTTATTGGTCAGGGAATTGGAAATAGCATTGGAGCCATATTTGGAGGATTACCTGGAGCTGGAGCAACCATTAGAACCGTTGTTAATATCAATGCAGGAGGAAAAACAAAGCTTTCTGGAATGATTTCTGGTCTTCTTTTATTAGTGATTTTATTAGTATTAGGACCTATTGCTTCTAAAATACCTGCAGCAGTTCTCGCTGGAATTTTGATTACAGTAGGTATTGGAGTTATGGATTACAAAGGGCTTAAAGCAATTCCTTCGATGCCAAAAGATGAGGTGCTTGTTTTAATTATTGTATTGATTCTTTCAACTGTTTGGAATTTAGTTTATGCCGTTGGAATTGGCCTTATTATTGCCTCATTGATGTTCATGAAAAAAATTGGGGACCTTACGGGGGAGAGCTTAAATATTAAACCTTTGAAAAACAAAGTTTCATGGGATGATGAAAAGAACCTTTCAAAAATATTAAAAGGAGAAGTTTTCATAAAGCACATCGACGGACCTTTGTTTTTTGGATCTACATCAAAATTTACGGAGACAGCCAAACAAATACCGGACTCAAGTACGACCTTAATCATTAGACTTGACAGAGTACCCTATATTGACCAGTCGGGGCTTTATGCATTAGAAACTGTGATTTTAGACCTCACTCAGCAAGGAAAGAAAATACTTATCGTTGCTGCTACTAAACAACCCAAATACATGATGGAACGTATTGATATAATTCCAGACTTAATTCCTGAAAATCAAATTTTTGAAGATTTTAATTCTTGTCAAGAATGGCTTACTAAAAACCAGGGAAGGTAAATTTATTTTGAATCTTCTCTAAATCTTCCAGCTTTAATAAAATCAAACAACTCCTTGCGTACTAATTTGTAATCATTTATTGTATTGTTTATAGTATGTTCACCTTTTAGGTTTTTATTATTTGAAAACCATTCAGTAGCTATGTCATTAAACTCTAAATTAAGATTTTTTCTACTCCACATTGACATTTCGAATATAATAGGATAAAGATCAATACCAATATCTGTCAAAAAATAATACTTGGTCTTTTTGTTGTCGTATGCAAAAGCAAAGTCAATAATTCCCTTTTCTCTCAAAGATTTTAATCGGTCAGAAAGAATATTAGTAGCAATTTTTTCAGCTGAATTTGTAAATTGTTTAAATGTACTTTTATTAGAAAACAAATCACGAATCACTAAAAGCGACCATTTATCTCCGACCAAGTCTAAAAAATTAGAGATTGGACAGCCCGAACGATATACCATAATATGAAGTTAATTATTTATGATTCAAAATTAATACAATTAATTGAAAGATATGATGTTATAGAAAAAAAATTAGAAAGATCCGATAGTTAAATCCATCCAACTCAGTCTTGCTTCAAGGTAACTTTCAAGTTCAATGACAGCATTAATGTAATCAACATCTACTCCAGTCCACTTTTTATAATTCCTGTCTATTGCACCATTTGTAATTAAAAACTCAGAAGTTTCGCTAACTAATCCCAAGACTGATGCATTACTCAATATATTGGAGCGTAGTTCAATCCATCTGGCTTGCAACGCAACTTGAAACTGAGGATCTTCTAGCAAGCGAGGCCACCAAAAGGGAACCATCCAGGTGTCATCAGTCACATGATTATTATAGTTTGCAATCCAATCTGTGTTTGGCACTCTATACTGGCGATCATATCCAATGTTTAAATCCCAAACAGGTCCCATTTTTAAGGGTCCTGATTTTTCCTTATGCATATAAGTGCTTAATCGATAGGCATCTACATTTCCAGTCAATTCGTTCAAAATAAAATAATCTAAAAAACTATCCAAGTCAATGAAATCAGTATAAGACCTTTCCTCGGTCGAAAAATCATCTGTCAAAAGAGCGGTTTCAAAACCATGAATATAATTCTGAATATATTCTTTTTGTTGAGGCGTTATATCATCATTCTTTGGATGCTCATATAGGAAATATGTTTCAAGAGGTTGTTTGGGCCCAAAAGGCTCAGAAGTGAGTGAACCGCCAAAAACATCATATTGAGATCTAAAACTAAGAGCATCAGAATAGCTCGAATCGTCGCCCCAATTATTTTCATAATAAGATAAGGGCTGATCGGTAGCAACATCCCCTCCTGAAGTTTTATCTATTTTTAGAATATAACCACCAGTCAAATCCTCACCTTCATTTTCAGATGGTTTTAATTTATTAATATCAATTCGATTGGAATCTCGTTTTAATTTCTCCATAAAAACATAAACCCCTTCATAAGAATTATTAACTTCTAATTCTACATACCGACTTCTACTAGCGTAATTACCCATTGAACGATACAATTGGTAACCCAAATAATGATGCATTAAACTCGGGTCAAAAACACGGTTATCCGCTGCGCGAAAAACATGTCCCATAAAGATCCAATCTTCCTCCTCAGGAAAACCTAAAACCTGAGCATCATATCCATCATTTGACTCATCCCAAAGTTCAATTCCAAAAGACTTTTTATCTGACAAACGGTAAGAAGTAGAACCGCGATATTCTATTCCTATTGTTGAAGAAAACACATGAGATTCTTCGATGTAAATATCCATTACACCAGGAATTTTTGGTTCGTTTTGAATGATATCTTCTGTAAATACTTGAATGTATGGGATTACACTTGTCCCCAGAGAAACATCAAAAAGAGATTTATGTTCTACATCCGATTTTTTACAAGATATTACTGTAAATGAAGATATAAGTAGAATAATCAAGAGTCTGAAAATTTTACTTGAAATAGAAAAAGAAACTGTCATAATAATAATCTGTGAGGCGATAACAATAAATAAAATACTTTATTGTTGGTATTTTGTTTTAAATGTAATGAATTTAGGAGATGATAACAATTAATGTTTTAAAATAAAGAAATTACCTGCCAATCAATTTGTATTTTTGTTCTCTGAAAAAAGAAGCAACCATCTATGAATTTACTCTCAATTGAAGGCATATCTAAGTCATATGGCGAAAAAGTTATTTTTAAGCCTATTTCTTTTGGGATTAATAAAGGTCAAAAGATTGCCTTAATTGCTAAAAATGGAAGTGGAAAAACTTCTATCCTGAATATAATTGCAGGAGAAGACACACCCGATGAGGGGAATGTAATTTACAGAAAAGGTATTCGAGTTGCCTATTTGGCTCAGGAACCCAAATTAGACGTTAAACTTACGGTAGAAGAAAGTATTTTACAGGCTGATAATCCGACTTTAAAAGTTATTGCTGCTTATGAAAAAGCTCTTGAAAATCCCGATGATCAAGAAGCTTATCAAAAGGCATTTGAAGCTATGGATCAAAACCAAGCTTGGGATTTTGAAAACCAATACAAACAGATTTTATTTAAACTTAAACTAAATGATTTAAGTGCACTTGTTGGAAGTTTATCTGGGGGGCAGAAAAAAAGAATAGCATTATGTAATGCCTTATTGAGACAACCCGAACTGATTATACTGGATGAGCCTACGAATCATTTAGACCTTGAAATGATTGAGTGGTTAGAAGACTATTTTGCGAAAGAAAAACTAACCTTACTAATGGTTACACACGATCGTTATTTCCTGGAGCGAGTTTGTAATGAAATTATTGAACTAGATGAAGGTAATTTATATACCTACAAAGGAAACTATTCATATTATCTTGAAAAAAGAGAAGCCCGATTAATTCAAGAAAGTGTTGAAGCTCATAAAACAAAACTTCATTTCAAAAAAGAATTGGATTGGATGAGACGTCAGCCTAAGGCAAGAACAACAAAGTCAAAATCTAGAATTGAAGATTTTAAAGTAATTAAAGAAAAGGCCAGTCAAAGAAGAAATGAACACGAGGTGCAATTAGAAATTAATATGGAACGACTGGGTAGTAAAATGATCGAAATGCATAAGGTTCAGAAGGCGTATGGTGATAAGATCATTCTAAACCAATTCGATTATATGTTTCAAAAAAATGATCGTATCGGAATTATTGGTAAAAATGGTACGGGAAAATCAACTTTTTTAAATTTATTAACTTCAAACGATACAGCAGATGCAGGTAAAATTGTTTGGGGTGAAACTTTAAAATTTGGTTACTATACTCAAAATGGGATCAAAGTAAAAGAGGGACAAAAAGTAATTGATGTTATAAGAGAATACGGTGATTTTATTCCGCTAAAAAAGGGACGTAAAATTTCTGCCCAACAATTACTAGAACGTTTTTTATTCGATCGAAAAAAACAATATGATTTTGTAGAAAAATTAAGTGGTGGAGAACGCAAACGTCTATACCTGTGTACTGTATTAATTCAAAATCCAAACTTCTTAATACTCGATGAGCCAACCAATGATTTAGATATTGTAACCCTCAACGTATTGGAGAGTTTTCTTTTAGACTTTCCAGGATGTTTACTCGTTGTGTCGCATGACCGATACTTTATGGATAAAATTGTAGATCACTTATTTGTGTTTCAAGGAGAAGGAGTTATTGAAGATTTTCCGGGTAACTATTCTGATTATAGAGTTTATGAAGATTCAAAAATAGAGGATAAAAACGCAACTCATTCAGCCGAAAAGAAAGTTAAAAAAGAATGGAAAGAAACTCCAAAAAAAGCAGTATTGACTTTTGATGAGCAAAAAGAATTCAAAAAAATAGAAAAGGAAATTGAAAAGATTGAACTTGAAAAAGAAAGTATTCAAAATCGTTTCTCAACAGAAAATCTAGAGCCTCAAAAAATTGAGGAACTTTCAATTAACCTAGGTAAACTAGATCAAAAACTAGATCAAAAAACTACGCGATGGTTTGAATTATCTGCACTTCACGAATAATGAATCCCAACATCTTGTGATTTGAGTATTTGTTTTTAAAATAGCTTTTGTAGATTTACTAAAAACTATTCTATGAAACTTCGTTTATTATTCTTTACAGTACTGATTTCCCTAGGGGTTCATGCACAAAAAAAGAATCCTTCAGGCAAGGCTACTAAAACCATTGATTCTTTGACAAAAAAAATGACTCAGAGCAAAGGTTTAATTACAACCTATTTAGATGAAGAAAATCATTTGTATTTTGAAATTGACAGTACTCTTCTGGATAAAGATCTACTAGTAGTGACTAGAATAGCTCAACTTCCAGCTAATTATTCGCCTTACACAAATGCAGGTTCTAAAACTGCGCAACAAGTAATCCGCTTCACCAAAAAAGGAAAGAAAATAATCTGGAAAGAAATTTCTTATAGTAATGTAGCTTCTCATGAGGACCCCATTAGCTTGAGTGTTGCTGAAAATAATTTTCAACCTATTTTAGCGGCATTTGATATAAAAAACAAAGAAAATAATAGGTTCTTAATCGACGTTAGTGATCACTATCTAAAAGATTCACCTGGGTTTAATATAATTCAAAAATCACAAAAAGACAATTATAAAATAGGAAGTGCTGATAAAAAAAGAAGCATGATTGATAGTGCTAGAAGTTTTCCTCAAAACACTGAAATTCTTCACACCTTGACTTTTAGTGCCTCAAAAGCTCCAAGAGCAAATAGAAGTAAGACATTTAGTTTTCAAATAAATCATTCATTCATTGCCTTACCCGAAGATAAAATGAAAATTAGACATAGTGATCAACGTGTTGGGTGGTTTTCTGTAAAAAAGGTAGATTATAGTTCGCAAGCCCTCAAGGCTGATGAAATAGAACTTATAAGAAAATGGCGCCTAGAACCAAAAAATCCTGAAGCATATATGAATGGTCAATTGGTAGAACCTATAAAGCCTGTTGTATATTATTTAGATCCTGCAACACCTATTAAATGGCGTCCTTATTTTAAACAAGGAATTGAAGATTGGAATATCGCTTTTGAAAAAGCTGGATTTAAAAATGCAATTATAGCAAAAGACCCCCCAACAAAAGAAGAAGATCCCGATTTTAGTCCAGAAGACATCCGCTATTCTACCGTACGCTATGTCGCTTCAACAACACGAAATGCAGTTGGTCCTAGTGTATCAGATCCTAGAACTGGCGAAATTATAGAGAGCGATATAATTTGGTATCACAACCACCTCCGCTCCTACCGTAATCGATATTTGCTGGAAACTGCTGCCGCAAACCCAAAAGCTAGAACCTTAGATACTCCTGAAAAAGAGATCGGGGAAATGATGCGTCGAGTTATCTCTCATGAAATTGGTCATGCATTAGGCTTACCCCACAACATGAAAGCAAGTTCTGCATATCCAGTTGATTCATTAAGATCAGGAACTTTTACCCAAAAAATGGGAATTGCAGCTACCATAATGGACTACGCACGATACAATTATGTTGCACAACCTGGTGATGAAAACATCCGTTTTGTTCGACAACTTGGACCATACGATGATTATGCTATAGAATGGGGATACCGCTTTTATGATTCTAAGACCGTTGAACAAGAAACAAAGGAATTAAAAAAGTTTGTAGATGCTAAATCTTTAGATCCTGTATATATGTTTGGAGGACGAGGATATGATCCTGATTCACAAACTGAAAACATTGGAAATGATCCCGTAAGAGCAAGTGAATATGGTTTAAAAAACTTAAAAATCGTTGCTAAAAACTTACCTGAATGGACGCTAACAGAAGGATCTAATTACGATGATTTGAAAGAACTTTATGGAGAGATGATTGGCGTTTATAGAAGATATATTTACCACGTTCATACTTTGGTTGGAGGTGTTAACGAAACACGTCACAACACAAATCAAAAGGGAGTTTACACCTATAATAATACTCCTAAATCAGATCAATTAAGCGCGCTAAACTTTTTAAACAGAGAGCTTTGGGATACGCCAAGTTGGTTAATGAATCCTGCCTTAATTTCTAACATAAAAAACGAGGGAAGTCTAAATCTTATACAAAACTTACAGCGCTCTGCCCTCAATCGTTTTTTATCAGAAAGACTTCTAAACCGTATGCTTTCTACTTCTCAAACTTTGGTAGGAGATGCACTTAATGTAGACAAACTTTTACAAACTCTATTCAGTAATATTTTTGAAAGCCGAGTACAACCTGATTCATTTGAACGTGCACTTCAACTCAACTTTATTATGCAAGTAAAAGAGTTAAAGACAGCTGAAAAACTTCATCCAGAAGTAAAAGCTCTATTGACAAGTTTACAGGCTGATGTAAATAAATGGGCAAAAAAGAAAAGAGGCATTTCAGATAAAACATTAAAATCGCATTTTCAATATTGTTATAAAGAAAGTTCTGAAAGTTAATTTTAAGAATTTTAAAAAACTAGAAAAAGAACAGCTTACCAATAGGAAAGAGATTAGCTATTTTTTATATTTGATTAAAATATAAAACTATGTCTATATCTGATATTTATTCTTCTGGATTTAAAAATAAAAACCGAGCTCATTTTACTGCTATTGTTAGCATAGCCAAATCCGATGGAACCATTACCCAAGAAGAACAAAAGTTCTTGGATCGCATGGCTATTAATCTAGAAATAGAGGGAAATGAATATCAAAACATCCTTGAAAATTCAAGTACGTTTGAAATTAATCCTCCGGTTAACCAAGTGGAACGATTGGAACGTTTATTCGACCTCACGCGAATGATTTATGCTGATCATATTGCGGATGATAATGAGACCAAACTTTTAAATCGTTTAGTTGTTGGTCTTGGGTTTAATTTTGATTCAGAAGCTGTTGTTGAAAAAGCACTTAGCCTTGTTGCAGCTGGAAAGGATGAAGAAGAATTTATAGCGGCTTTTAAATAGAAAAAATCATTCTGTTGTTTGCGACACAAAACCAGTAAAAGTGTAACCTATTTCTTCATCGGCTATCTGCAAATCATAATCAAAATAAAATTGATTTGGGAATCCATAATTCTCATCAAAGAGAACAGTATAACTCGCTGGATTTTGATTTAGTCCTCCCCTAATATATTTGAACCTGTCGTTAACTGTTAAAATAGATTGATGTATTTCGGAATCATATGGGACTTGGTTTACCGAAATAATTTGATCATCTAATACAACTACTGCTTTGGGGCTTGTGTAATCAGTTATACAGTAACAACTTATTGTTTGCACAAAAGAATAGGAGCTAATTTGTTTAGATTCCCAAAGCACTTTTTGTTTTTCTAAAACAGTAAAATCGGTTTCCTCTTCATTACCGGCCTTGGAACAAGAGCTTATTGCAATGAGTAATAAAAATAAAAAAGAATATTTTAAATTCATGGTTATTTATTTTTAGTTCGGATGCTTTCTACCACAACAGAAAACAATATGATTGCACCCCCAACATAAACATTTGATGCGGGAACTTCACTCAAAAACACAAAAGCTAAAATAATTCCAAAAATGGGTTGTAAACTGCTAATTATACTCGCTGTACTTACTTCAAAAAAGCGTAGACTTTTAACAAAAAGTGTGTGCCCTATTGCTGTTGTTAAAACTGCTAGAATTATCAAATATGGCATTTGAGAAGGAATTAAAGATAAATCCATGAAAAACAAAAATGGAATTAGCAAAACACTCACTACAAACATTTGATGAAACATGATAACAGTTCCATTGTATTGATTTACATGACGTTTTAGAAGCAGGGTTCTTAATGCATATAAAAGAGCCGAAAATACACCGACAAGTACGCCTTTGAAATTGTCGTTTTCTAAATCGAATTCTGGAACTAAAACATAGACACCAACTAAGATTAGGAGCGTAAGAAACACCTGTACATAACTAAGTTTTGATTTTATAAAAAAAGGCTCAAGTAAAGCTGTAATTACTGGAAATGTATATAATGACAATACCCCAAGAGCAACGTTAGAAAGTTTTAGAGCATAGAAATAGGTGATCCAATGCCCTGCCATAAAAAAACCACTTAGTACTAAAGATAGGAGATCTTTTTGAGAAAGAATCTTTAGATTCATTTTCTTATATCGACAATAAAAATATAATGCCACCAGAGCCAAAATAGAACGACACCATATAATAACCGGGGGATCTAGAGCAATATATCTTCCTAAAACACCCGAGGTGCTGATTAAGAATGTTGCAAATATTAACTCAATAAATTGATTCTTTTGAGTTCCGATCATAGCATACTACTTTCGATACATTTTCTTAAACCTCCAATAAGATGCTCCACCTAAAAGAGTAACAAAAAACAAGGCATAATAAACGAAATCTGGGGTTATAATTTTATCTCCACTTGCATAAGAATGCAATCCTGATAAATAAAAATTAACACCGAAATAAGTCATCATAATACTTCCAAATGCTAATACACTAGAGAAGTTAAACATCCATTTACTTTTTAGCGCTGGAATTAGTCGCATGTGAATTACAAAAGCATAAATCATAATGCTGATAAGTGCCCAAGTCTCTTTAGGATCCCAACCCCAATATCGCCCCCAACTTTCGTTAGCCCACATACCACCAAGGAAATTCCCTATGGTAAGCATAATTAGACCAACTGTCAAGGAAAGCTCGTTTATTATGGTTAATTCTTTTATGTTTAAAGCCATACGCGCTTTGTTCTTATTAGTAGTCAATAGAATCAATAGTAAAGCAACAATTCCTATAATCATACTCAAGGCAAACGGCCCGTAACTTCCTACAATAACCGCAACATGAATCATCAACCAATAACTATCCAGAACGGGTTGTAAGTTTGCAATAGCTGGATCCATCCAATTCCAATGAGCAATCATCAAAATCATTGCGGCCACAAATGTGGTTGCTGCCATCGTTAGATTAGATTTTCTTCCAAAAGCAAGACCAAAAAACATAGTAGCCCAGGATACATAAATCATAGATTCATATGCGTCGCTCCAAGGAGCGTGACCTGAAATATACCAACGAGCAATTAAACCAGCAGTATGGAGTAAAAACAGAATTCCAATTGAAGCTTTAAAGAAAAAAATACTAGATCGAATGACTTTAGAATCTTTAAAAATCTGAATCAATAGAATTATAAAGAAAAGAGCTCCAACGTAGAGATACCAACTGAAAAGTTTTTTGAATATATCGTATTTATTGTAAGCAATCTCTGCCGTAATTTTGTCCTCAGAAGGCAATATATCTCCTCCATAACGCTTTTGAAAACCTGCTAAACTTTCTAATAGATCAGAAGCTTGCTTATAATCTTTTGTTGCTTTTCCAGTACGTAATGATTGAAAATATAAAGGCAAGACATTACGAACATAAAGAGAGTCCGTTCCTTTAAAATTAGCTTCTTCTAACTCAGGGAAAGAAACCCATTTATTGTTTTCATCTTCGGGGATAGGAAAAATTCGAAGCACTTTCCCCTCTAGTGCAGAATACAATAAATTGACACGTTTGTCTACTTCAATAAAGTCTTTTTGAAACTGATTTGGAACTGGTGTTCTATAGGCACCTTCCAGTTGTGTGGATAATTTATAAACCCCAGTAGTATCAAAAAATGACATTAAGGGGGCAAATTTGGCTTTGGTATTGACGCCTAATATTGAACGAATAGAATCGTTACCGCGTTTCAAATAAATTACCGGAATATTATACCAAACAGCAGGAGCATTAAGAATAGATAGTAAAACTTGGTTAGAATCCATTCCATTGTAAGTATCGGATTTACTTACTTTTCTTAATAATTCAGATGAAAATGTATTGGCAGGTTTCATTCGGCCTCCCATATCTTGAATTACTAAAGATCCGAATTTAGCAGCATGCTCTTTTGAAAAAGCATCCGCTACCACAAGTGAATCGAAATTAATTTGAGTTTTTACATGGTCGTGGTCTTGAGCCCAACCAATCGAAAAAGCAAGTAATATTAGCAGCGTTAGTTTATTCTTCTCTATTTTAATTTTATCTAGTGTTTTTGAAAGGTCTTTAAATCTAGTTTTTCCTATAAAGAAAATCCCCATTAAACTCATATACAACATAAAGTAACCAATATAGGTAACCCAAGTTCCCCAAAAGTCATGATTTACAGAAAGCACAGTACCTTTTTCGTCTGGAGAAAAAGAGGATTGAAAAAAACGATATCCTTGTTGATCAAGAACATGATTCATGTATATATCATAATCATAGGGTTCCTTGTCTTCAACTATAATTTTACTTTTGAAAGAAGAATAACTTTTTTCAGTTCCGGGGTAACGTTCTGCAATAAAATCTTTTAATCTAATATTAAAAGGAAGCTCATAAGATGTTGAACCATATTTAACATAGAATTCTAAATTTCCAACTACTATTTTTTTAGGGTCGTTTGTTACACCTTTCCCTCCAAGAACGGTAATCAATTCTGACTTACCATCTGTTTTAATTTCTAATCTTAAAGCATCTTGCTGAGAAGCTTGGTCTTCATCTGCTTTTACTATATCAAACTTACCTCTTAAAACAGGCTCTGGAATTACAAACTGAAAATTAGGCAATTCATAAAGCGAGCGAAGTTGTAACGGCTGTATGCTGTCTTTAACTAGATTTCCTTCAAACTGATCTGCCATTCGCATAAAAGTACCTTCAAACGGACTGCTAACAAAATACTCCCCATCTATTACCTGGATATTGGTGGCACCATCTATAGGGTTGTTTAACGTAAATAAGAGATTGTGGATGTTAACTACCTCTCCCTCTTTGATATAATGATCGTGCCTATTTCCATCACTTGCCTCAACTATCTTTAGGTATCTATCTCCCTCCGAGTCTAAAACTAAACCCTCGGTTGCATTTTCTAAATAATCTACAAAATTAATCGAAAAATCTTGATCTTTAAATTCATCTGATATCACAAAATCGTGATCAACATGTTCTGATAAAAGAAGTTGTTTTGTGATTGGCTTTCTTAAAGCGCTCCCTTCAAACTCGCCATCAACTAAAATTTCTAAATAGGTTTTTTCAGATAAAAAAATGTTGGTAGACTCCCCTTCTCGTATGGGCATAACACCTTCATAACCAATATAACGAGTAATAAAAGCTCCAAATAGTATTAAAATAAATGATAAATGAATACTTAAAACTGCCCACTTTTCTTTTCTGAAAAGTTTGTATTTAAACATGTTTCCTATGAAATTGAAAACAAAAAACACCATCATCAACTCAAACCACCAGGCGTTATATACCCAAATCTTTGCAGCATCGGTAGAATACCAGGTTTCTAAAAAAGTACCGATTCCCATTGCTGTTGGAAATGCAATAAAAAGCACACTCATTAAACGATTAGAAGCTAAATAAGTTAGTAATTTTTCTTTCATAAAAAGTCATCCTAAATTTCGACACAAAGATACTTGATGCATTTTAAATAGGCTTTCAAAACAAAACAAATCTTCGATATAACAAACAAAAGTTCAATTTCAATCTTCATTCAACAATCTTATACTTGGAATAGGTCCCAAAGAGTATCTAAACTGAAAAAATAACAGCTAATATCAAATATTAATTATGAAAATATTGTTTTACATTTAGGGTATGATAAAGATTTCTATTCTTGGTGCTGGAAATTTAGGTAGGCATCTTTTTAATAATTTCATTCAAACCAAAGAGGTTGAGGTAATTCAATGGTTTAATAGAAATATAAATTCAATTGAATCACATAAAAATGAAGTTAGTATTACGAATCGAATTGAAGAACTAAAAGAAGCAGATTTATATTTATTGTGCTTAAGTGATGATATACTGCCAGAGATTTCGGCTAAATTAAATTCCCTAAAAGGAATTGTTGCTCATACTGCTGGAAGTGTTTCTATGGATGTATTATCAGATCATGAAAACCATGGTGTATTTTATCCGCTCCAAACCTTTTCTAAAAATAGAGCTGTAGTTTTTGAGAATATCCCGATTTGTATTGAAGGAAACAATAACCTAAGTGAAGAAACCTTAAACAAACTAGCAAAACATATAAGTAAAAACATTCATGCTATAAATTCCAAACAACGCATGGGCTTGCATACTGCTGCGGTTTTTGTAAATAACTTCACGAACCATCTTTATCAAATTGGAAATGAAATTTGTGAAGAACAGCAAGTGTCTTTTGAGATGCTTTTACCCTTAATTAATGAAACAGCTTCGAAGATTGAGTCCATTACTCCAAAAGAAGTCCAAACTGGACCTGCTTTAAGAAAAGATATAAATACCATTCAAAAACATCTGGATCTGCTTTCAAATCCTGAGTTTAAAAACTTATATTTAACCCTTACAGATTCTATACAGAAAAACGATGAGCACAGTAAACTATAAAGAAAATCTAAACCACGTTAAAGCTTTTATTTTTGATGTCGATGGGGTTTTAACAAACGGAAATGTGATGATTACCACTACAGGTGAAATGTACCGTGAAATGAATACAAAAGATGGCTATGCCATGAAATGCGCTCTAGAACAAGGGTTTAGAATTGCTATTATTTCTGGAGGAACTAATGAAGGAGTTCGAAGTCGTCTTAAAGCACTTGGAGTTGATAGTATATATCTAGGGGCGCACCACAAGATTGAACCTTACGAAGATTTTATTTATAGTTACGACCTCAAAGCAGAAGAAATTCTATACATGGGAGACGATGCACCTGACATTGAAGTAATGTTAAAAGTAGGAGTTGCTACCTGTCCTAAAGATGCTGTTACTGACGTTAAGGAAGTAGCCGACTATGTTTCTCATAAAAATGGTGGAGCAGGTTGTGTCCGAGATGTTATTGAGCAAGTACTTCGAGTTCAAGGAAAATGGAGCACTTCTATTGGTGCAAAAAACGATTGAAATGTACGCTCAAAAATTAAAGTCATATGAAATTATTTTAGCTTCAAATTCTCCGAGAAGAAAACAATTCTTTGAAGAAGCTGGAATCCCGTTTACCCTAAAAACATTTGAGGTAGATGAAGTTTTTGATCCTAAACTAAAAGGAACTGAAATTTCTGATTATCTCGTGAAATTAAAAGCTAAACCTTTTATTTCAATTATTAAAACCAACCAAATTGTTGTTACTGCAGACACCATAGTCTGGGGAGATAAACTTTATTTAGGAAAGCCTAGAACCAAAAAAGAGGCTGTTGAAATGTTAACTACCTTATCAGCAAAAGAACACCAAGTAATAACGTCAGTTGCTTTTACCCAAAAAAAACAACAACACATAATTAATGAAATCAGTAAGGTCCGTTTTAAAGAACTTTCTTCCGAAGAAATAGAATACTATGTAAATAATTTTGAACCCATGGATAAAGCAGGAGCTTATGGAATTCAAGAATGGATAGGAACCATTGGAATTGAAAACATATCGGGTAGTTACACCAATATCGTAGGTTTGCCTATGGCACAAGTAGTTCAAAGTTTAATTCGTCTTACATCAAGCATTTAAAAATGATAAAAAAAGCACACACCTTGTTTTTTATATTCTCCCTCTTCGGGTTTCTAAGTATTAACGCTCAACGTGTTTCTGAACAATTTAAAAAACATTGGTTTGACGGAAATGCTGAGATAAGTTCCTATTCTCTTGAGCAATCTCGGTATGGAGAAATAAGAGATGGAAGTGCAGTCCTGATCTTTGTAACCGAAGATTTTTTAAATAAAGAACAAGTAAAAGCAAACCAAAAGTCAAAAACCACAATTCCTATTATAAAGTCAAACAGGACCAAAAAATTTTTAACAGGAATATACCCCTACTCTATTATGAGTAGTTCTTTTAGTGCAATTAAAAGTCCTCAAAATATCGTAAAAAGTTCTGCCTCCATTCAAGAATGGTGTGGGCTAAGTTATTTACAAATAAATAAAAGAGAAAAGCAACTTGAAATCACTTCACATTCTTATTTCGAAGGAGAGGCAGATCAAAACTTTAAAATCGCAGAAAACAGAACTGAAGATGAGCTTTGGAATTTGATTCGAATGGGTCCGCAAAATCTACCTCTTGGAGAAATAAAATTAGTCCCAAGTCTTGAAAGTAGTCGTTTAAATCATAAAGAAATTAGAGCACATCAAGCCCTTGCGGAAATGAATCAAAAGGAAAAAACTACAGTTTACACAATAACGTATCATGAATTGAAACGATCAATTGCGATAGAGTTCAACACTGCTTTCCCTCATTTTATAGAAGGCTGGGTTGAAAAAAATATTGGAAAAGGAGCTGCTTATGTATCTACTGCAAAAAAAATACACACAGAGCGACGACAATATTGGAGAGAAAATAATAACGCTTCTAAACAATATAGAGTTCCTTTTAAACTTGACTTAAATGAAAAATAAAGCACTTACTTTTTTATTGTTAATCGTTCTTAGCCCTACCAAAGGGTATAGTCAAAAGTCGAGTACAGAGATATACAATCAGCTGGAAAAGTTAAATTTTTTAGGATCTGCTCTTTATGTAGCTGCTCATCCAGACGATGAAAACACAGCCTTAATATCTTACTTTTCTAATCATGTAAATGCACATGCAGCCTACTTATCCCTGACACGCGGAGATGGAGGACAAAATCTTATTGGAACGGAACTACGTGAATTACTCGGGGTTATTCGCACAGAAGAATTGATGCAAGCAAGAAGTATCGATAACGGAAATCAATATTTCACCTCTGCTATAGATTTTGGTTTTTCAAAACACCCGGACGAAACCTTAAAAATTTGGGATAAGGAACAAATCCTAGGTGAAGTTGTAAATCGTATTCGAGCGTTTCAACCCGATATTATAGTCAATCGTTTTGATCACAGAACTCCCGGAAAAACACATGGACATCATACTTCTTCTGCTTTATTAAGTAAAGAAGCTTTTGGGCTAAGCAACAATACTGATGCATATCCAGAACAACTTAAAGAGTTTGGAGTTTGGCAACCCCAACGCTTATTTTTCAATACCTCTTGGTGGTTTTATGGAAGTCAAGAGAAATTTGAGAAAGCTGATAAATCAAATTTACTGTCTCTAGAAATAGGCGTATTCAATCCATTAACCGGAGTCTCAAATAGTGAAATTGCTGCATCAAGTCGAAGTTCTCATAAGTCACAAGGTTTTGGAAGTGCTCCTACCTTGGGAAGTAGAACAGAATATATTGAAATTATTGGAGGAGAACGCCCGCGCTCTAATGATCCTTTCGAAGGAATAAACACCACCTGGTCCAGACTAGAAAGAGGAAGTCCAATTGGAAAAATGGTAGCTACTGCAATCGAATCATTTGATTTTGAACAACCTCAGAAGAGTTTAGAAACATTAGTGAACATTCATGAAGCAATCCTCAAACTCCCTGCTAGCTTATGGAAAGAAAGGAAACTTGATGAGACTAAACAATTGATCTTAGATTGTGCTGGAATACAAATGCAATTTAATGCAGAACGCCCTTATGGAGTTCTTGGGGAGCAATTAAAAATCACAATCAATGCGGTTCAACAAAGTAAACTTCCTATTCAACTTGAAAGTGTTCAAGTTAACTCAACTCTTGATTTGCTTGACAAACCCCTTGAAACAAATACTAGGTTTAATAAAGCATTCAAAATCACTTTGGCTAATTCAATTAGCACTCCCTACTGGTTGCTAAAAAAAGGATCTTTAGGAACTTTTACTATTGATAATAAAGATTGGATTGGAAAACCACAAACTCCAAGTCCAATTCAAGTGAACTTTCAGTTGAATCTTGCAGGAAAAAAAATTGTTTTTACAGAGTCAGTAAAACACCGAAAAACAGATCCGGTTCGAGGAGAAGTTATAAGTCCTTTTTATATGCTACCAGCCTTGGGTGTTAACTTTGAACAACCTGTTTTTCTTTTTGCCGATGGAAAAGAACAAAGCATTCGCTTAAACGTAACCAGTTATGGAACTGATTACAAAGGGTCCGTTACATTATCTCATCCCAAAGGATGGGAAACTTCTCAAAGTGCATTTCCTGTTAATCTTAATGGAAGAGGAAGCTCCCAATATTTAGAGTATAAATTAAAACCATTAGTGAGTGCAGAAAGTGGTTTGTTGAGCCCTGTTGCTATTCAAGGAGATAAAAAGGAAAATTTATTTGCAGTTCAAACCCTAGATTACACCCATATTCCAAAACAATATATTGCTCAACCTAGTGAAGCTAGAGTTGTTCGGATGGATTTAAAACTTCCTCAAATTAAAGTGGGCTATATTGCCGGTGCAGGAGATACCGTAATGGAGCGTCTAAAAACAGTTGGTATTGATATTAGCTCTATTGATATAGAAACAATTTCTCTAGAAGAATTAAAAAAATACGATGCGGTCCTCATTGGAATTAGAGCATACAACGTGATCGAATCTTTAGCATATAAAAACCAAATGCTATTTGATTTTGCAGAAGCTGGCGGAACCTTAGTGACTCAGTACAACACCAGCAGAGGGCTTAAAACAAGTAGATTAGCTCCTTTTGATTTAAAACTCTCGAGGGATCGGGTAACGGATGAATATAGTTATGTTCGCATACTGGATCCAAAACATCCTGCACTAAATCTACCACATAAAATAATAGCAAAAGATTTTGAAGGATGGGTTCAAGAACGTGGCTTGTATTTTCCAAATCAATGGGATGCAAGGTTTACTCCCTTATTGGGAATGAATGACTTGGGTGAATCTGAAAAATTTGGAAGTATACTTGTTGCGCCTCATGGAAAAGGAACGATAGTATACACCGGTATTAGCTTTTTTAGAGAATTACCTGCAGGTGTTCCGGGTGCTTATCGTTTGCTCATTAATTTACTAGCTCTATAACTATGTTTTCATCCAAAAATAAAATATACTTCTACTTAATCCTCGGAAATGTAATCTATTGGATTCTTTTCATTTTATTCATGAAAACATTCGAGAAATGGTAGCATTGGACTGGTTTATCCTTTTAGGAACCGTTGCATTTATAGTATTCTATGGTGTTTGGAAAAACAGAAAAAACGATTCAATTGAAGATTACTTAAAGGGTGGAAACAGCAGCCGATGGTGGACCATAGGACTTTCAGTGATGGCAACTCAAGCGAGTGCAATTACCTTCCTTTCTACTCCCGGTCAAGCTTATCATGACGGAATGGGATTTGTTCAATTCTATTTTGGGTTACCACTTGCGGTGGTAATAATCTGCCTCTTTTTTATCCCAATATACCACCGACTAAAAGTATTTACAGCATATGAATTTTTAGAGGAACGCTTTGATTTAAAAACAAGAACCCTAACCGCTGTGTTGTTTTTGGTTCAACGTGGTTTAGCTGCTGGAATTACTATATATGCACCTGCAATTATATTGAGTGTTGTTTTAGGCTGGAACCTTAAAATTTTAATACTACTCATTGGATTCATGGTTATTTTATATACCCTTATCGGAGGAACACGTGCGGTTAATGTAACACAAAAACAACAAATGTTCATCATCTTTTTTGGGATGATTACAGCCTTTATTTTCATCATAAACAGCTTCCCTGCCGATGTTGGTTTTATTAATGCCCTTACCATTGCTGGCGCAACTGGAAAGCTAGAAGTAATAGATTTTAGCTTAGATTTTAACAGCAGATATACTTTCTGGAGCGGAATAACTGGAGGGCTGTTTTTGGCACTCTCCTACTTTGGGACAGATCAAAGTCAAGTGCAGCGTTATTTGTCTGGAAAATCCGTTAAAGAGAGTCAACTTGGGTTGATCATGAACGGCTTCTTAAAAGTACCTATGCAATTCTTCATACTTCTTGTTGGGGTTATGGTCTTTGTTTTTTATCAATTCGAGCCGGCACCTATAAACTTCAATCCAAAAGCAATTGAGGTGGTCAAGAATTCAAGTTATGCAGATGAATTTAAAGTATTAGAACTAGAACTAAGTCAAATTCAAGATCTTAAAAGAATGCGTCTTCTTGATGAAAATTCAATCAACTTGGAAGAAGTTGCACGATTGGATGTTCAAGAAAAACAAATTCGAACCCAAGCCAAAACCTTAATTAAAGCCGCAGCCCCAGAAATTGAAACAAATGACAGAGATTATGTCTTTATTTCTTTTATCCTGAAATATTTACCTCAAGGCTTAATCGGTCTATTATTAGCCGTTATACTCTCGGCTGCCATGAGCTCAACAGCATCTGAACTCAATGCATTGGCAGCAACAACGGTAGTTGACCTATACAAAAGAAACAGAGGTCATTTGGCTGAAAAGCACTATGTAAATGCATCTAAATTCTTTACCCTACTATGGGGAGTTATTGCAATTATGTTTGCAAGTTTTGGAAGTTTGTTCGAAAATTTAATTCAACTGGTGAACATCATTGGATCGATTTTTTACGGAACGATTTTGGGAGTTTTTGTAGTCGCAATTTTCTTAAAAACCATCAAAGGACAAGCTGTTTTTTATGCAGCTATAGTATCAGAAGCACTTACAATTTATATCTGTTATCTAGATGTTATCAGCTATCTATGGTTGAATGTAATTGGAACTGTACTTACAATTTTCTTTGGATATTTACTACAATTTATTCTTTCTACGAAAGATTAATCGATTGAAAGTTTAAAATGATAATGTTTTTTAAAGCTAAATCGTATTATATAGAATGAATAAAGCCTGTCAAACTTTTGTCTTTTTGAATTTTAAATTTCTTTTTCAATCGATATTTTTTACTCTCTACAGTTCGAATAGAAATGTTTGTTAGTTTGGCAATTTCATCTGTACTTTGGTTCATTTTTAAATAAGCACAAAAACGTAAATCGTTTTGAGTTAAATTACTTGAATAACTAATTAATGATTTAAAAAATCCTGGATATACATCTTCAAAATGTTTTTCAAAACGATCATTTAAATTTTCAGTACGTAAAAGATCTTTTATTTTTTGTTTAATTTGTTTTGAAGAATTGGAAGCACTAATTTTAGAAGAATCTATTGAATCTAATAAATAATTTAAATTTTCATTTCGTTTAGAAATGAAATTAGATTTATTTATTAATTCCAATTTCTTATGGTTTAAATCATTTTCTATTATTGTCTTTTCATTCAATATTTTTTTAGACTTCTCTTTTTCTAGATTAAAGTTTAAACGAAGCGATACAAGAGAGAAAGTTAAAATTATAAAACATATTATTAAAATGAATAAATAAGTGTTGTACTTAATTCGACTATCATTTATTTCTGATTTTTTTTTAGATAGAATAATATTAGTTTCTAAATCACTCATTTTATTAACAATATTCATATCATATCCAGCTCTAGAAACTACTAGTAGTGAATCTTTAATTTTAATTAAATTTTTTAGATCTCCTTTTTTAAGGTAAATCTTTTCGAGAATTTTATAATTATTTAATTTTGATTTATTAAAGAGATTTAACTTAATTGATTTAATGTTATGATTTGCAGAAGTAATAGCTTTTTCATAATTTTTTAAGCCTAAATAACATTCTGCTATTTTTGATTGGAGAGATGGTAGTTCATAAGGAAATTCGGTAAGTAATTCTTTAGATTTTTCGAAAAACTCTTTAGCAACTTTGTATTTTTCAGCTTTTAAATAGTAGTTGCCCATGTGTTTATATGCATAACCATAGTTTCGAGTAGTAAAGCTTTTACTGAAATTATCATCTAAATAATCGTTCTTTTCTTGTTTATATAATCTTTCAATTTCAATAAAATGTTTATTAACATTAAACATATTATGCTGACTCATATTAACTGTCATAAGATGCATTTCGGAGACCAATAAATCTTCTATTTTATTCTTTTTCTTTCTTATTTCATAAGCTTTAGAGTAATATTCTATCGATAATTTAAAATCATTTTTCAACTCTGCGATTGATCCTAAATTATCGTAAACAGTAGCAAGTCCAAAGTTTTTATTTTGAATATTTTCAAATAAATTGAAATTCAATAAAGCCTCGTTGTATTTTAAAGTTGAATTTTCAAAATCATTATTTATATAATAAACGTTACCTATGTTTATCAATATCCAAGGAGGAAGAGAAATTTTTTTTTCACCTCGAAATTCTATAGGTATAGCTTCAAATAATTTAATTGATTCATCATAAAAGCTAATAGCATCAGCATAAAGACCACGGTAATATAATATTTCTCCTATTTGAGAGTGGACCCCAACAAGAGATTGGGATGGATTTGAAAAATCAGCAATTTTCAAAACTTCAAAGCCAAAGTTTAAAGCTTTATCTGGATCTGAATACCTATAAAATAAAACAGAATCTCTTAATGAACTTATTTCTTGATTAAGGTCTTGTTGACCGAAACAAATATCACATACAATAAGCAATATAAAAATTAATCTCAAAACATTAAATTTTTAAAATTGTAAATAGTAATATACAAAATAATAATAATAAAATAATTTCTAACAATTCATATCGATTCATGTGAAGAATTTGATAAATATTTCTCTTTTAGTTCATTAAACTCGTCCAAGGTAAAATATTCTCCTTTTATACATATTCGACTTACTCCCTTAGGGAATTCATTATGAAATAAATATTCCATAGGATTTGTTTTGACTCAAATTTAATTTAAATAGTTTGTGCATAAACAAAAATTAGTACTGCATTGCTACTGCTAAACCTGTTAAATCAATAAATAATCTTGCTTTAAAACAAAAACGAAGTTTTAGTGTATAATGTTTGACAAGCACAACTACTTAAATAATTTTGGCCATTAGTTTGTTTATAGAAGTTAAAAAAATAAAAATCTGATTATGATTATGATTAATGATTTTAAAAATTTGGATTTTAAAATCATTGAAAGTCTTGTTAATCAAATAAATAAATTAGTTTATGTATCTAAAAATGAAGTATCTTAAAAGTAGACTTTCTATTCAATTGATATTCTTCCTCAGAACAACCGGGGTTATCTAAACAGACGTTATCTATATTTTCTTCACCCAGAGCTTTAATTATTAATCGACTCGAATTAACCCCTTTACTTGTAAGCCAATTTTTAGTTTTGGTTGCTCTTCTAAGAGAAAGATCTTTATTGTATTGAATTGAAGCTCTAGAGTCAGCGTAAGAGCTTATTTGTAATATCATATTAGGGTATTTAGTCATTGCAATTATCACTTTGTTCAATGAAAGTATAGAGCTACCTTTTAAAGAAGCTTTGTTTAAGTCAAAGTAAATTGGTTCAATACCTAAAACACAAATTAAATCATCTGGTAAACAATTTGTTGACCATTCTAAATCTATGTTTTCATAAATATTCTGATCTTGCTTTAAATCTAAAGTCAAAATTCTACTATTATAACTAATGCCGTTTGAAACTCTTATTAAATAAGATTCAGAACAATCTAAATTTTCATTAAAAACAAATTCTCCTAAATTATTTGACTCAACTTCTTTTATTATGTTATTATTTTTATTTAATAGTTCAATAGTTGCTCCTACAAGTGTTTTTTTAGTGTATTTGTCAAAAACAATACCTTTAATGATTCCCTCACATTGGAAAGAACTTTTTGTAGATCTACTAAAAATATCTGTTTTTACAATTTTATATACTTCGTCAGAAGAGCTTCCATTTAACCCATTTCGATTGGATGATATAAATCCAAATTTTCGTTTGTCATTATAAACATATCCAAAATCATCAAATGCTGAATTAACAGGTTTTCCAACATTTAAAATTTCATATGGGTAACCTCTTGCATTTAATTTAGCTTCGAAAACATCAAAACCACCAAGTCCTAGTTTTCCATCGCTTGAGAAATAAAACTTATTTTCAGAATCAATAAAAGGAAATGATTCTCTAAACTCTGTATTTACATTTGGACCTAAATTAATGGGTTGACTGAAAACTCCATCATCAAAAATATAAACAAACCAAATGTCAGACATACCAAAAGTTCCAGGCATATCAGATGAAAAATATAACTTTTTTTCATCTGGGCTTAAAATAGGGTGAGCAGTAGAATACTGATTTCCATTAAATGGAAGTTCTTCAATGTTACCCCATGAATCTTGACTCTTAGTTGCTTTATAGATCTTTAACTTTACCTCATAGTCTCTTGAAGATTTTAATTTACCCTCATAAAAGTTGTTTCGAGTAAAATACATCGTATTCCCATCTTTACTTATTGAGGCAGTAGACTCATGATACTTTGTGTTGACATTTCCTTTAAGCTGCTCTCGTTCCGACAAATTACCAAGTGAATCAATTTGAGCTGTAAATAAATCTAAAAAGGGTTCATTAGACCATTTGAATTTTTTGCTCCCAGTCGCATCTTGACTTGAGGCAAATACAACTTTATCATTATCATAAAAACTCAATCCGAAATCTGAATTTTCTGTATTAATATTTGTTTTGAACAGGTTATAGTTTCCGCTATTTTTTAAAATGGTATCTAAATAATTTGAATTCGATTCTAAATACTTTTGTGAAATAGGTTGCTTATTTAATTCAACATATTTTTTATAAAATTCATCTGCAGCATCATATGCCTCTATACTTTTAAAAGCAACAGATGCTTTAAAATAAATTTTTGGGTCAAGGTTTTTAGGATAGGAAGTAATTAATTTATTAAACCAAACTGTAGCTAAATCGTACTGACTGTTGTTGTAGTAAGCAATTGCTAAGTTTTTGAATATTTCTTTATTTACCTTGCCGGATCTGGCCAATTTAAGATAGCGTTCTATTGCTGGAGAAAACTCATACGCCTCGTAATTACTTTTCGCCGAAAATATATTATTAACACTAGCCTTATTCTTTAAATCAAATAAATTAGACAGAGAATCTATTTTAGATTCATCAAAAAATATACTAGAAACTCCAGATGAAGCTAAATCAACTGCTGTTTTATTTTCTAATTGGAATATATCAAAAGGAAATATGGAATCTAAAACTCCAGATGAAGCTAAATCAACTGCTATTTTATTTTCTAATTGGAATATATCAAAAGGAAATATGGAATCTAAAACTTCAGCCTCAAAATCAGGTTGAATAATTGAATCAATGCTTTGTGTTTTTAAATAAATAGAGTTAATAGAATCTAAATGTTCTGAAATATCAAGATTATCGTTAAACGTTTCTATTAAATCAATAGAAGACTCTATATCAACTGAAGTATCTTTGTGTGTTTTTGAATTTGAAGAAACCTTATTTTCATTTTCTTTTATAAAAATTATAATGGAATCCTTAACCTGTGATTGTATTATTTCCTCGACTGGAATAGTTGAAGTTTTAACATTGAGTGAATCAATTTCATTTGTAACAATTTCTATAGAAGCTTTATAGTCTTCTTGATAAAAAAGCCAGTAATCAATTTTTTTAATGCCTACACTATCTATAAATTGATTTGTTTCTTTTAAAGTTTTAAACTGATTTATGGATACTTTAAAAAATTCATTCTTTTTTGGAAGAACTCGAACTCCTTTAAATCCTTTCTTTTTTAATTTTATTTTATGGAGGTATGCATTATTTTCATTTTTATAAGATCCTATAATTATTTCAATTTTATCTCTATTTAAGGTATTTTGAGCATTCAAATTATTCATAACACAGATGAATACCAGCAAAAATGTAGTAGCAAAATATTTAATATTCAATGTGTTTAAATTCATAATTTAAAAAAACCTAGGTGTCAATATTTTTCTGTTCGTTCCAAAATCAAATCTAAAAAGAACCTCAAAAGATCCACTTGTTGAATTTCTTATTTCAGTTGAAGTAAAGTCATAACTAAACCCAATCATCATTGAATCTGACAACTGAATACCTGCCATTGTTGTGATTGCAGAATCAATTCGATTTGCAACGCCAAACGTAAAGTTATTGTTTAGTATAAAGTTAAGAGAAAGATCCCACTGAATTGGACTTCCCTTGACTACCTTAACCAAGGTAGCTGGCTTAAATTTTAATGAGGGATTTAAATCAAAAACATAGCCGCCAATAAAATATAAATGAATTTTTTTTGAAAAAGTAGAAAAGAAACTCGATTCCGTATCTACCAAATCAAAATATTTTCTTTCTAAAAGGTTTGGCGCAGAAATCCCCATATAATAACTTTGAGTATTATAAAATATTCCTACTCCTATTTGTGGTTGAAATTTGTTGTCTACAGAAAAACCAATATAAGGATCTGTTCGATCGTAAATATTTAGTTTGTTGAAATCAATATCGTATGAATTTAAACCCGCTTTAAGTCCAAACGATAATTTAGAAAACATAAAGTTTATAGAATATGAATAATCAAAAGAAAAATTAGTTTCAGTCAAAGGGCCTATTTGCTCATAAAAAATAGTGCCACCAAGACCAACTTTATTGTCAGCCCCAACCGGAGTGTCAAATGAAATTAAACTAGTTTTTGGAGCACCCTCTAAATCTACCCATTGCGACCTAGTTATTGTTCTTAAGCTCATTATTCCACGATTTCCTGCATAAGCTGGATTAAAAAATTGAGGTACATGCATGTATTGGGTAAATTGAGATTCCTGCTGTCCATAAAGAGAACTGGAAACTAGTCCCAATAATATAAATAAATATTTTCTAAATACTCTATTCATTTTGCAAATCGTTTTGTAAATATAAATACCCCACATATTCACTCTTCCCAGGATTATTATTTGATGGGAATGTTAAAACATAATAATATGTTCCAGAAGAAAGTTTTTCGTCTTTACTGATAGTAATTCTCCCATTAGAGTATCCTGTAAATATCTCTGAATTACCAGGGCCAGGATATCCATTGCTTTCAAAAACTAAAACACCCCACCTATTATAAATTCTTAAAATATTATCTGGATAATCCTCTATTCCTCGAATTATTAAATAATCATTTTTTTGGTCACCATTTGGTGTAACCAATTCGTAAACCTCTAATTTAGGTGTATAATCAGACTCTAATTTGATTATCGTTGAGTCATCTAATGTGTTACCATCCGTATCATCCCCGTTATCACTCAAATCAAAAATAGGATCATTATAATTTATTGATGTCCCTGATACACGAGCTATGTTTTCAATAAATCCTGAATAAATATCGGACTGAGTTACTAGATAATTAGCATTAAACACGATTACCCCTCCCGGACTAATTAAATTTTGTGAAGAACCGTTTGTAGCAGAAACTTCATAAGGTGATCTCGTTAAATAGATTGAAGATCCGTTTCCGTCTGTCATGACATCATCAATTACTAAATCGATTATATTTACGTTTCCTGTATTCTCAACTGAAATCGTAAATATTATTTCATCACCTGGACTCATATAGTCTGAATTATTGGTTAATGAAGCTGTTTTAGTTACCTCTAAAGACGGTGTTGGAGAGATTAAAATAACTGTAGGATCATCTGTAGTATTTCCGTCGGTATCATCACCATTATCTGAGGTGTCTTCTATGTATAAAGATCCCTCTAAATTTTGAGCAGAAGCATTTGCACTATTGATGATGCGGCCTGTCTCTGCTGCACTTAACTCTATATTATAGAATGCAATATACGAAGCAATTTCACCAATTTTTAAGCTTCCTTCTAAGGATCCTAATGTAGATCCCGTAAAGAATGGCCCATTTGTTAAACTCAATATACCGTCGTTTCCATCAGTCATTGTGTCCTCAAGAACAATATTTTTTAATAGTGTATTACCCGTGTTTTCAATTAAAATGTCATAAGAAATTAAATCTCCAGCATCTACAATGCCATCTGTGTTGTTTGTTATTGAAGCTGTTTTAGTTATCTCAATAGCTGGAATTTCTTGCAATAAAACCTCAGTCGGGTCATCTAAAGAATTTCCATCAGTATCGTCTCCATCATCACTAATATCTGTGATTCTAATGTTCTGATTTGGTCCAGTTGCAGACGCTTCAACCGTGTTTATTATTATTCCTGAAGCAACATCAATAGCATCAATTATATAAAAAGCAATGTATGTAGCGGTTTCTCCCTTAATTAAAACTCCTTCTGGAGATCCTTCTGAGGATCCTGAAAAGAATGGACCATTACTTAAGGTTAAAGTATTGCCATTTCCATCTGTTAGAGAGTCAATAATAAGAAGATCACTTAAAGTTGAATTTCCTTTGTTTTCAACACTTATGTTATAGGTAATTATATCTCCTGCACCTATTTCAATATCACCATTATCGGTAATTTCTGCTGTTTTAGTTACCTCCATACCAACATTAGATACAGTAAATATCTCTGTTGGGTCATCAGCTGTATTTCCATCAATATCATCTCCATCATCACTAATATCAAAAACATCTCCTACCTTACCTGGACTGTTACCTCTGAATACAATAGAGTTTCTGATTACTCCAGAATCTGCTGCTCTTTGGCCAATTAAATAAGTAGCTGTATAATTTGCCGTTTCTGACGGAGCAAGTATTCCTTCTGGAGAATTTTGAGAAGAGGATCCAAACGTTGGTTGGGTTGTTAAAATAAGTTCTCTACCGCTGGCGTCCGAAAGTGTGTCTATATATCCTAAACCACTTACAGTGATATTGCCTTTGTTTTCAATCGTAATGATATAATCAATTCTATCTCCTACGTCATTTATACCGTTTTGATTGAGGTCTACTATACTTGCTACTTTTGTTGCTTCTATTTCAGGTAAAGAAATGATTTCAATTATAGTAGGGTCATTAGTTGTGTTTCCATCAGAATCATCTCCATCATCACTTATATCTGTTACATCATTGTTATTTCCTGGGCTAGAAGCGTTTACTGTTACAGTATTTATAACTTTCCCCGTTCCAGCATCATTATTAGAAATTATGTAGGTTGCCGAGTAAGTTCCACTTTCACTGGGATTCAATGAGCCTTGGGAAGATCCCTGGGTAGAGGAAACAAAGAGTGGCCCTGAAGATAACTGAAGAACATTATTGTTGCCATCTTTTAAAGTATCAATTAGCGTAATTGATGAAAGTTGTGTAGAACCTGTATTATTTATAGTAATCGTGTAAACAATGGTATCACCAGCATTTATACTTCCGTCTCCATTGTCGATGGTGTAGGCTGTTTTTGTTGCTTCAATTGAACTGTTGATATTAAAACTAACAACAGTTGGGTCGTTTGAAGTATTGCCGTCAGTATCATCTCCATCATCACTTATGTCCGAAACGTCGTTACTATTGCCAGGACTACTTCCTATTACTGTAACAGAATTATTAACACTTCCAGAATTTACTGTGTTTTCTGTAATTAGGAAACTAGCGTTGTAGGTTGATGTTTCTCCAGCTATAATTGAACCTTGATTTGATCCATTTGAATTGGAAATAAATGTCGGATTTGATGTTAAGATTAAGGCATTTCCATTTCCATCAGTTAGAATATCTGTAAGGCTTAAAGAATTTATCGTTACATTTCCATTATTCTTTATAGTAATGACATAATTTATAGTATCCCCAACTCCATTAACTCCGTCCCCATTATCCGCAACAGTAGCTATTTTGGTAACTTCCATTGATTTTAAGTCAGCGATTAGAACTAGTGTTGGATCGTTAGTGGTATTACCATCGCTGTCATTTCCATTATCAGAAACATCAGAAACATCATTTAAATTACCAGGGCTACTTCCTGTTACAGTTACTGTATTTTGAATCTGAGAGGTTAAAGCAGCTGAACTAGAAATTATGTAACTGGCTGAATAAATAGCTGTTTCGTTAGAAATAATTGATCCTTGACTTGAATTATTAGAATTTGAAACAAAGCTTGGACCAGAAGTTAGAGTTAACGAGGTTCCATTTCCATCAGTTATTGTGTCAACTAAGTTTAGAGAAGTAATAGTTACGTTTCCTGTGTTAACAATAGAAATTAAATAATTAATAGTATCACCAGCTCCATTTACTCCGTCCCCATTATCAGCAACCGTTGCTGTTTTAGTAACTTCTATAGCTGGTGCTAATGAAGTATAAACTACCGTTGGATCATCTGTTGTGTTTCCATCAGTGTCATTTCCATCATCCGAAGTATCAGTAATATCGTTAGTATTCCCTGGGCTACTTCCTGTTACCACTACACTGTTTTGAATTAATCCACTGTCTGCGGAAGCTCCAGTAATGACAAAGCTTGCAGAATAGGTTGCAATCTCCCCTGCAAGAAGAGTCCCTTGAACAGATCCCTGTGATGAACTCAAGAAATTTGGTCCTAAATCTAAGGTTAATGTATTTCCATTATTATCTGTTAAATTATCAACAAGAGTAATTCCAGTGATGGATTGACCTCCTATGTTTTCTATGGTTATAGTATAATTAATTGTATCTCCACCTCCGTTGGTCCCATCACCATTGTCGGAAACTACTGCTGTTTTAGTGACTTCTATTGATCCGCCTGAAGTTGTTACAACTACTGTTGAATCATTAGTTGTGTTTCCATCTGAATCATCACCGTCATCACTAATGTCAAATACATTATTTGAATTTCCTGGACTACTTGCTATTGCTTGAACTGAGTTATTTATAGATTCTGAATTAGCGGCAAGTTGAGATATAGTATAAGAGGCGGTGTATGTTGCGATTTCTCCTACTAGAAGACTTCCTTGTGCAGAACTAGCACTTGAAGAGGTAAAGACTGGTCCTTCTGAAAGGGCTAATGCATTTCCATCTCCATCGGTTAAATTATCTACTAAAGTGAGATTTGATAAACTAACATTACCCGTATTTTCAATTGTGATATTATAAACAATTACATCTCCACTATCATTACTGCTGTTTGAATTTATATCAACAACTGATGCACTCTTAACAACTTTAATTATTGGGTTTTGATATATTAAGGTTTCGGTTATATCGTTAGTTATATTTCCATCACTATCAATTCCGTCGTCACTTAAATCGGAAACAGAACTTGAATTTAATGGGTCTGAAGCAACAGCTGATACTGAGTTTTTAATTCTACCTGAATCTACATTACTCTGATCAATTGTATAGGTTGCAGTATATGTTGCAATTTCATTAACTTTTAAATTTCCTGAAGATGACCCCAAACTGGATGAGTTAAAACTAATTGATTGCGTATAATTAAGTGTATTGTTATTACCATCCTTTAGTACGTCTATTAAAACAAGATTTGATAAAGCAACATTCCCAGTATTCTCAACAGTAATTGTATAAACTATAGAGTCTCCAAGATCATTTTGAGCATTGCTATTTGCATCTACTATGCTAGCTATTTTAGTAATTTCTAAAGAAGAATTTATATCAAATTGGTTAATTGTAGCATCATCTAGGACATTACCATCAGTATCATTTCCGTTATCAGATTGGTCACTTATATTATTAGTTTGTCCAGGACTACTTGCCACTACGTTTACTGTATTCGAAACCAACCCCGTGTTAACTTGATTTTGATTAACTATTAAGTAAGCATTATATGTTGCTGTTTCTCCTGGAATTAATCTACCATTTATAGAATTCTGTGAAGACCCCCCGAATGTTGGCCCATTTGATAAAGTAAGGGAATTACCGTTACCATCATTTAATATATCTGTTATTGTTACATTACTTAAGCTAACATTTCCTGTGTTCTTAATAGTAATAACATAATTAATTACATCACCAACACCTGTTAATCCGTTACCGTTATCTGTTACCTGACTAATTTTAGTTGCCTCAATTGAAGGGGTAGGTGTAATTGAGATTAGTGTTGGATCATTAACTAAATTTCCATCTGTATCATCGTCATCATCACTTATATCACTTACATTTCCATCATTTGAAGTTGCTGAGGCAATCACCTGATTAGTGAATCCACCGGCATCGACTACATCTTGTTCAATTATATAATATGCTATATAATTAGCTATTTCATTCGGCTTAAGATTTCCTGCCGCTGATCCAAGAGACGATCCGGAAAATGATGGGCCTGAAATTAAGTTTAGTGAGCTTCCAGCATTAGATAAAAATTGATCGAAAATACTAATGTTTTGTAAATTGATATTACCGGTATTAGTCAATTTAATATCATACCTAACTATATCTCCTTTACCCAAAACTCCATCACCATTATCTGTAACCGTTGCTGTTTTAGTTGCCTCTATTCCCGGAGAAGCTGTTATATTAACTACTGTTGGATCATTAGTAGTATTACTATCTGTATCGTCTCCATCATCTGAGGTGTCGGTTACATCATCCGTATTCCCTGGAGAAGAAGCTGTTGCTAACACTGTGTTAGAGATAAATCCAGTATATGCAGCTGAACTACTAACTACATACGATGCCGTATAGGTTGCTGTTTCTCCAAGGGTCAGTGTTCCCTGACTTGATCCTGCACTTGCTGATGTAAATGTTGGTCCGCTTGTTAAGGTTAGTGATCCACCACTTCCATCGCTAAGAGTATCTGCCAGAGTTAAGCTTGATAAACTTGTATTACCCTTATTCTCTACCGTAATAGTATAGACAATCGTATCACCTAAGTCTACAATACCATTACTATTATTATCTGTTGTTACCGCTGTCTTAGTTGCCTCTATGGCTGGAAGTGGAGTGATCGATACAGCCGTTACATCATCTGTCGTATTACCATCACTATCGTCTCCATCGTCAGAAGTATCCGTTACATTATTACTCTGGCCTGGACTACTCGCTGTAGCTAATACACTGTTATTTATACTAGAAGTTAACGCTGCATTTGCACTGATGATATAGTATCCACTATAGGTTGCTACCTCATTCGGCTTTAGTGTACCTGGGGAAGACCCTAAGGTTGTCGATGAGAACGATGGACCATTAGTAAGTGTAAGTGATCCGCCACTTCCATCTGTTAAGGTATCAACCAAGGTTAAGCCAGATAAAGTAACATTACCCTTATTCTCTACTGTAATTGTGTAATTTATAATATCTCCTGAACCTGTATTACCATCACCTCCATTATCAGTTACAGCTGCTGTTTTTGTTACCTCTAGTGAACTAGATGTAGTAATTGTAGTGACGGTTGGATCATCGGTCGTATTGCCATCACTATCATCCCCGTCATCAGACATATCAGTAACATCATTACTATTCCCTGGACTACTTGCCGTAGCTGATGCCTGATTCGATAAGCCTCCTGCATCTACTGCTGCTTGGTTAATAATATAAAGTGCATTGTAACTTGCTGTCTCGCCTACCTTAAGAGTTCCTTGTGCAGATCCCTGTGAAGAGCCCGAGAAGGACGGACCACTGTTTAAACTAAGTGTGTTTCCACTAGCATCACTTAAAATATCTGCTACACTTAAACTAGATAAGGTAACATTACCGTTGTTAATCACAGAGATTGTATACTGAACCACATCTCCTTTACCGACTGCACCATCACCATTATCGGTTATCGCTGCTGTCTTAGTTACTTCTAAAGATGGAGTGTTGCTTATTGTTATATCTGTGGTGTCGTCTTCTGTATTGCCGTCACTGTCATCTCCGTCATCTGAAGTGTCCGTTACATTATTACTCTGACCTGGACTGCTTCCAGTTACTAAAACACTGTTGCTTATACTTCCCGTATCTAATGCTAATTGGGTTATCGTATAACTCGCCGTATAACTCGCTGTCTCTCCTACAAGCAAGGTTCCTTGAGCTGATGAAGCACTCGCTGATGTAAACACTGGACCACTTGATAAACTAAGAGCTGAACCATCTCCATCCAATAAGGTATCGGTTAAGCCTATACTAGATAGTGTTACGTTACCCTTGTTCTCTACCGTAATCGTATAAACAATCGTATCGCCCAAGTCGGTAGAACCATTACTGTTATTATCTGTTACTGTTGCTGTTTTAGTCGATTCCACTAAAGAGGTACGTGTAAGTGTTACGACTGTATTATCATCTTGAGTTTCTCCATCACTGTCATCACCATTATCACTTCGGTCGCTAACATCGTTACTGTTTGCTGGGCTACTTGCTGTTGCGAGTACCGTGTTTACTATACTTCCGCTATCTAAGCCTTGCTGGGTTACAGTGTAAGTTGCAGTATAAGTTGCTATTTCTGATACAGCTAATGAGCCTGCTGCAGAAGAAGCACTTGAACTAACAAACGTAGGACCGCTCAATAAACTAAGTGAAGAACCATTACCATCAGTTAAGGTATCAACTAATCCTAATCCGGTTAAACTTACATTACCCTTATTTTCTACCGTAATTGTGTAGGTGATTGTGTCTCCTAAATCATTTATACCATTAGAGTTATTGTCAACTATTACAGCTGTTTTAGTAGTTTCAATAATTGGGTTTGGATTAATAACCAAGACCGTAGTATCGTTGGTTGTATTACCATCTGTGTCATCCCCATCATCCGATACATCACTAAGACCTCCTGGATTACCCGTGCTACTCGCTGTTACTGTTACACTATTGATCAGTCCTCCTGCATCTACTACCCCTTGTGTGATTACAAAGGTTGCCCCATAGTGAGCCGTCTCATTTGGCTTGATAGTTCCTTCTGAAGAACCTAGGTCTCCAAAGTCAAACGTTGGTCCGCTTGTTAATGCTAAGGTGTTGGACAGTGCATCTGTGAAGGTATCTACTAATGATGGTTCTGTAATATTTACATTCCCTTGGTTCTCGATTTTTATGGTATAATTTACTGTATCGCCTACTCCTAAAACTCCATCACCATTGTCAGTAACCGTTCCTTCTTTGGTTACTTCCATCTGGGGACTTGCTGTAATGTTTACTACCGTTGGATCATTGCTCGTGTTACCATCCCCATCATTACCATTATCCGATACATCACTAACATCATTTGTGTTTCCAGGTGTACTAGCTGTTGCCTGAGCGGTATTATTAATACTTGGTGTGTTCTCTGCTGCCGCGCTTATCGTATAAGTTGCTGTATAGGTAGCAATCTCACCCGAGATTAGTGTCCCTTGTGCTGATGAACCGCTATTCGATACAAAACTTGGTCCGATATCTAAACTTAAAGATCCTCCATTACCGTCTGTTAAGGTGTCGCTAACTGTTATGCTGCTAAGGGTAATATTTCCTGTGTTGCGAACCGTAATATTGTAAACGATTACATCACCTTGATCTGTTTTACTATTACCATTAGTGTCATTTACAACAGCTGTTTTAGTTACCTCTATGGAAGAATCTGAACTTGTTAAAACTACTGTTACATCATTTGCTGTATTTCCGTCACTATCATCACCATCGTCTGATACATCAGTAACATCATTACTGTTCCCTGGAGTACTAGCCGTTGCAGATACACTGTTGTTTACTGACCCTGTATTGGCTACATTCTGGCTTATCGTATAAGTCGCTGTGTAAGTAGATATCTCTCCTACTGCTAAACTCCCTTCCGCTGAAGAGGCGCTGTTACTAGTAAAAGTTGGACCTGAAGCTAAACTAAGAGAACCTCCTGAGCCGTCCGTTAACGTGTCAGTTAATGCTAAACCTGATAGGGTAACACTACCCGTATTGGCCACGGCTATCGTATAAACGATTACATCACCCTGATCGTTGTTCCCATTACCATTAGTGTCTACTACTGATGCTGTCTTGGTGACTTCCATAGCTCCACTAGATTGAGTGTTTACAATCGTCGCGTCGCTAGTTGTATTGCCGTCACTATCATCACCATCGTCTGAGGTGTCTGTAACATTATTACTCTGACCTGGGGAAGATGCTGTACCTGTAACAACATTACTAATTAAACCTGTATTAGCAGGGGTTTGAGCAATAGTATAGGTAGCTGTATAGGTTGCAATTTCGCCTGAGGCTAAAGTGCCTTGTGATGACCCTGAAGAAGCACTTCCAAAGGTAGGTCCTGCATCTAAGGATAGTACTGTTCCGTTTCCATCAGTAAGAACATCACTTATTATTACTCCTGTAAGAGAGGTGTCTCCCGTGTTATTAACCGTAATAGTATAAACAACAACATCTGCAGTTCCATTTACCCCATCTCCATTATCAGTAACAGATGCGGTTTTAGTAATCTCCATTGAAGTATTTGGGACAATATCTACAATCGTTGGATCATCAACTAAATTACCATCCGTGTCATCGCCATCATCACTCTGATCAGAAACGTCATTACTGTTGCCTGGACTACTCGCCGTGGCAGTAGCTATATTGGAGATTTGAATTGAACTAAATGATGAAGGAATGATATAATATGCTTGGTATTTAGCAGTTTCGCCTGGTAGTAATATTCCTAAACCGGACC